>CALJKV010000063.1 GCA_937974245.1 uncultured Chloroflexota bacterium | reverse complement strand
TGCGCCGTTTAGTACGACTTCAGGCAGCAAATTGACTTTTCAAATGGCTTCTAAGTTAGGCAGGCAGTCAAACCGGCAGACCGCCGATGATGCAGAGTGATCACTGTGTGCGCTCTGGGAAGCACGTTTCAAGCAAAGCAGACGGATATTCCGAGTCGTTTACGCCAGACGACGCCTTGATGCTTAGTATCGGTTCAATCGCATGGAAAAACCACGTTTTCTGGGCGTGGGTGTCATGACTGAATAAAAAACGGGCTGCCCCACCAGGGACAACCCATTTTGTTGCTTAGCGCGATTCTGATCTTACTGAGCGCCGCCCATGAAGGTCGAAGCCGGGATGATCTGAGCGCCTTCGGGAGCGACCACGCTCACCGGGGCATTGATGTCGCTGAGGCTGACATCCAGGCTCATGTTAAAGTTGATTGGCGGGAGCTGTGCGGTATTGCTGGTCGAACCAGCACCACCCATCAGGGCTGACAGATCAATCACTGCATTGATATCCAGGGTGAAGCGGTGGACGAACATATCGTCCGCGCCGATCCACTGGCCGGTGCTGATCGTGAGTTGGCTGTTCTGCAACAGCATCGCCACCATCGGGCCAACCTGCGCCATGCTGGGGTCACTCGATCCCGCTGTTTCGAGAACGCCACTGAGAATCTGGTTGAATTCCGGTGAAGCGAACAGCGGGGCCATATCAATGGTCGTGGTGAACGGGTACATGGTCTGCCCCATCATGCTTTCGTCGGCCAGACGGGCGT
This sequence comes from uncultured Chloroflexota bacterium, assembly GCA_937974245.1. Lineage (GTDB taxonomy): Bacteria > Chloroflexota > Anaerolineae > Aggregatilineales > Phototrophicaceae > JACKCG01. The sequence goes on along the minus strand of CALJKV010000063.1, from coordinate 117,794 downwards.
TGGTGATGAAGCCTGGAATGTTCATCAGGCTGTTCGGGTCCATATCGCCCAGGCCGAGCATGGAGAGCGCCGCCATCGGGTCGGTGCTGCCGGCTTCAGCGCCAGCCATTCCACCCATCAGCATTTCCGGGGTGATCGGCAGTCCGGCCTGTTCCAGCGCGCCGGAGTTCACCAGTTCCATGAGGTTGACACCTGCCCATTGGCCGCTGGTGGGGTCCTGCATGTAGAAATTGCCATCTACGATCACAAAGCTGAAGCTGCCGCTCTGTTCGCTGGTGCCATCGTTGAGGCTGCCGTTCAGATCCATCGCTAACTGGAGGCCGGCAAACGGATTATCCGGGGTCATCATCGCCATATCCATGGCGAATGGGCCGCCGCCGTCGGAAGTCAGCATAATGTCGCTGGTGCCGGGAGCAAGCATAGACAGACCACTCAGACCGAAGTTGAAGTTGTAGCTTATATTGAAGGAAGTCATGTTTTCACTGTTGGCGGTGGCAGTCTGCAAAATTGTGCAGTCATCTGCCGAAAGTCCCAGGCACGACGGGTCACCCTGAGCGCTCACTGCCGGGACAAGCATCAAAACCAGCACTAACGCCAGTAGCAAAGTCACAATACGGGATTTCATAGATTAAATACTCCTTGACATACGCTGTTGAAGGCGGGAAAAGTAAATACCCTGAATTTCATTATAGGTGAATCTGGGAGGAAAAGGCAACCAGAAAAGAGGGGTTCTCCTGTAAAAAACTCATTAAATCCTCAGACGCGAGCCTGGTTTACTTGTAGAATCGCAGCCGACCTGCCCATACAGGGGATTTCCGTGTTGGATTATGCACTTCGAGGTCATTGGGACAATGTGAATGAGTAGACGGGTTGGGGAATCAAATGGGCGACCCGCAGGCCGCCCTGGATGTGAAAAACGGATCGCCTTAGAGAGTGTTGACGATATTCGAGAAAATGTTACCGATGGCCGGGCCAAGCAGCGCCAGAATGACGATCACGACGACGGCGACCAGCACCAGAATGAGCGCGTATTCGACCAGACCCTGTCCTTCTTCACGTGGTTGATACAGCATGGTGATAAGTTCTCCCTGTCATATAGAATAGTGGGTTGATGAAAGTGAACTGGTAAGCTCACCTGATTAAACGATAGCAGATACTTAATGGAATGTCAATTAAGATGGAAAAACATTTACACTTTTTATGAAAAGTTCACACCTGGAAACCCGGTGAATCCGGTACCTTTTACCTAACGATGCGGCATTTATACCATGCCCTCACCACCGTCCACGTTGATCGCCTGCCCGGTGATAAAGCTGGCCGCATCCGAACACAGGAACAGCACCAACCCGGCCACCTCGTCGGGCGTCCCCCAGCGACTCTGGGCGTTATCCGGCGTGTAGCCCGGTGTTTCAAACAGTTCCGGGATATTGCCAGGACACACGGCATTCACACGGATACCCATAGGGGCAAACTCGCGGGCACACTGTTTCGTCAACCCCACCAGCCCGCTTTTACTGGCGACATAGCCCACACCTTCCGCCAGCGGGTGCGGATGCCCGGCAGACGCGGCGATATTCACAATCACGCCGCCGCCTTCATCGGCCATCACCCGGCCCAGGAGTTGGGAACAAAAAAATGCCCCGGTCAGGTTGACTTCCAGCAGTCGCCGCCAGTCCCATTCATCCAGTTTGAGGGCCGGGCCGAGCTTCTTCGCCCCGGCACCATTAACCAGGATGTCAATCCGCCCGAAAGTATCCCGTGCCGTTTCAATCATCGAACCCACCTGGAAACGGTTGGAGACATCGCCCTGCCAGGCCAGCGCCCGGCCACCTGCGGCGGTGATTTCCCCGGCCACATCTTCCACGCGGTCAGGATTCAGATCATTGACAACAACAGCGGCGCCCGCTTGTCCTAACGCCAGCGCCACCGCTCGTCCAACATCGGCACCCGCGCCCGTTACGAGCGCGGTTTTGCCGGATAAGTTGACTGAAAACGTACTCAAATGCTCTCCAACCATTCTCGAATCGCCCGCTTGGCCCCGGCATGGAATGTTTCGGTGCGCGGGTCAACCAGCATCCGGTCTGCCTCCGGTGCCACATAAAAAGAGGCCCCATGCCTGTATGCAGCAAGATGAGCCTCACACGCCGCCTGGCCGTACCGCCGCCAGGGATTCCAGTCATTCTGGCCGACAACAATCTGGACACGGGAATCAATGGCCTGCACAGCGGTTTCATCCAGCATGTTCGCCACCAGCACGACGCCGTACGGCTGCTGGATGCGGGCGAACAGGCCATAAGCGCTGCCCAGCAAGCCGGTCCCGGCACCCTGAGCGATAATTACCATCTTACGACGGTCAACCCCCGGTTGGTCCAACGCATACTCATAGGCGTCCACGGCATCCTGGGTAGTCGAACCACGCCCGCCCGCGCCACTGCACCCGGTACCCCGTTTATCCCAACGGAATACAGCATACCCGGCTTCTACGCCTAATTGGGCATAGTGTTCATAGCCGCTGCGGCTAACACACCCGGCATGGTGTAGGAGAAAAATGAGAGGGAATGTTTGTTTTCCAGTGGGAACTGTGGGGTAATCAATCTGACCTGCCAACCGCACACCATCCCCGGCGAAAACCAGTTCTTTCGTGCGGCCAATGTTGACGCTCTCCAGTATTTGATTTGCTGCCATACTTCTCCTACCTGGCTCATCAAAAGTTACTTTGCGGAAAGCTCAAACAAGTTTTTAGTGATTAACAGTATTTTTAAAAGAGGTTAAAACAACTGCTTCAGGAATGAAATCTGTGCGAAACCAGGATAAATTGCAGGTTTACACTTGCAACGCTGAACAGGAATTGTGGTGATTTCCGACGATGTTACAAATTATAACGTAACTTCAGGATATTGCCACATTAAAATAATAGCAATTTTAACGTTCCTGCGCAATACCCTTTCGCCGGGGCTTTTTCTGCTCGCTTGACTATTTAGAACAATCGTGCTAACCTGTTGTCAACATGACCATAACGTAAATGAAATACTACAGGCGAGGGCGATCTTTGGCGCTGGAGTTCAACAAAATTGTAGATCAGGTTTCCAAAATGGGGCGGATGCTGGACGAACTCGACTTCGATCTGGGGGGGCGTCTGCAAGTGGCTCGTGAACGGTTCGCCGCCGCCAGTGATCTCGATTTCATCCACCGGCGAGTTAACCTCACTCGCCAACCCGATATCAGCGGTTACCGGGGAGCGGCCCCGCTGGATGCTCCCTACCACGAGCCGATTAATGCGGTATTCCCGGCACCCAAGCCAGCCCCGGCCAGCGGCACGGTCATCGCCGCTGATGGGTCACAGATTTACCCCAACGAGCAGTCGCCTTTCCACTACTTTCTTATCAATACCGGCCTGTTCGTTTACCATCATGGCAGCGACGAAACGCCGCATCAGTTGACTATCCCGCAGCTTTTCTTCCACAAAGAGCATGTTCACGATAAATCCGGGCGCTTAATCCGCAGCCGGACGGTGGATGCCCGCCGTACTGTGACCGAAATGCAGCAGTTGGGCAAACTCGCCTGGGACCTGCGCGACCACCCACGCCCGCTCATCGCGCTCTACGACAATCATCTGATGTTCAGTGTCAATGCCGATATTACCGGCCACGAGTTCCTCATGAATGACTATCAGGGCGCATTAGTGCATTTATATGATACCGGGGCGCTGCTGGCTGGATATGTGGATAACCCAACGCGCAGCCGTGTTGTCATCCGCCTGCTGTACCTGTTGAGTCTGACCGACGCCGAGGTATATCACACTGACCTCAGTACGGGAGGCGACCTGGAAGGCCTGCGCGATATACACCTGTTTGATATTATCCTTAAGCCGGGTGAGCGTTCGGCTCTGATGGTGCAGAACTCGCCCCGCAATCTCAAATTCCGGCAGCGCGGCGAGAGTTACGAAATCGCCTACTTCTATCTCAAAGTTTCCACCGGCTATCAGAGTTCGATTGCCCGTGTGGATATTCCAATGTGGGTAGCACGGGACAAAACGGCGGTGACTGAATTGCACGGCCTGTTGGTCGAGCAGTGCCGGATGCAGGGGCGCAATCCGTACCCCTACGCGCTCACCCGCGCCGATGAACTGGCGGTGGTCACCAGCCGCGATAAAGCCAAACTGGACGAAATGATCGCGCTCGAACTGCGGCGCAAGGGACTCGACCCGCACCCGTTTTCCGCCAAGTCCTGGGGCAAGGAACTGGCTCGCAGCACGAAACGTGCGTTTGAGATATAGGGCAGCCCTGAGTCTTTTGTGCTGAGTCTTGATGGAGAGACGTGTAGGGACAGGCTTCTGCCTGTCCGGTGGACGCCCAGAAGGGCGTCCCTACGAATGGTAATCACCGGGCTAATTTGCATTAGCGCATCATCGTGCCCCTAAGTTGAAAGTACCGAGTAAAAAGTCCTGAGTCTTAAGGGCAGGCAGGTTAATAGCCGGTTAACCCAAATTCCTAAGACGCTAACCAGCTAAGACGCTAATCAGCTAACTGCCAGCGGCAAGTAGCCAACAGTGAAAGGAGACATTACATGGTGGCACAAAAATACATGGTTGGGCGGGTGCTGCGGGCCAGTACACGCGGGTTTACCTGCGGCACCCAGAGCAACCGCGTGAATAATGAACATAACTTCGGCGCGTTCGTCAAAGTGCCAATCACCAATGATGACGCTGTGCAGGTTATCGGCCTGATCTATGCCGTCGAAATCAAGGACGACCTCCTGGTGAACGAACTGGTGATGGCCGAAAGCGTCAACAGCAACGTACTGCGTGACCAGCGCGAGAACCGCATGGTGCCGATGGAAATCAGTGTGCTGAATGTCGGCTACCAATACACCGCGCACGACACCTATGTCCACAGCCTGCCCCCGCGCCCCCCGATGAGTCTTTCGGAAGTCGAACTGTGTACCAACGACGAGGTGCGCAAATTCACCCAGCGTTTTGACTTCTTCCCACTGGTTCTGGGTGCAGCGGAAGTTCCGTCGGTGGACTTGCTGGCGGCAGCCATCCAGTATGCCCGCTGGTGGGCATACCAGGAGAACGAACATTACCCGTTTCTGGTCAGTTGTGGCCGGGAAATCGCTCGCCAACTCTCTCACGACCTCAAACGATTGGAGCATGTCCTGTCGTTGATTCGCCCCTGATTTCTCGCCGGGTGCGGTGAACAGCAGGTCGTCTGCTGGCCGTCTTAAAAAGCAAACGCCAGCGTGCTTTTCGCGTCCAAGCTCCCTGTCGGGTTAGTCCTATGTTAGCCCCCGCTGCTTACAATGCACAGAAGTTATCCGCCATTTCCCCGAAAGGTTCACCAAATGTTCAACCGACTCACTCCTGCCCGCTATGCCGGCTTCCTGGCCCTTATCGCCCTGGCTTTCGCGCTGGTGAGTACCGTCCTGTCCTACACGATTTTTGTCCCTGGTACCGATATTGACACATACAAAAACCAGTTGGGCGCAATCGGGCTTTCCAGCACAATACTTACGTTGTATAACGCGACTTTGCTCATTGTGTGTGCGCTCATCAGTATACGGATTGCCGGGATGCGGCGTGGGGTGGTGGTTGTTTATTGGGCCGGGTTGTTCGTCGTGTTCCTGCTGCTGGCACTGGAAAAACTCACCAATGGCAATGAAGTGTTTTTTGCTGTATTCCGCACCTGGATCAGCCAGATTGACTATTTCCGCGATAACTGGTACTGGTATACATCAGTGTTATTTGCCGGGTTGTTCGGGCTGGTGCTGCTGGTGCTCTATCTGCCTTTTCTGCTGCGCCTAAATCGGCAGACCTTGGTGCTGTTCATCCTGGGTGGCGTCCTGTTTGTGGTCGGGTCATTTGGCATTGACTTGGCATCCGCGCTATTCATTCAGGACAACCGATATATCGAAGTCAGTCAGCAGACGGCGCTCCTTATGGCCGCGTTGAACGGTCTCGAATCATTTGTGGAGACACTCAGTTCGGTGGTGTTTTTCTATGCCCTGCTGAAATATCACCTCAGGCGCGATTCTCTGGAAGACTCGTCTACATTTCGGATTCGACAGAGTGGAGTGTACTCCTGATGAACGATATGTCGGATGTACCGATGGAGACAATCCGCGCCGATTTTGACCGGCTGGCTCACCTGGATGCAGATGGCTGGAGCCACAACAGCCACTATCATCCGTTTTTACTGCGGCAGCTCCCCCCGCGCCTGGATACCGCCCTGGAAATCGGCTGTGGAAGAGGAGCATTTGCCCGGCTGCTGGCAGATCGTGCCCGGCAGGTTGTTGCACTCGACCTTTCCAATGAGATGATTCGCCTTGCCTCTGATGCTTCAGCAGCATACCCCAACATCGAATACCGCCAGGGCGACATCCTCGAATGGGAAGTCCCGGCGGAGGCGTTCGACTGTGTCGCCGCGATTGCCACCCTGCACCATATCCCCCTGGAGCCGGTACTGCGCAAGGTAAAAGATACGCTCAAACCGGGCGGGATGCTGCTGGTGCTCGATCTCTACCAGGCGCATACGGCGCTGGATTACATCTGGGGCGCGGCGGGTATTCCCGCCAGTCGGTTGACGCGCCTGCTCAAAACCGGGTGGCAGCGTCCTTCTCACGAAGCACAGGAAGCGTGGGCAGCGCACGGCCAGCACGACTCGTATCTTACATTAGGACAGGTGCGGGCGGCGGCGGCAGGCCTGCCGGGGGCGCAGGTGCGGCGGCATCTGCTGTGGCGCTATTCGCTGGTGTGGCGCAAACCGTGATATGTCCCAAACATTAAGCGCCTTGCCATGAGAAAACGCGGGTGCATTTCAGATTATTGGCGGCGTGATGACAACAATGACCACATACCAATCCCATACTCAAGCCTCATGCCTGCCTTTACTTTCCACTCGGCCCTTTCAAATCTGAACAAATGTTCTAACAAATAGTCACCATTGATAACCCATTTTGTGCTACCCTGGTGCTATGCTGATACCATCAACCCACCACCACACCCACCTCTCAGAATCCGGTTTCTCGCCATTTTTGCGGCAGGATTACGCCTTTTGCAGCACGGCAACACCACCACTCACGGGAGGATTGCGGCAATCGCAGCACTTGCAGCACAAATCCGTTTTGTAGCAAAAACACCCTGCCTTCTCCCCTGATTGCCTGCCCTGAACACCATTTCATGGCGGTAAAATGCGGCACATCCGTCTCACTGCGCGACAAAATACTTGGCACGGATTGCCCGAGACAACGCCCGGATATTGAAATGCACCCAGAAAACGCGGTTCTATTGACACTGGTCAGGAGGAGATCATAATAGCTTATATAGAAACATAATCTCTACAGAAGAACATTAGACGGCACCGAAACCAGCTCAATATTCAACTGCGATTTGTTTCTCCGTGAACGGTTCACTGCAACCGATGCGAGGAGCAAACGGTTATGACGAAGATTCGTGCATTGACAGCGCTGATCTGGGTGGTAGTCACCCTGGCCGGTTGCGGCTCAACATCCCGGTCTATCCCCCTTTCAGCTACTTCCTTACCCACTGTTATCCCATCGCCTACCCCTCCAGCCCTACGAGATTATCGAAGCCTGATGGCGCAAACGGTACACACGATATGTCTGGATGTCTCACAGGTTGAGCTGCGTGGCATCATGGCCGAAACCGCCCTGGAGTATCCCGCTCAGGCGCTTGCCGCTAACAGATTTGCAGTGGTTGATCCGGGAGAGGCGTGTGACGCCACGCTGGTCATTCAGGGGAGTTTTGCCGGTGTGATGAAGAGCTATCGGGACGGGTATGGCGCTTTTGCATCCTCAATACGTTGTTATGGCGTAGCCACAGCGTCCATCACATGGGAGATGACTTTCTCAGACAACGGGCTGCCTCCTCTGGCACTAAATATCGAGGTGATCTACGATCCAAGCACTATCGGCAACTGCTATACTCATGAAGAGGGCGCTCCCCTGTGGATGGCCTGGATTAAAGCTGTTGCGACTAATCTCGAACGTATGGGATTTTCAACCGAAGTTTCTGGGTGGACAGTTCCGCCAGTAGATGGCTATTCTGTACTTACCACCGCCACCCCCGAAGCAACCTCGTTACCCTTACAGCCCACGCCGGCTCTCGTCGGAGCACCACAGATTCGCGCCGCTGCTAACCTGAACATCACCATTGAAGGTGCTGGCGACATTAATTCGGAAGTTATTCTGATCGAGAACCAGGGTTTTCTCCTTGATTTAGCTGGTTGGCAAATTCTGGAACCTGCCGGGAAGACTTTCACCTTTCCAGAATATCAGCTTAATCGAGGTTCTGCCGTCCGTATCTTTTCGCGTGCAGGGGATACTACACCAGGGGTTTTGTACTGGGGATCAAGTGAAACTTTGTGGCCTCCTGGATCCACTCTCATTATCCAGGATGAAACAGGTTGGCCCCAAGGACGCATTGTCGTCGGCCAATAACGTCAGAAACGTATGGAACTTTCAACAGAAGTTTGGGGTGAACGGTTTCGCCAGTAGATGGTCACACTCCGCGCTGAACTCTTTCGAGCGCGGTTAACGTACAATATTGCGGTACTGAATGTACCACGTAGAGGAGATATACCCATTGCATAAGCTAATGTCATTCCTACTGATCATGAGCGCCGTAGTAGTCCTTACCGCCTGTGGAGATTCAGGGGAAGTCGTGAAAACTGTTACCCCCCTCCCTGAATCGACGCCGTTACCCTTGCAGTCAATCTTGATTATCACCGTTGACGGAACAGGTGACATCACAACAGAAGGCGTTTTAATCGAGAATCGCGGCCCTCTTCTGAATTTGACCGGATGGCAGATTATGGGGCCAGACGACCAGACATTCACCTTCCCGGAACTCCGACTTTTTGGAGGTTCTTCCCTCCATATCTTTTCGCGTGCAGGGGATAACACGCCAGGAGCGTTGTACTGGGGATCGAGTGAAGCTTTGTGGACTCCTGGATCCACCCTTATTATCCAGGACGAAACGGGCTTACCCCAGGCACGCATTGTGATCATCGAATAGGATCAGAAGTTGCATAGTTGACCGAATACAGGGTCGAGCACATCTCGACCCTACAGAAAATGGCCCGAATCACATCAGTCCTGACTGTATTCTCCTCTCTTTGTTCAATAGAAACTCAACAGCACCCAAAGTTGTTTGAGGGTAGTCTTAAAGCCCTTTTCGACCGCGCCAAACGAAATACTAACGGGTTGTCATGTCGCATCCAGGATTATCTGATGTACACTAACAGTTGATATAGATCAACTAAAGATACGATCCTGATGAAACGATCCCTTTTTAACACGCTGATTATCTGGCTGCTCGGTCTGGTGACGCTCGTAACCCTGGCGCTTAATCTGCCGGATGGCGCGGCTTTCACCGATTATTCGATTCAAGCCCTGATCCACGGTGGACTGACGGCCTTTTTGCTCTATTACGGCTTGCTGCTGGCCGAGGGCGAACTGAGCGCGGCTCATGCGGCAGGCATTGTGGCGTTCTTGTCGCTGCCTCCGGTAGCATATCCGCTGATGATGTGGGCGATCTTCCTGGGCGGATTGGTCGGTGGCGTGTTACTGGTTATCCGCAGCGATACGACCCTGCTGCGGCGGCGCATCACGACCCGCACTGCGCAGAGTGTCGTCGTCATCAGTGCCCGTGTGACATTGAGTTTCCTGGTTGCCGGGCAGCTCTATGTATGGGCGAGCGGTGTCACCCCGCTGACCTCACCCCTGCATAACTCGCTGCTGCCACTACTGATTTTCAGCCTGGCGTACAGCATCATCTACCTCGCAATCTTCCTGCTCGAAAGCTACAGCGATGGCCGCTCGGTGCAGATGATCCTGGCACGTGACGCCGGGTTGATCTTCGCTATTCTGGTGCTGCCGATTCCCTTCGCTATCCTGGGGGCGCTGCTGATTGACCTTTCCCCGACCACGATCATCATCTACGCGATTGGCGCGGTACTGGTCAGCCGCGTACTGTACGGGGCGAGCCGGGCGCAGTACCGCCTGCATAAACAGGTCGAGGAACAGCGTGTTCTGAGTGCCGTCAGTCAGGCGTTACAATCCAACCTGAACCTCACGGTGATTCTCAATACGATCTATGACCAGGTGGCGCAACTATTACAGGTTCAGCACTTTATGGTTGCTCTGTATGACCGCGAGCATGGGGAGCTAACATATCCACTGTATATCGAAGCGGGAAAACCCGTTGAGCACGAGGGAAGCCAGAAGAAGACGCTGCTCGACCATCTGCTCCAGACCGGCCAACCGCTGCTCATCGCTCATGATGTCCAGACCGAGGCCGAACGTCTGGCGGTTATGCCGCCTGCCAATACGATCTATTCGTGGTTGGGTGTTCCGCTGCAGGCTGGCGGGCGTCTGCTGGGTGCGATGGTGGTGACTTCCGGCGACCCGCAGCAGCACTTTGGCCCGGATGACCGGCGGCTCTTAGCGGTGGTGGGGGCGACTGCCAGTATCGCGATTGACAATGCCCAGCTTTACGCGCAGCAAACCGCCCGCGCCAACCAGCTTACTATCCTTAACCGAATCGCCTCGCTGTTAACGGAAACACTCTCGCCGGACGAGGTGCTGGATACGATTCTTTCGTCGGGTTCGGTCATCTCCGATGGGACGGCGATAGCGGTTTACCTCTACCGCGATGAAAAGCGCACTATGCTGCTCCTTAGCCGTGTCGCCGGGCTGAGTGACTACTTTGTGGCGACGGCACCCGGCCCACTGCTGCACAACCCCCACCAACGCCCCATCATTATCAACGATATAGACCTTGATGACCGCGCGGCCCCCTACCGTTCCATGTTAGAACGCGAGGGCAAAAAGGCCTGGCTGGAACTGCCACTCGCAGTGGGCGATAACAGTATCGGCACGCTCATCTTTTACTTTAACCAGACGCAGACCTTTACTGAGGAAAGTATCGAAATCCTGCGGACGTTCACCGGGCAGGCGGCGCAGGCCATCAAGAACGCCCAGATACACTCCACCATCGATAAGGCGCTGGAAAAACGCGCCGAGCAAATGTATTCACTGGCGGCACTGGGGCGGCAGCTGACCGCCAGCATGAATGTCAACATGATCTGTAACCTCGTACTGGCGCGCGCCATCGAACGCACGCATTCGGTGATGGGCTTCGTTGCTATCAAAGACGAGGATACTGTCGAACTCAGAGTCGTCGCTCAATCTGGCTATCCGTCTAACTTCACAATTTCGTCAACACGCATCAACCAGACGATTACAGGTGAGGTCTTTCGCACAGGGGAGCCGGTTCTCTACAACAACCTGCCGCTGCAAAACTCCACGCCCGCCATGCTTACAACAGTCCATTCGCATGTGAGTGTACCAATCCTGCGTAACCGTGAAGTGGTCGGGGCGATTACGATTGAGAGCGAGTTGATCGGGGATTTCACCCAGGATGACGTGACCTTCATCGCCCAGCTTGCCAGCCAGACGGTCATCGCCATTGACAATACGCGGCTGTTCGAGCGCGTCCGCGAGGCGCGTGACCGGATGCAGGTCATTCTCAATGCGATGAAAGAAGCGATTATCCTGGTGAGTAAGGTTGGGCACATTGTGCTGGCAAACCCCCGTGTTGAAATGCTCGGTCTCAACGCACGGCAGATCGTCAATAAACAGGTGGAAACCCTCCTCACGCACCCGGAACTGGAACTGGTGGCGCGCATGGGCTTCGAGTCGGCGGAACAGGTACGCGATTTGCTCAAAGAACTGCAAGTGCCGGGCAAACGGGTCGGCGGTGAGCCGAAATCGTATACGCTGGAAGGCGAACACGGTGCATTGTATGTTGAGCGGCAGATTATCCCGGTAGACAGCGAAAACGGCGAGGCTATCGGAGCGTTGCTGGTGTTTTATGACGAATCCCGTGACCGGGAACTGGCACGGATGCGCGAGGACTTCTCCCGGATGGTCGTCCATGACCTGCGCAGCCCGCTGACGGCTGTCACTACCGGCCTTAAAATGCTGCGCGACATTGTGCCGGAGGATAGCCAGTTGAAGCCGCTGGTACAGTCTACCGCTGATACCAGTCAGCGTGCGATTCGCAAGTTACTGAGCCGGGTGGATGCGCTGCTCGACATTTCCAAGATGGAAAGCGGGCAGCTTACCCTGGAGATTGAACCAGTGGAGCTGGCGACACTGGTGGACAGCGTATGTGTGGAACTCAGTCCGATGGCGCATGAACTGGAAGTCACTGTGACATCCGATGTGCCGGATACACTGCCGCTTCTGGGTGTTGATTCCGATAAAGTAGAGCGTGTGCTGCAAAACCTGGTGGATAACGCACTCAAGTTCACCCCGGCGGAAGGAGTCGTGTCAATCACCGCCTCCATGACGGCGACACCGGGTGCAGCGGGGTTTATCCGTGTGGAGATCCACGACACCGGGCCGGGTATCCCTGACAACCAGAAGTCACGCATTTTTGACCGCTACGTGCAGATTGAAGGGCGGCGCGGCGCACGGCGGGGCACGGGACTCGGGCTCACATTCTGCCGTATGGTGGTCGAGGCGCACGGCGGAGCGATCTGGGTGGAAGATAACCCCGGCGGTGGCAGTGTATTCGTGTTCACGCTGCCAGCCAGCACCGCCCAACGCCTGGACGAAACCGGCGAATGGCCGGCGATCAATCGCTGAGTGGGTTTTGATCTCAACAGGCAAAAACAGAGGCAAGCCACACTGACTCGCCCCTTCGCCATATCCATTATCGAAGCAAATGGCAGCCACGCCGGGCTGCCCTTACGATTTCCCCTTCAGTAAGTACCACGTTGACCTTTGGCTCCTGCCCAGGGCGGATGGAGATAAGTTGTTATATTATGAAGTGGCACGAATAAATTGAGTTTAATCATATATCAAGGTCATTTTCATGGCTGAAATTTTCACAGAAAGTTATCTCCTCCGGGTCTTGATACGCCGAGGACTCCGCTTCAATGTAGGCCGGGCGAATAGTCCAGAATTCTTTATCAGTCTGCTGGTTTTCCCTACAATCGGTTCGTGGATATTTCTGCTCATACTGGCGAACTATGAATTCGGGGCTAATTTTCTTATTTCTGCCGTTATCGCTTCCGTGCCGAGTTTTCTCCTTGGCGTGCTGATTTTCGCCATCTACAGAATATGGGCTGCCCTTTCAAAACGGATGACTGTCCGGTTCAACCTCAATAGAACCAGATGGATACTGCTATTTACTTATGTCCTGGTTAACCCGCTGATTGATATTGGGCTTTTCGTGCTGTCTATATCCCTTGTGCGCCCTTTACTGCCTGACCTGGATGGTGAATTGAGGCAGATTGCATCCACCCTTCAGTTAAGCGCGGAGTTGTTACTCCTGCTGATTCTAGGCTCACTCGCACCGTTTTTACTGACGCTGCTGGTCGGATTGAATCCCGTTAGCGCCATTACCACGATCCGGCAAGCCCGCAGAGATATGGATGCTCTGGAAAAGAATCAAATACGCGCAGATGAGGAATATCACACCTTGCTGGTGCACCTCAACCAGGAAGGACTGCTGCCTGAAGAAGTGACGCACCTGGAAGAAGAGCTTAAGAGGGCGCGGCACTGGCGGGAAGAACTTGAGTTTTCTTTGCGGGGGCAAAAAGAACAGAATGCATTATTGCGGATGGGCTTGATCCTGAGTCTGTTCAATCCATTGTTGAGCATCGCACTGCATATCGGGGAGATTGTCATTGGCCTAGCGCTGCTCAATACCGATTACGAGACACTCGGCATTATCCTGATTGCGCTGGTACTCAACAATATCGCGTCCGGCTTTTTGTCGCCGGTTTCCATTGTCCTGCTCAATTCCGTGACGATTTTCTTCGGCCTTGCCCGTGTTCGCCTCAATATCATTATCATTACTCTGCTGGCAGCTATTATCCCCTTTCTGAATGGCGATAGCTGGCAAATTGTTGCCGCCATGCCCTATTCCAGTATGATGTTTCTGATCTTCCTGGTTTATGTCCTGCCGGTTGGTGCTTTACTCATAGGTCAGCGAAAGGTCATCATGAGCCAGCTTTTCCCGCCGAATTGGGAACTTCGCTCACCTGACCAACTGGAGTCTATCCAGAACACATGCCATGTTCTCAATATCCCTATAGACACAGTCGCCTCCGGGTTGTTCAATCGGCTTCACGAAATGCAAGACTGGATCAGTACCGGTGAACAAGGCTTGCTCCCTCTATGGGAAGAGGTCTTCAATCTGACGCGCCGTGACAAAATAACCATTTATGCCAAAACCGCTTTCAGAAGCTTTCTGTTTCTGATTCTCATTCCACTGTCTGTTGCCGCCTTTGTCTACCTGGTGTTTCAGGCTGCCATCAACAATCAATTGCTGGCCGTATGGCTTGACCGGGTGCCACAGACCGGGCGCACATTCGACGAACTGAAGTTTGGCGCGGCGATCCTGCTCGGCGTCCTGACTGCGGCGTCGTCAGTGGGTACATTGTTAGCGAATAACGAGGAACTAACGGGTTTTATCGCTGAGAATTTTGGGCATGATGTTCATCTTGACCGGCGGCTTCTCACCCTCTGGAGTATCATGAGCGAACATGAATTGGATATAGAACGTACCTATGAACAGCTACGGTATGAAATAGAAGACCGGGAGAAGCGAAAGATAGAAGAACAGATCATGGAGGAATATCGAAAACAACAGGATCGCGGGGAAGAGAACTAGATGGCGTTCTGTTTGATAACAAATGAATTGAGAGCGATTCTTCACAAACCGCTCTCATTGAATCAGTTATTTCCCTACAGTACCACGTTGACCTTTGGCTCCTGCCCGGTGCGGGCGGCGATGTAGATCACCCGTTTGGGCTGCTTGCCGTTCAGCGCCTTCTGAACGCCGGCAGTCGCCAGCGCCGCCGCTTTGGCGTCCTCTTCGGTCACGTCCACCGGGACACTGACTTTATCCCGTACCTTGCCATTGACCATGATAACCAGCGTCAGGGCGTCTTCCGCCGCTTTGTCAGCATCGTAGATCGGCCAGGACTGCTGGTGGACACTGTAACCGAAGCCCAGATGTTGCCACAGTTCTTCCGCCATGTGTGGGGTGAAAGGCGCCATCAGCCGCAGGTATACATTCAGGGCGTCGCGCCATGCTCCGGCACTCACACCACCGGCCTTCAGGGCGGCGACCAGCGCGTTCTTGAACTCCATCAGCCCGGCGATGGCCGTGTTGAAGCTGAATTTCTCCAGGCTGGTCGTCACCTTCAGAATCGTCTGGTGCAGCTTGCGCTCCACGTCCCGATCCGCCGAACCGTCACCAGCGGGCGCACCGGCTGTCACCACGTCCCACACCTCGTTCAGCCAGCGCACCGGCCCTTTAATGCCGTCCGGGTCCCAGGGGCCGCCCTTCTCCCAGTCGAAGGCGAACATCAGGTACGCCCGCACCGTATCCGCGCCGTACTGCGCCACCAGTTCATCGGGGTTGACGACATTGCCCTTACTCTTGGACATGCGCTGGATTTCCAGGTGGTGTTTCAGTTGATTGACAGTATTCACACCGGCGATACTCGGAATATTGACCGTCGCATCCGGCAGGACTTCCACCGTTCGGTTGACCCCGGCCATATTCACCGTCAGCAGGTTCTCGGTGCGCTTGACGATCTCACCAACGACGCCATCAAAGCCTTTCGGCACATCGGAGGGGCGTTCAATCACGTCAACCCGACTGGCGAAGAGCTTCTGCCCCTCAAAGCGTCCGGTTGCCATAATAATGTCGCCCATGCGTTCCGCGCCCAGCACCTGCCCCTGGTTGCGTAATTGCAGCATCGGCTCGCCCCAACCCATTTCCTGCGGGTCGCGCCCATGTGCCCGCATCACCTTCAGCGTATCCTCGAACATGCCCAGGTCGCGCATGGCCTTGGCGAACCAGCGTGAATACAGCAGATGCATCGTCGCATGTTCCGCCCCGCCGGTATAGGTATCCACCGGCAGCCAGTAGGCCGCCTCTTCAGCGTCGAAGGGGGCGCTGTCAAAATGGGGACTCAGGTAGCGATACCAGTACCATGACGAACACATAAAAGTGTCCATCGTGTCGGTTTCACGCCGCGCCGGGTTGCCATCCGAGTCTGTCGTGTTCAGGAATGGCCCGTGATACGTCAGCGGGCTGCGTCCGGTGGGCATGAACTCCACGTCGTCGGGCAGCAGCACCGGCAGTTGGTCGTCCGGCACGGACTCAATCTTCTCATCCTGGCGGTGGATAACCGGGATTGGCGCACCCCAGTACCGCTGGCGGGAGATCAGCCAGTCACGCAGCCGGTAGTTGATAGCCTCTTTGCCGACTCCGGCTTCTTCCAGCCAGTCAATCACGGCGTTGATAGCCGGGTTTTTGCGCCCCTTATCTTCGCTGGCGAACGTGCCGTCGAACAGGTCGCTGTTAATCATATAACCCGCGCCGGGGTAGGCCTCGGTCATAGTCGCGCCGGCAAACGCTATGCCTTCCGGCTGGATAACCGGGCGAATCTCCAGGCCAAACTTGCGGGCGAAGGCAAAGTCGCGCTCGTCGTGCGCCGGGACAGCCATAATCGCACCCGTGCCGTAAGTAATCATCACGTAGTCGGCAATCCAGATAGGGATGCGTTCACCATTAACCGGATTGATGGCATAGCCGCCGGTGAACACGCCGGTCTTGTCGCGGCCTTCCGCCGTGCGCTCGATTTCGGTGGCACTGGCGGCCTGCTCGATATAGGCTTCAATGGCGGTTTTCTGCGCAGCGGTTGTCACCTTTGCCACCAGGTCATGCTCCGGCGCCAGCACCATGAAGGTCGCACCCCACAGTGTATCCGGGCGGGTGGTGTAGATTTCGATGGGGTCGCCTGCTTCGGTCTTAAAGACCACCCGCGCGCCTTCGCTCCGGCCAATCCAGTTGGTCTGCATGATCTTGATCGGTTCCGGCCAGTCAATATGGCTGAAGTCCAGCATTTCGTCCGCATAGCGCGTATAACGGAAGAACCACTGTGTCATCAGCTTCTGGATAACCGGCTGCCCGGTACGTTCATCTTTGCCGTCAATCACCTGCTCGTTCGCCAGCACGGTTTGTAACGTCGGCGACCAGTTGACCATCGCCTCGCCCCGGTAAGCCAGGTCATGATCGAAGAACTGTTTGAAGAACCACTCTGTCCACTGATAGTAAGAGGGTTCGCAGCTTACCGCCTCGCGCTCCCAATCGAACATCGTGCCCATCTTGCGCATTTGTTCGCGCATCCGCTTGATATTCGCGGTTGTCCAGCGGGCCGGGTGGATGTTGCGCTGCACAGCGGCGTTTTCGGCGGGCAGGCCAAAGGCATCAAAGCCCATCGGGAACAGCACGTTAAAGCCGCGCATCCGCATCCAACGGGCGCGGGCGTCCGATGGTGTCATGGCGAACCAGTGGCCGATATGCAGATCGCCGCTGGGATACGGCAGCATCGTCAGCGCATAATGCTTGGGGCGGTTCCAGTCCACGACCGCCCGGTATAACTTGTCAGTTTCCCATTTTTGCTGCCATTTGGGTTCAATGGCTTGCGGATTGTATTGGTCAGTCATTGCCTGTTCATTCACTCCCTTATCGAGATTCAGCTACGAGATTGCCGGGATCAGTACAATTCAAAGAGCGAATTGTACCACCACTTGGCACAGGTACGGAATCGAATATCCACCTGAGAAAAGTGTATGGAGTTTAAGGAAGCGTGGAGGGGGAGGGGCGCGGCAACCGTCGGTTGCTACCCAAGAGAAGAGCGGGCCACCTCATAACCCGTATGGTAAACTGTGATGGGGATCATGGTTGCATCGCCTGTCGAACCTGCTTAACGATTGGTTACACTATAACATAGGGTCAGGCGGGGCGTCAATAGGTCTGACTCGTTCAGTTGTTGGTGATCGAGGCTCGCCAGCAGAGGTATCAGCGCATCATACTCACGGAAAAAGGATGAATCATATGAAAGCCATTGTGCAGTTAGCCCAGGGATCGGCAGATGGCCTCCGGCTTCAGGAAGTAGAGAAACCGACCCCCAAAGCCAATGAAGTACTGGTTCAAGTTCACGCCGCGACGGTTACGGCAGGGGATGTCGTCATGCGGAAACTGCCGCGACTGGTATATCCGGTGCTGGCACTCATGGGATTGAAGCGCAAATCAACACCCGGACATGAGTTTGCGGGTGTGGTCGAAGCGGTGGGTGAAGATGTAACCCGTTTCCGGGCTGGCGATCATGTCTTCGGGACGACCACAGGATTACGGGTTGGCGCAAATGCCGAATATGTATGCGTGCCAGAAACATGGAAATCCGGCGTCATAGCAGTAAAACCGGCCAATATCAGCTATGAACAGGCGGCAGCGCTGCCTGTAGGGGGGATGACAGCCTTACAAATCCTGCGAAAAGCCAATATCCAATATGGTCAGCGTGCGCTGATATACGGCGCTTCTGGCAGTGTCGGAAGCTATGCCGTGCAGCTTGCGAAGTATTTCGGTGCGGCGGTGACCGGTGTGTGCAGCGCGGCAAACTTCGAAATGGTGCAATCATTGGGGGCTGACTCGGTGATTGATTACGCCAGTGCGGATTTCACTCAGGGTACGCAGACCTATGATGTCATTTTCGATGCAGTGGGGAAAACTTCACAGGCAAAGTTGAAAAATGTACTTGCAGAAAATGGCGTTTATCTTTCGGTGAAAGGCTCGACCAGCGAGAAACTGGAATATTTATCGTTTCTGGGAGAGTTAGCGGAGAAGGGACATATTAAACCCTTTATTGACGCACGCTATCCTCTGGAACAAACGCCATCGGCACATCGCTACGTTGAAACCGGGCGCAAAAAAGGCAATGTTGTCATCATGGTAGTGAATCCGTAAAATCCGTTCCGCGTTTTCAACTGAAGGTGATTGACCGAGCGTGCCTGACAAACGGCACGTCCACCGTAGGGCAGTCGTCGCTGTACTTACGGTTTTCGCTCCGCTATAATGACTCGCCGCCCGGAGTAAACAACCGGGCGGTTGCTATGTGGATTGTTGAGGGGAAGTTGCCATGTCTTCACCGGAAGAAACTCAGCCGCGCGCACCGTTTAAGGTCGTCTCGCCCTTGCCGGAATCCGACGAGGCAGCGGGCAGCGGGCCAGGTTGTCTGTTATGGGGGGTAATGGCTGTGTTTGTCTTTGGCCTCGCGGGGTTGATTATCGTCCTGTCGGGGGTTGCCGGGTGGACATCCGGACAGCAGGTCGCTCACCAGGAAGCAACAGCTACTCAGAGCGCCGCTATTGACACACAGTTGGGGCTGATTCCGGGCGATATCGCCAGCGGCAATCTGGCACTGCTCCAGGCGCGGCTGCATTATCTGGCTACATTGACCCCTGCTGTGCCAGGGGTGGGTGACTACGCAGCCACCGCGACGGCGTTGTACCTTGAAAAGCTGCCGACTTCGACCTCAATCCCCAGCCCGACTCCACTGCTGCCGGAAATCACCGATACCCCGGAGGCTTTTGCGCCTGCCGGTACGGGGAACGACACACTTGACCTGGTAGGGCTGCTCAACGAGGCACGTTCGGCGATGGCGGTGCGCGATTGGGACGGTGTGATTGCAACCCTGGATGTGATTCTTTCGGCAGATCGAACGTTCGAGCCCGGCACGGTACGCAGCATGATGTCTCAGGCCTTGAATACAAAGGCGCTCCAGCTTTTTCGTGCTGGCGACCTCGCGCAGGCGATTGTCATCACGGGACGGGCGGAAGAATTCGGCGATATTGGTGACCTGAGCTATGAGCGTTACGTGGCGGAACTCTATCTGGACGCGATTAACACGATTGGTACCGGCTACCCCACTGCGATTCAGTCCCTGCTGCGCGTCTACAACGTCAATCCTGGCTACCTGGATACGACCCAGCTCTTATTCAACCAGTACGCCGCCTATGGTGATGCCTGGGCCGCCCAGACTGAGTACTGCCCCGCCTGGGAGCAGTACAGCAATGCGCTTGACGTCCTGAGTGACGGGGCGGTGCGGGCCAAACGTGACAACGCCCGGACGCTGTGTGATCAGGCGACGCCGACCTTTGATCCGAACTCACTGTTCACGCCCGACCCGAACCAGCCAACTATCGCGCCGATTGGTGTGCCAGGGACGTAAGCAAGTCGCCTGGGAAATCGAACAGACGAAACCGACCTGGAAGGTGAAAGCTATGCGCTGTTACCCCTGGACAACCGATGCCGCCGGTAGAGTCTTACGGTATGTTGCTGTCGCGCTGCTGGCGCTGTGGCTGCTGGCGGGGGGGGGCGCCGCGCAGGACGATACCCAGGCACAGTACCCAACCCTGACGGCGATTGAACAGGCCGTTATCCCGCCGCTCGATCGTATTTATCTGGCCCAGCAGTTTCGCGGTGCGGGGGAAATCGCGCCGCCGCCCCAGACCGCACAACCGCATAAAGTGGGTGATACGCAGCAGTTCCGGGTGATTAACGCCGCCAGCACACAGGTTTACGAGGTGGCGGCCACGCTGCGGGTTGTCAGCCAGCATCTGTATATCTGGGTGGATGACCAGGCCGCCGTGGATGATGCGGATTTGGCGGGGCTGGCAGCGGCCTTTGAGCGCGAGATTTACGAACCGGTACGCAAATTATGGGGCAGCGAACCTACCCCCGGCATTGATGGCGATCCGCACCTGTATGCCCTCTTCGCCTATGGCATGGGCGGCGGCGTTGGTGCTTACTATTCCAGCAATAACGCTTATCCTGCCGCTGTGGTACCGGACAGCAACGAACACGAAATGTTCATATTCAACCTCGACTCGCTGGGGACGGCGAACCTCAATAACCGCTACATTCACAGCATCATCGCCCACGAGTTTCAGCACATGATCCGCGACCATGTGCAGTCGAATGAGGATTACTGGCTCAACGAGGGATTTTCCACCTTTACCCAGTTGTATCTGTACGGTGAGGCGAATGTAGCCGCGCATTTTCTGGTGGCGCAGGGGACTCAGTTGAACACCTGGGCGGAGGAAAGTTACCTGCGACCAGCGCACTACGGTGCGGCACTGCTCTTCACGACCTATTTGTATGAACGCTTCGGCCTGGATGCGCTGCGCGAGTTGAGCGCCGACCCGGATCGTGGGCTGAAGGCGGTAGATAACGTACTAGGGCGACACGGTACAGACGTGAATACGCTATTTGCTGACTGGACGCTGGCGAACTACCTGCGCGACACCTCACTGGCCGATGGGCAGTATGGTTACGACCTGCTCCCATCGGGACTGCCGGGCATAACGCCGTTAG
The DNA here is from genome assembly GCA_937974245.1 of uncultured Chloroflexota bacterium. Lineage (GTDB taxonomy): Bacteria > Chloroflexota > Anaerolineae > Aggregatilineales > Phototrophicaceae > JACKCG01. The sequence goes on along the minus strand of CALJKV010000063.1, from coordinate 96,526 downwards.
GGACAGTAACAGCCTACCCGTTTGCACAGGCCGGGACGGTGAACCAGTACGCCGCCGATTACTATGTGTTCAACAACCTGTCCGATACCGCACTCCTGGACATCCGACTGGACGCGCCCTCGACAGTGGCACTGCTGCCCACTGCGCCCTATAGTGGGGAAGCGATGTGGTACAGCAACCGGGCCGATTTCAGCGAAACGACGCTCACCCGCGTTTTCGACCTGCGTAATGTCCAGTCCGCGACACTGCGTTATCAGACGTGGTATCACCTGGAGAATGACTGGGACTATGCCTACCTGATGGTAAGCGCCGACAACGGCGTGACCTGGGAGATTCTGCCGACAGGCCACACCACGACGGAAGACCAGGACGGCGGGGCGTATGGGCCGGGCTACACCGGGAACAGCGGCGGTTGGGTTACGGAGAGCGTCGCGTTGGATGCCTACGCCGGGCGCGAGATTCTGGTGCGGTTCGCGGTCATCACCGATGATGCCATCACCCAGCCCGGCCTGGCACTGGATGACGTGCAAATTCCGGAAATCGGCTACTTTGATGATTTCGAGACAGCGGATAGTGGGTGGCAGCCCGCCGGTTGGGTGCGGATAGATAACCGGTTGCCACAGTATACCTGGGTACAGGCGGTGCAGCGTGTCGGGCAGAAAGTAACCGTCACGCGCTGGCTGGCGACTGGTGGCGGGCGTTGGTCGCTGCCACTGAATGCCAGTGCGGATCAGGTGATTATCGTCATCGCGCCATTCGCGCCACAGACCACTGTCCCTATGTCCTACATTTTGCAAGTCGCGCCGGGCGAGTAAACCGATTCCGGGAAGGGAGAACCCTATTATGCGGGTAGTGTTACAACGGGTTGAGCGCGGCAGCGTCACGGTAGATGGGCAAGTCGTCGGCGCGGTTGGCCGGGGCTATGTGGCGCTGGTCGGCGTGACGCACAACGATACTCCGGCACAGGCCGAACTGCTGGCAAGGAAAACTGCCCACCTGCGGGTATTCGAGGATGCGGAAGGCAAGATGAATCTTTCGGCGCTGGATGTAGCAGGCGGAGTGCTGGTCGTGTCGCAGTTCACCCTGTATGCTGACGCCCGCAAAGGCCGCCGCCCAGCTTTTATTGATGCCGCCCGCCCGGAGACTGCCGCGCCGCTCGTCACCTATTACGCCGAAAGACTGCGGGCTGAAGGCATCCAGCAGGTGGAAAACGGGGTGTTTGGTGCGATGATGCAGGTCGAAATTCACAATGATGGCCCGGTGACGATTATCCTCGATAGTGATGCCCTGTAACCCTGCCCGTGTATTTAGGGCATTGTTAGCCGGGGACGCTATAAGTAAGATACATGCACCCGGTGTGATATGCCGGGTGTTATGTCATGAATGCCCATAAGGTGAGCTAAAGGTGAGCTATGCGACGATACCTGATTCTGGGTGCGAGTGTATTGGTCAGTGCGCTGTTTCTGTGGCTGGCGCTAAAGGATGTACCCCTTCAAGAAATCTGGAACAATATCCAGCACGCGAACCTGCTGTGGACAGGTGTTGCGTTTCTTTCGGTGACTGCCGGGCTGTATTTGCGGGCGATCCGTTGGCGCGGGCTGGTAGACGGTAAAATCTCGACCATGCGCTCCTTCCACATTCTCAATATCACCTTCCTGCTCAACCAGCTTCCACTGCGAGCCGGGGAAGTCGCTCGCAGTTTGCTGGCAACCCGTGAGAATATCCCGGTACTGACTGCTGCGACCAGTATCGTCGTTGAACGCCTGCTGGATACGGTGCTGGTGGTGGTGTGGCTGGCGCTGGCGCTCACCCGTGTGCCGGATGCCCCGCCGGAAATTACTGTAACAGCGGCGCTCTTCGGTGTGGCGGCGGTGGGCGCGTTCGTCATTCTCATCGTATTCGCCCGTTTTCCCAACCTGGCCCACTGGAGTCTGAACCTGGTTGAGCGTATTCTGCCCTTTCTCAAACGGTTGCCGCTCGAACGCCTGCTGGATAACGTGCTGGATGGCCTGAAACCGCTGACTAACTGGAAACGCGCCGCTCATGCTATCATCTGGACGCTGATTTCCTGGAGCGTCTCGCTGTTCACCTTTTTTGCACTGGAATTGGCGCTGGATGTACCGAATGTCGTCCCTGGCACCGACCTGTTCCTGATGGCGGTTATCGCCGTGACGATGGCCTCTTTCAGCATCGCCATTCCGGTGAGCGTCGCCTCATTCGGCCCGTTTGAGGGGGCGGTGCTGATTGCGGGCAAGGCGCTCGGTATGGATGACGCAATTGCCCTGTCGCTCGGTTTCATCGCGCATGGCATCACCGTGCTGGGGTATGCGGTGTGGGGGACAATCGCGCTCCTCGTCATGGGTGTATCGCTGGGGGATGTCCTCAGCGGCGGCACAAAGCAACCGGCTGAATCCCCGGTAGAAGTTGAAGGAACGGTGTAAATCTGCCGGATATACCAGGCAGTGGGTTTCAACCTGCTGTCTGTCTGCGTGGTAACCGCGTTATACCCCCCATTTTTGGGTGTTTGGTGGCATTGTGACGTGGGTTACAATAGGGCAACCTTTTCATAATTAATGCTAAATGCCATGTTAGATAATGTACCTAAAACCATCCAGGAAACCAAACTGATCCCCTATATCTGGGGGAAACACCTGAACCTCCCCAGGGAATTAGCAGCTTCTATTGACGAGATGCTCAATGAAGGCTGGCAGTTGGTGGAATCTGAGCAAAACTGCACCGAAGAGGGACAGTTTGCCGGGTATGTCCTGCTCAAACGCGAGCGCCCCGCCGAACCAGGGGAACTGCCAAATTCCGAGTAGTCCCTGGCCGCTCATATCGGGTTGGAATGACGGTATCCCCACAACCGTCTATAGGGCAACGCTTCAGTCGCTCCACACTGTGACACAGCACCGTATCTATTCCCCTGTCGCCAGGGTCACAGTAGGCGCAGCAGGTGTATCCGGCGCGGACTCCGGCGTGCTGCTTACCAATGCCATAACCAGTAACAACACCAGCAGCACACCAGCTACCACCGCCAGGAGCAGCTTAACCGGAACCCTGGCACTGTCTTGCATACCACGGGGGGCAGGCAGGCGGGCATTCTCCAGCAGCCACATCTGCCACAAGCCTGTATTCACCGTTAGTCCGTCGGACGACAGCGTGATGTGATCGCGGTATTCCAGCCCACGCACCGCTGCTTTAATCGCTGTCGCATCCAGCGGGTAGTCTGTCTCCACCAGCCAGGCCTCAATTTCCGCCGGTTGGATCGCCCGCAGGGGGTCGGTATATAACAGTCGGCTGACGGCAGTCAGTACCAGCCGTTCGTTGGCGTTGAGCAGATCCCATTCCCGCTGGAAATCGCCTGCGCTGGTGGCATACACACGCGGGATACTGGCTTTCACCACCGTCGGAGTCACGGGTTGTTGGCCTGGCTGTGTTGCCCATCGCTGGAACAGGTGGAAACCATAGCGTTGGAGCAGGTATGGCTGCCCGCCGGTGGCTTTGTGGATAGCAGCTGCGCTTTCGCCGCTGATTGTGTAATGTGGCGCTGCCGGAGTTTGAAGCAGCCAGGCGGATTCATCGGGGGAGAGTGAACCCAGTCGGAAGATGTTCTCGCCGCGCACCAGGGGACTCAGGCGGTCAAGATCGCGCTCCCGGCGACTGTCGAGCGTGAGCGCCATACCCAGGTTGGGCTGGTTTTCCAGCAGGCTATACAGGTAGGCGACGCTATCCTTGGGCAGTTTGCCCGCCGCCATCGCGTCAAGCAGGCAATCAACATCATCCAGCAGCAGCACTACCCGGTGTTGCCGTACCATACCGAATAACTCTGGCAAGTAGGTATCGCGCAGCCATTGACGCAGTTTGTTATCGGTGTCGGGGGTTTCCGGCAGGCGGCTTAAGGTGTATTCGTTTTCGCTCAGCCCGCGCTCCAGCGCCCCCGTTAGCGCCAGTACCCACGCGGCATCCCGCACCAGAGGCATTTCGCGCAGCGAGAGATAGGCAGGGATATAGGTCTCATCAAAAAAATCGGAAAAGCGGCGCAGCAGCGTGGTTTTACCGCTGTACCGCCCCCCTAGAAACAGCAGCGCCCCCGGTTTGGAAGGCGTCGTCAATCGCTGGTGCAGGGCCACGAAAGCGGATTGCCGCCCGGCGAAGGGTGCCAGCACAGGTGAGTCCAATTCAGGGGGGACATAGGGGTTTTGCGGGGTTTCGGCGGCCATAGGGCAAACTACCTGTTGGGTGACCTAATAAAACGGCGGTAGGGGCAACCACGTTGTGTCACCGGGTGGGAGCGCACATTGGCACTCCCTTATACCCGGTTGCCATGCTCATTTTGTAGAGGCGCTAGAACGGAATGTCGCCCATGTTATCCGGCGGCGGGGCGAATTCGTTGTAATTCGACTGCCCCTGTCCTTCGCGGCTGCCCAGGAACTTGACTTCACGCGCCCGCAGATCCAGCGAGGCCGCTGGCTCTCCGGCGTTATTCGTGTACGCCCGCGCTTCCACCGTCCCGATAATCATCACCGACCGGCCTTTCGCCAGGTACTGCTGGCAAATCTCACCGAGTTTGCCCCAGGCTGAGACGCTGTACCAGGTGGTTTTCTCGCGCCGTTCATTGGTCTGGCTGTCGGTCCACGATTCTGACACCGCGACGCTGAAGCCACATACCGCAACACCGCTCTGCGTGTAACGCAGTTCAGGGTCGCGCCCTAAATTCCCAATCACGATGGTCTGATGCCATGAACTCATGATGTCAACTCCTTGAAATCCCGTCTGCTGCTCATTATAGTCTTATTTATAACACACAACCCGGTTGATGCTGGTTTGTGGAGTTTCAATCCGGTTTGTTGGGCTGCTTAGAACATAAATTCTACCACAGAGCCGCCCTGTTCACTATCCCCAATCTCTGGGGGGAGCAATATGACAGTATTTATTTTAGCATCCAGTTCACCCCGCCGCCGCGAACTGCTGGCCGGTTTGGGAATCCCTTTCACCATTATCAAACCGGAAATTGATGAGACACAGCGCGACGACGAAGTCCCCCTGGACTATGTACGCCGCCTGAGCCGGGAGAAAGCAGGCGCTGTCGCCATGACCCTGACGACGCCGGGCGCGGTGCTGGCCGCTGATACGGTGGTTATCCTGGGCGCTGATACGCTGGGAATTGACGAAAGGGGTGACATCCTGGGGAAGCCGCTGGATGCCGCTGATGCTCGCCAGATGTTACAGCGACTACGCGGGCGGGTACACCAGGTCTGCACGGCGCTCACCCTGCTCCAGGTGGGGGATGGCACGGCGGGGGGCGAGGGTATCACCCGCGTGACGTGTACGGCTGTCACCATGCGCGACTACAGCGATGCCGAAATAGACGCCTATATCGCCACTGGCGACCCTTTCGACAAGGCGGGCAGCTATGCTATTCAGCATGAAACCTTCGCGCCGGTTGCCGAGATTGAGGGGAGTTATACCAACGTGGTCGGCCTGCCGGTGGAGACATTGCGCGAGATGCTGGCGGCGGTTGGATGGCCGGGCGTGAAGTAACATCCTCGTAGGTTAAAGTGAGACAAACGAAAAGCCGGGGCGCATCCTGAGCTGATGCGTCCCGGTACAGAGGAGGGTTGGGGGGAATGCCCTCTGCTGGGGATTATGCTGTACGTGGATCAGCAGCCTTCAGTGCCACGATCCCAGACGAAGAGATAGGGGTTGCCGCTGCCATCCGCCGGGCCGACCACATACAGGCTGCCGGTTGCCACCCGGTAGAGGCTGAAGCCGCCCGCCGCCGCGATGAGGGTGTCTTCCGCCGGGGATTCGCCTACCGCATCAATCTGCGCGGCGTCCACACTCAGGACGAGTTCGCCATTCCCGGCGTAGTTGATGCCGAGCAGTTCAATCGAGGTGAGGACGCTCATGTCCACATCGTCAGCATAGGGATGATCGAAGCGGCAGTAGACGGCTACCGGCGCGGCGACATCCCAACTGTTCACCCGGCCATCCTTGATATAAAGCTGATCATCTACTACCTGGTGCGTATCCTGGGCGTTCACCGCCACGACACCGACTGCCAGCACCGCGATTACCAGAACCAACCATTTTACCTTACGCATTGTTATTGCCTCCTGATACCATCGTCATGATCTGGAAAGTCACCCGCTGACCGTTATGGGTACGATCCGGCGGGCGTGTGTTTCATGATTGAGAGTATGGCGGAGCGAGGTTGTCTCCCGGTTACAGGGGCATTACAGGGCGGCAAGTTCTGGTTACAGGAGGGAAACACAGGCTATAATGCAGGGTGTCACTATGAAGCAGAGGAGCGGCTATGTTTTCACTGATTTACTGTGTGGGCGCAGCCTATATCGTTATCGGGATATACGGCCTGATCCTCATCGTGCGCGGGCTGAAAGCGGTTCTTCGCGGGCGGGTGACGACCACTTACAACACGATTCAGGCTTCATGGAGAGAAGTCACTTTTCCCGAACAATCCTTCACACTTGCGGCGGAACCGGCGGCCTGGTGGGGTCTGGGGCAGGTCATCAGTGGCGCGCTGGCAACTGTCCCCTGGTTGATTCCGCTGGCATGGCCGATGCCGCTGGGCTGGTGGCTGGTTATCGTCCCGATTGCTGGGGTATGCCTGAGCATGGGTATCTCGCAAATCTATGGGCGGCGTGCCGCTCGAAGTGCTGTTTAGCGGCAATCGAGGGCAGGGCTGGCAGGGGTGTTCCGGCGTAACTTCATACGAAATTGCCGCAAAATCCATGTTCGCTGCAATTGCAGCGATTGCCGCAACCCTCCCGTGAGCCGTTCATGATTCCTGGTGATTTTTGCCGCAAAACCGCCGATTTTGCAGCAAAATACCCTGGGTGAGGTTGTTTGGGGTGGGATGTGGGGAAATTGGAGCGGGATACGCAACGCCATGATGGGTAGCCTTGAATACTTGTCAGCTTCCCCACAATACCATAAAAACGGCGGCGAATGGTGAATCTTTGTTCAAACATTTGTTCAGGATTTGTGCGAGGCGGGATGCTGCTTCCTGGTCAAGGGAATGACCGGGGGAAAAGTCTGCCACACCTGTAGCTAACCGCACCCCGTCCACGCCAGCCGGTAGACCGCCATGTTCGGCCCACCCGCAGCCGGGGAGGCCGTCCCACCGGATACCCATACTGCTGTGGTGTTTTGCTGAGGTGATTTATCTGCGAGTGGTGAAGCCCGCTTCACCGTGAAGCGTTGCCTGATTGCCTGCTCACTTTTATGTGAGTTATGTTCTAATCATGACCATGAGTACCTTTGTAATATCTCCGCGATAGCTGCCGCTGCGGATTCAGCTACCGTTCCCCAGGTCTCAAAAATGGCCTCATCAGTTGCCATTAGCTCCAATAAAGGAATATGAGTCTTGTCTCCTAATGACCCAAGTGAAAATGCACTCATACAACGAATTTGGGTGAACTCATTGCCGAGATTCTGGATAACTGTATCCAACGCCCGTTTATCTCGCAGATTGCCCAACCCCTCCATTGCGTAGGCTCGTACGCTTGGGTTTTCCTCCGAGTCTACAAATAAAGATAGAAAAAGCTCAAAGGCTAATTCCTTATCACTTTGGGGTATAGAGCTAACCACACGAATGGCTTGACCTTTCACAACAGGGTTCTTTTCCTGAGCGATAACTTGAACCACAGCATTAAAGGCACGCTTGCTTGGCGCTACAGTAAAGGCAGCGATTGCACTCTCTCTAATGGCGGGATTGGGGTTGTTTATGCATAAACGTTTGAGTACGGGGAAAGCTTTCCGGCGATCCAAAATGGCTAAGCTGACCATTGCGGCTCTTCTGAGACTAACGTCCTCTGCTTCCGAGGTGGCAACGTGGATAAGTGGCTTGATAGCAGGCTTACACTGGAGCCAGGTAGTAAAGGCGGCAATCTGGAGACGGAGTTCGGTGTCAAATCGGGTGTCCCCTAAAATGTTTAGCATCTCTTCTACCGTAGTTACACCCGTAGAGACGATTGTATCCACGCTTTGTCTGGCCCGTACGAAGAAAGAATCCGCCTCTTCAAAGGGAATGCTATTAATGAGGAGTTGCCTAAAATCCATAGCTTTCTCATGTTGAACAAACCAGCTTGCCTAATGGTAGGGTATTACAATGGGCATTCACTATGCTGCAGGTTATCAAGCCGCAACACAACTGGAGCTAACCGCACCCCGTCCACGCCAGCCGGTAGATTGCCATGTTCGGCCCGCCCGCAGCCGGGGAGGCTATCCCGCCGGATGCCCATACCGCCGGTTGGCACAGGTGCGAGTCGTCCACACTGCCGCCGGGAATCTGGTTCGGGAATGCCAGCAGATATTGCGCCCCGTCCGCTTGCAGCCACGCCCACAAATCCGGCGGATTGAGGATGAACGGCACGACCTCCGGGCTAACCAATCCGGCCAGGTCGAGGATTGGGCGCGGCGCGAAGTAGCCCACCGCGCCGATGTCATGCACCGCCAGCAGGTCTTCCGGCGGCAAATGGGTTGCTATCCACCCGGCGGCAGCGACCATCTCCTGGTCAATGATGGCGACATCCTGCTTATACACGCCCGGCCCGGCCAGCAGCGCGAAGTAGACGAACGCCAGCCCTGCCGCAATCGCCAGCGAACGACTCAGCACGCGCCCGGCCAACGTGCGTTTTCCGGCGTGGATTAGCCAAAGTGTTCCCACGACCCCAGCCACGATCAGAGCGGGCAGCGATGGGATGACATAGCGCCCGTGCTGGTAGGGGGCGGGCAGCCGGGCGGCGTAGAGCGCGATCAACGCCAACGGCCACAGGAGGAGGATAAGGGAGATCAGTCGGGGCGCGGTATACCGCGCCCTTACATCGGGTTTTACCGAGTGTGGCAAAATCATCACCGCGAATGCGACCATGCCCGGCAGGAGCAGCACCTGCCCACCCGCGAGCAGCGGTTTCACCATCACCCAGACCCGTTCGAGAAAGGTCAGCGCCAGTGCCGGGGCGTTTTCGGCCTGTTTCGCCGCCGCCGTATCCGGCAGCAAGCCCCCCGCCAACGAAAGATTCAGCGTGAAATACGGTGTAATCAGCACGGCGAACCCCAGGGCCGCGCCCACGCACCAGCGGAGTACCGCCAGTACCTCACCCCCTCCGAACCCCCTCACCCCTGGCCCCTCTCCATCCGATGGAGAGGGGGAAATGAGCGAAGCGAATAGGGATGGGGTCCCCACCACCAGCACGCCGGCGATTCCGGCCAGCACTGCCCCTTCCGGGCGGGTGAGCGTCGCCAGCGCCCCGATCAGCCCGAAGGCCACGCCATGACGGAAGGAGAGGTCATGATTCCCCCTCACCCCCGCCCCCTCTCCCTCAGGGCGAGGGGAGGAAAAGGACATAGGGATAAAGGCTAAGAACATTACCGCCAGCGTCCACATGCTGAAGAGCATCGTCTCCATACCGGAGGCCGCCGCCCACACCAGATGCCATGCCAGCGCCAGCGCCAGCCCTGTCACCAGCCGGACTCCGCGCACGCCGAGCAGCAGCCGCTCCGCGAGTCGTGAGCCGAGCATCGCTGTCACCCACAGTGCCAGCGCCCCCAAGGTATGCGCCCACAACCGGTAATCCACGCCGAGCTTATAGCCCGCCGCCAGCAGCACGGTGTACAGCGGCGAGGTGGAAGCCGCACTTGGTTGGCCGGGGATGAACGCCCATTCGCCATTCAGCGCCAGATTGCGCCCGTAGACCTGGTGAATCCAGCTATCATCGAGCGGGAAACCGCCGGAGGCTGTCGCCACATACAGCAGCGTGACAACGATAGAGACGACCAGCAGCAGGCCATCCAGCGGGTGGAATTTACTCAACAGTGATCGCATACAGCCTCACACCAGGGGTATCCAGTGGAATCAGCGTTTGAAAGGGATAGTCTTGTGTCAGCACCGGCCATAGTGAGGGCGGTGCTGCATCGGCAGCGCGGCCATCTTCCGTCACCTGTTCCAGCAGCAGATAACCAACGCCATAGCGCCGGGCGATTTCAGGGATGATGTCCGGGGATTCGTTGGGCAGCACCACCCCGCCCAGCCCGGTGAAATAGTAGAGCGCCGCCGGGTCGTTAATCATCACACGGGCGTTTTCCGGCAAAACGGTGCGCAAGTCGTTGTACAACTGGGGCATACCCGTTCCAACACGGTTCGCCAGCCCAGTGCTGAGGCTGAGGAACACGGCAACGGCCAGCAGTGCCGCCGAGAAAATCACTTTGGCCGTCCCCGCCCGCCACTGCCTGCGCCGCCGGGCAGCCCAATCCACTGCATCATCCAGCCCGGCCACGCCCAATGCCGCCCACCAGGGAATGAGCGCCGCCGCCGAGTGCAGCAGCCCGCCACGATAGCCGGGAAACGAGAAAACCAGCGTCATCGCCAGATGCAGCCCCAGCGCATACAGCCAGAAACCGCGCAGGAATCCGTCGCGCCGCCGTACCCACAGCCCCAGCAGCATGAGCGGTGTCATCACCACCAGCCCTTCGACGGCGATGAACGTTCCCAGGTTACTGCTGAGGGCCTCCCAGCGGGTGCTGAAGAGCGGGGCGATGCCGTCGGTGAGAAATGTCCCCGGCGACGAGTCCGGCGGGTAGTTGAACAGGTCATTGTATTCGCGGAACCAGATGGCCTGGGTGCCGCCGACGGGCAGCGGAGTCCCGCTGACGGCGACATTATGGACGAACCAGGGGAGCATCACGAGCAGGTAGGCCAGCGTCATGATGACCAATCCCGGCAGCGCCCGCCACAGGATGGCCGTGTATCGCTCGCCACGTACCGGCCACAACGCCGCCGCACAGCCGACCAGGAGGAGCAGCAGGCCGTCGGCTCGCGTCAGGTGTGCCAGTCCAGCCAGGATGCCGGTGAGGGCGTACAATAGCAATAGCCAGTTCCGAAGGTTGCGTTTATCGGCGGACAGGGTCTGCCCTGTCCCTACGGATGGCGGTTGTAGGGACGCCCTTCTGGGCGTCCACATTTCGTGGATTTGACCAATCGCCACCAGACACAGCGACCCGACCAGGGCATACGGAGCGAAGGTGTCTGTTTGTCCCCAGAAGCGGGTGAAGAAGCCGCTGAATAGTGTCAGCAGCCCGGCTAACCAGGCGTGCCGCCGCCCACCGCCGAGTCTGCCGCCCAGCCAGAACCCGGTGAGCGCCGTCCCTGCCAGCAGCAGGGTGAACGGCAGTTGTGCCGCCGCGTAATCCCCCGGTGCGTTGGCGAGACTCATGCCGATTGCTGCAATGAGCGACGTGAGGGGCATCCAGTAGCGGTGTGAGGGAGCTGGTAGAGTCTCCGGCGCGCCGATGTACGTCCAGAGATACGGATCGGTCAGGCCGTCACCGGAAACCAACCGGGTTGCTGCATTAAAGTGATAGTAGGAATCGGTATAGCCGGGGGCTGCGGACAGCCGCATAAGGGCGAATGCGCCAACCAGCGCCAGCAGCGCAAAGAGTATCCCGCCGCGATGTGCCAAAACCTGTCTCATTCGCCCCCTTTAGCGCGTGTTCTGTCCTCTGGACTCATTTGCGATGCTTTTAAGAGGATAAGCATCCATCGCATACTATACCAGTGGCAGACGCACTTGTCAGCTTCGTGCTATGGGGCGTTTTTTGCAATCATCACCCGCACACCCTGACCGCGCATCGCTTCAACGATGTCGGCAGGGGCCTTTTCATCGGTGATGACACAGTCAATCTGGTTGATGGCGGCGAAAGATACCATCCCGGTTTCCCCAAACTTGCTGCTGTCGAGGACCATAATCACCTCTTCAGCGAGTTCAACGATCATCTGCTTGAGTTCAACCTCCAGCAGGTTAATATCGGTCACGCCTTCTTCCAGGGTGATCCCCCATGCCCCCAGGAAAGCCCGCCGGATGTTGATCTTCTTGAGGAAGTCACGGGCCAGCGGGCCGACCAGAGAACCGGTGACACTCCGCAGATTGCCCCCGGCCACGACCACGTTGATTCCCCGTGTTCCCATGAGTTCAACCGCCGTCCAGATGCCGGTCGTGACAATGGTGATGTCCATTTCGGATGACCGATCCTGTAGTGCCCGGCCCACAGCCAGCGCGGTGGTGCTTGAATCGAGCAGGATGAAATCCATGGGATTAACCAGCGACGCGGCTAAACTGCCAATGCGATACTTCTCATCGGCGCACAGGCGCTGGCGTGTCTTGAAGGTATACTCTTCGGTTTTGCTCGGCTTTACCCGGACAGCCCCTCCATGCACCCGTAGAATCTTGCCTTCTCGTGCCAATGTATTCAGGTCATTCCTGATCGTGACCGTCGAAACCCCCATGATCTCGGAGAGTTCACGGACATCCACACGCTCCTGGCGACGATCAAGGATATGGAGGATTTCTGCAAGTCGTTCGTCCATTGAGGTCATTTGGTTTCGCCCATCTTCTGCCATCGAAAAGTGTATTTTGTGCCCAGCATCCTAGATATCAACATATTATACTGGCAATCCGAATGAAAGCGAAATCTTTCATTTGAATTGTGAATTTTTTCATTTTATTGACAAAGTGAAAGTAGTACCCCATAATCCAGGTAGAATAGCTGGGGCAAGGCTTATTTTTAGGCATTTATTGCTTCAGAAACGAAAGTGAACGAAAGCCAGTGTGTAAGTGAGCGTGGCGATCAAGGAGGTGATACCCGGAGCGTGAGCCGGTCTGTGCCGGTTTAAGCAAGAGCCATCTATCTGGTACATGCATGTCTATAAGAAAGGTAGCAATTTCGATGAAAATGAAATCGTTTAAGCTCATTATTATTTCTGGTTTGTTGATCCTTCTCCTCAGTATGGTGCAGGTCGGTATCGCCCAGGATACGCATGGCGCGAACTTTGCCGGCGAACTCACTGTTGCCGTATGGGGGCAGATTGACCTGGTACCGGAGCGGCAGGACGCCTATGTGATGCACGAAATTTTCCAGGCATGGGCTGCCATGTACCCGAATGTCACCCTGAAGTATGAATACATTGGTGGGAACGGTGTGGCCGAACGCTTCGCCTGGATTAACACCAATCTGCTGGCTGGAACGCTGCCGGATATCGTACTGATGTACTTCCCCGGCCCGGATATCACGAATGCCGCCGACCTGATTTACAACTTCAATGATGACCTGGCGCAGCCCAACCCCTATAGCGATAACCCCACCTGGTTTGATGACTTTCCGCTGGATGGGCTGGTGCTGAATAATTCGGTGGCCTCGGATGGCGGGCATCGCGTAGTCGGGCCGACACTCTCCGGCGATACGGGCGTGACCACCTATGCCTATAATAAAACGGCCTTTGACGAACTCGGCATTGATGTGCCGGCGACCTGGGGCGAATTCATGTCGATCCAGCAGACGCTCAAAGATGCCGGGTATACCCCCTTCCTGATGCCGATGGCCGGGCCGGATGGTTTCCTCTGGAACTGGGCGGAATGGACGATCCGGGAGCAGATGATGGCCGATGTCGTGGCCGACTGCGATTTTGAAGCCCCCTTCGGCAATCTGAACGATAAAGAAATGGTCTACTGTGTCGTTACCGAGCGTTTCTCCCTCAGTGACCCGCGCGTGGCGGAAACCTGGCGACTGCTGAAAGATTGGTCGCAGTACTGGCAGGAAGACTTCCTCTCCCCGCCGCCGGAAGCCGATCTGTTTGCCCAGGGCGAAGTCGCTATCGTCAACACCATGAACCTGCGACTGGCTTCAATCTCCGCTAATCCGAACATCAACTTTGAATGGGGTACGTTCTATGAGCCGCCGGTGACAGCCGCCGACAGCGAGTATGGCAACGATGTCGTCCCGCGTCGTGTTGGGAATCTAGGTTCCGCCGGCAGCGGCAGTCTCTATCTTTTTATCCCGCTGACAACACTGGAGAGCGGCGAGCTTCAGCTTGACATGGCGCGTGACCTGGCACAGTGGGTGACAGCCCCGGCCCAGTTGCAGCAGTGGTGTGACAAACAGCCGATTCCCTGCTTCACACCCGGTACACCGATTGAAGAGGTTTTCCCGGATAACCCGGAAAAAGTCGTCCAACTGCGCGGTTTCTTCCAGCCGGGCGCTTATGAGAATGGCACATCCGGGCTGGCATGGGCGACCTTTGACCGGGCGTTGGATTCGGAGTGGTCACGCCTGTTTGGTGAATACATGGGCGGCGCGATGGCTATTGAAGAAGTGTTTGACGAATTCCAATTCCTGCTGGACGGAGCTATTCAGCGTGCGCTTATGGCGCACCCCGAATGGGAATCCGACTCCTGGGAATAGAATAGACAGCCTGTGACCCAGGCGAGTTTTCTTGCGATGCGGCTCAATTATTGCGAGCCGCATCGTTTTGCAAATTAATTCTTGATTATTCTAGTCTGGAAAAATGATGTCTATCAACAATTCTGTGCCGCTCTCGGGGCCGGCAGCCCACCCCAAGCTCCGCAGGCGCCTCGACTGGGACCGTATCCGTTCCATTTCACCGGTGTATTTGTTCGTGCTTCCCACCGTGATTCTGCTGCTGGTCTTCTTCTACTATCCAGCCGTCAAAGGGATCATTACGTCTTTCCAGTATGTGGATATACGTGGGGCACGGTGGGTGGACTTTGCCAATTACGAGCGCGTCTTTGGGGATAAACGTCTGCTGGAATCGTTCAAGAACCTGGCCTTCTTAGCCCTGTTCAATGTCGCCGTTGTCACCACACTTCCGATGATTGTGGCGATATTCATCTTCCGTCTGAAGAACCTGACGGCGCAGTACTGGTGGCGGGTGGCGTTCGTCATCCCGATCGTCGTGCCGTCGGTAGCGACCATCCTTGTCTGGCGCTGGATGTATTCGACCGATGGCGGTATCAACATCGTGCTGTCGGCCTTTGGGCTGGAACACCTGGCACGGGGATGGCTGGGGGATCGGAATACCGTCATGGGGGCACTGGCGTTTACCAGTTTCCCCTGGGTGGCCGGGATTAACTTTCTCATTTACTACGCCGGCTTGCAGGACATCCCGGAAGAAGTGCTGGATGCGGCGGTGGTGGATGGCGCGGGGAGTTTCCGGCGCTTCAGCAGTATTGAACTGCCGCTGCTGCGCCCGCAGATGCGCCTGCTGGTGCTGCTGACGCTGGTTTTCTGGCTGCGCAGCTTTGAACTGCCCCTCATCATGACTAACGGCGGCCCGGGTTATGCCAGCATGGTGCCAGGACTGCGGATGTATCTTGCCATCAACCGGGATTTTGACCTGGGGTACGGGTCAGCCATCGGCACAATCCTATTTCTGCTGGTGCTGGTTGTCACGCTCGTGCAGCTCCGGTTGACACGCACCAGCGATGATCTGGTCTGAGGAAGTGAGTCATCATGCAAAGGCTTAAGAATTTCCGCCACGATGTGCCGCTTCATCTGATCCTGCTGTTGTTCGCCATCCCAACCTTTTTCCCTATATTTGTCATGCTCTCTATTTCTGGCAAAGATTTTTTCCAGTACGGTGCGCAGCCACTGCTGCCGACTCTGCCCTTCAACTTCAGTAACTATGAAGTGGCCTGGTCGTTTATGTCGAACACCTACCTGAATAACACGGTCATCATTGGCACCGGAGTCGCCGGGGTGATGATTTTCGGCTCGCTGACAGCTTTTGCGCTGGCGCGGTTCAGCTTCAGGGGTCGCAAGCTGCTGTTCTATTATGTGCTGGCGGTGCTGGCAATCCCCTCTACCGTCATTCTGGTACCGCTCTTCATGCTCATCGTAGACCTGGGCTTAACCAACACTCGCTGGGCAGTGATTCTGCCGTATGCTGCCAGCCAGAGCTTTGCAATTCTGGTGATGTACACCTTTTTCTACAACCTGCCGAAAGAACTGTTCGAGTCCGCGCAGATTGACGGCGCTGGATTCTTTCGTATGTATATTCATTTCGGGCTGCCGCTGGCCCGTCCGGTGATGAGCGCGGTTGGCGTGTTCTTGATCTGGCTATTCTGGAACGACTATGTCTGGCCCAGCCTGGTGCTCTCCGACCCGCAGATTCAGACGGTGGCGCTGCGGCTGGTTGTTTTTTATCTCGGACGCACCGTGCCAGAACCGGGGCAGGGTATGGCCGCCTCGGTCATCAGCTCCATCCCGCTGATTGTCCTGTTCCTGGTGAGTATGCGGACGTTCATAGCCGGGCTGACATCGGGCGCGATCAAGGCGTAACCGCAGAAAACAGTACGGTGAGACATGACGGACACACTGACTCCACTGCTCGCCCTCTCTCGTAACCTGGGCGAACCACATCACGACTATGTCATTCTGGGCGAGGGGAATACCTCTGCGAGGATTGACGCAGACCGCTTCTGGGTGAAGGCCAGCGGCGTATCGCTGAATGGCATCACGGGGGACGGATTTGTCCAGGTGGATACCGGCAAAATCCTGGCGTTCCTGGACGAAGACCTGAGCGATGCGGCGATCAAAGACCGGCTGACAGCGGCGGTCATCGCCGGGATCGGGCGGCCTTCGGTAGAAACCGCGCTCCATGCGCTTGCTCTGACGCTAGGTGGCGCTCAGTTCGTCGGTCACACCCATCCTACCGCCGTGAATGTGGTGCTGTGTTCCCGGCAAGCTGAACAGGCCATCTCGGGCCGGCTCTTCCCGGATGAAATCGTCGTCTGCGGCCCAGCGCCATTGTTTATCCCGTATATTGACCCCGGCCTGCCCTTGGCGCGGGCGGTGCGCGAGGGGATTGAACGGCATATACGCCAGTACGGTGAGCCGCCCCGCGTGATCCTGATGCAGAATCACGGGCTGGTAGCCCTGGGGCAGACAGCAGAGGCTGTCGAGCAAATAACGGCGATGATGGTCAAGACCGCCCGTATTCTGCTCGGCACCTATGCCCTGGGTGGCCCGCAGTTTCTGAGTCCTGAAGCGGTAGCACGCATCCATACCCGGCCTGATGAGCATTATCGCCGGGGCAGATTGCAATCCAACACCGGATCAACAAGAGGTAATGATGAGTGACACGAACTATATTGCATCAGACGGCCTGCAACTGGCTGTCGAGACGTTTGGAGCGGGCGCGCCGCTGATCTTCGCGCACGGGCTTACCGGCAACCGCCATATCTCGCGGGGGCAGCTTGCGCCGCTGGCCGACCACTACCAGGTTATCATCTATGACCAGCGCGGCCACTGTGATTCGACGGCGGTGACAGACCCGGCCCTGTATGACGTGGAGCGCATGGCCGAAGATATGGCCGCTGTGCTGGATGCGTTCGGCATTCAGAAAGCTGTCGTGGGCGGGGAGTCAATGGGGGCGGCAACAACGCTGGTTTTTGCGCTGCGCCACCCGGAACGCGTTGAAAAGCTCCTGCTGACCGCACCCGCCTTTGGCGATACCGTCAATACCCAGGCGGTGGGCGTGGGAGACATGGGGCGGTCTATGCTTGAACTCGGCAAGGAAGGCTATTTAGCCGCCGCCGCTGTACGCCAGCGCGACGAACTCGGATGGCCGCCACCGTTGATTGCCGTCATTGCGGCGATGCACGGCTCACATGACCCGGCCAGCTTCGCCACTGCCTGCCAGAGCGTTATGCAGTGGGAGATCATGCCCAGCCTGGATGTCCTGAAAACCGTATCGGTTCCGACCTGCATTATTGGCTGGGAGAACGACCCGCTGCACCCGTTTGAACTGGCACAGCGTTACGCAGCGACCATCCCGGATGCGCGGCTGGAAGTTCTGTCTTCACTGGCCGACCTGTTTCTACAGCCGGGAATTGTGGGCGAAATTTATGGTCGTTTCCTGGCGATCTAGTACGCTACCCAACAAGGATATAGTGCATCATGACACAACAAGGACAGCGCCGCGCCGAATGGGTCTGGCGTGAGCGCGGACTTCAGGCAATCTCCTTTGGCGTCTCCGGGCCACCGGCAGCCGATGAACAGAACCGCTACATCTACTTTCGCCATACCTTTACCCTGGAAAAACCCGTTCAGGCCGCGCCGGTCATGGTATCCGCCGATGGGCGTTACCAGTTGTACGTCAACGGTCAGTTGGTCGGGCGTGGGCCAGCCCGCTGTCACCCGACGCAGCAGCAGGCCGACTCTTACGACCTGCGACCTTATCTCCAGACCGGCTTGAATGTGATCGCTGCCCTGGTTCACAGCTACGGGCGGTTGACCGCGTGGTACGAGCTGCCGCAGTGGGAAGCCAGCCGGGCATTCGGCTCGGGCGGATTCTTTCTGCAAGGGGAAGTCGTTATGCCGGGCACAGCGCTAGTACTCGATACCGGCAAAGACTGGCGTCACCTTGAGTCTTCCGCCTGGGAGCGGGCTGTGCCGTCCGGCAGCCTGGGATTTATTGAGCGTTATGATGCCCGCCAGGAGCCGGCGGGCTGGAACATGGTGGATTTCGATGATTCCGGCTGGGGAACAGCCGAAGTGCTGCGAGTACCGGGACGCCAGTTCACCGGGGATATTGTGCCGTTCCCGCTGCTGACCCGGCGCGACATCCCGGCGTTGCACGAAGAAATCGTGCCCCCGGCGGCGCTGCTGCATGTTGGTGAGGTCGTCAACGCGTCCCCTGCGGGAGATATTGCGGCTCTGTTTGAAGCGGAGCCATTGACCGAATTGACTCAGTGTGCGGTCACGGCGGGGTCGAACCCGGTTACGACGGCCCTCCGGCATAGGGTGGATGTTGATTTTCCTGGCGTGACGATTACTACCGCACCTGGTCGTAGCGTCTCGCTGGTGGTGGATTTTGGACGCATAGTAACCGGCAGGGTGCGTTTTGAGGTGGATGCCCCGGCTGGTGCGATTCTCGACTACACCCACAGCGAACGCCTGCACCACGATGGTCGTGTCCACATTCACAAGGGCATCCCCGTGTTCGATGTGCCGCAGGCGCACCGGGTTACCCTCCGGGCGGGGCGGCAAACCTGGGAAGCCTTCGAGTGGGCGGGTTTTCGTTACGTGCAGATTACCGCGCGAAACTGCGAACAGCCGCTCACGCTGCATAACGTCGCTATCCACCACAGCGCCTACCCGGTCGAACATCGCGGACGGTTCACCTGCTCTGACGACCTGCTGAATCGGATCTGGGCGGTTGGCGCGAACACTGTGCGCCTGTGTATGCATGACTCGTATGTGGACTGCCCCTCGCGAGAGCAGCGCCAGTGGATGGGCGATGGCTATGTGCAGGTGCTGGTGAATTTCGCAGCGTTTGGCGATACTGCCCTGGCAGCCCGGCTGCTGCGCCAGATCGCCTACTCGCAACTGCCGGATGGCCTGCTCATGATGTGCGCGCCGGGCGATTTTTCCCGCCTCAAGGTACTGAATATCCCCGACTTTACGCTTTACTGGATTATGACGCTGGGGCGTTATGCGCAGTACACAGCTGATAGGGACATCGTGCGCGAGTTGTTCCCGGTTCTCGTCCGGGCGGTAGCGTGGTTTGAGCGTTATTTGAACGCAGAATCGCTGCTCACCGATGTGCCGCACTGGATTTTCGTGGATTGGGCGGAACTCGATAAAAAGGGGCAGGTTACGGCGCTGAACGCCCAGTTTGTCGCTGCCCTGAACGCCGCCGCCGGGTTAGCGCGGGTCGTCAACCAACCAGACGCCGCCAACCATTTTGAGTCACTGGCCGCTCGCATTACTACGAGTATCAACCTGCATCTATGGGATGACACGCGGGGCGTTTATGTGGATGCACGGGGCAGCCGCCGGGTCAGCCAGCAGGCGAACGCCGCCGTGATCGCTTTTGATGTGGCGCCGCGGGAACGCTGGTCACGCATTCTTGATGGGATTATGGACGAGTCGCGTCTGGTACTGACGCGCACGGGCCAGGAAATACCGGGCATCATCCCGTTTGATGAATCGTGGCAGGTTGTCGTCGCCCAACCATTTTATGACCATCACCTGCACCGCGCACTGAGCAAAGCCGGGCGGTATGGCGCACTGCTCGACCACATTCGGCGGCGCTGGGGGGCGCTGGTTGAGGCCGGTGATGATACTTTCCGCGAGACGTGGCAGGTTGATGAGGGGACGAGCCTATGTCATGGCTGGGCGTCCACACCAACCTATGACCTGACAGCTGAGGTGTTGGGGGTAACCCCGCTTGAGCCGGGATTCGCCACGTTTCGTGTCGCGCCGCAGCCGGCTGGCCTGGCGTGGGCCGAGGGGACAGTGCCGACCCCGCATGGAGAAATCGAAATCGCATGGCGCTGGGAAAACGACCATTTCAGTCTGACGCTGGTCGTGCCAGAGCATACGGCGGCGGAAATCAACCTGCCGGGTGTGCCAGTGATCCATGCCGGTCCCGGAAAGCACAGCATTACAGACGAGCCTGAATTGGACTGATGGCCGGTGTCTGTTGAGGAAGCGACAGTTGAGACAACTTAAACAGCTGGCCGCGTGGGTTTGGTGATTCTGCCAGAAATCGGGCAGCCAGCATGAGACATCGTTACAATCAGCAGCAGACCTGCCCCGACCAGTGACACGCTGATTTGGGGAGCAGGGACGCAAACATATTGGCAAGATACTTTAACAAGAACGTTTAGACAAGGACTCCAACGATGTCAGAACATCACATTCCGCAGACAATGGGACAGCAGGCAGGTCGTCGTTCCTGGGCAGAACCCTGGAAAATCAAGATGGTCGAACCAATCACCATGATTAGCCGAGAACAGCGTGAACGCGCCCTGAACGATGCCGGTTTCAATACTTTCCTGCTGCGTTCCGAGGACGTGTACATTGATCTGCTGACCGACAGCGGAACGAGCGCGATGAGTGACCGCCAGTGGGCCGGTATTATGATGGGCGATGAGGCCTATGCGGGCAGCCGCAATTACTACCACCTGGAAGAAGCGATCCAGACCTATTACGGCTATCGCTTCGTCATCCCCACCCACCAGGGACGCGGCGCGGAACACCTCATCAGCCAGGCCGTCATCAAGCAGGGGCAGTTTGTGCCGGGCAATATGTACTTTACCACCACCCGGCTGCACCAGGAATTAGCGGGCGGCACGTTTGTAGATGTCATCATTGATGAAGCCCACGATCCCGCCAGCCCGCACGGTTTCAAGGGTAATGTTGACCTGGACAAACTTGAGGCGCTTATTAAACGTGAAGGCGCGGGGAACATCGCTTATGTCAGCCTGGCGGGGACGGTTAACATGGCCGGTGGGCAGCCGGTGAGCATGGCGAATGTCCGTGCTCTGCGGGACCTGTGTAACAAGTATGGGATTCGCATTTACCTGGATGCGACCCGTATGGTGGAAAACTGCTTCTTTATCCAGGAGCGTGAGGAAGGTTACGCCAATCGATCCATCGCGGACATTCTGCTGGAATTCTGCGGCTACACCGACGGGGCATGGATGAGCGCCAAGAAAGACAATCTGGTGAATATCGGCGGCTGGCTGGCGGTAAATCATGAGGAAGTCGCTGACCTGGCGCGGAACATGGTCGTGATTTACGAAGGGCTGCATACCTATGGGGGGATGGCCGGGCGTGATATGGAAGCCCTGGCGATTGGCATTACCGAGTCGGTGCAGGATGACCATGTACGGGCGCGGGTCGGGCAGGTGCGTTATCTGGGCGACCTGTTGACCGATTGGGGCGTGCCGATTGTGCAGCCGGTAGGCGGTCATGCCATCTTCCTGGATGCCAAACGGATTTATCCGCACCTCCCGCAAGACCAGTTCCCGGGACAGGTGCTGGCGGCAGAACTTTATCTGGATGCGGGTGTCCGCAGCATGGAACGCGGTGTGGTCAGCGCCGGACGCGACCCCAAGACGGGCGACCACCGTTACCCGGCGCTCGAACTCACCCGCCTCACAATCCCGCGCCGGGTTTACACGCAGGCGCACATGGATGTGGTGGCCGAGTCGGTCAAGGCGGTCTACGATGCGCGGGAGACGACACGCGGGCTGAAGATGGTCTACGAACCGAAGTATCTGCGCTTCTTCCAGGCGCGGTTTGAGCGGGTGTAAGGCAGGTCTGAGGCGTGAGTGCTGAGTCTTGAGTCAAAAGCAGTAGAGAATGAAGAGTCAAGCAGGGGCATGATGCACCATGCCCCTGCAAACGGCTGAGATTCAGGGATAAAAGGAACATAGCGACATGGCTTTGTGGTTGAACCGGCAGGATATTGAAACCGTTTTGACGATGGATGCGGCGATTACCGCCGTTGAAAACGCCTTTCGCCAACTGGCAACCGGCGGGGTCGTGATGCCGCAGCGTGCCGGCTTTGGCGGGAACGGCGGCGGTGGCGCGGCGATGCCAGCCTATATCGGCGGGGCGGATGGCGGCCTGGGAATCAAGGTCGTCACCCTGTTTGGCGGTAACACGGCGAAGAACCTGCCACTCATCAACGGTACACTGCTGCTGCTGGAACCGGATACCGGGCTGCTGCTGGCGGTCATGGACGCCGGATATATGACGGCGGTGCGTACTGGCGCGGTGGGTGGTGTGGCGACGAAGTACCTCGCCCGTGAGGACGCACAGACCGTCACGGTTTTTGGCGCGGGCGTGCAGGCCAGGACACAGTTGGAGGCAGTCTGCGCCGTTCGCAATATCCGGCAAGCCCTGGTGATAGACCCCATGCCGGATGCAGCAGCGCGATTCGCAGCGGAGATGGGCGCAATGCTCGATATAGATGTGACCGCAGCGGATAGCATCCAGGAGGCAATCGAGGCGGCGGACATCCTGGTAACGGCCACGAGCGCCCACGAACCGATTTTTGATGGGCATTTGCTACGTCCCGGCGTGCATATCAATGGTATCGGCTCCCATGCGGCGGGGTGGCGTGAGCTGGACACCACGACGGTGCAGCGGGCGAAGATCGTCGCTGACCAGCGGGCGGCGTGCCTGGCCGAAGCCGGCGACCTGCTCATCCCCCTCAGGGAAGGGGCGATTCAGGAGTCCGCTATCTACGCCGAATTGGGTGACGTCATCACCGGGAATAAGCCGGGACGGGAGACCAGCGCAGAGATTACGCTGTTCAAGTCCGTCGGTCTGGCGATTCAGGATGTGGCGGTGGCGGCGCTGGCCTACCAGGCGGCGCTGGCTGCCGGAATCGGGCAGGAACTCCGTTAGGAGTCTGGCACAGATACGAGGAACAGCTAATATGAGCGGTGCCCGGCATAAGACAATAGATGCATTGATTGAGGCTTTTACTAAGAAGGATTTAGAGGCAGCCCTGGCCCTGTTTGCTGATGATGCACTGGTCTATGACCCGCATTACCCGGTGCCGACGATGAAAGGCAAAGAGGCGATTCGCCAGGGGTTCGCCTGGGGACTGGGCAACATGGAACAGCCGGGCTTCACGGTGCGCCACCTGTGGTCGGACGGCACATCCGGGGCGCTGGAAGTGGATACCCACCACGTTTTTAAGGGCGGGATGGCGCTCAAGTTTGACCAGGTGTTTGTCTTTGAAACCCGCGACGGCCTGATTACCCGGCTGCAAAGCTATGTCCCTTATCCGCCCGGCGGGATTGGCGGGCTGCTGGCGCGGGTAACGCGCTGGATTTGGAAGCTCAAAGGGAAGGCATGACCCGATGAAACTTATTATCCAGACTGACCGCGCTCCTGCTCCGAAAGGGGCGTATTCCCAGGGCGTCATCGTATCATCGCCGCAGTTGTATATCGCGGCGCAAGGCCCGTTTGACCCACAAACCGGCGTGGTGGTGGGTGAGTCCTTTCGTGAACAGGCGGAGCGGGTTTTCGCCAACATTCAGGCGATTGTCGAGGCGGCAGGCGCTTCAATGGCCGATGTCGTTAAGGTAACGGTCTATCTGGCGGATGGCGCGAACTTTGCCGAGATGAACGAAATTTACCAGCGATTTTTTTCAGCACCCTACCCGGCTCGCACGCCCGTGCTGGCACCGGTCTATCTGGCGCACATCATGGCGGATGCGGTGGTGGCGCTGCCGGAAAATGATAAGGATTAGGGTTTTGTCTGGCAGTTTAATGGACGGAGATCGTAGGGAGAGGCTTCTGCCCACCCTACTGATGGTAACTGAAGATGGGAATCAATCATAGTGAATGACGCGCAGCAGTTACACCGGGACAGTATCATTATTGATGGGTTGAACGCCAGTTGGTTTTTCAGCGATAGTGTGATTAAACATATCCATCAGGGTGGCACCACCGCCGTGAATGCGACGCTGGCCGCCTGGCATAACCCGGAAGAAACCCTGGACATGATCGGCCAGATGTACGAGCAGCTTGACCGGCACGCCGCGATTGCCATGCAGATCCGCAGTGTGGCCGATATTCATGCCGCGAAAGTAGCCGGGAAGACCGGTTTTATCTTTGGTTTCCAGGATACTGCGCCGATTGCCGATAAACTGCCTTTGCTGCGCGCCTATCACGAACTGGGCGTGCGTATTATCCAGTTGACGTATAACTTTGAGAACCGGGTTGGCTTCGGCTGCCAGGTTGCGGAAGACAAAGGCTTAACCGCGTTTGGCCGGGATGTCATCGCCGAAATGAACCGGCTGGGCATTCTGGTGGACTTATCCCACTGTGGCCCGCGCACCACCCTGGAAGCGATTGCCGCTTCTCAAAAGCCGGTTGCGATCACGCACGCCAACGCGGCAGCGCAGTTCCTGCACCCCCGTAACAAAAGCGACGAGGCGCTGAAAGCCTGTGCTGCCAGAGGCGGCGTCATTGGCGCGCTGTCTTTCCCGGCCATGCTCACGCCCAATCTGCCCGCCGCTGTTGAAGATTATGCCAGCGCGATTGATTACCTGGTGCAGATGGTCGGCGTGGATCACGTCGGTATTGGGCCGGATTTCATGGAAGAAATGCCTGCAGAAGTCGTCCAGACCGTACTGGCTGGCCTGCCACTGGATGTGATTGCCTTCATGGAGAGTATCCCACCAGTACAGAACTTCGCTTCGGCAGCAGAACTGCCGAATGTCACCGCTGCGCTGCTGGCACGGGGGTACAGCGCCGCCGATACACAGAAAATTATGGGCGGTAACTGGCTGCGGCTCTATGAGCAGGTGTGGTGATGAAAATGGGGGGATGATGGGTAAAACAGCGAATTTTCTGGCCTTTGACCTGGGCGCGGAGAGTGGCCGGGCGATGCTGGGCGGGTTTGATGGCGAACGCCTGGAACTATCTGAGGTGCACCGTTTTCCCAATCGTCCGGTGCGCCTGCATGACGGCCTGCACTGGGATGTACTGGCTATTTGGGCGGCCATCAAGCAGGGGATGGCGGTTGCCGCTCCGTACCAACCGCTGAGTGCCGGGCTGGATACCTGGGGCGTGGATTTTGGGCTGCTCGACGAAGCCGGTATCCTCATCGGCAACCCGTATCATTACCGCGACAGCCGCACCGATGGCATGGTTGAGGAAGCTTTTCGCATTGCCGGGAAAGCGGCGATTTTTGAGCAGAGCGGAATCCAGTTCCTACCGATCAACAGCCTGTACCAGCTTCTGGCAATGGTCAAACAGCAGTCCCCGGTTTTTAAGATTGCCCGCACTTTTCTGACGATGCCTGACCTCTTTAATTACTGGCTCTCCGGCTGCAAAGTCAGCGAGTTCACGATTGCCACGACAACCCAGTGCTATGACCCGCAGAAGGGCCGATGGGCTATCCCCCTGCTGGAAAAGCTCGAAATTCCAACACACATTTTCCCCGAAATCGTCCAGCCTGGGACGGTGATCGGGGATTTACGGCCCGAACTGGCTGATGAAGTGGGCGCTTCCCCTTTCCCAATTGTCGCGCCCGCCTGTCACGATACTGGCTCGGCAGTAGCGGCGATTCCCGCACAGGGTGAGCGTTTCGCCTGGATCAGTTCCGGCACGTGGTCCATCATGGGGGCTGTGACGCCCGGCCCGGTGATTAACACCGCCAGCCTGGCCGCCAATATGACGAATGAAGGCGGCATCGGCGGCACGTTCCGTTTTTCGCGGAATGTGATGGGGCTGTGGCTGGTACAGCAGTGCCAGCGCACCTGGGCGCAGGCGGGAGAAGATTTCTCCTACGAGGAACTCACGCGCATGGCCGGGGCAGCCGCGCCCTTCAGTGCCATCCTCAACCCGGACGCGCCGGAGTTCCTGCCGCCGGGCGATATGCCGGGACGCATTAATCACTTCTGCCAGGCGACGGATCAACCGGTTCTGGAAGATAAAGGGGCGATGGTACGCACGATTCTGGAAAGCCTCGCGCTGAAGTACCGCTGGGTGCTGGCGCAGCTAGAGGCGATTCTGGGCTACCGCCTCGACCCGATCCACATCGTCGGCGGCGGCACGCAGAACCGCCTGTTATCCCAGTTCACGGCGGACGCGACGGGCCGGGTGGTGGTCGCAGGGCCGGTGGAAGCAACGGCGTATGGCAATCTGCTGGTGCAGATGATGGCGCGAGGCGATCTGGCGTCGTTGATCGAAGGGCGTGAATTGGTGCGCCGTTCAACCGACGTGCAGGTTTACGAGCCGGCAGCAGACCGGAGCGCGTGGGATGCCGCCTACGCCCGACTGCTGGAAATCGGTGTGTAGGCGGGACGAACCCAAAAATATCCTGATTATCTTGACCGGAGGTACAAAATGTCCGAATACGAGGCCGCTTATGAACTCCTGGCCGAACAACTCATCCGCCAGGGGATTGACCTGGCTGCTGTCAAAGCCGCACTGAAAAACCAACACATCGAAACGCCCAGTTGGGGCTACGCCAACAGCGGCACGCGCTTTAAGGCCTTCGCCTGGCGCGGTGCGGCCACCACCACACAGCAAAAACTGGCGGACGCCGCGATGGTACACAAAATGACCGGCATTGCCCCGACTGTCGCCGTGCATATCCCCTGGGATCGCCCCGAAAATGATGATTATGACGCCATGAACCAGTATGCCGCCGAGCAGGGAGTACGCATCGGCGCGGTGAATCCCAATGTTTTCCAGGATGACGAATACCGGCTGGGGTCGCTGGCAAATCCGAGCGGAGGTATCCGCGAACGCGCCCTGGATCATATCCTTGAATGCTGCGAGATTATGCCCAAGCTCCACAGTGACATTCTGAGCCTGTGGTTTGCCGACGGCACGAACTATGCCGGGCAGGACAGCCTGCGCGGGCGCAAACGCCGCTTTGAGGAGAGCCTGCGCCTGATCTACCAGCACCTGCCCGCCGACAGCCGGATGCTGGTGGAATATAAGTTCTTTGAGCCGGCGTTTTACAGTACCGATATTCCTGACTGGGGTACGGCCTATGCCTGGTGCCTCAAACTTGGGGCGCAGGCGCAGGTTCTGGTAGACCTCGGCCACCATGCGCAGGGTGTCAATATTGAGCAGATCGTGGCCTTCCTGCTGGATGAAGGACGGCTGGGCGGCTTCCACTTCAACAACCGCAAGTATGCCGACGACGATCTGATTGTGGGCAGCGTCAACCCCTACGAACTATTCCTGATCTACACCGAACTGGCGGGGGCGGAGATGGGGAGCGACGAACCGGCGCGGACAACGGCCCGCCAGGTGGCCTACATGCTTGATCAGAATCACAATGTTGAAGGGAAAATGGCGCCCATCATTTACTCGGTGCTGAACTGCCAGGAAGCCTACGCCAAAGCGTTGCTCGTGCCGCGCCAACAGCTTGCCCAGGCGCAGCAGGAAGGGAACGTTTTAGAGGCGCACCGTCTGCTGAACGATGCATATCGCACCGACGTGCGGCCTTTGCTGGCACAGGTTCGGGCGGAGATGGGCGTGCCAGTTGACCCTATCGCGGCCTATTACGCCAGCGGTTATGAGGCGAAGATTGCCGGAGAGCGCGGCCTTTCCACCCCCAGCGGCGGCTTTCAATAAGGAGAATATTGTGCCCGGAATCCGACTGGATGGAGTTAGGGTCGCACATACTATGCCACACATCTGATTGAAATCGGCACTATTCACATGAAACTGCCTTGATGGGGAGGAGAATGCGGTTATCCAGCACGGGCTGGCTGTCGTTCGTCACCGGCAAACGTACTCCACTGTCGGGAAAATACAGGCCAATAGCAACCGATGCCAGATCGTCACTCCAGGGCAGCGTATAGCGGTCGTGGAGTATCTGGCCGGGCAGCCAGTACGAAGGCGGATAATCACCATTCAACGGATCGCCGTCACCTGGCACCACCAATTCTCCCGCCTGGTCAAGGCCATGAATGAATGTTTTGAAATCTCGCGGCGGTGTTTCCAGTACATGCCAGTAGAGGTCTATTGCGAGGTCGTCACCCGCAGGTTGAATTGAAGCACAATTGAGGCGCAGAACATCACCGAGGCGGTAATCCAGCATGGGTTGATCGGCTGTGCCAGTGCCTCTCACGCGGATAGGCGAACCGATGACGAGACTGCTGGTGCCATCCGGCAGGAGTTGGGCTTCGTCGTTCTCAGTATCCAGCAACCGAACGGTAATCAGCCCAATGTAGGGTGGGGCCTCTTCAAACACACGCAGCTTGTATGTGATGGAGAGGAAATGATCCGGTGTCATTCCCTGGGTTGTACCGCCCAGATTGGGTGAAAGAGACACCGGCTCGGTGACTGCCCAGGCTTCGGTGCGCGAAAGATTGACCAGTTGGATGATGGGCCGGAAACTACGACTGATCTCGTGCATTGCCCGCCAATATAATGTGATATTCAGCCAGCCACCAGGGTTCACGCTATCCTGTTCCAGAGTATAGCCAAGCAGTTGAAAGGCGTCACCAAAGGGGATATGCACGGCTGTGTGCATGTAATAGGGGGCATCCGGCGACGATTCAAAGCGGAACCAGTGAGTGTCAGGTACAATAACCATCCGGTTCAGGAATGCCACAATCACAATTCCAGCAATGATGCCAGCCGACACCGGACGACTCACTCGCTCCTTAACTTCTCTCTTCGTATCAATTGTGTCTCCCCGGCGGGCATAAAGGAAAATCAGTATACCGATGCTCAGAAACGTGAGCATGGCTCCCGCCCCCTGTGCGATTGTGCCGGTGTATGCCAGAGTGATAAGATGCTCACCGGGCGGCACATCAACAGTGACAAGCCCATATCTGGATTCGGGGTATATCTCTACCTGTGTGCCATCTATAGTGGCAGTCCAACCGGGGAAGTAGAACTGGCGGAAAATCACCGGGCGTGCCTGTGCGGTAGCCACTTTTACTGCCATGCTGTCTACTTGTTCCACTGTGATGTCTTCATATCCGGTCAACTGGTGAACCGGAATCAACATCGGATCATCCCGATATTGCGCCGGGTCGGGTGGATCATAAGGTACCTGATCCCCCCACACCGGATCGAATTCACCGTAGCTGGTTGATCCCCAGTTGTGGAGCGTCATCTCCATGTTGACCTCGTCCGCCGCCGAGATGTTTTCCCAATGGCTGAAGTTCTGGTGAGGTGTGACCAAGGGCATGGCCTGAAGCAACACGAATGCCATACCGATAATGCACCCAACCAACCGCCAGCGCTGTGGCAGTATTAACAGACTGGCGCCGCCCAGCAGGGCCAGGAATACCGTTCCCATTCGCAGGAAACGTACCGGGAAACGCAATTGTTCCAGGTAGGGAATGGTCAACCAGACAGATAGGGACGATTCGGTTGCCATATACAAGGTGAACATCAATCCTGCCAGCAGCAGGATGACCGGCCCGATTCGTTTTCTACGGAACAGCGACGCCGCACCCAGCACAGCCAATAAGCCTCCCACCAACCCCATTGAGCTAACCATGACCGGGTTAAGGTCGGCAGTATCCAATGGGCGGGGCAGAGCAAATAAGTCAGCGGGCCGGAAGAAATTACGTATCAGACGATCTACGGTACCAGGAAGCGATTCAGCGGCCAGGATATAACGCAGTTCCAGCACCACAGGCAACAGGAAAATCATCGCCAACCCGATACCGAGCGCCAGACCACCGAATACCACCACGAAACGTCGCCATACCGTTTCGTTTGCCCACCTTGCTGTCCATATCGGCAGGATGAACGCCGCCGGAGCAACCACCATCGCTGTGATGAATGTCGTCGGCTGGTGTGTCATGATGATCCCCGCTAATGGCAGGGCGATGGATGGAATACTTCGGCGTGTCGGGTGGCGTAGGGCTTGTGCCAGCCCCCAGAACAACCAGGGGATGAGTGCAGTTGCCATCATCTGTGCCAGACTGCCCATTTGCCAGAACTCGAACAGGCGAGTGGGAGCATAGACCCACAGCATCGCCGCCAGGAGGCCAGCGGTACTTGAGAAAAGTTGCCGTCCCAGCAGATAGGTTCCTGTGCTGCCCAGGACAGTCGCTAATGCTGCCACAAACGTATAAGCGGCTTCAGGTGACAGGCCCAGCAGCGAAAACAGACCCCCCAGGTAGGATACTCCAGGCGCATAGAAGTTAAAGATGGGGTAGCCATAACCCAGATGAAAATAGGGAATCCAACGCGGATAGAGGATGCCATGCTGCAACATCAGTTTCATGGAATAAATGCGGTGAACATTGAAAACTGAGTCGGCTCCAGCAATGATGCCATCACCAAGCGCGGGTAGTATGGCGACCAGAGGCAGCAGGGCCGCTACAACCAGACCAGGGTCTATTCGAGTGAGATGTGTGCGGTATATACGGGTAAGCAAATACCAGGTTTCCTCATGCTTGATGTCTGGAACAGAGTATAACAAAAAACATAACAACCTGTCGAGCTTGGTGCCTAATCCCTCCAGGGCAATCACATCAAATTCGCTCTATACAAATCAGCCTTTTCTGACCCCTCCCCAACCCTCCCCGCAAACGGGGCGGGGGCTGGTCAAACAGAACCAACAAGTCGCCCCCATTGGCGGGGGGAGATTGAGAGGGGGTAGAAAAAGCCAGAAGTGTATATCAAATTGAAATTCCTATTTTGATGCAATCGCCCTGCTAGTCCCTCGTGTAATCACAGTTCAGGCGCGCCAGAGTATTCCTTCATATAGTCTGGATACGCCGAAAAGTCCAGCTTGTCGTTATCGTAGACGATGGGAAAATACTCCCTCCCGATTCGATTGTGACAAAAATCACAAATAACGGTGTCATTGTTCAATTGGATGTTCAGCCCATTTATCTCACAATGGTAGAGGTGTTAAGGGACTTACGCAGTATGTTGGCAAGACAGAGAGCTTAGGCCCTTTGTTCGGGCGAAATTTCACACATGGCTGCGTAACTTCTAAGGTGTTTAGCCCACATTCCAGAAAAAGGATCAATGATGTACCGGCATTTTACCGAAATCGAACCGCCTTCGGACGATAAACGCTGGCGCATTGTCAATGCGACGATGCGGCGGCACGGCTACCATCCTCATGCGCTCATCGAAACTCTGCACGCTGTCCAGCAGTCATTCGGCTACCTGGACGATGAGGCGCTGCACTATGTATCCAACAGCCTACGCGTCCCGCTCAGCCAGACCTACGGCGTGGCGACCTTTTACCACTTTTTCCAGTTGAAACCGGGTGGCCGCCATAGCTGCGTGGTCTGTTTGGGGACAGCCTGCTATATCAAAGGCAGTGACCAGGTATTGGAGCGTGTGGCGGAAGCCTACGACGTGCAGCCCGGCCAGACGACCAGTGATGGCGAATTTTCCCTGCTGACAGCCCGCTGTATCGGCTCGTGTGGGTTGGCGCCCGCCGTCGTTGTGGATGGAGATGTCATTCCTAAAATGACACCGGAAAACGTCATCGAGCAAATTCGGAGGATTACGGGCAATGGATCATGAAGAATTTCTCCAGATAGGGGAACAGGAACGCCGTAGACAGGCCGAATATCGCCACCATATTCATGTATGTATGGCGGCGGGCTGCCTGTCTTCACAGAGCGACAAGATCAAAACGGCGCTGGAAACCGAAGTCGAAGCGCATGGCGAGTCGGGTCACTGCCTGGTTAAAGGCGTGGGCTGCATGGGGCTGTGCGGCAATGGGCCGCTGGTCGCTGTTCCCAGTGAAGATGTTCTCTATCAGGGTGTCACCACCGAAGACGCGCCTGACATCGTGAAAAACCTCGGCAAAGGCCCGATCCGGCATAAACATTGCCCGACGGATATTCCTTTCTTCAAGAGCCAGCACAAAATCGTGCTGGAAAACTGCGGGCGGATTGACCCCGAACGTATCGAAGACTATATGGCCGTGGGCGGTTACCAGGCGTTCATGCGGGTTCTGACCGAATTGATGCCGATTGGTGTGATCAATGAAGTCACGCGCAGCGGCTTGCGGGGACGCGGCGGTGCGGGGTATCCCACTGGCCTCAAATTGAGTACCGTTGCCCGTTCCGAAGGGACGACTAAGTACGTTGTGTGCAATGGCGATGAAGGCGACCCCGGCGCATTTATGGATCGCAGCGTCATGGAAGGCGATCCACATCGCGTCATCGAGGGGATGGCAATCGCCGCCTATGCGGTGGGCGCACATCACGGCTACATTTATGTGCGGGCGGAATATCCACTGGCAATTGAACGCCTGAATAAGGCGATTCGTCAGGCGCAGAAAGCGGGCATCCTGGGGCAGAATATCTTTGGGACCAACTTCGACTTCTCGCTGGAAATCCGACTGGGCGCGGGGGCTTTCGTGTGCGGTGAAGAGACGGCGCTGCTGGCCTCTATTGAAGGTCGGCGGGGTTCGCCACGCCCGCGCCCGCCGTACCCGGCTGCGAAAGGGCTATGGGGCTGCCCAACACTCATCAATAATGTGGAAACTTTCGCTAATGTGCCGGCGATTCTCCGGAATGGCGGGGATTGGTTCGCCAAGATCGGCACGAAAAAGAGCAAAGGCACGAAAGTCTTCGCGCTTTCCGGCAAGGTCAAGAACATCGGCCTGATCGAAGTGCCGATGGGCATCACACTTGAAGAAATCATCTACGATATGGGCGGCGGTATCCCCGATGGCCGGCGCTTTAAAGCGGTGCAGACCGGCGGCCCGTCTGGTGGCTGTATCCCCGCCGATCACCTGGGCACCTCGGTGGATTACGAGTCGCTCAGTGAACTTGGCTCGATTATGGGTTCCGGCGGCATGATTGTCATGGATGACGGTTCCTCGATGGTGGAAGTCGCCCGCTACTTTATGGAATTCTGTATGAGCGAATCGTGCGGGAAATGTGTGCCATGCCGGGTCGGTACGGCGCTCATGTACGACCTCCTGACCAAAATCGCCCAGGGACACGCCAATCAGAGTGATCTACAGCAGCTAGAGACGCTGTGTGACATGGTTCGCAGTACCAGCCTGTGCGGTTTGGGGCAGTCCGCACCCAACCCGGTGATGAGTACACTGCGCTTTTTCCGGGAAGAGTACCTCGAAAAGCTGGCGGATACCGAGTTGGTGAAGGAGTAACCCGATGGTCAAAACATTACGCATTGACGATCAAGATGTCAGCGCCGGGACAGACGATACTATCCTGCAAGTCGCGCAGGATAACGCCATCTTTATCCCGACTTTGTGCAATCTCGAAGGGCTGAAGCCAGTAGGCGCGTGCCGCCTGTGCCTGGTTGAAGTCGAAGGTTACCGGGGACTTGCCCCCGCCTGTGTCACCCGTGTTGAAGAAGGGATGCAGATATATACACAGTCTGAACGGCTTCAAACCTACCGCCGCATGATCCTGGAGATGCTCTTTGTCGAGGGCAATCATGTCTGCGCGGTGTGCGTCTCCAACGGGACATGCGAACTGCAAGCCCTGGCGCAGCGCCTGGGCATGGATCACAGTCACCTGGAATACCGCAATCCGGCGAAAAGCGTGGATGTCTCACACTACCGCTTTGGCGTGGATCATAACCGCTGCATCCTGTGTGCCCGCTGTGTGCGCGTGTGCGATGAGATTGAAGGCGCTCACACCTGGGACTTATTGGGGCGCGGCATTCAGTCGCAGGTCATCACCGACCTGAACCGCCCGTGGGGAGAGAGCAAAACCTGCACGAGCTGTGGCAAATGTGTTCAGGTGTGTCCCACCGGTGCGCTCTTCAAGAAGAGCAAGGCCGTTGCTGAAATGGAAAAAGAACACGAGTTTCTGCCCTATCTCAATACAATCCGGGAGGTACGTTCCAATGGGTAAAGTGAGTATCGCCACCGTCTGGTTGGATGGCTGCTCCGGCTGCCATATGTCGTTCCTGGATATTGACGAAGCCCTGCTCGATCTGGCTGACCGCATTTCACTGGTGTACAGCCCTCTGGTGGATAACAAGGTCTTCCCGGATAGCGTAGATGTGACGCTGGTCGAAGGCGCGGTCAGTAATGAGGATGACCTCAAGAAAATCAAGCATATTCGGGAGCATACCCGGCTGCTGGTTTCGCTGGGTGACTGCGCTGTGACCGGGAATGTCCCCTCGATGCGGAACAGTTTCAAGCTGAAAGATGTACTGGATCGTGCCTACTTTGAGAACGCCCAGGTCAACCAGCGCGTGCCGGATGTGAGTATCCCGCCGCTGCTCCCCCGCGTGCGCCCGGTACATCAGATTGTGCCAGTGGACGTGTTCGTGCCGGGCTGCCCGCCCAGCGCCGCCACGATCTTACAAGTCCTGGGCGAACTGCTCGAAGGTCGTCTGCCGCAGGTGGGCGAGCAATCCCATTTCGGTTAAGGGCATATAAGGATAGAGAGAGAAAACCAACATGACCAACAAAGTAATCTCTATTGATCCCGTCACACGGATTGAGGGACATGCCCGGATCACCATTCAACTGGATAGCAAAGGGCAGGTGGCCGACGCGCATTTCCATGTGACACAGTACCGGGGATTTGAGAAGTTTTCCGAAGGCCGCCCTTTCCGTGAGATGCCCTCATTGATGGCGCGTATCTGCGGTATCTGCCCGGTCAGCCACCTGGTGACTTCAGCGAAGGCCTGTGACGAACTGCTGGCCGTGCGCGTGCCGCCGACAGCCGTGAAGCT
The DNA here is from genome assembly GCA_937974245.1 of uncultured Chloroflexota bacterium. Classification (GTDB taxonomy): domain Bacteria; phylum Chloroflexota; class Anaerolineae; order Aggregatilineales; family Phototrophicaceae; genus JACKCG01. Next base: position 61,768 of record CALJKV010000063.1, on the reverse strand, counting down.
CCGCAAGATTCTCACCCTCGCGCAGATGGTGCAGTCCCACGCGCTTAGTTTCTTCTATCTTTCCGCGCCAGACCTGCTGCTGGGTATGGATGCGGACCCGGCCAAACGCAATATCTTCGGCATCATGGAAAGCAACCCGGAAATGGCACGGGGCGGCGTGCGGCTGCGCCAGTTCGGGCAGCAGATTATCGAACTGCTGGGCGACAAACGGATTCACCCGGCCTGGGTGGTCCCCGGCGGCGTAAACGCGCCCCTGACCGCCGAAAAACGCGAGCAGATGCAGGCGATGATCCCGGAAATGAAGGCCTTCGCGCTGCATATGCTCGAATGGTTTGTGCCGACGCAAACCCGGTTTGCCGAAGAAATCCTGGCCTTCGCTAATTTCCCCACGATGTACCTGGGGCTGGTCGGGCCGGGCAACACGCTCGAACACTATGACGGCGATCTGCGCCTGGTGGATGCAAAGGGCAAGATGGTTGAAGCGGCGATTGACCCCTACAGCTACCAGGATGCCTTTGGCGAAGCCGTGGAGGAACACTCGTATCTCAAGTCGCCGTTTTATCGCCCGCTGGGCTACCCGGATGGCATCTACCGGGTCGGGCCGCTGGCACGCCTGAATATTGTAGACCGCTGCGGCACACCGCTGGCTGATGAAGCTCTGGCGCAGTTTAAGCAAATCCCACTGGAAGAACGGCAGAGTTCATTCTATTACCACTATGCCCGCCTGGTTGAAATCCTGTATGGGGTTGAACGAATTGAGCAGCTTTTGGATGACTCGCGCATTCTCGATACTCATGTGCAGGCGCTGGCCTCGCCCAATGCTTTTGAAGGCGTCGGTATTGCGGAAGCCCCACGCGGTACGCTGCTGCACCACTACAAGATTGATGAAAACGGACTGATCCAGTGGGCGAATCTGATTATCGCCACCGGGAATAACAACCTGGCGATGGACAAGGGCGTTTTGCAGACGGCGCGGCACTTCATCAAGAAGGGCAAACTGGATGATGGTGTTTTGAATCGCGTTGAGGCCGTGATCCGCACCTTTGACCCGTGTCTGAGCTGCTCTACCCACGCGGTTGGGCAAATGCCGCTGCATATCCAACTGGTTTCGGCGGCTGGCGAGGTCACGGACGAGATTAAACGATAATGACCCGGCTGCTGCTGATTGCTTATGGCAATCCGTTACGGCGGGATGATGGGGTGGGGTGGCTCGTCGCGGAGTCACTCCGCCCTGAATTTTCGGATTCGACGCTGACGATTATCACCAGCTGTCAGGTGCTGCCGGAGATGGTGACAGCCGTCAGCGAGGCCGCTTATGTGTTTTTCGTAGATGCCGGGATGAATCTACTGCCCGGAGACTGGCACGAAGAGCCGCTTGTGCCAGTGCTGGATGCGACAGCCTCTTCTATGACACATCATCTGACGCCGGGGCAGTTGTTAGCCATGTCCTGGATTCTGTACGGCACAGCCCCCACCGCCTGGATGATAACGATTGGTGGGGCGGATTTTGCGTTAGGCGAGGGGCTCTCCCCCGCCGTCCAGCGTGCTTGCGAAGCCGTTTGCCAGCACCTGCACGGACGCATCACAGCATTGACCAGTGTTCAGATCCGGTGACGCCTATTTTGTGCCAGATTGAGTGTTATATTATGTGTTATCTAACAGAACATCACGATAAATGTCATTGAAATTTGTGATAGCTTTCACTGATAGCAATAACGCCAGGGCTATACAATCGTGGTCTTTATAGTATCAAAAGAGGTAATGATATGGATGCGTTGACACTGGCACGTTTACAGTTCGGCATCACCACCGTCTATCACTTCTTTTTCGTTCCGCTCAGTCTGGGGCTTTCGATCATGGTCGCGCTCATGCAGACCATTTACGTCACCCGAGGCGACGAAAAATATAAGCAGATGGCAAAGTTCTGGGGCAAACTGCTGCTCATCAACTTTGCGATGGGGGTTGTTACCGGCATTGTTCAGGAATTCCAGTTCGGCATGAACTGGTCGGAATATTCGCGTTTTGTAGGCGATATCTTCGGTGCGCCGCTGGCTGTTGAAGCGCTGGTTGCGTTCTTCATCGAATCGACGTTCCTGGGTGTGTGGATTTTCGGTTGGGACAAGCTCTCGAAACGAGTCCACCTGACCGCGATCTGGTTGGTGGCAATCGCCGCCAATGTCTCCGCGTTCTGGATTCTGGTCGCCAACTCGTTTATGCAGAACCCGGTTGGCTACACTATCGCGGAAAGTGGCCGCGCCGAGATGACTGATTTCTTCGCACTCATCCAGAACCCGAATGTATGGCTGCAATTCCCGCATGTTGTGCTTGGCGGCCTGACGACGGCGGCCTTCTTTGTCCTGGGGATCAGCGCCTTCCACCTGCTGCGTAACAAAACCGGCGGCCTGCAACCGTTCTATACATCCGTCCGTATGAGCCTTATCATCGGCACGGTGGCGGTACTGGGGACCATGCTGTTTGGTCATGCTCAGGGGCAGCGCATGGCCGATACCCAGCCGATGAAACTCGCGTCGGCGGAAGGCCTGTGGGAGTCAGAAGACCCGGCGGGACTCTCCATGTTCCAGATCGGCAATGAAAAAGACCGCACCTCTATTGTGAACATTCGTATCCCTTCGCTCCTGAGTTTCCTTTCTTATAACACGCTGGATGGGAAGGTTCAGGGCATCAACGAATTACAGGCGCAATATGAGGAGCAGTACGGGCCGGGTGATTATGTGCCGCCGGCCATCTGGCTGACGTACTGGAGCTTCCGGGCGATGGTTGGCGCTGGCGCCCTCATGTTTGTACTGGGTATCGCAGGCTCATTCCTGTTCTTCCGTAACAACCTGGGGAACGGTAAAGGGAAATGGCTGCTGCGTCTGCTCATCCTGGCGATTTTCCTGCCCTACCTGGCGAACTCCACCGGCTGGATATTGACCGAAATGGGGCGTCAACCCTGGATTGTGCAAGGGTTGATGACGATTGACCAGGCCATATCGCCCAACGTCACGATTGAAATGTTGTGGATTTCACTGATCGGCTTCACGCTCATTTACGGGCTGCTGATGGTCGCTGACATTTACCTGCTGCAAAAATATGCCCGTCACAATATGGACGGGGGCGACACGCTGATCCCCTGGGCTGGGAGCAGTGAGCCGGAAAATGCGGAGAATAAAGCACGCTACGAAGGCGCGTACTAAGGGAGCTACTCATGGATTTGCAAGTATTTCAAACACTCTGGTTTCTTCTGATCGCCGTGTTGTTTACAGGCTTTCTCTTTTTGGAAGGTTTTGACTACGGGGTCGGCATTCTGCTCCCATTCGTCGCCAGGAAAGATGAAGAACGGCGTATCGTTATCAATACGATTGGCCCGGTCTGGGACGGTAATGAAGTCTGGCTGTTGACCGCTGGCGGCGCGATGTTCGCGGCGTTCCCCAACTGGTACGCGACCCTGTTCAGCGGCTTCTACCTGGCGCTCTTCCTCATTCTGGTCGCGCTCATCGTGCGCGGCGTGGCGTTCGAGTTCCGCAGCAAGGATAATGCCCCTTGTTGGCGCAGCCTGTGGGATTGGGCGATCTTCATCGGCAGTGCGCTTCCGGCGCTGCTGTGGGGCGTGGCATTCGGTAACATTCTGCGCGGCGTGGCAATTGACGCCAGCATGACGTATGTCGGCACGTTTTTTGACCTGCTCAACCCCTATTCACTGGTGGGCGGGCTGGTCACACTCACCCTGTTCATCCTGCACGGCGCGTTGTTCCTGGAACTCAAGACCGATGGCGTCATCCAGGAACGGGTCAGTAGTTTTGCCCGGCGGTTGTGGCTGCCGGTCACGTTGGTGGCTGTTGTGTTCGTCGTCCTCAGCCTGTTTGAAACCGACATTCTGGAAAACCTGAATCCGGCAAACGTGCTGGGATTGGTGGCGGCGGTGGCCGGATTGCTGGCAACCGGCTATTTCATCTTCAAGGCACGGTATGGCCGGGCATTCCTCGGTACGAGTGTAACGGTTGTCGGCGTGGTCGCGCTCATCTTCGGCACGCTTTTCCCGCGCGTGATGCCATCCACACTGGGTTTTGACCTGACCATCTACAACGCGTCATCCAGTCTTTACACCCTGCAAGTCATGTCGGTCATCGCGCTGACACTGGTGCCGGTGGTGCTGGCATACCAGGCCTGGAGCTACTGGATATTCCGCAAACGGCTGACCACTGAAAGCCATCTTGAATACTAACCCTCGCTGAATCACGATTTATCCCTGTCCGATTCTATGTCGGGCAGGGATAATGCTTCCATCGTCCATTTAGGCAGAACCGCCATGTTGCCTGCTCAACCTGCGCGAAAACGCAGCCTCGATCAGCGACTGCTTTATGAAACCCGACTCGCATATGGTGCGGTGGCTGCCAGCCTGGGAGCCAACGCACTGTTGGGATTCGTGATTATTGCCCAGGCTGCGCTGCTCAGCCAGGTGATCCAAAGGGTGTTCCTGGGTGAGGCAACGCAGGAACAGGTGCTGCCAACGCTGCTGTTTCTGTTGGGTATCGTAGGGGTGCGTGCCGCCCTGAGTTATGCGAGTGGGCGCGCTTCGGCTCAGCTCGCCATCCGTGTGAAAAACGCGCTGCGAGAACGCTTCACGGCGCACCTCTATGCGCTTGGCCCGGCATACCGGCAGACCGAGCGCAGCGGTGACCTGGTACTGAGCGCAACCGAGGGCATCGAAAAGCTGGATGGCTACTACCGGGATTATCTGCCGGGTATCTTCAGTGCGATCGTTCTGCCGCTCGTGATTCTGTTGGTTGTGCTGCCGCTCGACCTTGTGACGTTCGCCGTTCTCCTGGTGACAGCCCCGCTTATCCCGTTCTTCATGGCGCTGATCGGTATGGCCGCCGGAGCGCTGGCAAGACGCCAGTACTCTGAAATGCGTCACCTAGGGGCGCACTTTCTTGATGTCATGCAGGGACTGACCACCCTCAAATTATTCAACCGCAGCCAGTACCAGGCCGAGACAATCCAGCGCATTACCGGAGATTTCCGGGAAGCCACGATGCGCGTGCTGCGGATTGCCTTTCTTTCAGCCTTCACGCTGGAAATGCTGGCGACGCTCAGTGTGGCGATTGTCGCGGTAGAAATCGGCGTCCGGCTGTTAAATGGCGGCATCGGTTTTGAACAGGCGCTGTTCCTGCTGGTGATTGCGCCGGAATTCTACCTGCCGCTGCGGGCCTTAGGCGCGAAGTTCCATAACGCTACCGAAGGCAAGGCGGCGGCAGAACGGCTGTATGCGGTGCTGGATACGCCGCTCCCGGAGAAATCCAGTAAGGACGCGCTTCCGGTTCCAACGGCGCTGCATATTCGTTTTGAAGGGGTATCGCTGGCCTATGCGGATGACACACGCCCCGCTCTCAAGGATGTGTCTTTCGAGATTGAGCCGGGGCAGCGGGCCGCGCTGGTGGGCGCGAGCGGGGGCGGCAAGACGAGTATCGCCGCGCTGCTGCTGCGCTTCGCCCAACCCGACTCCGGGCGTATCAGCGTGGATGGGGGCGACTTAGCCTGTATCCCTGCCGGGGCCTGGCGGGAGCATATTGCCTGGGTATCCCAATCACCGTATCTCTTCAACGCCACGATTGCCGAAAATATTCGTTTCAGCCGTCCTGACGCCTCAGAAACACAGATGATTACGGCAGCACAGGCAGCCGGGGTGCATGATTTCGTCATGCAACTTCCTCAGGGCTACGAGACGGTATGCGGAGAACGCGGCCTGCGCCTGAGCGGTGGACAGGCGCAGCGCGTCGCCCTGGCACGCGCTTTCCTGCGGGACGCCTCTCTGTTGATTCTGGACGAACCGACTTCGCAGCTTGACCCGGAAAGCGAAGCCGCCATCATGCGGGCGCTGGAACGAGTCACGGCGGGGCGCACACTCCTCCTGATTACCCACCGCCTGAGTACGGCGGTTCACGCTGACAGGATCATCCTGATGGAGGGTGGTGCGGTCATCGAACAGGGGAGTCATGTCGCGTTGATGGCTGCGGGCGGGCGGTATGCCCATCTCGTGAACAGTGACGAGGGCTTTAGCGATGAATCGTGACCCGCTGTGGCGTGTGCTGCGGCTGGCGCTCCCATTCTGGCGGGGGATGGCGCTGGCGACCCTGCTGGGGGTTCTCACGATTGCCAGCAGTGTCAGCCTGATGGCAACTTCGGCCTGGCTGATCTCCAGGGCGGCTCAGCAGCCATCAATTGCTGAACTCAGTGTCGCTGTTGTTGGCGTGCGCTTCTTCGGGATTGCACGCGGCGTATTCCGTTATCTCGAACGGCTGGTTTCCCATGAGACGACCTTTCGCTTGCTGGCGCACCTGCGCGTTGCGTTCTACCGGGCGATAGAGCCGTTAGCCCCGGCGCGGCTGGTTTCTCTGCGCAGCGGCGACCTGCTCAGCCGCGTGATTGACGACATCGAAAGCCTGCAAAACCTGTATCTGCGGGCGGTTGCGCCGCCCCTGACAGCATTGGTAGTCGCGCTGCTGCTCACCGTGTTTCTCAACCTGTTTGATCCACTGGTGGCACTGGTAGCGCTGGTGTTTATGCTGGCCGCCGGTATCTTCATCCCCCTGCTGGCCTGGTGGGGAAACGCCAGGGCCGGGCGTGAGCGGGTGGCCGTGCGTGCCGAACTGAACGCGACGCTGGTAGATTACATTCAGGGTATGGCGGAGACGCTGGTCTACGGGCAGACTCCTGCGCAGGTTGGCAAAATCGCCGCACTCAGTCAGGGGCTTGCGACGCAGGAAACGCGTATCGCCCGGTTCGACGCGCTACAGGTGGCGCTGACTGTTTTCCTGACGAATGGCGCAGCCCTGGCGGTGCTGGCCGCCGCAGTTCCGCGTATTGACGGGGTCTACCTGGCGACGGTGGCGCTGGCGACCATCGCCGTATTTGAGGCGTTCCTGCCGCTGGCACAGGCGGCGGCTCACCTGGGGGCGAACACCCAGGCTTCCCGGCGGCTCTTCGCGCTGGCCGACCTGCCGCCGATTGTTACTGACCCGGTATCCCCCGCGCCGTTCCCCGAACACCCTGCGCTGGAAATCCGGGAGTTGTCGTTCCGTTATGCAGCTGGTGAACCCCCCGTATTTGAGGCGGTAGCGTTGGCGCTTCAGCCTGGCGAGCGTGTTGCGATTCTGGGTGAGAGTGGCGCGGGAAAATCTACATTGGTGAATATCCTGCTGCGCTTCTGGGATTATGAAACGGGAGACATTCTGCTGGGCGGGCGTGACCTGCGCGACTATCGGCAGGCGGATATCCGCGAGGTGTTCGGCGTGATGACACAACGCACCCACCTGTTTAACACCACCATCCGCGAGAATATCCGCATCGCCCGCACAGGCGCGACACAGGAAGCAATCGAAGTGGCAGCTCGGCAGGCGCAGATTCATGACTTCATCCTGTCGCTGCCCGAAGGCTACGACACATTTGTGGGGGAAGATGGCTCGCAGCTCAGTGGGGGGGAACGGCAGCGTGTTGCACTGGCGCGTGTCCTGCTCAAGAACACGCCTATCCTCATCCTGGACGAGGCTACCGCCAACCTCGACCCCATTACCGAGCGCTCGGTGCTGGAGACGATTCTCCAATCTACAGTGGGGCGCAGCCTCTTGATTTTCACGCACCGCCGCGTGCTGCTCGATCAGGTGGATCGGGTGTACCATATTCACCAGCGCCGCCTGCTACCCTAGAATCGTAGCTTGCACTGTAGTGACCCCCAAATCACGAGCCAACTGTGCGATGGGTTTGTCACTGGTTTTCATCAGCCGCATTGCCTCGCGCTTGAATTTTTCCGTGCAGTGTCCTCGTTCTGTAGTCATACTTTTCTGCTCCCTTTTCCTACACTGAAAAGGGGGAAGGTTAAACCACCGAGGGACTAAATTGTGTCCCTCGATGGCATTCAGCTGACGATCGCTATCGGTTTGGTGCAGTCTGTGCCAGCACCGTGTTGACCATCACATCGGTGAAGTGCAAAGGTTCATCCCAACTCGGTGTGTGGGCCGAATCTTCGAACCAGATCAATTCCTTGTGCGGTGCGTCCAGAATCTCGAAGTATTCTTCCGTCAGCGAATTGCTCGCATTGATGTCCCAGCGACCTTTGATGAAGTACACCGGAACCTTGAGCGTAGTGGCCTGTGTGCGGAAGTCCACGTCGTCTAACTGTGAATAGACGCGCGGGAAGGTGTTCAGGAGCGATAATCCCCAATAGACTTTGTCTAACAGGCCGTACTCCTGCGCTGCCAGTGAGTCGAATGCGAGATTATGCCCGGTGCCCTCGCCGTGTGCGTGCGCGTTCATATAGTCGTTAACGATGCCGTTCATTGACCCAAAATTGCTGATCAGTTCATCGCGTTCATAGGGGGGCGGCCCGTTGCGCCGCAGCGTTTCAACAAGATTGGTACGTCCCTGCTCGGTCGCCCGTTGCAGCGCGAATTCGTACATCTGAATATCATTCTCAACCGGTGCCACCATCATCCCGGTCGTGACCAGCGCGTGATACAGGTCAGGATACTGCTGCACCAGCCATACGCCCAGAATGTTGCCCCAGGATTCGCCGAAGATGTAGATTTTGTCCTGGTCAAACCGTTCAAGCAGGTGGAGCGTCAGGGCGTGACCGTCTTCGATAAAACGATCCGGCGTCAGTTGATCCTGGGGCACAGCATTGTATGATTTGCCAGCACCGGGTTGATCCCAGTTGACAATGATGAAGTGTTCTTCAAGTTCGCTCAGATAGCGACGTGTCATCACCAGTTCGCTACCGCCGGGACCGCCTGCCAGGAACAACAGCACGGGCAGATCTTCACTATGACCGCGTATTGTTATCCACTGTGTGCTGCCGTTGAGTTCGATGCGTTCCAGGCTGGCGATGCTTCCGGGAACCATGTCGCCGTTTTCATCGGTGATCGGTGGTGTGGATGCAAAGGTCTGGGACAGAAGCACCGCTAGTCCCGCGATAGCGACCCAGCCCACCAGGGCACCGATTACTATGAACGGTGTCCGATTCAGCCTGAACAGCACGGCGATAATGCCCAGGTCAATCAGGGCCAATCCCGCCGCGACGAGAATGGGAACAGAGACCACAAAGAAAAGCAGGATAACGGGAAGCGCGCTGATCAGGGCGATGAGGACGACAAAGAGAGTCAACAGTCCCTTGCCAAGCCGCCGTAGTATGCCATTCTGGTTGTGGAATTGTGTGCGTTCAGGTTGTGTCGTGCTTTGGTTCATTATGATTGAGTTACTCATTGTGTGTTCTCCTTTTAGAAATCAATTGTCTCAACAATATGCTGACCATCATCGTTCAATATGTGCAGGCGCGTCGCCGTGACGACGATAGTCGCCCGCTGGTGATATGTGTCACTGGCCGCGTGGCCTTGTCCGTGCAGTCGCCAGCCTGCGGTCATCAACACCAGCAATGGCTGCGTTTCCAGGTTGAACAGATGGTCAGAACCCTGTGAGAGCGCAAGGTGCAGATTCAACTGTTCGACGGTGTAGGTGACGATGCTGATCTGCGGGCCGGCAGGGCCACAGGTCGCCAGAGTTGCGCTGCTGTAACGATGCAGCAGGTCGTTTACACGTTGTCGTAAATGTGTGTTCATGATGCTGCTCTCAGCGAATAGAGGCGATAAAAGCATTAACGGCATCGGCATCCCATCGTTCTGCGGGTTGGTTGATGACCAGGAGTGCGGTGCCTTTTCGCCCCTGGAAAACCAGATTGATGCTGCGGTATAGCACTCCTTCACCATTGAGGCGTTCGCTGAGGGTGAGCGTCGCTAGTTCGTCGCGAATCGTGAGTTGATTCGTACTGATGAGGGATGCTGCGTGCCAGTTTTCATGGCGGCTCGCGTTCGGGAGGTATCCTGCCATAACCGCTTCATCGGGAATAACACCTGGTGGCGCCTGCACAAATGCCAGATGAGACTGTTCATCGGCAGATTTATAAGCGGCAATGGTGTAATCCAGTATGTCCACTACGTAATCGGTCTCATAACCAACCGGCAGGTCGAAATCAGCGATGCGATGAGCGATCGCATTAACGCGGTCTGCATCTGTAGCTCGCTGACCGATGGTAACCAACACGGCTGTACCCAACATCAGCGCCACAGCAATATAAACGCTCATGTTCTTATTCATGGCTAATCCCTTTCTGGATGATTGAAAGCGTACTACTCTTACAGTAGCCGTAAACCACCGGGGGCTGTCATCAACCAGAAGTTAGATTTGTAGATTTCGGTTTTGGATCAGTCGGAGAGAATGTTGAGACTGCGGGCTTTGCTGACCGCTTCTGTGCGGTTCTGCGCGTCAAGCTTCGTCATGATGTGGTGAATATGGCTCTTCACTGTACCGATACTGAGTACCAATGCATCGGCAATGTCGTTGTTGCTGTCTCCGGCTGCGATATGTTCCAGCACTTCAATCTCACGGTCCGTCAAAACGTCGGCAGGGTGTTGGACTGTATCGGCCTGGGCTGCAATATCGAGCAGGTACGCTGCATAGTCAGTGACGACATTCCGTTTGACTGCCTCGCGCAATAGAGCGAGCATGGGCTGGCCTTCGTCCAGAAACAGACGGACGAAACCATGAGGCCTGGCAACGATCAGCGCATGTTCAAGAGCCGTGAGAGCTTGGTCCACTTCCCCGGACGCACGGTGTGCCAATGCCTGTAGCATCCTGCCCGTGATGACATACCAGGTGCGCCCGTTTTCCTCTGACTCGGCAATCAAGCCCATAAATAAGTCCTTCGCTGCTTTATAACGGCCTTGTGCCAGTTGTATCCGGCCTGCTACTGCAGCTTCATACTGTTGGTGATACAGTTGGTCTTGCTGGAAGTTTGCTGCCCAGTCAGCTGCCTCGTCCATCCGAACGGAACGCAGCAAGAGTTGCGCCTGTGCCGCTTTGATGATTGATGCCATGATCGGACTGTGGAACTGGTCTGCGATTTGCTGTGCACGGGTTACAATGGCTGTTGCTTCGTCAATGTCAGTAAGAGAAAGCACTTCTGCCAGGTTGATATAGGCGAACCATAAAATATCAGTGAGGTTGGCCCGGTGTGCCAGCTTAATCGCGTCGCGCAGCGTGGCTTCCGCCGCGACGACGTGATTGCGTTGGTACTGTACCCGCGCTAACGGCAGCATGATGGCGGAAAGTGGCGCGATTCTAGTCAGGTATTGCGCGAGCAGCATTTCACAACGATCCTGGACAGCTTGTAGTTCCCCACCTAACAGGTCGATCTGAGCCAAATAGGAATGCGCGTCCAATGCCAGGAAATCATGACCGATTTGTTCAGCCATTGACAGTGCATGTTCGTATGCCGCTCGTGCCGATGGGAGGCTGCCCGTCAGATAGCACAGAAATGCATCCGTGTTGGCAATGCGAACGCGGTCAACGCCTTCGACATGTTCACGCAATGTGTTCGCACGCTCGATCCAGTGTCGCCCGGCCAGGACATCACCGCGATAAGCGGCCAGTGTCGCCTGATAACCATAAGCAATCGCTTGAAGTGAATGACGCTTATCCGCATCAGCAGCGAGAGTATCTGTCGCAATCTGTACGTAACGCTGGGATTGCGCTGCATCTCCTACCAGATACAAAGCACGCGAGAAATAGAGACACAAGCGGGGATGTTGTTGTAGTTCCTCTGCGGGAAACCGTGCCAACCAGTGAATGACGGTCATAATTTCGCCGCGTGCGGTCAGCGTTTCCCAAGCACGATCCGTGATAAGCACTGCTGCGTAGTCATAGTCTTCGGCGGCCAGCGCGTGATGTACCGCTTCAACAATCTGTCCATTTTCGGCATACCATGTCGCAGCGTGATGATGCTGTTTTCGATATTGCCTCCGATCCTGAAGTGCCAGATGCTGGCGCAAAAACTGTGCGAATAGATGATGGTAACGGAATACAGGGGCATCATCAGAAAGCGGAATGATAAACAGGTTTTGTCTAGCGAGTTGTTCAAGCAGCAGCGGTGCATGAGGATTGCCAGTGAGAGCGCGACACGGTTCCGGTTCGAGTTGATCCAGCACGCATGTATTCAGAAGAAATTGTCGGATGTCGTCAGGTTGCTGGTCGAGGATCTCCTGCGCGAAGTAGTCAAAGATATGCCGCTGGGATTGCGAATAGCGTGCAATCTGCCTTGCGAGTGCCTCCTCGTCGCCATCGGGTGTGCTGGTCATGATGAGGGTGAGTGCTGCCGCCCATCCTTCTGTCATCGCGTCAAGTCGAGTGAGGAAATCCGGGGACGGGTTCCAGCCCAACTTGGTATGCAGCCAGGCGGCGATTTCGGGTTTGGTAAAGCGCAGGTCTCCCAGGCGCAGCTCCGCCATCTCGCCTCGTGCCCGCAGGCGTGCCAGTTGCAACGGCGGGTCGGCACGCGTGCCGATTGCCAGCCGCATGTTGGGCGGCATACGGTCACACATGCGGCCTACCGCATCGTGAATCTGGGGCGTTTTGATCAGGTGATAATCATCGAGGATCAATACCAGCGGCTGTGCGTAGTCGCTAGCGGCATTCAGCAGCTGATTGACGGCTTCATGCAGGTCGGATTGCAGACTGGAATCGGCGTGTGCAAGCAAGGCGCGATCCGCAGCGAGGCAGGATTGCAGCAAATAGGCGGCAAAACGTGCCGGGTCATTATCATGTTCATCAAGTGCATACCATGCGACCTGAACGTGATGGTCTTTCAAATGATGTGCCCATTCGACCAGACAGGATGACTTTCCGAATCCGGCTGGGGCGGAAATCAGCACAAGATGGGTATCCGGGCGATTGTCGATTTGCTGCTGGATGCGCTCACGTTGAATATGACTTAAACGCGAGGGTGGCAACTGGACTTTGGTCTGTAAAAGCGATGACATCGTTTCTCGGTTTTAGTTTTCTCCAATTGTATCAAGACTTCAAAATCAAGCATACGCTTAAAAGAAAACAGGAGGTACAGGTAAACCCAGCAAAAATGACTCAATCAATAAAGTGGAAATAAAACAAAAAACCACCTTGCGGTGGGTCTTTGTGGGTTGGGCTGTACGCTTAGTACAGTGTGGGCAATCTCGAACGCAACTCGAACCGGTTGCTCTCCCTGAAAAAGCTCTCGAATGCACCGGCTTAACGGTAATGGGGGCGGGTACTCTGCCACCCCCTTACCTGAAGCTCGCTGAGGAAATGTCAGCGACTTGCAGACCCAGTGTAACACGAATGCGAGCGTGTGTTTGTCGTGCTGGACAACACCGGGGATGCCGCCACACAGAGCCGGGTCATCACGCAGGCGCTGGGCGGACGTGCATATAGCGATTGACACGCTGTGGAGCAGAGAAGGCAAACGTGCCTGGAACTACCTCGCAACCGAGCGCGGCCTGACGGAGGAGACCATTGTGGATGCCGGGTTTGGCTACATCCCCGGTGGTCACCGCGAGTGGAAGGCCATTGCCGGGTTGAACGTGCCGTGAGGCATCGTTATCCCCTGGTTCGGGGACGGCGTGATCTGGGGCATCAAGGTACGCCGCGCCACTGGTGAGCCACGTTACCAGCAGGTACGCGGTGGATGCATCAGCCACGGCCTGTACCTGGGAGATGACATCCGGCCAGGCCTACCAATCCTGCTCACCGAGGGCGAGTTCGATGCCTTGATTGCCCGACAGGTGGGCGAGGGCCTGATCTCAGCGGCGGCGATTGACAGCGCGGCCAGCCGCCGCATCGCCCCACGCTGGTATCCGAAGTTCCTGACCGCGCCGCGCATCCTGATCCGCATGGACGCCGACCAGGCCGTGCAGGGGCCGCCACGCAGATCGCCAGTCTTTCGCAGGCAGCCCACTGCATCCATGCCCCGCACGACGGCAAGGATGTGAACGAGTTCTATGTGTTGGCCGGGCATGGGGCGACGATAGGATGGATTGCCGGAATATTCAGAAGCTAATGAAAGGATGCAATCTTGACCATTACAGTCAATCATACTTTTGAAGCCCCTATGACATTATCACACAGGCTAATTGGTGGCCTGTGTCCGTGAACCAAGCATAACAATAGATCGAAACTCTAGATGTAAGAGCACAGTTGTGCGGTAGCACACTTGTTATCAATCCGCTGCGAAAAGCTGCTTCAACAGAGCGAATTCATCAAAGATAAAGTGTTCATGGACAAACTTGCCGTTATGAATATGGATATGGCTTGTCCCCAGAATACGCACCCGCTTGCCGGTGGGTTTGCCGTATTTGCTGGGCCCCCGGTGCGTTCCCACCAGATTCCAGCGCACAGCTACCCGGTAGCGATCATTCCCATCATCCATCCAGCACAAATGGTCAATGTTAAACGCCAGGTCAGGGAAGGCGGCAATCATGGACGTGACAAACGTACGGTAATCGCTGCGTCCATAGATATAGCGTTCTGGCACAGTAAAGCAGGTGAAATTCTCGGTATACCGTTCACGGATTCGGTTGAACAGCCGCAGGTTCCAGAGTTCATGCAAAGTCGTGCGCACCAGGTCTTCAATACCCTGGGGTGTTGTGTTGTACTTCTCCAGGCCTTCTGGGGGAAGTTGCCCACGCAGGCGCTCCACTTCGCCATAGCTCTCTTTTCTCGCCCCCGGTGGTGGTGGCAGTTGCGCATGTTCGCGTGCCAGAGCGTAGGGGTCATAGCCCATCTGCATGATAACCGCCATTTGGTCGCCGATCACCCATTCCGAGAAAATGTAGTTTTCCTTGATGAGGCAGTTCGCCACCCCCCAACGCGCAATGCGCCGTCCGGTTGGCGGGCCAAATTCAGTATAGCCGGTATTGGTCCCCATGCTTCGGACAAGGTGAGAGGTGTAGTATCCGTCCTGATCGTTTCCTGTCCAGATCACATCATGGGCAATTGGTTTGCGGTCAGGGAAGGCGGCCTGCGCCTGTACTGTATGGTTCACCCAGTCCTCGCGTCCGTAGACAAAGCCGTCGGCGGTAAACATGGTGGCGTGGTGCGAATAATGGGTATACACCAGCCCCGCCGCGCCCTCTTCCCAGATTTTGTGCGTACAGCGGATGATATAGTCCACGATGTCCACATAGTCCGGGTCAAACCCCTGCATCGGCTGGCGTAGTTCCGTGCCAGGATTCATTAGTTTGCCAATATCAATTCCTGGAATACTTGTAATGGGTTTGGGATGCTGTTCTTCAGTCATGGTCTTTTTCCTTATCGATTGGCGAGAATTCGCGGTCTTCCTGCTGCTCATACACAACCGGACGCACCATAATTTTCTGTATCAGGCGGAATTCATTCCACTCCGTGCGCTCGGACACAAATTTCTGATTTTGAATGACATACTGGCTGATCCCGCCAATCTGTACATGCTTGCCGGAGGGAATCCCGTAGGCACTGGGGCCGGCGTGCGTGCCCAGCATCATCCAGCTTACCGCGACATGCCAACCATCATCTCGCTGCTGTTCGATGAGGTCATCAACATGGAATGTGAGATCGGGGAAGGCGGCTAACTGCCCCAGGACAACCGCCTGGTAGTCTGCTCGGCCAGTCAGTTGCCGGTTCGATGCCCAATGACAGGTGAAATCATCCCGGTAGAAGCGCTCGCATACACCGATCTGTCGCTCGTTCCACAGCGCTGAAAGCACCTGCTGTACAGCGTCCAGACTAGCCAGTTGCAAGGTGGCAATATCGTCCAGCGAGAGGCGTGATGACTGCTCGCGCCGTACATCGCTCATCGAAGCGGGGGTATCGAACATGACTGATTTACCAGCGAACAAGTCCAATGTTTCCAAGCTGCGCATGGCGTCGAGAGGGTCATGGCCTAACTGCTCCACTAACGAACGTTCATCTTCTGCGACCCAGATTTCGACAAAGCGCCCATTCATGATACGCCCATCCATAAGAGCCGCTTGTTGAAATTCGCGGTGTGTTGCCGCCCCGTAGCGGCTGACGCCCAGGTTATGTCCGGCGAAGTTCATCCGAACCGAGACGCGATAACCTTGTTCTGCGCTGCCCTGCCAGATGATGTTCTCAATCGTCAGGCGCAGATCAGGAAAGGCAGCAAGACGCTCGACAATTTCCACCATGAGGGATTCCTGCCCATAGAGTTCCTCCTGGGAGGAGCGATGCACCCGGATTCCTGGTGCAAATGTTTCATAGATTGCGCCCACCATTTTCTGATTCCAGATGGTGTCGAGCGTGTTTTCAACAAAAGTGACCGGATCAACCATCGCGTAACCTACGTGATAAAATATACCTTGTTGGGTTTGCCTGTTGAGACTATTTGGATGCAGCGAATTTGACATTATAATAGCTGAGAATACGTATTCACAAACATAGCTCAGAAAAAACAGCTTGTCAATCAATTGGATATTCCTTTTTTAAGGAAGGAAAAGATGGCACAACAAGCTTCTGATAAGCCCCAGGCGACGCTCACAAACAACACCTTGACCCGTCAACACATGCCGGAGGATTTTTCAATCTCGCTGGCAAACTATGTGAAAGGCGGAACCGATGGTTTTCTACTTCAGCCCAGGTCGGAGCGCCAGCAGGCCATGAAGGGGTTCGAGGAAGAATATACGGACATTATTGATTACATCGTGCGGATCACCCACAGAATCTGGGAAGAAGGCGACATCGGCCTGATCTACGATTACTATCGTCATAACTCACGGGTTTATGATGATTTCGCCCTGCAATATGGGCGCGATAAAATCGTTGCGGATACCGTAACAACGATCAACGCCTTCCCTGATATCCGCCTCTATGCCGACGAGATTGTGTGGGCCGGTGATGAGCAGGTCGGCTTTTACACCTCGCATCGCACAGTTATTATGGGGCACAATACCGGTTTCAGTCGCTACGGTCCGCCCACCGGGAAAAAAGTGCATGTGTGGTGTATCGCTAACTGCCTGGCCGTTGAAAATGAGATTTATGAGGAATGGGTGCTATACAACAATTCCGCACTCATCACGCAGCTAGGGTTTGATCTGTTCCAGAAGGCCGGGGAGATGAAGCCGGTTATTGATTTGAGCGGCCTGAAAGACCCGCGCTTTGGCGAGCCGACACGCCTGCCGGGACAGGGCAAACCGGCGGTACTGCCTCCACCCGAATCGCGGGCGTTTGATGTTGAAGATTTTGTGCGGCGGCTGGTTCAGGATGTTTGGAACCGGCGGATGCTGGGCAGACTGAATGACCACTATATAACGGATGTACGGTATCATGGCGCGACCAACCGCGAGTATTACGGTGTAGGGATGCTGCGTTCCTTCATTTTGTCACTCATCGCGATGTTCCCCGACCTCGCCATGCAGATTGATCATATTTACTGGATGGGGAACGACCAGGACGGCTATTTGACCAGCGTGCGCTGGAGCATCACCGGCACGCATCGCGGCCCCGGCATCTATGGTGACCCGACAGGCAAACAGGTTCATATGTGGGGCATCAGTCAGCACCACCTTCGCCAGGGGAAAATCATGGAAGAATGGACACTCTTCAATGAATTTGCGGTGCTGCAACAGCTTCTGAGCTAACCAATCCGGGAGAAGGGGAAGTGTTATTGCTTCCCCTTCATATCATTGCTTACAGCGACCTATTTCAACTCGGCCTCCAGATCACGTACGCGGATAGCCGCCGCGTGGCGGTGGGCGTCCATACCCTCAAATGTGGATTGGGTTACCGTAAGTTTTGCCAGTTCGAGCGACGCTGAATCGTTCACTTCCATGTGGGTGATGACCTTCAGGAACATGCCCACCCACAACCCGCCGGTATAGCGTGCGGCTGCGCCCGTCGGCAGGATATGATTCGGCCCGGCGATCTTGTCCGCGTAGACTTCAGGGGTGCGCTCGCCCAGGAACAGCGATCCGTAATCTTTCAGCCAGGTAAGCACTTCTCTGGGGTTTCTGCTGTGTACTTCAAGATGTTCCGGCGCATACTCGTTGGCGTACTGGGCGGCTTCCTGAAGTGTATCCGTGACGATTACGCTGCCTTTGTTCTCCCAGGAGGCACGGGCAACGGCTTCGGTCGTGCGTTGTTTCAACTGCGTCTCGATCTCGTCCAGAACACTGCGTCCCAGCGATTCGGATGTGGTCACCAGGCAACCGCGTGCGTTGGGGTCGTGTTCGCACTGTGCCAGCAAATCCGCTGCGATGTATTCTGCATTACCCGTATCGTCCGCTACGACCAGGCACTCGCTTGGCCCAGCCAGGAAGTCAATCCCTACCGTGCCAAAAATCTGTCGTTTGGCTTCAGCCACATACTTGTTACCTGGCCCGACGATCAGATCAACCGGGGCGATGGTTTCTGTGCCATACGCCATTGCGCCAATCGCCTGTGCGCCACCCAGACAGTAGATTTCGTCAACACCCATTTTCCACATGGTATACAGAATGCCCGGATTAATGCCACCGCTGCGGTCAGGAGGGCAGCAGGCGACGATACGTTTGACACCTGCCGCTTTGGCCGGCATCACGGACATCACGGCGGAGGTCAGGCAAGGATAACGACCGGCGGGGACATAGCAGCCTGCCGAGTCAACCGGGATAACCCGCTGCCCCATCTTCATACCCGGCGCGATTTCTTTCTCAAATTCGACCATGCTCTCACGCTGGGCGTGGGCAAACGCGCCGACGTGTTCAATGGCATAGTCCAGTTCCTCAACTACTGCCGCAGGAAGCTCGTTCTTCGCCTCGGCGGCCTCTTCCGCCGTAATGCGGAAAGAAGGCGGATCGAAGTTGTCGAACTTCTTCGAGTAATAGCGGAGGGCGGCATCTCCCTCTTTCTTCACGCGCTCCAAAATCGCCTGAACCGTCTGCTGCAACTCACGAACATCCGCCTCAGTGACGGGTACTTCTGGTTTCAGAACCTGCCTGCTCACGGTAATTCTCCTTGCTCTAAAGGGTTAGAGTGATATGATTACGTATTCACACATCTATTTTAGCGCAAATTGTAGAATGTTCAATTTCCACAATAAAGACCATTGTCTATATGATGAAAGGGTTCTCGCATGATTCCATTTGGTATTGCTGGTATTCAAATGCAGGTTTCGAAGGGCAACAATGTCCCCGCGATGAAACGTAAACTGGCCGAAGTGACCGACTTTTATCCCTGGGTGCGAATGATCGTCTTCAGTGAACTTGCCCCGCTGGGACCGTCACGTGCGAACGCACAGCCCGTCCACGGCGCACTGGAAGAAGAGTTTTGCGCGCTGGCCGCCCGGTACAACATCTGGTTGATTCCAGGGTCGTACTTTGAGCAGGTGGATGATCGCATCTATAACACAACTTCGGTCATCAACCCGGCGGGGGAAGTCGTTGGGCGCTATCGCAAGATGTTCCCCTTTTATCCGTATGAAGATGGCACTGCCGCCGGTGATCAGTTTCTGGTTTTTGATGTGCCGGACGCCGGACGGTTCGGCGTGATTATCTGTTATGACCTGTGGTTTCCTGAGACAACGCGCACGCTGGCGGTGATGGGAGCGGAGGTCATTTTGCAGCCAACCATGACGACCACAATTGATCGGGAGTTGGAACTGTGCATTCTGCGGGCGTGTTCGGCGATGAACCAGAGTTACCTGTGGGGGATCAATGGGGTTGGCAGCGGAGGTGTGGGTCGTTCGATGGTATGCAGCCCGGAGGGGCGTATCCTGTATGAAGCGGGTGGCAGCGAGGAAGTCTTCGCCCTGGAGGTGGATTTTGACCTGGTTCGATACACGCGCCAGCACGGTATCCTGCGGTTAGGGCAGGTGCTGAAGAACTTCCGGGATGCCCCAGTTACGTTCGATGTTTACCAACCCGGTGCACCACGCCCCTATCTCGATTCGCTGGGCCCGCTGTACAGGGATAAACGATGAGAAGCCGCTATCGCGGGGATTTTGCAAGGTTATTTATAACCACAAGTTGCATACGTAGTCAGGATTTGCTATGGTATATATCAGGGTCATATATGCGAAAATATAGTGACATTATGAAATCCCGAACCAACCGTATCCTCATCCGCTATTCTGCAATTGAAGGATCGAGCAAGAATGAATCAGCAAATCAGAGTGGGTTTTATCGGCTTAGGCAGAATGGGAGCGCCCATGGTGCTGAACCTGCTCAAAGCCGGGTATTCCGTCAAGGTATATGATGTGGTGGAGGAGAAGATCGGCGGACTCGTTCAACAGGGCGCAATCGGGGCGACTTCGCCGGCGGATGTTGCCAGCGATACGACAATCATCTTCTCGATTATCATGGATGATGCCGTATTAGAGGACATTACGACTGGAAGTCGGGGAATTCTTCAATCCGCCAAACGTGGCACCATCTTTGTTGATCTCAGCACGGTTTCGCCCCAGGCTTCCAACCAGGTTGTGCAGGCAGCGGCGGCGTGCGGAGTTCATGCTCTGGTCGGGCGCGTATCGGGCAGTGTTGTCCCGGCCACCCAGGGTACACTGACTGTCTTCGCATCCGGTGACAAGGCCATTTTTGACCAGTGTGAACCGCTGCTGCGGGTCTTTGGCAAAAGTATCTACTATGTAGGTGCGCATGATGAGGCCGCGTACCTGAAGCTGTCATTGAGCATCATCGTTGGTGTCTCGATTGGTATGATTGGCGAGGCTATTGCTTTTGCGGAGCGGGGCGGGGTTGACCGGGCTTTGCTCGTGGACGTGATTAACAGCGGCCCGCTGGCGTCCAGTTTCTTCACGCTCAAAACGGATGTTTTGAAGACACGTTCATATCCTGTTCCGACCTCAACAGTGAATGTGGCTGCGAAAGACCTGGACATGGCGATGATGACCTCGCTGAAGGAGAACATCCCGTTGCCTTTAACCAGCCTCACCCGGCAGCTGATGGCGTCGTTACAAGCCAAAGGGTTTGGGGACAACGACCTGTTCTATTTCGTAGAAGCCCTCTATGATCTGGCTGGCCTCGAAAAACCCGGAGAAGATCAATGAAAACCGTGACGATTCCATCAACCGACTTGGCCCCGGCGTGCATCTGTCTGGGCAGCAATTACTTTGGTACCGATGTTCCGGCCTCTGTTGCGTTTGCTCTGCTTGACTCTTATGCCGCGATGGGGGGTAATTTTATTGATACTGCCCACATTTATGCTGACTGGATTCCCGGTACCAAGAGCGCAAGTGAAAAAACAATCGGACAGTGGATGGCAGACCGCAAAAACCGCCATCGCATGATCCTGACGACCAAGGGCGGACACCCGCCGCTGGAGACGCCGCATATTTCGCGCCTCTCGCGCCAGGACCTTTATTTCGATGTAGAAGAGAGTCTGCGCTTCTTGCAGACCGACTATATTGATCTATATTGGCTGCACCGCGACGATCCCCGAATGCCGGTTGGCGATATTCTGGACTCACTCAATGATCTGGTCGCATCTGGCAAAATCCGGTATTTCGGATGCTCCAACTGGCACGCGACACGCATGGCCGAAGCAAATGCCCATGCCGCTGCTCATCAATTGCGCGGCTTCGTCGCTAACCAGCCTAACTGGAGTCTGGCAGTACTCAATGATGGTGCCGTAGCGGACAAAACACTCGTAGAAATGGACCAGGCCGCTATTACCTATCATCACCAGACGGGGTTGGCCGCAATCCCCTATTCGGCACAGGCTAAAGGATTCTTTCAAAAGCTGCCGGATGGTCTCAAGCCGCGTGATCGGGAACTTTACTGGAATGAAATTAACTTGCGGCGGGCAGAAAAAGTCACCCAGCTGGCAGAGAAGTATGGGGTATCCATTAGCGCAATTGTGCTGGGCTACCTGACAGGACAACCGTTTGTTACGATCCCGGTTATCGGGACTCGCAACATAGTGCAATTGCAGGACAGCTTGCGTGCCGCCGACGTGAATCTCACGGCGGAAGATATCGCATTTTTGGCTGATGACAACGCAAATTTGCCATCATAGAAAGTCTGTTTTTCTGAACCTCCCTTTTTACCGAATGATAGAAGGAGTGAGCGACAATGGCTGACGAGCAAGAATCCCTCAGGACGTTGACGAATGACAATCTGGGCAGGCAGCACATGCCCAAAGATTATTCCATCTCTTTAGATAACTACTATAAAGGTGGAACAGACCGGTTTCTGTTGAACCCGAAAGCGGAACGTACCCAACCCATGAAAGGGTTCGAGGAAGAATACACCGATATTATTGATTACATCGTGCGTATCACGCACCGCATCTGGGAAGAGTACGATGTCGGCCTGATCTACGATTACTATCGGCATAACTCGCGGGTGATGAATGACTATGCTGTGATTTATGGGCGAGAAACCATCGTCGAAAATACGCTGATTTCGATCAACGCCTTTCCCGATGCGCGAGCCTTCGCTGATGAAATTATCTGGGCGGGCAACGAGGATGTGGGTTTTCACACGTCGCACCGGGCGGTGAATGTGGCCCATAATACGGGTTTCAGCAGCTATGGGCCACCAACCAACCGAAAAGTGACTTACTGGGTTATCGCGGATTGTCTCTCCATCGAAAACGAGATTTACGAGGAGTGGGTTCTTTACAATGCGACCTCTGTGATTAACCAGTTAGGATTGGATGTTTTCCAACTGGCGCGTGAAATCACGCCCCCGGTGGACTTCAGCGGCATGAAAGACCCGCGTTCCGGTGAACCCCATCGTTTGCCGGGGGTGGGCAAGCCATCGGTCATCCCACCCTACACTGGCGGCTTCGATGTGGAGGAGTTTGTTCGCCGCGCCTTCCATGAAATCTGGAATTGGCGACTGGTCGGCAAAGTTAATGAGTATTATGCCCCGAACGTGCGCTTTCATGGGGGCGGGGATCGGGAAATTTATGGCACCGGGCAGTTGCGCTCGTATTTCATGTCGATGCTCGCCATGTTCCCCAATCTGGCATATCAGATTGACCACATTTACTGGATGGGCAACGATGCCGAAGGGTACAAAGCGAGCGTTCGCTGGAGCATTGAGGGTTCGCACCGTGGCCCCGGTCTGTACGGGAAGCCCACTGGCAAACCGATCTCGATGTGGGGTATTTCGCAGCTTACCATCCGCAACGGCAGAATTCTGGAAGAGTGGAATCTGTTTAACGAGTTCGCGGTGATTCAGCAGATTCTGCTGGGGTAGTCACCGGTCAGAGGCGTTACCTGTGTTTCTGTGGGGCGCAGCGTATTGCGTCCCTTTTGTTTTATGCCACCTGCCAGATACCCGCTCCAGTGAGCCAGTCACGCAGGGCAGCGGTCACGATTTCCGGCTGTTCCAATGTGCTCAGGTGTCCGCAGTGTTCGACAATGACCAGTCGGGCATGAGGGATGCGCTGCGCCATGTCTTCGTGCAGTGCCACCGGGCAAACCATGTCCTCGCGCCCGGCCAGCACCAGGGTGGGGCAGAGGATGTGGTGTAAATCGGGCAGGCTATCCGGCCTGGCGAGTTGTGCCCGCACCTGGTTGATGAATCCTTGTGCTCCGATATGCTCGGCCATCGCCAGGACCCTGCGCCGCAGCTCGAGGTCACGCTGGTGGTCGGGATGCAGCATGGTATCTTTCAAAAAATCGGTGGTAATTTCGCGGAATTCCCCCAGAACGGCCATACCGGCGAATCGCTGCTGCCTGGCGATAGTTTCGGGCGAGGCTGCCCTGGGGTTCGTATTGAGCAAGGCGAGATGCGTTATGCGGCCAGGAGCGCGGCGCACCATCTCAAGCGCAACAATGCCCCCATAAGATAACCCGGCCAGTGCAAAACGCTGCGGCGCCATTCGTAATATGTCGTCAGCCACAGCAGCCAGCGTATCGAACTGGCTTACATCGCCCACAATGCAGTCTGATATGCCGGCGAGATGCTCAACCTGGTGGACAAATAACGAGGCATCACACAGTGTTCCGGGCAGCAAAATCAATGCGGGTTTATCCACCATGTTCCCATGCTCAACAACTGCTAGTGGGGGGACGGGCAAGAATGCGCTGTAAGCGAGTGCCAGCGTCCCGCCGAACGAACGCCACTGCGGCTACTCCCTGACGTGTTCAGACTCCGCGCACGGAACCACGGATGACCAGACGCCCCGGTATGAGCCGCAGGACAGGTTTGCTATCCGGGTCTTCGATTTTAGCCTGCATGAGGTCTATCGTCGTGGCGACCATCAGATCAACCTGCTGGGCCATCGTCGTCAACTGGTAGGCCGGCCAGGATGCCATGGGCATATCATCAAATCCGGCAATCGAGACATCGTCGGGGACCCGCAGTCCCAGTCCGTACCGGGCGGCGTCAATCGCGCCCAGCGCCATGTTGTCACTGGCACAGAAAATCGCGTCAGGACGATCCGGGCGTGTCAACAAACGCAGGGCGGCATCGTAGCCCGATTGGTAGAAGAAGTCACCTTCTTCCCGCAGCCACTCAGTCACGCCGCGCTCGTGCATCCGGTCGCTGAACCCTTTCTCGCGATCGGTATTGGTGGAAACATTCGATTGACCAGCGATATAAGCGATGTTCTGATGGCCGGTATCCAGGAACAGATTGGCGATATCACGCCCACCCTCAGCATTATCGGTACAGACGGCGTTCGCATTGGAATTGAGAACATAACGATTAAAGAGAATAACCGGGATGCCGTAGTGCAGGCACTTGTCAACGATTTCGGTGGAGAGCGTCGCCGATGTGACGATTAAAGCATCCACCCGGTGCTGCATGATATGGGGTATGATGTCGTCAATGTCCTGGTTGGGAGCGGCGGTGAAAAGCAGTGTCTGTTTTTCCATATCGCGCAGGCACTGAAGGAATTTTTCCAGCACATACGGGTAGAAAGGACTGGTCAGGTTCGCCATCACTATACCGATGATGTTGGTGCGCTGGGTGGTCAGACTCCGGGCGATAGCGTTCGGAATATAGCCCAGTTGATTGGCAGCCTCCAAAACGCGATGGCGCTTGTCCGGCGCGACTTTCTCTATATCACTGAACACACGCGAAACAGTGGACTGGGATACTCCTGCTTGTACGGCTACATCTATTGAGGTAATTCGTTTTGCCATAATTCCCTGTTAACCCATTTATGAGGGGACACAACTGTCCCGCCCCCGCAACAATAATGAATGGTTATGGTTGTGACGTGTCAATCCGTCATCATACCGTTGAAGTAAAGCAGAGATTGCTTATACTACTATGAGGATACCACGATTTTCTCGCCCTGGCCTGGAAGAAAATGGTCAAAAACCGCGCATTCCTCTTTTTCTCATTCATGAATCGTGATGCTGTTGCCGGTCTGTCAGCAACTTTTGACAGGCATACAAGCTGACTACGTATTCAATTTTTCCTGGATTTTACCCATTCTATCCGAATAATCCGGCAGTGATGGGGTGGCAAAACTGGCTGGACCCGGCTAAATCAGGGGAAAGTAGCAAAAAATATGAATATTTGCATTAAACAAGAATCTTATGTTATAGTTGCTTTGAATACCTATGCATTACATCGTTTTTTTAGTTGTGAGGCCCCAAGCACCGGGGACACAGGAGAAAATCTGATGAAAGCCCACCGAATATTTTTATTAGCCATTCTTTGTTTAGCGCTCACCGTATCCGCAATTGGCATCCAGGCCCAGGATGTCGACCTCATGGACCCGGCCACCTTTGGGCTCCAGGAAGGCAAACCGTATGACGGCACGACGCTCGAGTTTCTGATCTGCTGCAACACCGCTCAGCAGTTTGCCGTGCTGGACAAATGGACAGCTGAAGAATTCACCGCCATGACCGGTATCACCGTGAACTGGGGTGATGTCCCCTTTGGCAGCCTTCAGGAAACACTCTACCTTGAAGCCAGCAATCCCAACACCGAATATGATATTGTTGCCTGGGTGGACGCCTGGGGAACCAACATCAAGGATTTCCTGTATCCGTTGAACGACTTCGTAGCTGAGGCCGGGATTGATATGTCGGACTATTCACCGGCTTACGTGACCGCATCCATGATGGGCTCCACTGACACAATCTACGGTCTGCCTTTCCGTGGTCACCCGCAGATCCTGTATTATCGGTCGGATGTTCTGGCGGAACTGGGCGTAGAACCCCCGAAAACCTGGCAGGATGTCAGTGCCATCGGCGCTGCTATGGCCGCTGCTGGCATGGAAATCAAGCCAATCTCGATGTATTACGGCCTCAATGTTGATCAGAACCTGTTCAACTGGTACAGCCACCTGTGGGGCGCTGGCACGGATCTGTTCGATGAGAACTGGGAACCGATCTTCAACAACGAAGCGGGCCTGGCAGCAACCATCCAGTATCTGAGCTACCTGCGGGATGGATACACCGACCAACAGTCCGTCACTCTGAATGAAGGCGACGCCTGGCAAGAAGTACTGGATGGCCGCGCCGCGATGTATGTCGGCTGGTGGTGGCGTTATTCGAGTATGCTTGGCTCGGCAGTCCCCGAGGTTGCGGCCAATGCTGGCATTGCTCCTGCCCCCGGTTGGGAAGGCGGCTCAACCGCTTCCTACGGTTATCTGTGGCCGGTTGGTGTGTTTGCGCAGTCGGATAACGTTGAAGCCTCCCTGGAGTTCTTGCGCTGGATGACGCACCCCATCACCGAACTGCGGGCTGTCTCAAATGAACTGGGCGATCCCGCTTACGACAACAATGTGGCAGTTCGCCTGTCAATCCTGCAGGACGAGAACTACAACGCCCGGTTCAATAATCTGGGTAATGTTGCTGCCGACATTCTGTCGAATGCGCGTACTATCCCATTGATCCCGGAATACACCGAGATTATCCCCATCCTGGCCGAGACGATCAACGAACTGGCCGTTGACCCGAATGCGGATATTCAAGCTGTATTGGATCGCGCGGCAGAAGATGTCCGCGACATCATGGACTCAGCTGGATATTACGACGGTTAACCAGAGTCAAATCGAGTGGGGCATGTACCAACATGCCCCATTCACTTTCTTGTGGTTATTCTCTGGCGGTTGCGCTACATTCGTGTGGGCAGATTCGCCATTTCGCAAATAGGACCATCAAGTTAAGGCGGGTCGTTGTTTATGCGAAAAAGTAAATGGATTGTTTGGGTGCTTTTGGCACCGGGCTTACTGATTGTGGCCTTGACAACCACATATCCCCTCCTCACCGCCCTTTATTTCAGCCTGCATAATTATAAATTGACCAAACCGGTAGATTGGGCGATCCAAGTTGGGGGCGATTCATTTGTCAACTTCAACTTCTCGGCTCTCTCGTTAGACAATTACATCCAAGCATTCACGGATGATCGCTTTATCAACAGCGTGGTGGTAACACTGGAATTTACGCTTGTCAGTGTGGGGCTGTCGGTGATTTTGGGTTTGGGCATTGCGCTGCTCCTGCAAAAGGAAGGGTTCTGGCATCGCGTTACCAAGAGTATCCTGATCCTGCCTTTTGCTATCAGCCCGGCGCTCAAGGGCTATAGCTGGCGCTTCATGCTCAACGAGAACTTCGGTATCTTCGACAAAGTGATTGATCTATTTATTTCTGCGCCACTGAATGCCCTCATCAATGTCTGGAACGCGCTCCCCTTTGGCGATATCCCGCTGATTAGCATGAACCTGGTGTGGTTGGGCGATGGGTTCTGGGCATTGTTTATGCTTGCCCTCAGCGAAACCTGGGGATGGGCGCCCCTCATCGCCCTGATGTTCATCGGCGCGCTGGGGTCTATTGACCCGCATATCTTTGAATCGGCACGCATTGACGGCGCGAATAACTGGCAGATTTTCACACATGTCACGCTGCCGATCCTGCGTCCGGTGATTTTGATTATCGTCATGCTCAAGACGATTTTCTCGCTCAAGATGTTCGATCAGGTTGTCACCATGACCGGGGGTGGCCCAATCCGGGCGACCCAGACCATCAACTTCTATGTGCACCAGGTTGGCTTTGTGCGGGGGCTGGATATTGGCTACGCATCGGCACTCTCCTATATCCTGGTCGTTGTACTGACCGTCGTGGCGGCGGGTTACGTTCTGTTTCTCTTGAAGCCGGACTATAACGGGAGTTAAAAGTGATGCATACCACACAGCATACCCCGACAAGAACAGTGACAAGATACAGTGCAGCGAGCATTCGCGGTTTGTTCTGGAAGTGGGTGGGCCGCATATTTGAATCAGGCGCCATGTTCCTGGTCGCCGTGTTTATTTTGCTGCCTATTGTCTGGTTGGCGCTTACCTCGCTTAAGCCTAATGAGGTCGCCTACACGACTGATGTTTTCTTCCAACCGACGCTGGATAATTTCCGCATCATCTTCTCTAATTCCAGCATCATTGTGAACGAGGGTACGAATTTACAACGCTCGGTAATCGGACTGGATATGTGGCCCAGTACCCTCAACAGTATTATCATCTCGTCCGCAACGGTGCTGATAGCTATCCCGCTGGCAACGATGGCAGCCTATGCCTTCAGCCGCTACAGATTCTTCGGCAGTCGTGCCTTTCTGGTGTGGATTCTGACCACCCAGTTCCTGCCCGCCATCATTGTCGCCATCCCCTTCTTCACCCTGTTCAGGACGATCGAAGTGTTCGGTGAGCCGCTATTGGGGTCGCGTCTGGGCTTGATTATCGTGAATATGGCAATTGTGATGCCCTATTCGATCTGGATGATCAAGGGCTTCATTGACGCCCTGCCGGTTGAGGTGGAAGAAGCGGGTTATGTGGACGGATGCAATGATTTTCAGGTGCTAGTCTATGTGGCATTTCCACTGATCAGGCCGGGCATCATCGTTGCGTCGGTATTTGCATTCATCATGTCATGGAATGAGTTCCTGTTCGCGTTTATTCTGGGGCGGGACACGCGCACGATGCAGGTGGCGCTGACGACCACGAGCGGCGTTAATGGCATTATGTGGGAACAGATGGCGGCGGCAGGTATGGTCGTCATGCTGCCGATCATCCTGATGACCCTGACGGTCCGCAAGAACTTTGTCAACGGCCTGACAATGGGCGCGGTCAAGTAGCGCCCTTGTCCGAGAAAATCCACAAAGCAATTACACTGCCCGTGAACACTCGCGGGCAGTTTTAGTTCCTAAAGGCTTCTGGATTATTGCCACGAGAAAGCATCGGCCAGCCTCGCGGATTGGAACAGGCGCAGCTTTTCGCCGATGACCACCTGCATGGCACTGACCGCGCCGGCCATCACATCTAGTAAATCAGGCTGGGGCTGGCGCAGCGCAGCCAGGTAGGCCTCGCGTACTTCCGTGTTGACGTTGAATTTACAGACGCCCAGTTCAATACAGTGGCGCACCAGGTCATCGGGCACGCCTGAGGCGCCATGCAGTACCAACGGAACTGGCACCGCCTCGCGGATAGCGGCCAACCGTTGAAAATCAAAGCGTACCGCGCCGGCATACCGGCCATGCACATTCCCAATACAGACCGCCAGCATATCCACACCGGTCTGTGCGACATAATCAACCGCCAGCGCAGGATCGGTCATGCGAGCCTCACGTTCAGGCACGCTCATGCCATCTTCACTGCCGCTGATACGCCCCAATTCCGCCTCGACCACGCCACCCTTAGCGTGAATCCGCGTCGTCTGCTCACGGGTGAAAGCACAGTTGGTTTCGTAATCCAGGTGCGAGCCATCAGCCATAATCGAGCGAATCCCGTCTTCCAGTGCGATACCGATAGTCTCGGCGGAGGAACAATGATCAAGGTGGACGCTGACAGGCACGGCTGCCTGATCCGCCGCCGCCACGCACAACGCCACCAGCGGACGCCGGCCAAAGTCCAGTGCGGCAGGGAGAATCTGGAGTATAACCGGGCTGCGGAGCGCCTCAGCTGCCCCGATGACCGCCTTGACACCTTCCAGGTTGTAGATGTTGAACGCGCCAATCGCGCATTGGTGGCTGCGAGCCGCCTCCAATAATTCAGCAGTTGAGATTTGCATATATTTACGCTCCAGGTCGGGCGAGGGCCTGTACGACTGTAGCAACCGCGTCATCCCCCCCCACATTGCCGGGAAAAACGATATAAGACATTGCCGGGTAACGACTCTCCGTGCCAAGCTGCCAGACCGGGACGCCCGGCAGAATCTGGCCGCGCACCAGCGCCCGTTTCACATCCAGCCCCTGTGTCGCTACATCGCTGGATGTGATACCCCCTTTAGCCAGTATATAGCGCGGGCGCGTCTCAATCCGGCGCAGGATCGCAATCAGCCCCGCCGAGATTTGCTGCCCCACCGCCAGGCTCGCCCCGCTACCCGAACTATTGATAAGGTCGCGGCTGGTATAAATCACCGTATCTTCATCCCGCTCCAGGGCTGCTTTGGCAGAATACGCCGCCGACTCAATCGTTGCTGCCCGACGTGCAGGGTCCAGCAGCGCGTTACAATCTATTTCGATAGCCGTCACCTGTGTTGTGTTCAGCAGGACTTCCACCTGGCGGGTCGTCTTCGGCACATAAGAACCGACAATCACCAACCCGCCACCCCGCGCGGGTAAATCAAAGTTATCGGCTGTGAGCAGCGGGTGTGAGACCAGACCGGCACGTGCCTGCACAAATGAGGCCGCCGTGCGGTAGAGGAAACGCTTGCCCGCCGCCTCTGCTCGCAGCAGCCCATCCACAAAAACCTGCATATCGCGCATACTGGCAGCATTGACGATACACAGTTTGCCGCCACTGAGGCGCATAAGTTTATGGTGGATGGCCGCCGGCCCGCCTAGCCGGATGTCATCAATCGAGATAGATTCTACTGCCTCAAGAGGGATACGGCCATTCGTTTTCTCCGTGACCCAAGCCCGAAGGTTTGAGGTGCGGTAGCCAAAGGCCGCATCCTGGGCGAAGGGGGTTTCTGCAGCGGGAGTGAGCACATCACCCTCGGCCACATAATGCACGTCATTGATTGTGTAACGCCCACCTTCAATGAAGAATGGGATTAACAGCCACCCATCAAAGGACTGTCCCAGCCCGCGGGCCAGAGCTTCGACTTCACCAGGAAAGTGTCCTCGCAGCGTTGAATCGCTGCGGCTGATAACTGCAAAATCCTGGCCGGTTTGCGCCGCTGCCTGGATGAGATTGGCGGCAATATCGTGGTTGAGATTGGCGGCCTGGGGCGCGGGCAGGCTGCGCGAGTTGGTCAGTAAAAAGAAAGCAGGTGAGTCGCTCCGTAATTCACTTGCCAGCGCATCTACCGGCCATTCGGTCAATACGGCGATGTCGTGGATGGTTTGCGTGCCGGTTGGGTCATCATCCAGCACCACCAGTTTGTGCTGGCTGGATTGAAGCTGACTGCGTACTGATGGCAGGACATCTTCCGGCCATTCTGGTGGCAGTCTGTTCAGGAATGCTTGTTTCTGGATAGGTTCACTGGTCATAGGCATCAGCTTGCGTCAGTTAGGCCTCACGGTAAATCTGCGTCAGAACGGCGATCTCATCATACAGTGTCCACTCACGCTGGAATTTACCATCCTTGATCCAGTAATGGGTAATGCCCATTATCTGCACGCGCTTGCCGCTTGGCTCACCCAGATGGCTGTAGCCGCGATGAGTACCGGTCAGCCGCCAGCGCACCGCAACCCGGAATGTCCCATCCGGGTCTTCGTTCCAGTAGATGTGGTCAAAGCTCATGCCTGCGTCCGGGAAGGCAACGATGAAAGACATCACATAAGCGAAGTAGTCGCTGATGCCGTAAATCTGGCGTTCACCGGCTGTATAACAGACGTAGTTAGACACAAAGTAATCGCGCAGCTTGTTGAAGAGCCGCCTGTTCCAGATTTCGTTAAGAATCTGGCTGACAAAGTCCTCAATATCGAATAATTGACCGGACTTGGGCTGGTATTCTGCCGGTGGATTCTGCCCGATGCTGCGTTCTACTGCGCCGAGCGCCGCCGGTCGTGCGCCTTCCGGCACACCCTCCCGAGCCATCTTTCGAGCGACATCATGCGGATTCAGGCCAAGCTGCTGCACCAGCGCCAGATAGTCACGCACCAGCCATTCTTCGCACACACGATTTTCATAAACGAAACAATTGGCAAGTGTGCGATAGGTGATCTTGCGGCCTGTGGGCGGGCCATAGACACTGTAGCCCAGGTTGGTGCCAATCCCTGTGATGCGGTGCGAAGTGTGGAAACCATGTTTGTCATCGCCCGTCCAGATCACGTCATCGGCATAGGCGCGGCGATCCGGGAACGCCGAGAGGAAATTGATTGAACTGCTGAGCATGGCTTCACGACCATAAATAAAGCCATCGGCCATGTGGACTTCGGCATTATGCCGATAATGGGTGTAAATGCGCCCCAGTCCCCATTCTTCCCAGATTTTGTGGGTACTGCGGACAATATAATCCACAATATCCACGTAATCCTCGTCGAATCCGGTCAGGCTCTGGCGGCGTTCCGTGCCGGGATTCATTAGTTTGGTGATGTCGGTGTGGTCATGGACGAGCGTAATCGGCTGTACCCCGGTTTTCTGGTCGGAGGGCAGGGCTTTCTTGTCGGGCTGTTCGGATTGCTTCACCATTATGGCATCCTTTCGGGTCACCCGGCGTTGCGGGCGAAATCAATAGTCTTTGGGATTCAAATTTTTTGTGTGCTTCAAGTGCATCTCACCAGCCTTGCTAACGAGTCACTCACTGCAGGACGACCAGTTTTTCAAGTGCCTCGCGCAGTTTTCCGGCGATAGGTATTGGGCGGGTTGTCACCCTGTCTACATAGACATGTACGAAGTACCCTACCGCACAAGGCTCCTCATCCGGCTGGCGGAAGACGCCCAGTTCATAACGGCAACTTGTGTTGCCGAGTTTACCTGCTCGCAGCCCTACATCAAGAACATCTGGAAAACGCACCGGCTTCAAGAAGTGGCAGTGTGTTTCGACTGCGAAACCCGCAAAATCACCGTTCGCATAATCGAGTCCACCCGCCCTGACAAGGTAATCACCGATCACTGTATCAAAAAAGGCATAGAAGATGATATTGTTGACGTGCGAATACATATCCACATCCTGCCAGCGGGTGGGGATGGTCAGGAAATAGTGGTAATTGGTGCGGCGTTCCTCACGGGATACTTTTTTCATGCAACTCCCTTTGAATACGCATTCATAAGGACAATCTCCATACTAACACCAGCAGCACAAAGGCGCAAACATTCAGTATTTGACAAGCTGTGCCTTATGCGGTATAAATTTGAATACGTATGCAGAACGATCTGTCTATGGCATAAGAGAGGGACTTATGACGAACCATCCGCACCAAACCGCAGAAAGCATGGCAAAACGTGTGATGCGCTTTGATGAACTCAAAGAGAAGGGCATCCCGCTGATGTTTATTGATAGTGTTTTACCCGGCCACTGGCGCATGAACTATGCCGTCATTGGCGATACGGCCAGCGAAAACCCGGATTTTGAGGGACAGCGTGCCATCACCGACCCGCACAAATTCCAGATTGGGATGGCCTGGGCACCACCAGGATGCGGCCCGGCCTGGCATACCCATGACTATGTGGAAATGTTTTTCATCCTGGAAGGCCAGTGGCGGTATATCTGGGGACACGACGAAGACCCTGACAAACCCGAAGGCGAGTTCATCCTCAACAAGTGGGATGCGATCTCCCTGCCGCCGGGTGTCTGGCGGCGCTTTGAAGTCGCTGGTGATAGCATCGGCTGGTTCATTGCCGTGCTGGAGTCGCACGAGGTATTTGAAGGCAAAGACCCCTATTGGCCGCCCAAAGTGGTTCGTCAGGCCGAATCATTTGGTTTTGTCGCCGATGAAAAAGGCAAGATGGTCAAACCGGCTAATTATGACCAGATGAACAGCGACCATTACGACAAACTCATCAGGATGTACCAGGATATGACCGGTACAGCCCTGCAAAACTTTAAGCCCTGAGCAGGTGAACAGCCATGAAGCAGAGTACAGACCGTATTTTGACAACGCATGTCGGCAGCCTGCCCCGCCCGCAATATGTGGTTGACCAGCTGTTCGCCCAGGATAAGGGCGAGGGATATGATCCGGCAGCATTTGACACAACCATGACCCGTGCCGTCACCGAGGCAGCAAAAAAGCAGGTCACCGCCGGGGTGGACATCATCAGCGATGGCGAGATGAGCAAAATCAGCTACGCGACCTATATCCGCCACCGGCTGACCGGTTTTGAGATTGCAGAAGTTCCCAGAGCGACACCCAGAGACCTGGATGATTACCCTGCCTACCGTGACCGGATCGCCCAGGAAGGCGGCACGCCGAAATATCATCGCCCGGTAGTACGCGGAAAAATCACCATCAAAGACTTAACGCCGCTGGAGAAGGATATCGCCAATCTCAAAGCGGCGGCTGTCGCTGCCGGTGCAACCGAGGCATTCATGAATGCCGCTTCCCCCGGCGTGATTGCCGTGTTCCAGCCCAACGAATACTATCAGTCAGACGAAGACTACCTGGAGGCGCTGGCCGAAGTCATGAAGGTGGAATACGAGAAGATCGTCGAGTCAGGGCTGCTCTTGCAGGTGGACTGCCCTGATCTGGCGATGGGCCGCCATATCCGCTTCCGCAACGACGATACAGCCACCTTCAAGAAGGCCGCACAGCGTCAGGTGGATGCCTTGAACTATGCCCTGGAAAACGTCCCGGCGGAGCGCGTGCGGATGCACCTGTGCTGGGGAAACTATGAGGGGCCGCATCACCATGATGTGGATTTGAGCGAGATCATGGATATTGTACTCAGCGCCAAGCCCCAGGCCATTCAGTTTGAGGGTGCGAATCCGCGCCACCAGCATGAATGGAAAATCTGGGCCGCCGCAGCCATACCGGATAACAAGGTTCTGATACCCGGCGTGCTGGATACCACCACCAATTTCATTGAACACCCGGAACTCATCGCCGAGCGTATCGAACGGTTCGCCAACATTGTCGGCAGGGATCGGGTGATTGCCGGGACGGACTGTGGGTTTGGCACGTTTGCGGGTTTTGGCAAGGTGCATCCCGATATCGCCTATGGGAAGCTGGAATCGCTCAGAGAAGGGGCGCGCCTGGCTTCCGAACGATTGTGGTCATAAGGGGGTAAATCCCCTCAAATAGACAGTAATTAGCCATTCAGATTCTTTAGGAGCAGTCCAATGGCCGTGACATATATCAAGAAAGGCAAGACGGTTGCCGAATTGGCTGCCGCCGACGCCAAAGTACAGGATACCGTCAAGAATATCCTTACCAATATTCGCGAGCGCAAAGACGACGCGGTACGCGAACTCTCTGCCAAGTTCGACAACTGGAGTCCGGATGATTTTCGCCTGAGCGCCGCGCAAATTCAGGAAATTATCGGCTCGCTCCCCGAGCAAACGATTGATGACATCAAGTTCGCGCAGGAGCAGGTACGCAATTTCGCCAAAGCACAGCTCAGCGGGCTGCGCGATGTCGAGGTCGAAACCCTGCCAGGCGTGATCCTGGGCCACAAGAATATTCCGGTCAACAGCGTTGGCTGCTACATTCCGGGCGGACGCTACCCGATGGTTGCATCATCCCACATGAGTGTGCTGACCGCCAAGACAGCTGGCGTAAAGCGGATCGTGGCTTGTACCCCGCCCATCAATGGGGAACTCCCGGCGGCAACTATCGCGGCGATGCACTTCGGCGGTGCGGATGCCATCTATATCCTCGGTGGCGTGCAGGCGATGGCAGCGATGGCTTACGGTGCGATTGGAATCGAGCCGGTAGATATGATCGTTGGCCCTGGCAACGCCTATGTAGCCGAGGCCAAACGCCAGTTGTTCGGCACGGTCGGTATTGACCTGCTGGCTGGCCCGACCGAGGTGCTGGTTATCGCCGATGAGAGCGCCGATGTGGAAATGTGTGCCACTGACCTGCTGGGGCAGGCCGAGCATGGCCCCACGTCTCCCGCTGTATTCTTGACAACCAGCCGGAAGTTGGCCGAGACCATTGAGGTTGAAATCGCCCGCCAACTCGAAACACTGGCTACCGCTGATCTGGCCGGGGTTGCCTGGCAGGATTACGGCCAAGTGATCCTGGTGGATACGGATGCCGAAATGGTTGCGGTTGCCGACGAAGTTGCCAGCGAACACGTCGAAGTGCTGACGAAAGACCCGCAGTATTTCCTCGACAATATGACCAACTATGGGGCATTGTTCCTGGGGCCGGAAACCAACGTAGCCTATGGAGATAAAGTGATTGGCACCAACCACACCCTGCCCACCGGGAAAGCCGGGCGTTATACCGGCGGGCTGTGGGCTGGCAAGTTCATCAAGACTGTCACTTACCAGCGCATCACTGAAGAAGCCAGTGTCCTCGTTGGAGAATATGGCTCGCGGTTGTGCGAACTTGAAGGCTTTATCGGGCACAAAGAGCAGTGTGACCTGCGACTGCGCCGCTACAAAAAGGAACCAGTCACCTAGGTCACGGCAATTGCATAATCCACGTAAATCGGTTACATGTTGGTGGGGCGGCTAAACCAGGTCGCCCCTGTCTACCATCAGGATTCGAGCGAAACCAATATGAAACGAGTTACATCTATCGAAGTTGCGGAGCGAGCCGGTGTTTCGCAGTCCACCGTATCGCGTGTTTTTAGTGGCAAGTCGTTGTACATCGCTGAGGAGACACGCCAGAAAGTGCTGCGTGTCGCTGAAGAATTGGGGTACACCCCGAATGCCATCGCCCGCATGATGAGCAGCCGCCATACGAACGTTATTGGCATCGTCATGGCAAATATCACCAGCCCGTTCTACCCCTATGTATTGGAGAAATTTCTACAGCAGATGCAGGACATGGGGCGTAATGCCCTGATGTTCACCGCCGCCCCGAACCAGGAAATTGACGATATGCTCCCATTGATCCTTCAGCACCGGGTTGATGCGCTTATCATCACATCGGCTACCCTGTCATCGGCGATGGTGGAAGAGTGCGTCCGACAGGGGACACCGGTCATTCTGTTCAACCGGTATATCGTGGGGTCGCTTGCCAGTGCGGTCAGCGCCGATAACGTTGAAGGCGGGCGGCGCATCGCTGATACCCTGCTGGATACCGGCCACGAGCGACTGGCATTTATCGCGGGAAATATCAACACCTCTACCAATAATGACCGTGAAAAGGGCTACACAGACCGGCTGAACGAGCGCGGTTATGACCAGATACAGCGGGCGCAGGCAAACTTTAGCTACGAATCCGGTTTTAAGGCGGCACATGAGCTGCTGACAGGCAAGAATGTCCCCGATGCTATTTTCTGCGCCAATGACATCATGGCAATCGGTGCGCTTGAAGCGGCCAGAAGTCTGCATGTGCGTATACCGGATGATGTCAGTATCATTGGCTACGATAACATTCCCATGGCGGCCTGGGCTTCCTATAACCTGACCACATTCAGCCAGGAAGTTGACACCATGATTGATGAAACCCTGCATATTTTATCGGAAAAACTAGAGAACCCTGATTCAGCGCCGGTTTTTAAACTCGTGCCGGGCAGGTTAATCGCACGCGAATCCGTGCGTGCTTTACAGCCCGTCACAGAACAGGAACCTGTTTGAGGCTTTTAAACATGCCCATTGATTTTAGCCAGTAGACCTCGAAAGAAGGGGAGTGCAGTCATGACAATTTCACTGGAAGGTCGAATCGCGATGGTCACCGGGGCCGGCGGGGGAATTGGTCAGGTCATTTGTCGCCGTCTGGCCGAGGCCGGGATGCACATTGTCCTGACCGACATCCGGCAAGAACAGGTTGAGGCGGTTGCCCAGTCGCTGCCGGGTACGAATCATCTGGTGGTGCAGTGCGCTGTGGATGACAGCGCAGCCCAGGCGAAGTTAGCTGAAACCATCGCACAGAAATACAGAACATTGGATATCCTGGTGAACAATGCCGGGGTTACACGGCCAGTCCCGCATGACGATCTGGACGGGCTGGACGACGAGCTGATTGACCGTATTTTCCGCGTGAATGTGCGCGGCACACTGGCCTCTGTCCGCGCCCTGAAAGGCCTGCTCATGGCGGGCGATGGCGGGCTGGTGGTCAATATCAGTTCAATTGCGGCACGCACGGCGGTGGGCAGCAATGTGGCCTACTGTGCCAGTAAAGCCGCGATTGATAACATCACGATGAGCCTGGCGCGGGCGCTCGCCCCTAAAATCCGGGTGGTGAGTGTTGCGCCGGGTTGGGTGAACGGTGAATATGCCAAAAAGATGCCGCCGGAGTATGTCCAGCAGCAGCGTGACCTGACTCCCCTCAAGCGCCTGGCGGAATCTGAGGACGTGGCCGAGGCGATTTATGCGCTGGCGGCCAACCTGACGTTCACCACTGGCGCGATTATCCCGGTAGACGGAGGACGCCCCCTGACATGAGTGTAGAGCTCGATATACGTGACCGGCGCTTGCTGGAAATTGTTGCGCCCGACGCCGAACTGGAACAACACTTGACCGGGTTCAAATTCACCGAAGGCCCGATCTGGCAGCCGGTAGAGCAGCACCTGCGTTTTAGCGACATTATCGGGAACAGCATCTACCAGTGGAGCGAAACTGCGGGTCTGAAAGACATCCGCCCCAACAGCCATCTCGCCAATGGCAACACCTATGACCGCCAGGGACGGATGTTGACCTGCCACCATGCCAGCAGCCGCGTTACCCGCACCGAGCCAGATGGCAGCGTGACGGTGCTGGCCTCTCATTACCAGGGCAAGGAGTTGAACAGCCCGAATGATATTGTGGTCAAGCGCGATGGGATGATCTACTTCACCGACCCGCCCGCCGGTCGTATGGAGCGCGTGGGTATCCCGCGTGAGCAGGAACTCCCCTTTGCGGGCGTGTTCCGCCTTGACCCGAATACCGGAGAACTCACGCTGCTGGCCGATGACTTCGCTTTTCCCAATGGGCTGTGTTTTTCGCTGGACGAGCAGCAGCTTTATATCAATGACACGCGGCGCTTTCATATCCGCGTCTTTGATGTGCTGGCGGATGGCACGCTCGCCAATGGGCGCGTATTTAGCGAAACCACCGGGGACGGTGCGGGCGTGCCGGATGGCATGAAGTTCGACAGCGCCGGGAATCTGTTTTGTGTGGCGCAGGGCGGGGTCCATGTCTTTTTGCCGGATGGCACCTGCCTGGGACGGATGTTCATCCCTGAACAGGCGACCAACTTCATCTGGGGCGATGCCGACCTGAAAAGCCTGTATATCACCGCTTCCACATCGGTTTACCGGCTGCGGGTCGAAGTGCCGGGCCTGCCTCTGTTCTGAGTCATCAGCTGGGGAGCGCTGGCGTGCGCTCCCGTATTCAATCCTTCCGGTTCAGGATCGTCTGCGTGCGCTCAAGCACATCCAGACCCTGCTGTTTGAGCCAGTAGGGAATATCAATCAATACCCAATTCTCGGCCAACTTATCCCCTTCACGGCGGTACACATCTACCACCTGCATTTCCGCCTGCACATTACTGCTTGGCATCCCCAACCAGCCCCCGATAGGACGGTTTGACAGGTTCGGCCAGCCAAAAAAGCAGGCGAAATTGCCTTCTGCGAAACGGCAAACATGCCCGTGAAACGTCTTGTCCGTGAGAGCGCCCCGGAATGGGAGTTGATGCTGTTCCTGATAGCGAGGGATGGTGTAACTCGCGCCAATGCCCGCCGGGCCGTACCAGATCATATCCTTCGACCAGGTTCTTTCCAGCACTTCGGGCGGACAGCCCATCGAGCCGCTTTTGTTCAGCTCGTTCAGGTCATCCACCATCCGGTTCACCAGCGCCAGCGTAGCGACTCCCTCGGCTTCGGGCGCGTCCTCAAACAACAGGCCGTCATGGGTACGCGGCCCCGGATAATGATAGAAGACGCCGGTTGAGGGCGGCAGCGGGTAACTGCCGGCCTGGGTCATCAGCCCGATGATATCTATGAACAGGCCGGTCTGCGTGATTTTGCCATCTTCCACACAGTTAAATTCGGCATAGCGCAGGTTTGCGATTTTGTGCGTCCGGCGGATTCCCAGCCAGTCGGCATCAAACAGCCCCATGAAGTTGCCCATACTCATGACCCACTGTTCACCGTTGATTTCGTTCGTCCCGCCAATGAAGATGTCCTGGCGGCGCTGCATCCGGTTGAGTGATTTCATCAGTGGCGTCCAGAAAGTTTCGGCCACCGCGTCAGCCCCACGCTGTTCACGGAAGGGATATACGCCTCGCCAGCGGTAATCCAGCGCCGTGAAGGCTTTCAATACGTCGGTGACGGTTTCGGGCGTGGCGTTTTCCATCGCCTCGAAATAACGGCGTACCAGGGTTTTCGCTGCTTGATATTGACTCATGTTCTCAAATTCCTGCTTCGGTTTTCAAGGCGGGCGAGATATGTCTCGCCCCTACGAATCCTATCGGATTGGGTGGATTTCTTTCGGGACTTCACTTTATTGCGGTTGGCGGGCGTAGGTTGATTCGCGCATCCGCGAGAACACATCCACCCTAATCTGGTGATATACATCCAGCAGGTCAACCAGCACCCAGTTCTCGCGGATCATCCCATTTTCACAGCGCCAGAAGTCCAGACTCCGCATGGTGATGCGCTGGTTGGCGGGCGCAATCCCCAGCCAGCCATCGCCGGAAATCGTCATAAACATGCCCGGCCAGGCGGTGAAGCCAACATAATCGCCGTCACCAAAAAACGCCCCGGCATCCAGAATCGAGTCACGATCGGGTAATGCCTTCAGGAACGGGATTTGATGCCAGTTACGAAAACCCGAAATGCGGCGAGCCGTGCCGATTCCTGCCGGGCCGTACCAGTTCATCCGGGGATGCCAGTAGCGGTCAAGCTGCATGGCCTCTACCCCTTCGGGTGACTTCTTCAATCCGGCCAGCATTTCGTTGACAAGTTGCAGGCTGGCTGCCGCCTGTGCTGCGTCATACGGGGCGGTGATAATGCCGTCCTGGGTGGCGGGACCTGGCACAAGCCACTCGACTCCCAGGCTGGGCGTCATCGGCCACGCCTTGGCCTGCATCATCACCTGGGGAAGATCCCAGAGCGCCTGCATTTCGACAATTCTGCCCGCGTCAACGCGGAAAAACTCATGGTACCGCATCGCAACGGCGTGCTGTGTCGGCGGAATATCCAGCCAGGCTTTCTCAAACACACCCATATAGTGACCGGCGCACCCTACCCAGTTCGCGCCGTTGGTTTCCCCGGCCATGACGATAAAATCACGCCGTTCCAGGTCTGGCAGGGCGGTGATGAGCGGTAGATAGGCGTTCTCAAACAAACCGTCCGGGCCGTCCAGGTCTTCAAATGGAAAGGCCAGGTGAACCGCAGCATCCGGGGCGAAAACGGCCTGTAGCTGGCCTTGCAGCGCGTTCACGTCGCAGTCATACAGGGCACGCCGGAAGCGGGCGATCAGTTCTTTGTTGTCTTGATGGATGGAATTCATTGTTTCACTTACGTTTCCACGTCCTCGAAGAACGCCGGCGGTTTGGAGCCAATGAACTTCAGCACCTTGTTAACGTCGTAACCGGCCTGCTCCAATACGCCCAAAATGTCAATCAGCACCAGGTTTTCCGCCAGTTTGCGCTCGCCGTCGCGTTCCTCAATGCGCCAGAAATCCATATAGCGCATCTTGATCGGCTGACCAGTGGCCGGTATGCCGAGCCAATCCTGGGCAAACGTAGTGGTCTGGTAGCCAGTACCGGCCACCCAGTCGCCTTCAGCCACACGCACAATGTCTACCGCATTCTTATCCGGGAAGGCGTTGATGAACGGTTGGCGATACACGTTTTCGAATTCGTCCAGCCCATGCATCGTGCCGATGCCTGCCGGCCCTTGCCAGATCATATCCTCGAACCAATAGTGCTGCATCAGGCCGAGCACATTCCGGTTCAGTGCGGCATACATATCATCCACAAGCTGCTTATTCCGGTCTGCTTGTTCACTCATAGCAATAGTGACCTTTCGCGTTAATACCAATACAGCGGTGTTTAGCCCTTCACCGCGCCACCAGCCAACCCTTTAATCAGATAGCGCTGGAAGAAAATGATGAGGATAACGAGCGGGATGGTGATAGATACGGCGCTGGCATTCGATAGTGGAATCAGGCGGGTGTCTTCGCCGCTGGTAAAGCGCGAAATGCCAACGGGCAATGTCCACAGAGATGATGTGAGTAACCTGGCAAGGAGAAATTCATTGTACGCCAGCAGCAGGGTAAAGAGTGAGGTGGTGATAATGCCCGGCCAGACAATCGGGATTATCACCCGGATGAACGCAGTCAGACGGTTACACCCGTCAATCATGGCGGCTTCTTCTAATTCGCGTGGAATCTCCATAAAGAAGCTGCGCAACATCCAGATCGTGAACGGTTGGTTGATCGCCACGAAGGTGATTATCAGAAGCGGATACGTGTCGTACAGGCCGGAAATCTGGGAAAAATAATAATAAGGCAGGATGAACGCCATACGCGGCAGGGCGCGGAAGGCCAACGCTGCGAAGAGGATAATCACCCCCGAAAGGCCGGAATACCGTGCCAGCCCGTAACCCGCCAGACAGCCAATGCTGATCGAAATAACTACTGTGCCAACGGTCACGATTACACTGTTCTGGAAATAATCGTAGAATTCGGCGAACTGCACGACGGTTGGCAGCCACAAAATCACGCCCACGATAACCGCCGTGATCCCAAAATAGATGCGCGTCTGGTAACGCGGGAAGCGTCGGGCGCTGACGCCGATGACCACCAGTGCCACGATCAGGCCGATCAAACCCAATCCCACTGGCGCGAATTCCTCCGGTGTGACGCTCAGCCAGATTTCCTGATAATTATCCCAGCGGGCCGGGAAGGTTTGGTTGTTGGTCAGGCTGTTGACAAAGACCAGGAACCCGCCGGAGACGATTGTCACCAGCAGCAGGGCAAAGACGTTGTTGCGGAGCGACATGCGGGTATGGTTGCTTTGTGCCGCCCACCAGTAGCCTGTCAGGACAATGACCGCCAGGAAAATTGCGATAGGGATGCTGTTTTCGATGATAGATTGGGGCATAAAACGCGGTTGGCGAGCGGTCGCGTCTACGGTGCGCTGGAACGAACCGATGACAGCCCACACGAAGGGCGCTACGCTGTATATGACCCAACCGATCAACAGCAGGTGAATCGCGCCGCGCACATAGGGATTTTTAGACTTCTGCATCAGCGTGCCTCCGTCTGCTGCTTATACGTGATATACAGGAAGGGCACCAGAATGACGAAGACGCCAATCACCGTCAGGACGCTCATGGCATTCGCCCGTCCCAACTGCTGGAACGAAATTGCGACCTGGTAGTTGTAGTACATCAATGTCCGCACATTGTCGTAGATTGGATTTTGCTTGGTGAGGACAAAAATACTGTCGAACACACGGTAAGCGTCCATGATGTTGATCAGCGCCACGAAGACCAGCAGGCTGCGCAGATGGGGGATGATGACATACCACAGGCGCTGTAACCAGGTCGCCCCGTCAACTAACGCTGCTTCCAATGGCTCCTCCGGTACGGTTTGCAGGCCAGCGAAGAATGTGACAATGGCGAAGGGGGTCACATACCAGATTGCGTGGAAAAACACCAGAAACATG
Source organism: uncultured Chloroflexota bacterium (assembly GCA_937974245.1). Classification (GTDB taxonomy): domain Bacteria; phylum Chloroflexota; class Anaerolineae; order Aggregatilineales; family Phototrophicaceae; genus JACKCG01. Next base: position 18,365 of record CALJKV010000063.1, on the reverse strand, counting down.
ATGTTCGACCGGGTGAAGAAATTGAAACCCAGACCTAGCCCCGTATTCAGGATATAGTTGAAAATGCCGTAGCGATCAAAGGCCTGGCGGAAAACCAGCGTACCCACAATCGGTGTCACAATGAAGGGCAGCAGGGTCGCGGCCACGTATATCCCACGAAATGAGCGTACCTGATCGAGCAGCAGGGCAACCAGCATACCCAGTACGATCTGGATTGGCACTGTGACGGCGATATACAGCAGGGTGAACCACAGCGCATTCCAGAACCCCTGATCGGAGAGCATGTAGATGTAATTCTCCAGCCCAATCCACTGCGGTGATGTCACATTTCGGAGCGTGATGGAATGAAAACCCAGAATGACGGCTGCGATCAGGGGGGCGACCATCAGCACAGCCATGACAATGATGCTGGGGGTTACGAAAATAAAGAAAGTTCTTTTGTCCATTAAAAACGCAATCCATTATCTCATTTACAGTGGCCGGTTCCAGCGCGGAGACTGAAGTAATGCGGCGAGTGCGCTGGAGAATATGAAAGGTGAGCCACCCTGATACGGATGGCCCACCCTGACCGGATAGATGGCGCTTACTTGATATATCCCTGTGATGTCGCTTCGGTGACGTACAACTCGGCGGCAGCATCCAGTGCTTCCTGAGCGGTCATATCGCCAGTGGCAACCATTGGGATAAACTGTTCAACAGCGGCGTTGACCAGCCCAACGGCGGGGTTATTGATGCCCGGGCCACCTTCAGCGATGGTCTGGAGTGAAGCGGCGCTGTAACGCGGCGCGAATTCGCCGGCACCGTTGCGCGATACCAGGCCGAACTCAGCTGCGGCGCTTTGCGATTGCAGGTCACTGGCTTCCATGATGATCTGGAACAGCAGATCATGGTCAACCGAGGTCGCAGCCGGGATAGCCAGGTAGTCCGCCCAGGCCATACCACCGCGCTTGGGTGAATCAACAGTCGGGTACAGGGCGGGAGCGAATTCGATCTGCCCTGCCACCGAGGCGAAATCCGGGTCGTCCATCGCAGCGGCGCGGCTGGCCCACAGGTGTGCCATTGCAATACTGCCATTCGCCAGACCCGCTTGCACATCGTCGGTTGAAAGCAGGATACCTTCTTCGCCCAGGCAGCTGTTGACGACTTCCATCAGCTTTTCAAGGGCGGCGACGCCTTCCGGACTGTTGAACACTGGCATATTGTTTTCGTCCAGGATGTCACCACCATAGGCGAACAACATGTTATAGAACTCACCACGCCAGGCCCATCCCGCCGAGACGACCATCGCGAACGAATAGTCAATACCGAGCGCCGCTTTGTCCAGCGTGGCACAGTCGGCGATCACATCATCATAGGTCAGCGGTGCTTCAACACCTGCCGCAGCCAGAATTTCCTTGTTATACATGAAGTGCTGGGTGTTGACGACGACCGGGATACCGTAGATGTTACCATCAACCGTCACGGCACCAAACAGGCTGGGATCAATGTCGGCCAGGTCATACTGTTCGCTGTACTTATCAATTAGATCGTTCAGCGGCAGCAGCCAACCCTGGGCGATCAGTTCGCCGATGAAGTTATTACTACCATGAATGATGTCATAAGGTGACGCGCCAGCGTTGGAGGCGGCCAAGCGCATCTCCGACTGGGCATCGGCGCTTGCCAGGAGCTGCGTGTTGACATCGAGGTTCTCGACCTGGTTGCAGCTCTCGATTTCGCTGGCATAGAAGTCCATAATCGGGAACGTCCAACCAATCATCGTAACCTGGGTGGGTTCCGCCGGCGCTTCAATGTTGCAAGTGCCCGTCTCCTGCGCCACCGCCACAAAACTCATGCCCATAAATAAGGCACCCAATAGGAGCAAAAAGCCTAATTTCCGCATCTGAAAAACTCCTTCATATTCTATTGATTGACGTGAAACCTCGCACAAATCGCGTGCGGGTCTATAACGCCTGTTAATCAGGCGCGTATAGCTGTTTCAACAGCGCGAATTCGTCAAACACCGTCCATTCGCGTGTAATCCGGCCTTGCTCAATGCTTTGGTGGGTGACGCCGATAATATTGATTCGCTTGCCTGTTGGTATGCCGTAGAAACCAGGGCCGGTGTGGGTGCCTTGCATTGTCCAGCGCGTCGCCGCCCGGTAATTACCGTGACCATCCTCATTCGCGCAAAAATGATCCACGCTCATCATTAAGTCAGGGAAAGGCCCCAGGAGTGACAGCATGTAGGCTTTGTAGTCGCCCGTGCCGTTGATCCGGCGACCACTCGCCCCTTCGCAGGCGATATTCTCGGCAAAGTAATCATCAACCTTGTTGAGCAGTCGCCAGTTCCAGATTTCATGCCAGCAGCGGCGTGCGAAATCCTCCACATCAAATGCATCGCTGCTGGGCGGCGGCATACGCCGGGGCGGGAGCTGCCCCTGTGTGCGCTCAACCTCACCGCGTACCGGCGGCCTGAACCCGATTTTCGCTTCCGCTACAGCCATCCGCTGGGCGACCTCATGTACATCAGAGCCCAGCTGCTGTACCAACAGCAATTCATCGCGTACCAGCCACTCCTCAATAATCTGGTTATCTTTCACAATGCAGTCAGCAATCGCCCGGTAATGAATGCGGTGGTGGGTGGGCGGGCCGTACCAGGTATGTCCGGTATTCAGACCTTCATGGGTGATCCGGTGTGAGGAGTAATACACATCCCCGACATTGTGTTTCCAGATCACCTCATCGCCATACAAGCGCCTGTCGGGGAAGGCGGCCAGTGTTTGCAGGGTGCCGGCGATGATCGCTTCACGTCCATAAATGTCACCGCTGCTGGTGTGGATGAGCGCATTGTGGAGGTAGTAATCATAAATAAGGCCAACGGCCTTTTCTTCCCAGATACGATGGGTGATTTTGACAATGTAATCCACAATATCAGTGAACTCATCGTCAAACCCGTTCATGCTTTGTTGCCTGGGGCGGTTGGCGGCAGCGATATAGGCAATATCGCCCTTATCCTGAATGGATATAGCGGGGTTTGCTGTGTTGGAAACGCTGTTTGAATCGGTCATCGGAAAAATTCCAAAATAAGACAATATTTGACTAGGTATTCCGAAATCGTTTTCGGAAAGGGCTAAAAAATTTTTGGCGCTGCTGTGATTTGAGAACACAAACCAAAAGCAGTACCATCAATAAAAGCATAACACGATTTATAGGAAATATGCAAATTAAAAATTTCAGCGAACAGCGCGCCCGATAGTAGATCCTCTGACCAGAAGTTCGATGGGTAAAGTGATCCGTCGGGGAGGTAACACATTGTCTTCAATCCGTTCCATCAGCATTTCAACTGCCTGCCGTCCCATCAGCTGTAACGGCTGTTTCGCCGTCGTAATTGCCGGGTAGGTCATCAGGGAAGATGGCAGTCCATCGAATCCGACAATCGCCACATCTTCCGGCACGCGCACCCCGCGTTCCGCCGCCGCGCGAAGGGCATCTACCGCCAGCAGATCGTAGAAAGCAAATACCGCCGTAGGTGGCTCGTGCAAATCCAACAGTTGCAGCATCGCATAGTAGCCGCTGGATGGCTCCAACTTGGTCGTTACGACTACCTGCTCGTCAAAACGCAGGTTGGCTTCCCGCAGCGCACGCCGATAACCTTCCAGTCGGTCGGTATTTGTCGGGCCGTGTACCGGACGCGCCATAAAGCCGATACGGGTGTGGCCGAGTTCGATCAGATGGCGAGTAAGCCGGTACGCGCCGTCTTCGTTATCCGGCGCGATATACGAAGCACCCTCGTAATCAATGCGCCTTCCCAGCAAAATATAGGGCATCCCTTCGTCCTCGAAGATTCGCAGGGTATCGCTGGTAGGATTCGCCCAGAGCAGGAGTGCGCCGTCAATCTCTCTGGCGCGGCAGATACGCTCGATTCCTTCCGGGTGGTGGACGGTTTCCATGTACAGGATGATGTTTTTGCCGTTTTGTTCGGCTACATACCCGGCTCCGGCGACAATCTCCGTCAGGTATTCACTGATGTACACGATTGAATGATTAATGAGCAGGCCGATCTTGTCGGTGCGTCCGCGCCGCAGATTGCGTGCTGATGCGCTGGGCTGGTAGCCAAGCTCACGCGCCCGCTGCATCACCAGTTCCCGCGTCGCCTCAGAAACATCGGCGTAGCCATTCAGGGCTTTAGAGACAGTCGAGATGGAAAGACCCAGGTCTTTAGAAATATCGGCAATTTTCATAAGCTCTTAGCCATTGCAATCCGTTCTCACAATTCCGATGAACCCATCATAAAACGACTCGCCCATTATGTCACTTGTTTGAGTGATCCGGCCAATGCCCGCTTATCCACACCCTATGAATATGGTATTCAACAAACCTATGTCACGCGCTGCCCACACAGCACGCATGGCAATGGCCGGTGGATGAATCTTGCCAGTTCGGGATAGTGAGCATTGGCTTTTCGTGACATTTGTTACTATGTTCGGTCTGTATTTGACAAATCCGCGCCGCCTGTAGTATAAATTTGAATACGTATTCAAACATGATGAGGGCATGATGAACGCGGCACCGATGATCTCCGGCAGTCGGCTTGAACAAGTGCTCAGGGCAGGTTACTTCGCCGTAACAGCTGAACTCAACCCGCCTGACAGCGCCGACCCGCAGGAGGTTTATGACGCCGCGCTGGTACTTTCGGAAGTGTGCGATGGGATTAACGCCACTGATGCCGCCGGTGCGAACTGCCACATGTCCAGCCTGGCGATCTGTGCCCTGCTGCTCCAGGCCGGTTACGACCCGGTTTTGCAGGTATCCTGCCGTGATCGCAACCGCATCGCTATCCAGGGTGATTTGCTGGGTGCGGCGGCGATGGGTGTACGCAATGTCTTGATGCTCACCGGGGATGATGTCACGGTTGGCGATCAACCAGGCGCGAAACGGGTCTTTGATTTTGATTCGATTCAACTGCTGCGGACAGCCCGTATCATGCGTGATGATGGCGTATTTCTGAGCGGGCGCAAAATCACCACCCCTCCCAGATTATTCCTGGGCGCAGCCTGCAACCCCTTCGCCCCGCCACATGATTGGCAGCCCCAACGCCTGGCAAAGAAAGTAGAAGCTGGGGCTGAATTTATCCAGACCCAATACTGTTTCGATCTACCGCGCCTGCGCGGATTCATGCGCCAGGTGCGTGACCTGGGGCTGCACCGACAGGTCTATATTCTGGTGGGCGTTGGCCCGCTGCGTTCGGTAACGGCGGCAGAATTCATGCGTACCCGTGTGCCGGGCGTCTATATCCCGGACGAGATCGTCGAACGGCTGCGAAAGACGCCCAAAGGACAGCAGCGTGCTGAAGGCAAGCAAATTTGTGTCGAAATCATCCAGCAGGTGCAAGAGATCGAAGGCGTTTCCGGTATTCATTTGATGGCCTATCGCCAGGAAGAACTGGTTGCCGAAATCATTCAGGAGGCCGGGCTGCTGCCACGCACTCACCCAGCCGACCAGCGGCGTTCCCGGCAGGAGCACATGCGATGAAGACGGCGCTGATAACCTGCGGGGCACTGGGGAAAGAAGTCCTCGCCATTGTGAAGAAATACGGCTGGGATGCGGATATCGTTGGTATCACCGCCCAGCACCACCTTTTCCCAGACCGTATCACGCCGGCTGTAGAAGCCCGCTTGCTCGCCCTGCGTGAACAATACGACCAGGTATTTGCCGTCTACGGGGATTGCGGCACCTACGGCGTACTCGACCAGGTGCTGCAAAAATATAACATTCAACGCATCACCGGGGCGCACTGTTATGAATTCTATGGCGGAGCGCATTTCCAGCAGTGGATGGAGGAAGAGCCGGGTACGTTCTTCCTGACGGATTTCCTGGTTCGCACATTTGACCGCACCATCGTGAAAAGCATGGGGCTGGACCGGCATCCCGAGCTGAAGCATGACTACTTCCGGAATTACCGCCGGGTGATTTACCTGGCACAGTCCCCCGACGAGGGTCTTATGGAAAAAGCGCGGGAAGCGGCGGCGTACCTCGAACTTCCGCTCCAGATCAAGCAGACCGGCTATAACCAGCTTGAATCACAGTTGGTCAGTTGGATGGCTGCTGAACAGTGCCAGGAGAGAAGCGCATGACGACGAGTTACCTGAAGGAAGGCCGCCGCAAGCCGGGCAGCGAGTGGATCAAGAATCGCACACGTTTCCTGGAACGTGCATATCACCTGACCCGCACAGTCTTTAACCGACTTTATCCGCCTGGCAAGCGGTTCGCCCCCGGATTAACCGAAAAACTGGTGATCTGGAGCGAAAAAATCGTCAAGGGCTATGTATTCAACTGCCAGATGTGCGGCCAATGTATCCTCCACAGCACCGGTATGACCTGCCCGATGACCTGTCCTAAGAATATACGCAATGGCCCCTGTGGCGGTGTGCGTGCCAACGGTCACTGTGAGGTCATCCCGGAACGACTGTGTGTCTGGGTGCAGGCCTGGGAGCGCAGCCACCAATCACGGCAGTATGCCGGCGAAATGCGGGTTATCCAGCCGCCAGTCAATCGGATGCTTGAAGGCACGGCCTCATGGATCAATATGGCTGAAGGTCGGGACAAAGTGCCATTCTGATTAAGATTAAATCCTCAATTTGAAGGGGAAAACTATGGCAGAGACAATGATTTCCATTCCAGCCGAGACCCTGCGGGGATTCGTGACCGATCTGTTTCACCGGGCCGGTCTGAACGCGGAGGACGCGGCATTTCACGCCGATGCACTGGTGCAGACCGACCTGTGGGGTATCGGCTCGCACGGGGTGCTGCGCGTCCCGATCTATATCCAGCGCGTGCTTTCTGGGGCGATTAACGCCAAGCCCAACATTCACAAACTGCGCGGTGGGCTGGCGCTGGAAGTATGGGACGGCGACGACGGCGCGGGGTTCATCGTCGGGCGCGACACCATGCGGCGGGCGATTGAACTGGCGAAGACCTACGGAATCGGTGCGGTAGGCGTGGTGCGGAGCAACCATTTTGGCGCTACCGGGCTGTATGCGCGCATGGCGGCAGACGAAGGGCTGATCGGCATCTGCATGACCAACGTGGTGCCAAACATCGTTGCGCCGGGCGGCAGCAAGCCAATCACGGGTAATAATCCCATCGCCTTCGCCGTGCCGACATATAAGGAATTTCCATTTGTGCTGGATATTTCGATGTCGAGCATCGCCGGGGGCAAACTCCTGCTCGCCAGCAAGAAGGGCGAGAAAATCCCCCTGGACTGGGCGACGGATTCGCAAGGCCGTCCCACTGACGATCCCGATGTGGCCTTCAAGGGCTTCCTGTTGCCGGTTGGCGGTCACAAAGGTCTCGGTCTGTCCTATTTCATTGACATTCTGGCCGGTGTGATTACCGGCGGCGTGTTCCAGTATGGCATGAAAGGGATGTACAAATACCCGGATGACCCCAGCCTGACCGGACACTTCATGATCGTCATCAACCCGCAGGACATCCTTGACCTGGACGACATGCGGACCCGCATGGCTGCGTTTTACCAGACCGTCAAAGACGCGCCAATGTGGGATGACACCCGCGAGATGATGCTGCCCGGTGAGATTGAGTATCGCACTGAACAGGAACGGCTCAAAACGGGTATCCCGCTGCCGGAGAACCTGATTCAGGAACTGGTGGAACTGGGCAATCAATTGGGTGTCGCGGACACACTCACTGCCCATTAGAGAAAATAAGTGATTTAGATGCACCAAAGGTTTAATTGATGGACACAATCCTCATTTCCCCTCATCAGGAAGTACACATCGGGCCGGATCATCCCTTCGTCATGATTGGCGAGCGCATCAACCCGACTGGACGCAAACAGCTTGCCGCCGAACTCGCCGAAGGTAACTTCGACCGGGTGGTGACTGACGCGCTGGCACAGGTAGAAGCGGGCGCACACATGCTGGATGTCAACGCCGGTATACCGATGATTGACGAACCGGCAGTGCTGGCGGAAATCGTGCGGTTGGTGCAGTCGGTGGTCAATGTCCCACTCGCCATAGACTCCTCTGTGGTTGCCGCGCTGGAAGCCGGATTGCAGGCCTACCAGGGCAAGGCCCTGGTGAATTCGGTCACGGGCGAGGATGCACGCCTGGAAGCGGTGCTGCCGCTGGTGAAGAAATACGGTGCGGCGGTCATCGGTATCACCAACGACGAAAGTGGTATTTCACATGATCCCGATGTGCGTCTCGCCGTCGCCCGAAAAATCATTGAGCGTGCTGCCGATCACGGTATTCCAAAGCAGGATATCGTCATTGACCCGCTGGCGATGCCGGTGGGCGCTGTCCCCGGTTCAGGGGCGGCTTTTCTCAGGATCACCCGCCGGATCGTGGCAGAGCTGGGCGTGAACACGACCTGCGGTGCTTCAAATATCTCGTTTGGGCTGCCGGGGCGTGACAACCTCAGCGCGGCTTTCCTCACCATGGGGATCGGTGCGGGGCTGACATCAGCCATTATGAACCCGCTTAAGCCGGAAACAGCCAATGCCATCCGCGCCTCGAACTTATTGATGGGGCATGATGAAAACGCGCAGGCCTGGATCGGCGCGAACCGTCCGCCGAAAGCCGAAGGTGAAACCGAAGGCGCACCTCGCGCCCGGCGACCACGCCGCTAACACGTGCGTGCTGTGTGAACAGTAGGGGGCGGTCTCCGACCTTCCTCTGCCAGATAGAAAATTAATCGAATGTAACTATGGATAGTCAAGGAGCATAAACAATGTCTGATGAACCGAAAGCCATCTGGTGGCAGAACTTGACCGCAGAAGCTGTTGTCGCCCACGCCAAGAAAGACGATATCGCCATTCTTCCGATAGGCGCGATTGAGCAGCACGGCCCGCACTGCCCTTGTGGCGATGATGATTTCAATGCCATTGGCATGGCGGAACTGATCTCCAAGAAGACTGGCGTGATGCTGCTGCCCTGCCCCATGTACGGCTCCCACCCGTATCACCACTGGGGAATGCCGGGCAATATCCCGCTCACTTACGAAACGCACATTGGCTTAGTGATGGACATCATTCGTGGCGCGGCGGTGTCCGGCTATAACAAGTTCATCATCCTTTCCGCGCACGGGCAGGTTTCCTCAACCATCGTGGCAGTCCACAAACTCGGCCTGGAAGGCTACTTCACGCTGTCACTGCACTGGTACGATTTCCTGCGCGATGATAAAGACGTGCTGGATGACTGGATGTGGCACGCAGACGAGGCCGAGACCTCGGTGGCGTTGTATCTCTTCCCTGACCTGGTGGATATGAGCAAGGCTGGCAAAGGTGGTGGCAATCCTCTGGTTGATCGTCGCTTCATCATCGCCCCAGGCGCCGCGCCGCGCCCAGGCTCCATGTATCACTTCGAAGGCACGTTTGCCCGCCCCGAATACAAAGAACTGAGCAACGGTATCATCGGTGACGCGACCAAGGCCACCCGCGAAAAGGGCGAGAAAATCGTCACCCGCCTGGTGGACTATGTCGCCGAAGTGATTGAAGACATCCGCAAACGCTATCCAGCCGGTGAAAAGCCGCCCGTTAAATAAGGCAGGAATGAATTATGCGATTCACAGATAAAGTCGCCATTGTAACTGGCGCAACCAAAGGGATTGGCGAAGCGACTGCCAAAGCATTTGCCAAAGAAGGCGCGAAAGTTGTCGCTGCCGGGCGCTCTACCGACCTCGGTGAGCGTGTCGTGAGCGAAATCAAAGCTGCCGGTGGTGAAGCCATCTTCGTGCGCTGCGACGTCAGCAACCCGGAGGATGTGAACAACCTGGTGAAAACAACTGTCGAGACATTCGGCACCATTGATGTGGTGGTGAACAACGCCGGTGTGAACCATAGTGCTGAATTCTTCGATATCACCCCGGATGACTGGGATTGGGTGCTGGGCGTTGACCTGAAGGGAACCTTCCTGGTAACGCAAGCGGCAGCACGTGTCATGGTGGAACAGGGTAAGGAATCCGGCTACATCGTGAATGTGACCTCCGTCATGGGGGACCAGCTCGCGTTAGCAGATCAAGTACCCTACTGTGCCGCGAAAGGTGGCGCCAATCAGTTCACCAAAGCGGCGGCGCTGGCGCTGATACCGCATGGCATCCGCGTGAATGGCGTGGCCCCTGGCCCGGTGCTGACCGAGTTAATGCTGCGTGTTGTCCACAGCAAAGAGAAAAATGACAAATTGATGGAACGTCTGCCGATTGGCTATGTCGCCTCTACGGAGGAAATTGCCAGGGTGATTATGTTCATGGGCAGTGAGGATGCCAGCTATTTTGTTGGCGAAACCGTCTTAGTAGATGGCGGGCGCGGGATTCAGGCCTTCCCAAGGGCATTGGAAAAAGCCACTGGGGTGGCTGGTTAGACGAAAACAACATCACCTTTATTTCGACTGAATCCGCGTCCTTTCAACCATCCACAGACACTGCATGACGGAACTTATTGGGGAGGGTCTCTGACCTTCCCCGATGAGGCATGATTTGAGGATACAGGCCGGAAGAATTGTTCAATAGGAGAGCCGAATGGCACAACCGCATGTAGGGTTAATTACGTTCGGGGATAACCGAAAACACGAATGGGAAAATGTCTTTCGCGGCCTGACCGAGCCTCGCCACCAGGACGCGATTGCCTATTTCCAGGGATTGCCGGTCAACCTGATGGCAGATCATGCCGTTGCACGCCACAAAGAGGACATTGATGCCCAGGTGGACGCATTGCTGGCAGGTGGCGCGGAAGTATTGGTCGCGCATATCCCCTGCTGGACCTCGCCTAATCTGGTGGTGCGGGGAGTCCAGCGTGCCGGGCTGCCGGTGGTGCTGCTGGGCAATAAACATCCCAGTACACATAGCACCGTTGGTTTGCTGGGGGCGGGCGGCACCCTCAGCCAGATCGGATATCCGCATCTGCGCATCCGTGCCGATTTCGACGATGCCCTGGAAGACCAGCTTATGCCCTACTTTCGGGCGGCGGCGACCAAAAAACGGTTGCACGGTAAGGTATTCGGGCTGTTTGGTGGCCGGTCACTGGGCATTGACACCGGCACGTTCGACCCGATGCAGTGGAAGAAACTGTTCGGCGTGGATACGGAACACATTGACCAGCTCGAGATCGTGCGCCGGGCGGAGCTTGTCCCCGAAGATTCAACAGCCAACATGATAGGCTGGCTCAACCGTATGGCGGGTGCAGTCAAATACAACGATCAGCGCTTCACGCCGGAAAAACTGGCCTTCCAGGTACGTTGCTACCTGGCGACTAAAGAGATCATCGAGGACATGGGGCTGGATTTCGTGGCGATCAAGTGTATGCCCGATATGACGACCCATTATGTTCCGCAGTGTATCTCCGCTGCGCTGCTGCCGGGGCCGTATGATGCCAGCGGGAACAAGCAACCGATGATGATGGCCTGTGAAGCCGATGGCGACGCCGCGCTCAGCATGGAAATCCTCAAGGAAGTATCGGGCGGCAAGCCGGTGCTGTTCATGGATGTGAGCTACATTGACGACGAGCGCCAGACCTTCTACTTCCCCAACTGCGGCGCGTTCTGTACGTGGTATGCGGCCCGTTCCGATGATCCTGCCGAAAACATGAGCCGCGTCGAACTGCGTCCGGCCAATCGTCCCGGCGGCGGGGCGATTACCTATTTCACCACCGCTCCCGGCGACCTCACTTTAGCCCGCTTGTACCGTGTGGATGGCGTGTATCACATGGCGATCATCACGGGCGAGACGGTCAATATCAGTGACGAGGAATACCAGACGTTCGTCTCCGCACGCGGTACGCACCAGCTGCCCACTGCCTTCATCAAAATGGACGTGGACGTGGATCATCTACTCAGTACATTCGGCTCGAACCACATCCTGGCCGTAGATGGACGTTATACCCATGAACTGGCGCATTTCTGCCAGATGCTGGGCATCCAACCGGTATTTTTTAATCGTGAGGAGGTGCAGGCATGACAATGACACCCCGCGAACGTTTCAAGCGCATCACCCAGTTTCAGGAAGCTGACCGCGTACCAGTAGATACCGGCAGCCATGTTGCCTCGCTGCACCGCATCGCCTACCGCAATCTGCGCGAGTACCTGGGCGATAATGACCTGAAGAATGGCGACCTGATACTGGATCGCATGGTACAGAATGTGATACCTGACGAAAAGCTCCTCCAGCGATATCATGTTGATTTCCGCTGGATTGCGCCTAATTGGGTGAACATGGTGGATGTCGACAGCGACAAGTACCGCGATATGTGGGGCATCACCTGGCAGCACATGATTGATGCTTACGGCGTGCAGGCGTCACCGCTCGAAAACGCGACGCTGGCCGATCTCGAACACTTCAACTGGCCTGACCCGGAAGACCCGAATCTATGGAAAGGGCTGGGTGAACGGGCCAGGTATCTCTACGAAAACACCGACTACGTGCTGGTAGCCGACTCGATAAAGGGCGGGCTGCTCACGAAAGCCCTGCAAATACGCGGCTACGCGCAGATGTTCGCCGACCTGGTTGGGAATGTCGCATTTGCCGAGGCGCTGCTCGACAAGCTGCTCGACCTGTATAAAGCCTACTGGACGGGATTCCTCAAGGAAGTCGGCCCCTACGTGCAGATGGTCTACTTTACGGATGACATCGGCGGGCAGCAATCCATGATGATCTCGCCCGATCTGTTCCGCAGCCTGCTCAAACCGCGTCTCAAAACGCTGATTGACCACATCAAGAGCCAGGCCGATGTGAAATTCATGTACCACACCGACGGCACGGTAACGCCAGTGATTGAGGACATCATCGAGATGGGCGTAGACATCCTCAACCCGATCCAGACTTCGGCGCTGGGGATGGACACTGCGGTACTCAAGGAACTGTATCATGGTCGGTTGGTATTTCATGGCGCGATTGATGTCCAGCAGATGCTGCCGTTTTCCACGCCGGAGCAGGTGCGCTACGATGTCGCCAAGCGCATTCATGATCTGGGACGTGGTGGGGGCTATATTGTCGCCCCCTGCCATAACATTGGCGCAGACGTGCCGCCACAGAATATCGAAGCCCTGTATGCCGCCGCCCATGAATACGGCGCGTATCCAATCCAGTTAGACCATGTATTGAGCGCGGAAGACCGCAGGCCACCTACTCAGGCCGAGATCGCTGCGCAATCAACCGTCGAAAAACAGGAACGTCGGCCCCGCCGGCCCCGGCAGTAGCCCGGTTTTAGTTGAGGGAAACCCACGATGAGCAGACAAGACGATATTTTAGACGAACTGTATAACGAGGTCATTGATGGCAAGCGTGAGCCGGTAGTCACGCTCACCAAAGAGGCACTGGAAATCGGCCTCAAACCCGACACAATTCTGTTCGATGCCCTGATCCCGGGACTGGAAGAAGTCGGGCGGCTGTTTGAGGAAGGGACATTCTTCGTGCCGGAAATGCTGGTCGCCGCCAAAGCGATGGCCGCTGCGATGGAAATCCTGCGCCCACTGATGGCGGAAACCGGAGCCAAGCCGGTTGGCACATTTGTCATGGGGACGGTCAAAGGGGACATCCATGATGTGGGCAAGAACCTGTGCAACATCATGCTGGAAGGCGCAGGATTTAAGGTGGTGGATATCGGCGTAAACGTGCCGGAAGAGCAGTTTGTCGAGGCGATCCGTGAACATCAACCGGACGCGGTTGGCCTGAGCGCCTTCCTGACAACCACCATGTCCATGTTCGTTCCCACGATTGAAGCTATCAAAAAGGCTGGATTGCGTGATAGCGTTAAAATCTTCGTGGGTGGCGCACCCGTCACCCAGGAATACTGCGAGAAAGTGGGGGCGGATGGCTACGCACCGAACGCCAGCGCCCTGGTACGTGAGTTAAAAGCGATGCTGGGTATTGCCTGAGTCTTTCAAGAGAGGGAGCAATGGCTTACACCATTCGATCACTGGATCATGTGAGTATCGTCGTGAACGATGTGGATGCCGCGCGGCGGTTTTACTGCGACATCCTCGGCATGGAGGAAGTCCCCCGCCCGGCGAATTTCACGTTTCCGGGCGCATGGTTTCGCAAAGGCGGCGCGGAGCTTCACTTAATCCGCCGTGATATCGCCACGCAGGATGCTGGAGACCCGGCCAATACGCCTAAACCTAATGGGGATGTGACCTTCGCCCGTCATTTCGCGTTCCAGATTGACAGCATGGATGCGCTCATGCAGCAGTTGCAGGTGCATGGCGTGGCTGTCGCTTATGGGCCGCGCCCGCGCGGTGATGGCCCCAGCCAGGTCTACATCTATGACCCTGATGGGCACATGATTGAATTCACCGAAAAGCCATAATGAGCGATCAGCGCCAGGTTCACGTCATTCTTATGCCTTCCGGTCTGCGGGGGTATGTCCCCGCCGGGACATCACTGCTGGATGCGGCGCGCCAGTTGGGTGTGGAGCTGGAAACCATCTGTAACGGGCAGGGAACGTGTCATAAGTGCCGGGTACGCATCGAAACCGGCGACTTCCCCAAGCACGGTATCTCGTCCAGCCCCGCACACCTATCCCCGCCGACAATGCGCGAACTCCAGATAGCCGACCAACCGGCGAACGCCACCTACCGGCTTGCCTGCCAGGCACAGGTCGAGGGCGATCTGCTGGTATCCGTTCCAGAGACCAGTCTCGCCCACAAGCAAATCATCCGTAAATCGGCCAACACCCAGCGGCGCATCGCCATCCAACCGGCAGTGCGCCCCCTGTTTGTCACCGTTGAACCCGCCGCCCTGGAATCTCACCCCGGCGACTGGGAACGCCTGCAAACCGCATTGGCCGAACAGCATCACCTCACCGGATTACAGATTGATCTGCACGCTCTCCGCAAATTACAGGCGGCGCTGCGGGCGAGTGACTGGCAGGTGACGGTCATCCTGCGCGAGAACCGAACCATTCTGGATGTCCGTCCCGGTTTTGCGGAGGCGGTTTACGGCCTGGCGGTGGATATTGGCACAACCACAGTGGTCGCCCATCTCTGCGATCTGCGCACCGGGGCAGTCATCGCTACCGAAGCGGCCATGAACCCACAGGTAGCATATGGCGAAGATGTCATGAGCCGCATTTCGTACACCATGTTGCAACCGAACGGACTGGACACCCTGCATCGCGCGATTACCGAGGCGTTGAATGTCCTGATTGTGGCAGCCACGCAGACCGCCGGTGTGACCCCTGACTGTATTTATGACCTGGTTGTCGTGGGTAACACCACCATGACCCACCTGTTCCTGGGCATTTCGCCGCTGGAAATCGGTCATGCGCCGTTCGCGCTGGCTGGGCGCGACTCGGTGGATGTCCGTGCCAAGGATCTGCATCTCAGGGTCAATCCAGCGGCATCAGTTCACATTCTGCCCTCTCTGGGCGGGTATGTCGGCGCGGATAACCTGGCGGTGCTGTTGGCCGAAGCGCCCTATGCGGAGGAGAAAGTCTCTCTCATCGTAGATGTCGGCACGAACGCTGAAGTCGTCATCGGCAACCGTAATTGGATGCTCGCTGCGTCCAGCCCCACCGGCCCGGCTTTCGAGGGTGCACAGATTACACACGGGATGCGTGCTGCGCCGGGAGCGATTGAGAAAGTCCGCATTGACCCCCAGACCGGCGAACCGCGTTTCCGCGTCATTGGGAACGAATCCTGGTCAGATACCTGGAACGCGCCGCCGGATGTGCTGCCGATAGGGATTTGTGGCTCCGGCATCATTGATGTGGTGGCGGAACTGTTCGTGGCGGGACTCCTGCTGCCGGATGGCCGTTTTGACTCTGGTTCGGCCTCTGACCGGGTGCAATGGCAGGATGGCGTCGCATCGTATGTCCTGGTGGCTGCCGATCAGACCGCAACCGGTCACGCCATTGTGATTACCCAGAAGGATGTCCGCAATATCCAACTGGCGAAGGGCGCGTTATATGCCGGGATCAAACTCCTGATGGCGCGGGCGGGCGTAGATCATGTGGACCGGATTATCCTGGCAGGTGCGTTTGGCAGTCACATTGATACCGAACGCGCTATGATTCTGGGGCTGATACCGGACTGTGACCTGAAACGGGTGTATGCAGTTGGCAATGCCGCCGGTGATGGCGCTCGTATCGCCCTGCTGAATGTGGGAAAGCGGCAGGAGGCCCGCCAGCTTGTCGAGCATGTCACCCATGTTGAGCTGGCAGCGGATGCGCGTTTTCAGGAGGCCTTTGTGCAGGCTCTGCACTTGCCACACGCAGTTGACCCTTTCCCACACCTGTCACACGCCCTGCCGCCACCCTCCTCTACCACAAAACAGCCCGTCATTATGAAACGTCGGACACGCACATTCACTTAACTTTGTGAGAAAGACATAGGAATCATGAAAAACAATGCACTTAAATCAACCTGGCGGGAAGGACGCGCCACACTCAACGGCTGGCTGCACATTCCCAGCCCCTGGTCAACCGAAATCATGGCCCGCGCCGGATTCGACAGCCTGACCGTGGACATGCAGCACGGCTTGATGGGGCTGGACTCCGCCATCCATATGCTACAGGCCATTTCCGTCACCGATACCGTACCGCTGGCACGCTCCACCTGGAACGAGCCAGGGATCATCGGACGGTTGTTGGATGCCGGTGCGATGGGTATTATCTGCCCGATGGTGAACAATCGCGCCGAATGTGAGCAGTTTGTTGGCGCGTGCCGCTATCACCCGGACGGCTACCGCAGCCTGGGGCCGACCCGTGCCCGCGTCGTGTATGGAGCCGACTATGCCAGCCAGGCCAATCATGAAGTGCTGGCACTGGCGATGATCGAGACAAAAGAGGCGCTCGACAACATAGACGAGATTGCCAGTGTGCCCGGTTTGAATGGTTTTTACATCGGCCCAGGCGATTTACGGCTGTCGCTCATGGGCGCGGGTGGCATGGATAATGAAGACGCTGAATTCCTGGCGGCGCTCGACACGATCATTGCAGCAGCCAAACGCCATGATATCATCACCGGTATCCATTGCAATTCGGTGGCCTATGCTCACAAGATGATCGAACGTGGTATCGAGATGGTCACAGTGCAAACCGACAGCGGCCTGCTGACCAGCGCGGCGGCAGCCGTTGTGAATGGGGTGCGCGGTATACAAGCGCAACAGCGAAAGAGTGAAAGTTACTAAATCGGGCTGGTTTTCAGCCGAGGCCGATGGCCTCGCATTTCCACTTAATCAGGCGCTAGACAGACGACTGGATCGTGATTCGTATCGCTTCGGTTGTGTGCAGCGCTGTGAGAAACGTATCGAGAAGGTAGACCGGTAGATTGGGTATCAGTCGCCGATAGTACTGTTTCCATATCCGCTGCTTGCCTTGGCAGATTTCGATAATGGATTTTCCCATTGGCACAGCAATACGCAGACTCAGATGGTGGTTCGGGAGTGCCTTCGCCCCAGGCTGGATCGTGTGGGGTAATACCCACCAAATGGCGGAGTCAAAAGTAATGGGTATGATGTCGGCATTCCGCCAGATCGTTGTTTGCAGGTAGTCCACAACAGATCCGGCAACAAAACGCCCGCTCAAAGCGGCTAGATCAGCGGTATCTGCTGCGTGAAGCAAGTTTTCTGCCGCCCATCCTTCTGTCATCGCGTCAAGTCGAGTGAGGAAATCCGGGGACGGGTTCCAGCCCAACTTGGTATGCAGCCAGGCGGCGATTTCGGGTTTGGTAAAGCGCAGGTCTCCCAGGCGCAGCTCCGCCATCTCGCCTCGTGCCCGCAGGCGTGCCAGTTGCAACGGCGGGTCGGCACGCGTGCCGATTGCCAGCCGCATGTTGGGCGGCATACGGTCACACATGCGGCCTACCGCATCGTGAATCTGGGGCGTTTTGATCAGGTGATAATCATCGAGGATCAATACCAGCGGCTGTGCGTAGTCGCTAGCGGCATTCAGCAGCTGATTGACGGCTTCATGCAGGTCGGATTGCAGACTGGAATCGGCGTGTGCAAGCAAGGCGCGATCCGCAGCGAGGCAGGATTGCAGCAAATAGGCGGCAAAACGTGCCGGGTCATTATCATGTTCATCAAGTGCATACCATGCGACCTGAACGTGATGGTCTTTCAAATGATGTGCCCATTCGACCAGACAGGATGACTTTCCGAATCCGGCTGGGGCGGAAATCAGCACAAGATGGGTATCCGGGCGATTGTCGATTTGCTGCTGGATGCGCTCACGTTGAATATGCTTTATCAAGCATACGCTTAAAAGAAAACAGGAGGTACAGGTAAACCCAGCAAAAATAACTCAATCAATTAAGTGGAAATAAAACAAAAAACCACCTTGCGGTGGGTCTTTGCGGGTTGGGCTGTACGCTTAGTACAGTGTGGGCAATAGAGGACTCGAACCTCTGACCCCTCCCACGTCAAAGGAGTGCTCT
>CALJKV010000062.1 GCA_937974245.1 uncultured Chloroflexota bacterium | reverse complement strand
GCCTTCACACTCAGTATTGCCGAGTTCTCGTTATGACTTGCACCATTGGTTATTACATAACCTAAAGGAGCAAAAGAATGGGAGGGGATGGAAACAGCCCTGTTGGCGGGCGATTTACCCCTCCCTGTTACGCTCGTCCCGGCAGTACGCCCGGTGAGCCTGTTTACCCCCCATACTGCTTGATGACGCGGCGGCCTATCACCATGCGATGCACTTCCGACGCGCCATCGTAGATGCGGAATGCCCGCGCTTCCCGGAACCAGTCGCCCAGCGGCATATCGCCGGAAATCCCCATCCCGCCGGTGATCTGCAGGGCGCGGTCAATCACCCGGTTGACGCCCTCGGCCACGAACACCTTGCACATCGAAGTTTCCTGCCGCGCCTGTTCGCCCTGCGAGAGCAGCCACCCGGCCTGGTAGATCATCAGACGCCCGGCGTGCAGGTCAATGGCGGAATCGGCCAGCATCCACTGGATGGCCTGGTGCGTCGCCAGCGGGCCGCCAAAGGCTTCGCGCTCGGTGGCGTATTTCGTCGCAATCTCCAGTGCGCGTTGGGCGATGCCTGTCCAGCGCATACAGTGCGTCAGCCGGGCCGGGCCAAGCCGCGCCTGCATCAGGGCGAAACCCTGGCCTTCTTCCCCCAGGATGGCGCTGTGCGGCACCCGCAGATTGGTATACAGCATCTCGGAATGCCCGCCGAGCATGTGGCCGCTCATCACCGGGATGCGGCGCACATGATTCACGCCGGGGGCATCCGCCGGGGTGATAAACAGCGTCGTGCCTTTGGTCGCCGGCACATCCGGGTCGGTTACGGCGGCAATAATGAAGAAGGCCGCGCCGTCTCCCCCGGTGGAATACCACTTGCGGCCATTGATAATCCAGTCGTCGCCATCGCGGACGGCGGTGGTTTTCATCATGGTCGGGTCAGAACCCGCGCCCGGCGGTGGCTCGGTCATCGAGAAGGCCGAACGAATCGTCCCGGCGGCCAGCGGCCCGAGGTAGCGTTCCTGCTGTTCCGGCGTGCCGTAGAGGTGCAGCAGGTGCATGTTGCCCTCGTCCGGCGCGGAGCAGTTGAGCGCAATCGGGCCGAGCATACTGCGCCCGGCGGCCTCGAACACCGGGATAATCTCCATGAGCGACAGCCCCAGCCCGCCTAAGTCCGGCGGGAGCTGTGGCAGGTAGATTCCAGCGGCGCGGGCTTTGGCCCGCATCGACTGGATGACCTCCCAGAAGGCATCCTCTTCCGCGCCATGATGATAGTCCTGTTCGTGGGGGATGACCTCGGTATCAATGAAGTGACGCACCTTTCGCGCCAGCTCCTCAACGTGTAGGGGGAATGAAAACTCCATCATGACTCCTTTTTAGAAAGAATAGTTGTCCGGTATTATACAAAATTGGCGTATAGTTAAGTGAACAGATACTACCGCTTCCCAGCAGCGGCGGCAACTCGCCACGGAAACTCCCGCGCCGCTAACTGGAAGGTGTGCCGATTTGCTGGTTGCCAATTAAGTTCCGAAAAAGGTAAAATGTTATTTATGGACGATTTGTTTAAGAAACTCAACACACTTATCAAAGCCAGCCTCGCGGACGTTGTCGGCGAGGACAACCTGCCTGGCAAACCGCGCCGCCGCCTTGACCCGCGCAAACTGGGCAAGGACGTAGACCGTGAAGTGAAGACGCTGCGGGAAAGTATCAATAACGCGCTGGCCTATGAGGACGAACTCCAGGGGCGCGTCGCCGCGCTGGAAGCCGAGGTCGCCCGCTGGGACGAGCAGGCCGACGCCGCTCTAAAGCAGAACGACGAGGCCAACGCCCGTTATGCCGTCGAGCAGATGCAGCGGGCCAAACAACGCCTGACGATGGCCGATGCCGACCTGCGCGACCACCAACTGGTGACGCAGGAACTCATCCAGCGCGTCAACATGCTGGATGCAGCGGTGGCCGATGCCCGCCGGGCCGAAGCCAGTGACGATACGCCGCCGGAAACCAGCGCCGGAAGTGCGCCTGGGCAGGTGCTTTCCGATGTGCTGCGCGATACCCGTGAGAAGATCACCCAGATGGGCGATCTGATCGCGGCCAAAGCGGACGTGGCGGCTGCGAGCGAAACACCGGGGCAGCAGGCGGCTAAAGTCGCTGATGAGCAGGCGGTGGAAGACGATCTGGCGGCGCGGCGTGACCGGTTGAGCAAGCGGTAACACCATGATTGATAGCCGGCGACTTCTTATCATTACGGGCAATCATGATGTTGTGCAGCAAGTACGCCATGTGCTGCGTGACCGGGGATTCACCATCCAGGTCGCTTATAGTCATCTGGATGGAACGTATATTCTCGAAAACGACCAGTTTGAAGCCGTCCTCATCGAATCCGGATTGGTAGACCGGGCAACCGGCCAGTCTTCTTTTGAGGCGCTGGCAGAGGCCAACCCGCAGCTGCGTTTTCTTGTCCTGACAGACAATGGGCAGCAGGCCTGGGATACCCCACGCACCAAAGGCATCACCTACATCCCCTTTGACGATCAGATCATCTACCGGGAAGTGGCTGACCTGTTTGGCCTGCCAATATCCACCGCGACAGCCCCCCTGGGTGAAGCCCGTTACCCCTTCACACTGACAACCGATAGCGACCCCCGGCGGGCCGAAGAAATTCAGACACTATTCGACCTGAGCCGCTCCCTGACGGAAGTCCTGGACCTGAGCGAGGTCCTCAACCGTGTGGTGGAGGCGGCCCGGCATTTAACCAGCGCCGAAGAAGGCATGATTCTGCTGCCGGAGGATGGCGACGACAACCAGCTTTACCTGCGGGCTAAAGTCGGTATTGATGTGGAAGTCGCCCGCAACTTCCGGGTGAAAACCCACGACACGGTAGCCGGGAACGTTTTCCATACCGGACGCCCGATGCTGATCGGGGCGCAGGGGCCGCAAAAAGTCAAAACCGAGTACCTGGTGAACGCCCTGCTCTATGTGCCGATCCAGTACAAGGGCAAGCGCATCGGCGTGCTGGGCGTCAACAACCGCAGCAAAGATACGGTGTTTGAACCCCGCTACGAAGAACTCCTGCTCAACCTGGCTTCATTCGCCGCGATTGCCATCGAAAATGCCCGCATCCACGAGGAGACCCTGGCGCGCACCCGCGAATTACAAAGCCTGGTGGAAGCCAGCGAAGTCGTCAATGCATCTTTGTCGCTGGAACGCATGTTGCCCAATATTTGCGAACAGCTAGCGCGGGTCGTCAACGTCGGCCAGGTCATCATTTACCAGTGGGATACAGGCGATAATCACTTACTGGCGCTGGCGCAGCACTTCCGCACCACCTGGCAGGCCGGGCAGGGCAAACACATTCCGCTGCTCCAATGGGAGGCGCTGCATGAGGCACTGTCGAAAGATATCCCGCTGGTCAGCCAGCAGGGAGACGGCGATGAGGCCGCGGCCTTTTACCTGACGCAGCAGGGCGTGGATACCGTCCTGACGGTGCCGGTGACCAGTGGCGGTCAACTGCTGGGCGCAACGCAGCTTTTCTATGTCAGGCCGCCCGCCGCTCTGCCCGATCACGAGACGATCACCCGCATTCGCCATCTGGGGCTGGAAGGCCTGGTCACGCTTTCCAACCAGCAGGATGAGCAGATGAGACGGCGGTCAACGCTGCGCCTGGGGACTGACCTGGGGCGAATGGCCGGAGCCAATTGGTGTGAAATCTCGGTGTATTCGTCGGAGAAGCAGTCGCTCAATGTCAACCTCGCAGTAGGAGACAGCGTGTGGCTGTCGTCACCCTGCCCGGAACTGGATGCCTCACGCTACCCCGACCTGCTGGAATCGCTGCGTACCCAGACTCCGCTCAACAAGCAAAGTGACAACAAACTCATGCCGCCGGGTGTGCGCGTGCTGCTGGATATTACGCACAGCAAGGCGTTCCTGGGGCTGCCGCTGGTGCAGCGCGGTGGGACGGTGGGGCTGGTGGTGCTGGCCGATATGCGGCGGGGGCGGCCCTTCACTGAGCGCGAGATTGACCTGGGGCGAGCAATAGTCGGGCAAGCAGCTACCGCGCTGGAAAACGCCCAGTTGGTACATGACCTGGAAGCCAGCCTGATTGAACTTAAAGAGACGCAGAGCCGCCTGGTACAGACCGCCCGCTTATCCGCGATGGGCGAGTTAGCGGCGGTGGTCGCCCACCAGATCAACAACCCGCTCACGACCATTACCGTCGATTCGGAAATGCTGCTGCTGGATGAGCCACCCGATTCGCGCAACTACAAGGCGCTGCAAGCCATCGCCCGCGCCGGGAGACGGGCTTCCAGTGTGGCGCGGCGGATGCTGGCGATTGCCCGCCCGACAGATACCAATGCCGAGGCCGAGCAGATTGATGTGGCCGAAACCATCGAGGGCGTGCTTTCCTTAGTCCGGGCGCATATCGAACGGGACAATGTTCAGGTGATCCCCGATCTGCCATCCCGGACACTGCCGCCCGTGTGGGCTATTCCCGGTGAGTTGGATGACATCTGGCTGAACCTGCTGCTGAATGCCCACGATGCGTTGTTCGGACAGTCGAATGCACAGATCGGCATTGAACTCAGCCAGGCGGCGGATGCATTGGAGATCGTGGTCTGGGATAACGGGCCGGGCATCCCCCCGGCAATTATCGGCGAAATATTCAAGCCGTTTTTTACGACCAAGCCGGTAGGACAAGGCACGGGGCTAGGGCTGCATATTTGCCGTGAAGTGGTGGAGCGAATTGGCGGTACAATTGATGTAACCAGCCAGGTAAACGAAGGAACACGCTTTCAAGTACGGTTGCCTATCAGGAAAGGTGGTACATAATGCCTTATATCATGGCCGTGGATGATGACCTCGAAGTTCTGGAAACATTGGGCCGGGTTCTGGAACGGGAATTGTATGATGTGAGTCTGGCAAGTTCCGCCCACGAAGCACTGGAACTGCTGGAGAACCGGACACCGGACATCCTGATTCTGGATATTATGATGCCCGGCATGGACGGCATTGCGATGTGCCGCAAACTCCGCAATGACTCGCGCTTTATGGCGCTGCCGATCCTCTTCCTGACGGCGAAAGGCAGTACCGATGATATAGTGGACGGCCTGGACGCCGGAGCGGACGATTATGTCATCAAGCCCTTTGAACTGGCCGAACTGCGGGCGCGGATTCATGCGCTGCTACGGCGGAGCACCCGCGATTCCGAGAGCGGGGCTGTCATTCAACTGCAGGATTTGAAACTCGATTCAGACACATATCAGGTAGATATTAAAGGCTCCCGAATTCAACTGACGGCCACCGAACACCGGCTGCTGCGTTACCTGATGGAAAACCCCAACCGCGCCTTATCCCCCGGCCACTTGTTGCAGGTCGTGTGGGAGTACCCGCCCGATACCGGCGATCCTGACCTCGTGCGGGCGCATGTTCGCAACCTGCGGGCGAAGATAGAGAAAGCCGCTGACCGCAAATACATTCGCACGATTCACGGTGTCGGTTATATGATCTCGGCTTAAGCGCGATTTACAAATCTGCCACGAGGACAATCTCCACCGGGGAACGCCTGCGTTCTCCCAATGGTGGAACCTGTTCAGATTCGCATAGGGAGGTGTTGCATGACACCAACCTGTTTTCACCTGTTTTTCAGGAAGCCGTGCCTGTTGCCCTTATCCCCGTAAAACGCTATCCCGCTGACCCGCTATCCAGCCATACCACTGGATCGGATTGGCCTGCCCGCTTCGTGGTATAGTGGGGCGGCATAAACCGGAAACAGAACCAAAGGTGTTGCACACATGGGATTCTCAATCGGTTCCGCCGGCAGCGGGATGGGCGGCCCGCGCGGCGCAATGGAAGCATTCGGCGACCAGGTCGAAGGGCGCAGCTTCGATGTCAACGTGGTGCTGCGGATGTGGCGCTACCTGCGCCCGTACTGGCGGCACATGCTGGTGGCATTCGTCACTATGCTGGCTTCGTCCGCCCTGACGCTCGTTGCCCCGTATCTTGTCAAAGTCGCTATTGACCAGCCGATCACCGAAGGCGACATAGATGGCCTGAACGCAATTTCCCTGTTGATCCTGGCGGCGTTCACCGGTATCTATCTCAGTTCGCTGCTGCAAAGCTACCTGCTCTCGTGGGTGGGGCAGCGGGCGCTGGCCGATATGCGTAACGACCTGTTCCGCCACTTGCAGCGGCTCTCCCTGAGCTACCATGACCGGAATATCGTCGGCGTCACGATTTCGCGGGTGATCAGCGATGTGGGCGTGATTAACCAGCTGCTCTCGGAGGGCCTGGTGATGCTGATTGGCGATGCGTTTCTGCTGGTCGGCATCATGGTGGTGATGCTCTCGTTGAGCGTGCCGCTGGCGCTGGCGACCTTCACCGTGCTGCCGCTCATGATTATTGCGACGGCAGTGTTCGCCCGCCATGCGAAAATCGCCTTCCGCAATACCCGCGCCCGTGTCGCCGCCGTGATTGGCGACCTGGCCGAGAACATTTCCGGGATGCGCGTCATCCAGGCGTTTGCCCAGGAGAATATGTCACTGGAACGCTTCGAGGTCGTCAACCGCGAGAACCGCGACGCTTATATCGAGGCGATGTCACTCTCGTTCATCTTCCTGCCGACAGTCGAATTCCTGGGGATGCTGGCAACCGGGATTGTGCTGTGGTATGGCGGGCTGGTGACGGTGGATAACCAGATCACGATTGGCGTGGTGGTGGCGTTCCTGGCGTATGTCACCCGCTTTTTTCAGCCGATCCAGGAACTCAGCCAGTTGTACACGACCATGCAGGCGGCGATGGCCGGCGGCGAGCGCGTCCTCAACCTGCTCGATACCCCGCCCGACGTGCAGGATCGCCCCGAAGCCATCGAAATGCCACCGATTGAGGGGCGCATCGAACTTGATCGGGTGTCTTTCGCCTACCGCGAAGATCAGGAAATCCTGCACGATGTCAGCCTGACGATTGAACCCGGCCAGACGGTGGCGCTGGTTGGCCCCACCGGCGCGGGCAAAACGTCTATCGCCAACCTGATCGCCCGCTTTTATGATGTGACCGAGGGCGCAATCCGGGTGGACGGCCTGGATGTGCGCGCGGTCACGCAGGGGTCACTGCGCCGCCAGATGGGGCTGGTTTCGCAAGACCCGTTCCTGTTCGCCGGGAGCATCGGCGATAACATCCGTTTTGGCGATTCCGATGCGCCCGACTCGGCGGTGGAAGACGCCGCCCGCGCCGCCAATGTGCATGAGTTCATCGTCTCGCTGCCGGAAGGCTACGATACGCTGATTCAGGAGGACGGCGTGAACCTTTCGGTGGGGCAGCGGCAGTTGATTTCGATTGCGCGGGCTGTGCTGGCCGACCCACGTATCCTGATTATGGACGAGGCGACATCGAGCGTAGACCTGGTGACGGAGGCGCTCATCCAGGACGCGCTGGAACGGCTGCTGCGGGGGCGCACCGCGATTGTGATCGCCCACCGCCTGAGCACGATCATCAACGCCGATATGATCTGTGTCATCCAGGACGGCGCGATTATCGAGCAGGGCCGCCACACCGACCTGCTGGCGCTGGATGGGCTGTACCACCAACTGCACGAGCGCCAGTTCGTGACGGCGTAGGGGTTTCGCGCTATTCGACCTTCTCAAAATGCAGCGCGGCCAGCATCCCCCAGGCGGACTCCGGCGCGGCTTCGTAGATGGCGACATACTCCGCCAGCGCCTCGTCGGGGCGGTTGAGGGCTTCGAGGGTGAGGGCGCGGTGATAGTGGACGGCCTGCCAGAACGCCTCATCAACCGATTCGGGCGGGTCTGCCAGTACGGTGTCAATAAAGATGAGCGCCTCTTCCCCTTCAGTGTAGAAGCCACAGAATTGCTCACCGCTCCAACCACAAGTGAACAAGGCTTGCTCCATCAGGCTGGCATCCTCGGTACACGATAATGCCTCCGGTACAAACCGCTGCTCTGCCGCGTTCCAGGTAAATGTGACCGGTATGCGGTCTTTTCCTCTACAATGCGAGTCGACATCTCTGGGATATACCCACGTAGTGAATGCCGGTGTAACCGTGAAAATCTCATCCAGTGACTGCCTGTCACAGAGGGTGTACTCTCGTCGTGAGAGGGAGTCATCAACAACTGTGTAAAGTTCCAGAGTCTCTGCTTGTTCGGGATGGGGGCAGGAATATTCATAGTCATTAAACAGGTGAACAAGGTAAGGCTGATCCTCGGCTGTGTCTCCCGAAGGCAAATATAGTACCGTGAGAACCGACTCATCATCCGGCGGTGCAAAATACTCCCGGGATGGATTGTATCCTGTGGCTGTTGGAACTAAAATCAGAGCCATATCGGGCAGTTCAGCCGTCCACACAATCCACAGCGTGCTGCCGTTCCATTCGGACTGGAATACTTCCTCGACCTGCCAGCCCAAAGCGCTTAACTGGTCTGCTGGGGACTGTTCCCCGGTTGCCAGACTCCGCACATGAGCATAGAGCAGTCCCTGCAAATCGCATCCTGCGGTGGCGGGGCCAAAGTCATTCCCGATGTAACTTGTCGATATACTGTAGTCATTGATCTGCCCAAAATACTGAATACCCGACTCGGTGTCACTCCATCCATACTCGCCAACGGTGTTATACATGGCCGTACACAGCGCTACCGGGTTATGCGTGTCATGATACCCGGCATAAGCCAGAGAAATCATCGTGTCCATGAGCGTTGTTGCTGCTGGTTGTCCGGCCAACTCATCCAGCAGGGTAGCGGCTTGTTCGTCCTGCCCGTTGATGGCATAGGCGGAGGCCAGCCGCAGCCGCACATACTGGTTGATCTCACTGTTTTGCTCATGGGGCATCAAGGCCAGCGCCCGCTCGTACTTCCGGATAGCCGTTTCGTAGTCCCCATCCCATAATGCTTGGTGAGCAAAACGCAAGGCGCACCCGCTGCTATCGTCGTATGTGGTCGCTACTTCGCCGCCGATATAACGGTACTCGTCAGGATTCCAGTCGTATACGCGGCGTCTCTGGAAGAAGCAGTCAATACTGCCGTTGACGGACTCGGTTTCAACGAATTCCAGCGCGGTATCATCATCCAGATTCTCGAACACCCATGTTCCCTCTGGTGGAACGACCAACAAATCAGGGCCGGAAATCATCATTTCACTCGGCCCATCCTGACCGACCAGATTGACAATTCCGCCGTCCTGCATGGTTAAGACAGACAGACTCACCAGATGAAAACCATACAATGCCATCGCACTGGAAATCAGCAGTTCGGATTTTCCGTCGCTATTGACATCCTGGATACCCAGAATTTCACCTGTACCACCACAAAAACCACGCCATGCACAATAATAACTGAAAGCAAAGATGGTTGGTTCAACGCGCCGGTAGCCACTTGGGGCGGTGGGGTCTGTGGCAACCATCCAGAATCCATCATACCCATTCGCTGAGATATCCAGCACCCATTCATTCTGCCCGTCACCGTCAAAATCGGCAGGGGTCACATTGATGGTAAAGTCCTCAAATGAAAACTGCTCGACCTCACCCAGCACGATGTGATTATCCCGAAGCCACGCGAGTACCACCCACTTGACCCACTGGCCGACTTGCTGGTCAATATCAGACACGGATACGTATCCGTCAAATGGCTGCGAGAGAAAACGGTAGGCAGGGTACAGTGTGCTGAAGGGAGCGCTGCTGAAATCTCCCGCTTGCTCTAGTTCATTCTTCAACACGCGGAGCGGCAAGTATACGAGGTATACGTCATCAAGTGCGCCGATTTGCGGCGCGAGTTCCAGATACTCCTCCGCCGTTGGCACGCGCAGGCGATAGCCGTCCTGCGCCTGGGCGGGGAGGGTGAGCAGGGCGAACAGGAACAGGGGGAGAATCACACGTATCTTCATGAGTTCACCTTCTCGATATGCAGTGCGGCCAGCATCCCCCAGGCGGACTCCGGCGCGGTTTCATAGATCGTGACATACTCCGCCAACGCCTCGTCGGGGCGGTTGAGGGCTTGCAGGGCGAGGGCACGGTAGTAGCGCGTCTCGTGAATCTCGGTAGCCGAAAGTGAATTCTGGTATTGAAGGCGTGTTTCAACCTTACCTAGAAACACATTCAATTCAGATGTGCCACCTGTCAACTGAATCAAATCGTTCGGGAGGATTTGAGGTATGACAATAGGAGTCGGGGGCGGTGGCTCAAAGACCATCGTTGGCTCTGATGATGGCCGTTCACCTGACATAGCAGCGATGTCACAGCCCGCTTTTTCCGGGCGGGGTAACGTTACCCCGCGAGGATCGTCCGGTTCTCCAAATGTCCAGCCCGGAGGGTAATCGAGGCTGTCTGGGTGATAACTATAATAGGGAGGATAATAGTCCAATGTCGCCGGGTCAGTCTGATTCACTTCAAGGATGAAATCGTATGCTGTCCGGCACATCGTCTCAAGTGGATTCTGGTTGGTCAGCGCGGTCTGCAACTGGTCGAGCAAACCGCCCATCAACCCGCTGTGCGGTTCGCCCGCGATAACCGTTCGAGCGGTCTCAAACTCACCCAAGAAAGCATGTGCCAGGGCCATACGGGCGCGGATATACTGGAGTGCCTGCCCGAATGCCTCTGCACGGTCTAAAGCTGTCTGGTAGTAAAGTAGCGCCTGTGCATAATCCTGATTGGCATAAAAAGACTCGGCATCCCGCATGGCACACGCCGCCGACTCTGCTTCGTCACGTTGGCGGTCAGTGTAAAAAGCGGTGGCGTCCCAGTACAGGGTATGTGTGATTTGAGTTATACAACCCCAATCATCTATTTCCGCATAGTGCATCTCAATGTGGTCGCCGGTATGTGTCCATTCAGGTGTAGGATATCCACCCCCCGAAGCGTACATCCAGTACCTGAACAGATCATCAGTGGCAACATCTACCAATTCCCCATTTCGCCATGAGAGGACATATAACTTGCCGTCGCTGTGCCACCCGCCCTGGTAGGTAAACATCACCTGCCATTCCGGCAGATTATCGCCATTCACATCACGCAGCGACTGCTGTTCGAGCAGTGTCTCAAGACCTGAAGGGCCAAGACCCTGCCAGGCAGGCAAAACAGTCGGGCGAAAATCGAACTGACGATTTTCCTGAGCGATGGCGACGATAAAGAGATTAACGCCCCAGGTATTTTCAATTTGCAGGATATAGTCATCCAGTGTGTTTTGGTTAAAATCAACAGCGGTGGCCCGGATATGAAAATAGGATTCGGGCGTAATGTCCAGCCCATCAGACAGTTCGAACAGACCATCTCGATATGCACTGCGCGTTAATTCCAGTATCCAGCGTTCAAGGTCTTGTGCCTGGTTGGAGTGACTCAGTTCCAGAAGCTGTGCGGTTCGCCACAAGGCTGCAAAAGACCGGGAAAAAATCTCCAAATCAGAGTAGCGGTTCAGCTCTACCCTGGCAATCTGACTGATGTACCAGCCAAAACCATTATCAGAGTAGGCTTGTTCTATGATCGTTGGTAGGGCTGTTAGGTACTCCTCCGCCGTCGGCACACGCAGGCGGTAGCCGTTCTGCGCCTGAGTGGGAAGGGTGAGCAGGGCGAACAGGAACAGGGGGAGAATAATTCGGCGCATCGCAGACCTCCGTGAATCGTGGATACTGCTATTGTAACGCGCCCTGTTATCTCTGCCCTACGATTACACAACGGCGGAGAGCGTACAGGCACCCAACAGCGGGGGTTTTGCTTGCGTTTGCAGCGGATTTCTGGGACAATGGCGGTATGAACGACGATGCGCCGGTTCCCGCCAATCCCCCGCCGACGATTCGCATCCAGCAGACAGCGGAGCGTGTCGAAGGCGATGCCCGCATTATCGGGCTGAATGTCACGATTGACGAGGTGAACGTGCAGATCAACCTGCCGCAGGCCGGCGAGCAGGACGAACACGGGAAAGCCCCAACACGGATTGTGATGGAAGTCAGCGACCCGGCGACGGAGATACTGCCGCTGCTGGAAACCTGGCTGAAGGCACTATTGGGAGCGAATGTACGCATCGTAGTGGAGCGAGATGATGAGCGCGAATAAGACGGTTTACGAGATTACCCTGCCCGACGACCTGGCGAACAAACTGCTGGCACTGCGCCAGCAGCAGCCCGACCTGTTCGAGGGCGTCAGCATCCTGTTTGCCGAATCCGACGGTGACACAGCGGAAAAGGTGCGGATTACGATTGACCTGGACCGTCAGGAACTTCAGCAGACGGACATCCTCACGCGCCTGCTGGCAGCGGTCGGTGATCGCAAAATCCAGCTTGAGGCGCTGCATAAATAACGGCCCAGTCCGCTAAAGGGACGCATTCTCCCGATACCAGAACGCGCTGCCGGGTATGCTTATGCCCGGCAGATGCGCTATGTGCGATACCTGTCTTTCTTTCCCCCATCCCCCCCGAATCCGGGCTTGAATCATGTGTATAAGCCGGTTTCCGGCACACAATCAGTTATTTTGAAAAGGATACAGGACATGGCGTCTCTTCGGCGATTGGGCGTGGTGTTGTGTGTACTGGCGGGGGTGGTGGCGCTGTCATCCGTGACGGCACAGACTGCCCCCGGTGGATTCCTGCGGGTGGATGGGCAGGCGATTGTAGACGGGGGCGGCCAGCCCGTGCTGCTGCGCGGCGTGAACATAGATACCGATTACTGGCGCTTCCCCTATGACCCGCAAGCCCCGCTGCGGTATGCTGACGAAGCGGATATGCGCTTCCTGGGCGACCTGGGCGCGACGGTCATCCGGCTGGGGCTGTCCTGGCAGTATTTCGATACGGCGATGGGCTACACCCTGGTGGAAAACTATCTCTCGTGGGGCGAGGCGGCGGGCGTGTACGTCATCCTGGATATGCATGTGATCCCGCCCGATGTCTATTTTGGCGAGGGCGGCATCTGGGATAACCCGGCGGCGCAGGAACAGTTCATCGCGCTGTGGGTAGACCTGGCTTCGCGTTACCGTGAGCGGACGATTATCGCCGGGTTTGACCTGGCGAACGAACCCGGCCCGCCCGATCCGGCGCAGTGGTGGGATTTAGTCCGCCGTGTCGCCGCCGCCATCCGCGCGGTTGACCCCAACCACATCCTGTTCGTGGAGGAGACGCTCAGCGGCGACCAATCCGGCTTCCAACTGCTGGACGACCCCAACGTGGTCTACTCGTACCACGATTATTCGCCCTTCAGCGTCACCCACGCCGGGGCGACCTGGATTGGCGATACGCCGCTCCCGGCGAATGACCGCTACCCCGGCCTGGTGCTGACGGACGTGGAGTGGACGGATTATTCCCGCGATCACGGCGACTTCACCGGCCAGACCGCCACCTGGATGTACTGGGAGAGCGAGGTCATGACTCCGCCGTCAGGGGTGGACTGGGCGACGGTCAAACCGCAGGCCTGGGGGAACGCCGGGACGGTCTGGTTCGATGACCTGGATCTGCTCAAAAACGGCGTCCCGCTGCCGGTGTACAATGCCGGTTTCGAGGATGCGGCGGGGGGCGACCCCAACCGCCCGGCGACCTGGTATTTCTATGGGGGTGGCGATTTCTCCGGCGCATGGGGGACGGAAGCCCATACCGGCAGGCGTAGTCTGGAACTGACGGGCACAGCGGAATACGGGCTGTGGACGCAGGCCAACTGGATTCTGACCGCGCCGCTGTTCCCGATTGCACCGGGGGATACCTTCCAGGTGCGCGGCTGGATTCTCGCGCCGGAGAACCAGGGCGGAGTTGGCCTGGGGCTGGACTACCTGAAAAGCACCTATGTGGACTATGACGCTGACCGGCTGCTGACCGATATACAGCCCTACCTGGATTGGGCGGCGGCCAACAACGTCCCGCTGTATGTGGGTGAGTTCGGCGGGATGGCCGCTTCCCCCGGCGACTCGCGCTATAACCTGATCCGCGACAAGATCAGCGTGATGAACGCCAACGGCCTGCACTGGTCCATGTGGAGCTTCCGCGACATCAGCGGCGAGGCGGAGTTCGGGCTGTACCAGGCTGACCGGCTGGATGAACGGCTGGCGGACATCCTGCGCCAGGGCATGGGCGGGTAGAACCGGGTATGGAGGCGGCGTACCACATCATGGGTACGCCGCCATTTGTCCTCTATTCTTCTAATGTAGCAGGATCATTAGCCACGCTACCTTTTGCCGTAAATGCAGGTTCAAAGGTAATCTCTAATCCTTGTTTCATCATGATTCCATTATACTTGGTGCCCGGACAAAAAAACCGCGCATAATCGCGAGATTCTACAAAACAATAACTGCTCAAGACATTTACAACCTGTCCTTTTAGTCTCAAAGGTTTTGATAAATCATTTGTATTTGGCGGCTGAAATTGAATAGTATTTTTTTCTTGACTGGTGAAATTATGCCGATTTGCTTCCTGGAACACTTTTTCAGCGGCATCAAAATCACTATTCATAAAGTACATTCCACCTAAAGTAGCAATAAATCGAGGGTCCCGCAAACCGAAAGTCTTGCTTTGTTCCAAGATTGAAATAGCCTCCCGGTATGTGTGATTTGCATGTATAAGAGCAACAGAATACTCTACAAAACATCTATATTCTTCAAAATGTTGTTGGATAACTGGTCGCAACACCTCAAGTGCCTTTAATGGCTGTTGCATTTTTCTGTATGCACGACCAAGTATATATCTTGGGAATATACTATTAGGACTTACCTGTACAGCCTTCTCTAGGGCGTTGATATGAGAGGGTGTATTACCAAGCCACTTCTGGATCTCTGCGGATATAATCCATAGCCCTTCTCTGTTATGGACATTTGATAAACCGGTAGTAATTATTTCTTCTGCTTTAGCTAAATAATCAGCTTGCTCGGTATCTGATATACATTTTTGTGACCACTTAAAATGTAACTCTGCCAGCCCTTGATAGCTGTATTCATCTCTAGGATACATATTAATTGCTTGGCGATAGTTCTCCTCACTTTGAACAAACAATCTCCTTGCGATCTCTTCACTCTCGGTTTCAATCATGATTTCTTTTAGAATATGGGCTTTGGTATGATATAAAACCCTTACGTTCGGATCGATTCGAATGGCATCATCTATTAACCTTAGAAGCCATTTGAAAAGTCAATTTGCTGCCTGAAGTCGTACTAAACGGCGCA
>CALJKV010000061.1 GCA_937974245.1 uncultured Chloroflexota bacterium | reverse complement strand
ATCGCGGCGGTATAGATAACGAGGTCATACCCGGCGCGGTTAGCCGCCGATTCGGCGAAGGCCTTCACCGTCGCGGTGTTGCTGGTATCGCTGGTGATTTTCATCACACGGTAAGCCCCGCCCGAAAACAGCGCGGCGGCTTCCCTAGCCGTCTTTTCGCTGGAGCAAGGCATGTATACCACGCCCTTGCCCGCTCGGAGGAGGTTGCCGATTATCCAGTATGCGGCTTGTTTGCTGCCCAAAAAATGCACAGTACCCCGCTTTTCGGCGCGGCGATACCGCTTGACAATCGGCTTACCCCGCTGTGCGGCTATCCAGGTTTCGGTAATTGCGCTTAACCCGGCGTCCATGCCGATTAGCTGATCGGCAGCCTGTACAGCTTGCTTGAGCGCGGCATAGGCTACAACCGCCCCGTTGCCGGTGAAGGTATTACTACCGGCGAGGAATTGCAGTACGCCCTCGATTTCATCAATTACCAGCACGTCCGATTCGCGGGGGAATTTGTACAGGCTGGATACCGACGTTACCAGCCGATTTAGGTGGGCAAGGCCGCGCTGTGTTTCCGGGGTAGCATCCTCATAATGGGCGGCCTTGAGTGCGGCGGCCTGGGCGCTTGTGAGTAGCCTATACTGTGCAATCCCGGTTACTTTCGCGCCGTCGGGCAAGCTGTTCACATAGGCGGCGATAGCGTGGGTTTTCCCTATGCCAACCGGCGCTTGAATGAGGCTGGTTTTCTCTTGCGTCAGTTGAGCGGGTGTCAAGTCATCACTGACATACTGCACAATGGTTGCATCCTGGCGCGGGCGGTCTAGGCGGTGCGTGTTGATAGCCTGCCGGTGGCGCGGTGGGTCATTGTCGGGCAGCTCCAGCGGGCGCGGTTCTGCGTGCTTCTCAACACTTTTGATAATGCCCTTGATCTCATTACCGGGCAGGCCTGTAGCCTGTAGTGCAGCCTCAAGGCGATTGAGTACCGTTCCCCGGTCAACACCCGGCCAGTTGCCCAGCGCAAAGCCCAGCACGGTACAGCCAACGCTGAATCCGGTGTTATTGCGGTTTGTTTTCGTCGCGGCGAGTTCCGCCAGGGCGTTATTAATCGCGGTTTCCGCATACCGGGCGGCGCGCTGGTCGTCGGCTGATACCGGCTGGCGCGGCGCGGTTTCCCGGCGCTGGAATACTACCGGTGCAATCTCAATCGTAGGCAGATCGGCCAGCAGCGCGGCGGCGTGTTCCCCGTGTGCCTTGCAGAAGTCGGCAATATCGCCGCCGGTGTGAGGGAGTGACAGGTCAACAGCGCGGGCGCTATACCCGGCGGCTTGAAGCTGCCCGGCCAGCGGCGCGCCAGCCTTGCGGCCAGCCTCATCATTGTCGAAAGCGATGAGAATCGCGCCACTATACGCGGCCTTGAGTTCGGCCAGCAGTCCGGCGGGTATGCTGCCCTTTTCGCCGGATGTCACACAACAGGCGGCGATACCGTGCCATTGTGCTGATACCGTGCCAGCCTCACCATTTACGATAACCAGCGGTTGCCCTGTTTCGGTTGCCATCTCAACAGCACGGCGCAAGCCATACCAGCAGCGAACATAACCGGGCGTGTTTATGTAGCGCGGTTCCTGGCCGTCAATGAAGCGGATCCGCCGCCCTGTTTCGGTCTGGAATGCCAGCGCGGGGCGGTTTTGATGCCGGGTCGCTTGCCAGCCGGCGACGATAAAGGCAGCTTCCGGCGCACCCTGTTGGGCGGCATAGTCGGCCAGGCCTGTATAGATTCGGTGGGATGTTTGGAATGTATTCATGCCAGCAGCATAACCGGACATATCGAAATTAACGCACATAGCTACCATGATGCCCGCCGTTCTGGCGCTGCTGGCCGCCCGGCGATGACTTCCATTGAGACGGCAAGCCCTACGCGGCGTAACGCGGCGATGAGGTACTTGTGGTGCTGGTCGGGATGCTGATTAGGTGGGGTTTTGGGTTTCATGTCCGTTTCCGTTTCCGCAAAAGTGGCCTTTTGCCGTCCCCCACTTTTTGCAAAGTGGTGGCAGTGGGACGGCGGCGGCGCGGCGGTTGGAAACGGAAATCGGAGCCAAGAAAGCACAATCGGGCGCGGGCGATTCGAGCGGTAACTTGAACGCCGTCCCGGTTTGTGCTATGCTTGAAAGTGGAAATTGCATTGGATTTCCGTCCTTTGTCAATCGTTTTGGCTGCCCGCCCGATTGACTCATCACCGCTGCCGCGTGCTCTAACACGCGGCTTTTGATTCGTCTACTTATATTGTATCACGGCTAAAAAAATCGGCTAAAAACGAAAAAGAGCCAAAGCACGCGCATTTCAATGCGTGCCTTCGCTCCTAGTTATTAACTCTCGCCCTTGTGTGCCACCTTCAATACTAGCACATCTGTGCTTATGAAGCAAGCAAATATCGAAAATTCCTACACACATCTAACGCATCACCATCGCCACATTGTCGGCCAGCCTGGCGGCTATGTCCTGCCCGGCGTCCAGCTCCCCGGCGTCCAGTTCGGCCAGGGTCATCACCAGCGCCACCAGGTCGGGCGCGGTCAACTGCTGAATTGAGCTTGCTAGGTCACTCATGATTCAATTCTCCTCACTAATCAAAAAGGTCGTTATCATCATCGCCGCCGAACAGATCACCCATTGAAACGGCAAAAGCCGCCCGTGTTTGCCGTGCTTCATCTGCACTGGCGGCGCTGGCGATGCTTGCAAGCGATGACAAAAAGTTAGCGGTGGCGTCAATATTCGACTTGGTAATTACCAGATCGGGCAGCTCGCCACTGGTAGCAGTATGGTGGCCGTTGCCGTTGGTGGCGTGGTGGCCGCCGTTGCTCGCCAGGATGAGGCGCTCAAGGCGTTCAATGTGGGGTAGTAGCTCCCCCCCACTGCCGTTGGTATCCGGCGCTGGCGCTGGTTTCAAGGCGTCTACAATCCAGGGGAATAGCCGAACAAGCAAAGCGGTTTCACCCCGCCGCAATTCGGCTATGAGCATAACGCCGTCGCGCACGGCGCTGGCGAATCCCCGTTCATTCTTCAAGACTTCAATGGTATCCGCAACGGCTACCTCATCCGGGTCATTGTGATTCAGCCAAAAGGCATAGCGCAGTCTATACCGCCTTTTTGTTTGCATGGTTGCCTCTCAAAAAATGTTGGCACTATAAGCCAGTGGCACTCTGTGTATTATAGCCCCGAACATCGCAAAATGTCTAGCTTACCGCCTAAAAGCAAGTATCCTGGCATTAAACACAGCTAATAGAGTAGGGGGATACACAGGCTTGCGCAGGCCTGACACAAGTGGATACACTAAACACCATGAGCGACTTAACGTATTCCTCAAGGCATATTGCCAGCTTGTTCAAAATCAGCCGCGAGACTGTAAGAGTCTGGTCACGTGAATTCAGCGCGTACTTGTCCCCCACCGCACAGCCCGAACCGGGTAGACATCGCAATTTTACAGATGAAGATTTACGGGTATTTTCGCTGGTTAGTGACATGAAGAATCGAGGGAGTGTATATGAGGACATACACGCAGCTTTAGCTGCCGGGCAGCGTGGCGATCCGCCGCTTGCAACCGCCCGCCACATTGTCGGCAGTGAGACTGTAACGGTACTCGCACAAGCACGGGCGCGGGTAGCAGACTTGGAACGGCAGGTCATCACCCTTGAGCAAGCTATACGTCCTACTCAAGATGAGAACGTTAAGCTAAAAGCCTTACTGGAATATACGCAAAGCGAATTAGAGAAGGCACGTCAAGAGAATCGGGAATTGTTGTTGAAGCTGGGGAAGGCGGGATTAGAGTAAAGCGTCTAGCGCAAACTAAGCACCCGCCGGTGTTGTTCGTTGTGCGCGGGGGCGTGCTGATGATTATCGTCGGCATGTTTATCGGTGCCGCAGTAGGTGGCGTGCTTTTATTGAGCGGGTAGGGGGGATAATGATATGCCAGTAGATACGATGATAGGCGAGGAAGTAGAGGATTTCTATACTAAGCTGAGAGAAAAGATAGAGAACGGAGAAGTTGACGAAGCGGTCATGATGGTTAATGGTCTGGAATCTACTCAAGAGAAAATCGGTGCACTCCAATATTTGACCATTACCGTTTTCGATGCCCTTGACCGTGACAGTGTCCTTGACCGTGCCCGTGCCCTTGACCTTGACAGTGCCCTTGCCCTTGCCCTTGACAGTGCCCTTGACCGTAAACGTGCCCTTGCCCTTGCCCATGCCCTTGACCTTGCCCTTGCCTTTGCCCTTGCCTTTGCCCTTGACAGTGCCCGTGCCCTTGCCAGTGACCGTGACCATGCCCGTGCCCTTGACAGTGGCCGTGCCCTTGCCCTTGCCCGTGCCCGTGTGCAATTATATGCAAGTACGATTATCAGGTGCCTGGAAGGTTTAGTACCGAAACAACTAGTGTCAGGGGATGAATACACTGAAGATGAAATACAGTTAGCTGGACATGATCCTCTTACCCCTATCACACTTGTTTCACAAGTTGCCCCTTACCTACAGGCCCTCATTGATCTTCAGGAAGTCATCATACAGCTAACTGGTGAACCATTTATAGAACCCCGTATTCGCAGCATTTCAGAGCATTCACCTCTTAGTTTTCAAATGGACGGTGTTGCTGATGCTATTCGGGTTGTTCGAGAGATTGTTACCCCTTGGCGGCGCAAACATGCGCAACAAATGGCTGAACTGGAAGTGTCAGAAAAGCAGGTAGAAATTGGGAAAGCTGAGGTTGATATTCAGGAAACACGAGCGCGTACGGCGCAAACACGAGCAGCTACGAAAGCAGCCGAAAAACGCCAATCCGCTGAAATAGAGCAGCTTCTATTGGAAAATGAGGCAAAGCGGCTTCAGAATGAAGAAAAGAGACTTGAAATTCACCGAGAAAAACTTGACCTAGCATTGTCTATTGTAGAACGATTCGCACCCGACTTGAGTGAAAAAGAACGTCTATTGGCTGTCACACAAATGATGGAATCACTTACTACACTCACCGAAAGCCCCCTGGAACTACTTCTACCCGGTACAACCAGCGAGGACTAAATCACCCCGGCAACCTTGAGGATGAACAGCGCGAAACCAGTGACCACCAGCAGCCGTAACCACAGCGGCCAGGCGCGGCTTGTGTCATCACTTCCCAGCCGGTCAAGCTGGCGGTTGCGGTATCGGTAGAAGTCGCGTTTGCTCATGGCAGCGGTTTAATCCTCATGTTTGATGAGCTTATATACCGCGCCATCTTCCACGCCAGCGTCAAAGCTAATCGGTTGCCAGTCTTGCTCACAGAGTAGAGTAAACAACCAATAGGCGGCTTCTTTATCCTGACCGTCGAGTCTATCTACCAAACACCAATAGGTTTTGCCGTTGGGTGTTTGATGTGGATAGGTTATACGAGATTTCTTGTATATTTTCTTTAGCTCGTTTGCCAAGTAGTCGAGGGTCTTGGTATCTGTGGAAGAGAGAGCTATTCCCGATCCCGTCCTTATATACACGGCCTTATACATAATTCCTCCCTGATTTTTACCTCCGATTGTACCCACACAGCGCCAGCACAGCTACTCACCAGGCGGCGGCGGGGCGCTGCTGTCACCCCCATAGGTGGCGAAAGGCGGATCCATAAGGATTGACCGAACGCGGGAAATCCGGGTGATTAGGGTCAGTGAAGCGGCCCATATCGGTATCGGGCGTCCATTTTGTGCCGTCGGGTAGAATGGTGCTTTCGTCAAACTTTGTGTCCACCAAGTTCGCACCGACCAGATTGGCGTTCTTCAAGTTCGCACTCTCTAGATTGGCGCCCCCCAAGTTCACCTCTTGTAGATTGGCTTCAATCAAGCGAGCCCCTTGCAGATTGGTGCCCCGTAAGTTTGACCCCTGCAGATTGGCGTCCCGTAAGTTCGCACTCTCTAGATTGGCGCCCACCAAGTTCGCACTCTCCAGATTGGCATCCCGTAAGTTCGCACCGACCAGATTGGCACACTCCAAGTTCGCACTCTCTAGATTGGCGCCCTCCAAGTCCACAAGTTTCAATAGTCCGTTGTCACCTACTAACCATTCCTGTTTTCGTAATTGGTGAATCGCATTTTTCGCAATCTCGTTTGATGTGCTACTCGCATCACGTACAAGCTGCTCTTTCAAGGCCTGTATGCGGCTTTCCTTATCGCGCTGGCGGTTCAGGTAATCCAGCACGAATACCGTTACACTGATACTCAGAATTTCCGTGTAGAGGTTCGTGGCATACCCGGTGTCACCGTCACGACCAAACAGGAAAGCTCCAATCACCACGCCAATCAGAATCCAGATTAACGGCATCGCCAGCGGGTAAAGCCTGTATACCGCCCGTGTGCGCTCCCACCCGGCTAATTTGTCTAATTCTGCCATCGCCGCCACCTCACTTTTTACCGTGACAGTACCACACCTAGCGGCGGTTGGCACGCCCAAAGGGTAGGGGGATTGCTTGCCACCATACCCACATAAGGGAAAAGCCCCAAAACGGGGCTTGTGTGGCGTCCTGGGGGTATTCTAGGCGGCTACTCACCCGGCGGCGGCTGGTCGCTGCTGTCACCTCGGTAAGCGGGGCTGTACTTACTATCAGAGCGCCAGAAATCCGGGTGATTCGGATCAGTGAAACGGGTCATGTCGGTATCGGGTGTCCAGTTTGTTTTGTCGGGTAGGGTGGTGGTTTCGTCAAATTTGGTGTGCACCAAGTTCGCCCCCTTAAGATTGGCGAACTCCAAGCTCGCACCCTTCAGGGTGGCATGCTCCAAGTTCGCACCCGCCAGATTGGCGAACTCCAAGTTCGCACCCTTCAGATTGGCACGCCCCAAGCTCGCATTCGCCAGATTGGCGGCCCACAAGTATCCACTGTCCAATTTGGCGGCCCGCAAGCGCGCACCCTTCAGATTGGCACGCTCCAAGTTCGCACCCGCCAGACTGGCATGCCGCAAGTATGCACCCGCCAGATTGGCGTTCCTCAAGTCCGCACCCTGCAGATTGGCACGCCCCAAGCTCGCATTCGCCAGATTGGCGCGCCCCAAGTACGCGCCCTGCAGCGAATCATCCTGTAGCCAGTCGGACATCTCGCGCAGTTCCTCAACCGCCTGTAGTGCGGTGGCATTATCCTTACTACGCATCTGAATAATCAACCGCTTTTTGTCCTGTCTGTTACCAATCACCAACGAAAACAACCAGAATGTCGAAATCGCGCCGGTCATTTCCGTGCTAAAGTTTTGCAGCCAACCTTCACCCCATGCCTGAAAATCGGGTTGCCCGCTGGTCAGATTCAAGATTGCCGACCAGCTACTTGTAACGAGAACAACTACGACCAGCAAATATAGCACCTGGCGGTCAGTGAGATTATTCACCCGCTGCATAACTCTTTGCATTCCCCACCTCACTTTTTACCGTGACAGTACCACACCTAGCGGCGGTTGGCACGCCCAAAGGAATGTTTGTGCGACTTCAGATGTATGTGTACAGTAGTGTTGTGTGATGTAGATAGGCGGTGGGAAAGAGTATATGTCATGGAGCAATTAATTTGGTTTTCAATCCCTGGTGCTTTGTTGTGTGCAACACTGTTTGTGGTGTGTTCCTCATCTGCTGATGAAATAGTTCTTTGGATAGCTGTGGCTCCGGTGATAGGTTTTGTTGTTCATCAGGTCTTTCGGCTTGGATTTGAAGTAGCTGGTGGCTTTGCTTCTAAGCGACGCAAGGTTTTGTATCATATTATTCAAGACTTAGAAGTGGTGAGCTATAAGCAGGCTTTTTTGGTTTGGGAGGTAACTTTTTATTCGAACGATATGCCTGCCTCATTTCGTGACCATGATCGAGGAGCATGGCATTATATCCTTTCTTTCTGGGGGATCAGTCTGGCAGCATTTGTCTCGTTGGGCTTGTGTTTGCTGGGGTATCTGTTAGTAGCGCATAGATCTGATGTACTCTATATGGCGCTAGCACAATTGGTTGTTTTGGTGATTTTTGCTTTGAAGGGGTGGACTACATATCAATCTCTGATGGAACAAGAGCTTGCGGTTTTTCATGTCCTTAAAACTAAGTTTAGGGATATTGCGAAGCAGATTTGAAGTGCAAGGGGTACTTTGCCGGTAGGGTAGGTTCGTGACCCGAAGATATATGCCTTCAAGCTTACACGCCCAAAGGGTAGGGGGATTGCTCAACATAAGCACACAACAAAAAAGCCCCGTGTAGGGGCTTATGTGGCGTCCTGAGGGTGTCTAAAAACCACGTTTATTAATATCCCTTGTGGTGAATGTAAATGCCTTCAATCTGGAGCTTGCCCTTATAGCTAAACTCAAGGTGAACTACTTCGCCTGTATCTAGCCAAAAGATAACGCGGTAGTCACCGGCGCGGATACGGCGCATATCCTCTAATCGAGGGTCTTTTAGCTTTTTAACGCCTGGAACATTATAGGGATTTTCAGCTTTTGCGAGGTGTGCAACAGAATGAAAAACTGTCATCCGGTCTTTTGATGACAGCTTTTTTAATTCACGTAGCGATTGTTCAGACCACTCGATTAGCCACCGGTGTGATTGTTGTTCTCCCATATCAGTGCTTCTAGTTCCTCGAAGGTCTGCGCTGAGTGGTATTTTACTTTAGAACGGTCAATCGTGCCATCTTCGCGAATCGCGCCGATACCTTCAAGATAGGCCAGATATTCTTTTTCGGCCAGTTCGTCTAACTGGTCTTCGGTCAGTTCTACACGTTCATCCGGCTTGTGCATCGTGTGTATCTCACAGTCTGCCTAACTATGCAAAATGACGCGCTGCATTGACAAAACAGCGTGTTCAATTGACAAATGTTGCTCTGACTATACATATTGTCAACTAGCAGTATACAACAAAAAGCCCCAAAACGGGGCTTGTAGGGCGTCCTGGGGGTATTCCAGGGCTACTCCATGCCCTCATTAGCGATACTGGCGGCCTCAACATAGCGGCGGGGCATAGCAAGGGAGTTCCAGCCGCCCGCCTCTTGCAGGGTGAACATCCCACGCGGCAGCTTGTGGATCCGCTGGCTCCAATAGGTTGCCCAGAAGTGACGGCAGTCATGGGCGGATAACCCCTCAAGGCCAGCCGCCGCGCCTAAATCCTTCACCCTGGCGGTAATCGCCCGCTCACTCATCCCGCCAGCTGTCAGCTTGCCGCCCTTGCGAGAACCGCGTAACAGCGGCGCATCAGCGGCCAACGGACAATCGCCAGCATGGATATAAGCGGCCAGGGCTCCCCGCGTTTCGGCGATCAAGGTATGCGTCTGCACTTTGTCCACTTTTTCGCGGTAAAAGGTCATGGTGCCAGCGGCCAGGTTGAAGTTGCCCACTGTGAGGGCAGCCGCTTCACCACACCGTAACCCATGATTGAGCAAGAGACACATTAAGAGCGCATCCCGGCGGCCTTGCGGGGTATCCGGTTGATTCTTGAGGCGTTCGGCTTGCGGTTCGGTAATGGTGACGTGTTCGGCCTTCTTTGATTTTTCGGGGCGGCGGGTCTTGTGGCCGGAGTCAATGCGGCGCTCATCTACCCGGCGGCCTTCGGTGCTGGTATACCCCACCACGGCCTTAATCAAGGCGTGTTCGGTGGCCTCTATGACGCCCGCCTTGAACGCCAGCGCCGCATACCGGCGCACGGTTGCCAGCCGGATGTTGATGCTCCCCACCGCGTAACCAGCTGCCAGCTGCCAATTCATAAACCCCTCAATCAGCCCATGTGTGATGTTGCGCCAGGCGTCCGGCGCGCCCATGAGCGCATCCCCGGCGGCCTGTACCGCTGGTGTGTCATCAATCGGGAAATCATAAAAACGCACACCGGCCAGGAACTTAGCGAATAACGCCAGGTCGGCACGCTGGCGGCGCAAGGTGTTTTTGGCGCGCTTGCCCTGGTACTCAGCAAATGTGTTGAGGGCGGCGGCCTGGTTGGCAAGCTGCCCTAACTGCTGCTGGCGTTCGCGGTTGGTCGTGGTAATCGCGTTCATGGTGCAATCCCCTTCATAGCTACCGATTAGCTTTACTAATCAGTATCTATTTTACCGCGAAAAACGGGGGAAATGCAAGTTTTTCATACCCCCACTTTCCGCTCATGGGCTTTCCGATTCGTTACACCGCATCCATGAGGTGACTAGCGTTCATGGGCTTTCCGAATCATCGAAAAACTGACCAATATTGACACATATCCCGCCTAGATTCGCGTTCGGTCTGATTCGATTCGTGCATGGGGGTATCGGGATTGCATAGGGTCTCCAGCAGTCCATAGGGGTGTTCGGCTTACATGGGTTGCTGGAATACATGGGTGTTCGGTACCATGAGGGGTTTAGCTTACCATGAGGGTATCAATTTGGGCTAATATCGGTACAGCATTGGGCTAATGTTTTGGCTAGTTCACACTGAAAACCACCGACGAACCGAACGCCAAAAACAGCAAAAAATTGAACAATATTGCAGTATATTTCCCCTTGCGGCGATGTGCGGCGGTTTCGGTTTCGGCACAACGGTTGTGCATCCCATATTGTGCAACAAGCCGCGGAAATCGTGGCTTGTCAATCTCTTGTGTCAATCCCTGTTAAACCCCTGCGTTAAGCTGGATTGGTACAATTCACCCCAGCTTGCCTGCCCATTCATCATACACGGTTAGCAGGGCGGCTCGTTTCGCCTGGTCTGCTTCGTTATCCGGGAACACCAGCGGGAACGTCCCCAGGATATGATCGAAGTCATCCCGACTGAGGCCGTAGAGATGCGCCACAAGTGCGTCCAGTTCGTCGCGGAGTTGCTGCCGTTCGTCAACATCAGTTACGCCGCTGGCTTCCTTCCAGGGTTCGCCCATGACCTGCTGCCATAGATCGGCGAATTCCGGGCGGGTACAGGTGAGACGGGCGGCACGCGGTACAATGGCATCGAAGTACGGGTTGCCAGATGTGAGGCGGGGAAGGGGGAGAGATTTATACGTGGTTGATAGGTGTAGATTTGTTTGAAAGCGAGAGCAATAATCAAATACAAATGAGTTGAAAATTCCTAATGTATACAGCTTTATATCATTGGGACTATCTGTATCAACTCTTAGGGTATAAGTTGTCATGGTTTTGGGTGGCAAGATAGTAGCAATAAATGTGCGTTCATTAGTATTTTGAGCAATCTCGCGAAATACCAGACCGTATTTAGTAAGCCTATCTTGAGCGAAGCCACGTTTGCTTAGATAATCTTGGAGATTAATTAATTCAATGTAAATCTCTGGAAAGCCATAACTGGGATTATACTGGTGAATATATTTACCTTCATAAATCGGAGTCCCTTTCTTCTGTCTATTAAATAACTCTCTATCCATCGTCACATCAAACTCACGCGCAAATTCTATATTCCACACATCAACCGCGTCACCAATTAACGGCCAATCATTGTATATCGCTTCAAGGATTACATAATCTTTAGCACTTTGGA
The DNA here is from genome assembly GCA_937974245.1 of uncultured Chloroflexota bacterium. Classification (GTDB taxonomy): domain Bacteria; phylum Chloroflexota; class Anaerolineae; order Aggregatilineales; family Phototrophicaceae; genus JACKCG01. The sequence continues at coordinate 3,663 of CALJKV010000061.1, read as the reverse complement.
ACTCGATCATCCTTAAACTATCTGGACTGAATTTGGGCAACACACCATTATGTACATATACCAGATTTGATTCATCAGCTAGGAAAGTTGGTAATTCATCAGGTGTAATTGCAACGCGGGGATTGATTCTGAATGTTGTCCAAAATCGCTCACCCGAAACACCTTTCTGAGCACCCAATAATGCAAATCTAAATGCATGATGGACACCGGGAAAAAAGAATCTCTCGTTACTAAAACCAAAGAGATACTCAATGTGTCCTTCATCCAGCAGCATCAGCCGTAGGTCTTTAGTTCCCAGGTCGGTGTAAATGCCGGACGGCACAACATACCCCAGGCGGCCTGTATCGGCTAAAAGCGTCCACATCCGTTCAGCGAACAGCTTATGGGTAGCCGTGTCACCGCGTCCCTGGCGGCTGAAATCCGGCGCTTGCCGGAAATAGGCGGCGGTTTGCCCGGTGAGGGCAACCTGTGCCTGCCAGCGATCAACCAGGCGCGGGTCTGTCTCGTTGAGTTCCTCAATCCGCTTTTCGACCTGGGCGCGATTCATCCTGCTTTCAATATCCGGGTCAAATTGGGCGTAAAACTCACGCAGATCGGGCTTGATAATCTCCCAGGGGGGATTGCCGAAAATGACAGCAAAACCGGGGTTATCCTTCAGGCTGCCGTCCGGGTTGTAGAAGGCTTCCGGGAACTCCACTCCCCAATGGAACGGGCGCACGCGCTCCACGTCGGTGAAATGTTCGGCGAAATCGGCGTCCAGTTCGGTAGATAGTGCAGTAGTGGACGCCTGGAGGTCGGCAATAATCCGGTCATGTTCCGGGCCGTTGGGGGTGCGTACCAGCGCCAGCCGCAGCCGCAGTAAGTCAGCCAGGGCAGCCGGATGATCGGCCAGGCGCGGATCATCCGGGCGCAGGCCCACCAGCGCGTTTCCCACCTTCACATTCTGATTGAGAATCAACGGCAGGCGCTTTTCCCGGCCCCGGCGCTCCATCCCCCGCATCATCAGGTTCACGGTTGCGATTTCGGCGGCTTGCGGGTCAAGGTCTACGCCGTAAAGGTGTGCCTCCAGGATGATGCGCGGGTAGTCGCGGATCCGCTCGATTTCGCTGGTGTAGTGGGTGAGTTGGATTTGAAGATCAAGCGGGCTGGTGACTCCCTGCTCGGCAAGTTCCTGGCGGCGCTTTTCGCCTGCCACTTCCAGCCGGGCGATTTCACTTTCATAAAAATCGGCCAGCACATAGTAGGCGTAAATCAGGAATGACCCGGAACCGCAGGCGCTGTCCAACACCCGTAAATTGCGGATGTCCTGGCTCGTTTTCCGGCTTTCGCCCTCAATCGGTGTGCCGTCCGGCCTGCCGTTTTCCGTGCCGTAGAGGTAACGTCCTAAGCTGTTTTCGACAATGTGCCGGACAATCACCTGGGGGGTGTAGTAGCTGCCCTGTTTCTTGCGCGTTTCCAGGTTGTCGCGGGTCGTGACCGTGCCGTTATCCAGTATCAGCGCTTTGCCCAGATACTGCTCATAGGTGTTGCCCAGGATGTCGGCAGGCATAGCGCGGTAACGGGCTTCATACAGCTTGCCCAGCAGGGGAATCAGCACCTCGTCGCTGAATGAGGCATCGTCTACCACGTCATGAGCGAACAGCGCCGAATTATGGTTCTCGTTGAAGCGCTGGAAAAAGGTGTCCAGCGTCTGATCCATTGAAAAGTAGATATTGTTGCGCCCCAGGTCGTAAAAGCCGCGCAGCGTGCCAGGCGGAATCACCAGATGATCTTCCGCAAAGCGCACCACCACCAGCCGGTCAAGAAAGCGCTGCACCACCGCCCGCAGCAGGGGTAAATCCACTGTGCCGTCGGTACGATTCACCCAGGGATTAGCCGCCCGCCTGGTTAGCACATCCCGCGCCAACCTTTCCCGCCATTCGTTGATGAATGACAGGTAATCGGTGTCTACTTCTTCCGTGTGGCGCTGATTGCTCATGGCGTCCAGGCTGCCATTCACCACGTTATGATAGGCAAGCTGCCACAGCCAATCGAAATCCTGTAGATAGGCGCTGGGGCTTTCAAACGACAGCACCAGCCAGTCACGGCGGGCATTAAATAAGCGCAGCTTCTCAAAGTTGGTTAGGATCGCCCATGTGCCACCGTTGGCAAAAGCGTAGTTAATCGCCTGTTGTTCCTCGTCGGTGCGGTCAACTGCCATACCGGGCAGGGCGAGCTGGCCGGGCTGGATGGTTCCAGCGATGGTGTAGCGGGCTTGTTCCAATTCTTTGATAATGCCGAATCGTTTGGCTTCCACAAAAACCGTGCCGCCGTTTTCGGGAAACAGGGTTAAATCCGGGCGTCCAGCCTGGGTATGCAGTTCATACTTGTAGCGGGCCGGGTCTTTGATCGGCCAGCCTAAAACCTCTTCCAGCAGGCGGTCAATGAATTGCCGAACCACGCTGGCCTCACTCATGTTTTTGCGGTCAGTTTCGGTCAGCTTGTGGTAATCTTCCAGCAGGGTTTGAAGCGCCTTGCGGGCGGCTGTTTCGGAGATCGGCATAAGGTATCAACCAGGTCAACATAAATCAGGTCACATGCCGGGGGATTATAACATGTATCGTGCCGTGTGACCGGATCGCCTGGGAGTTTCATGGGGGATACTTGTATTCTATGAGGGTTCCAGTTGCACAGCGACCTCACTATAAACGTGGACAGTGAGAACGGCCATTCTCATAGATACATTTTCAAGAACAACGAAAAACAGAGATAGCTAGAGGTGTAATGGGCCTATCCATCCTATGACTCGCCCTTTCGATTTTTCCCTCGTTTCCTCGTCTACATAATGACCTATTATGTGGAAATGCTGTCCTTTCCTGTCGTAAAAAAACCTCTTTTCATAACCCGGCGCCGGCCTTGTATGGGATGTTCTAATTCGCAGCTACCCGCCAGGCGCCTGGTCATGGTGTCACCCCGATAGGCGTAACTAATCAACCGTATATGCTTTAATCACTTTTGTCCGCTATGGCCTATCCGATTCACGTCGCAGCATTCCATAGGTATCCGGCGTTCATGGGTTACTGGCATACATGGGTTATTCGGTACCATGAGGGTTTCAGCGTGCCATGAGGTTTTCAACTCACACTGAAAACTATCGGCAAACCGTACGCCCAAAACAGCCCAAAATTGAAGCATATTGCCATATATCCCGCCTTGCGGCGCTGTCTGGCGGCCTGAATTTCGGCGCGATGGTTGGTGTTGATGTTCGGCGGGGTATTGGTTGGCGTTTCATGCCGCTGCCCCTTCCTGTTGGATACCCGCCGGGTCAGGTCGTAAGCCGGTTCCGGTGGGGATATTGCGCCAGCCTTCACCCGGTGGTGTTGCCGTGCGATGGTGTACCACTTTTGTATATTGAGTAGTGCTATATACATTTGTGGTACATGCCTTGAGGCCTGCAGCGCGGCGCGCCCGTGCCAGCCGGTGCGCTGTGTGTTCATTCAGCTGGTAAGTCATTTCACGGCTTTCGGCGCGCCCTATCCGGCGGGAATCCAGTTCCAGGCCAAACAGCCCCAAAATCCAGCGGTACAGCCCCGGAATCGTGCGGGCATTATTCCCATAGTGGCCTAGCACCTTGAACAGTTCCAGCGCCTCATCAGATTCCAGCGCCGCAAAGCGCGCCTTGAG
>CALJKV010000060.1 GCA_937974245.1 uncultured Chloroflexota bacterium | reverse complement strand
GGAGATTGGCCGCCGCACCCGGCTGAAGAACCGCGATGTGCAGGCCATGCTGGAAGCACTGATTGACATGTGGACGGAAGAACTCGTCGCTGGTGGCCGCATTGAGCTGGAGAACTTCTTCGTGCTAGAGACACAGACTATCGACCGAGGAAACACCTCTGGGAGATTATTATACGGAGAGGCACCACAAATTATCAAAAGAATCACTATCAGAACGAGTAAACACCTGCGCACGCTGATTAACCACCCCAAGTGAATTGCTAAACTCAGACTCCTGTGGTTTATTTGATAATGTCTCGCATAGTGGTAATAAATCACAAAGTAGTGCTGGAGAATATCGATCGATAAATGTCTGATACCCTAAATATCCAATATGGCTCCATTATAAGGCGTGAGCTACGCGCTAACCGTACAGCCGTATTCGTTTGGCTGATCTTGTTCATTCTATGTTTGTTCGGACTAATCCGGCTAGATGCAGAAAACCGTATCATTTTCTTCTTAGCCTTGCTTGCCGGTTCTCTTGGTTTTGTTGGGCTGATAATACCAAAAGCCATTCGAACAATAAAACTCTACTTTACAATAGCTTCTATCGCAACTGCGCTGGTGTTGTTTGCTTTTTTATATATCACCGATATCCCTAGTTTGCTTCTTAATTTGGCAACTGAGCTATTTGGCGCAATCATCATTTTCATTGCAATCGAACAACGGATTGGTTCCAGCGAAATTGCTCAGTTTGTCGAAGAGGAAATCATCACAAGATTAAATGACCTGAGACGCAAAATTCTAGGTACAGTAAACTCTACAGTCACGAAACAGTTGGAAAGACAACTCGGCAATCTCGATATACAGCCTAAATTGTACTTGCGTCCAGATGTAATCCGTAACCGTTTTTCTCCCGATACCAACCATGAAGATACAATCGGCTTCGATAAGATTTCAGCTGCTCTCGTTCCTGGAACCTCTCTCACTGAACTGTACGATCAATTTGGCTCACTCCTAATACTTGGTCACGCTGGGATGGGTAAAACAACTAGCCTCCTTCGGATAACAAGAGAACTTGCTCTAAGAGCACAGGATGGTGATGAACCCATTCCGGTTTTTTTGCAGTTCCACAATTGGAATTGGAAGAATACTCCTCTCGTAAAGTGGATTACTGAGGAAATTTCAGAAACCTATCAAATCTCATCTGATGAAGCAAATGCCTTAATTCACAGGAAGTTTATTGTTCTAATCTTGGATGGTCTAGATGAGTTACCTCAATTCTCTGAAGACACGGTTTCCAAGGTGAACGACTTCATTCGGCTTGGAACAGTACAAGGAATTGTGATTTCATGTCGCAATCACGACTATGAGAATCTAAAGACAAAGCTGGATGTCAATATGGGAGTTGAATTGATGCCATTCGATGAGGAGCAATTACAAAGAGCATTGCATGATTTCAGTTCACAGTATAAGTCAGCCCTTGAGAGAATTAAGGCAGATAATCGCCTATATCCAGTCCTGACAAATCCGCTTTTAATGAAATTGATTCTTAAACAAATGGAGTTAGGAAGTTTCACGCAATCCATTGATAACGCCAATGTGCTCATCGCAGAGATAGTGAAGCGTGCTATACAGGATATTGCAGATGCCACAAAACATGAAGGTTTCGAAATCATAGAGTTCTTGCGAAAATTCTGCCGATCTGATGACATATCTATACCTGAACTTTCTCAATATGACATCGCGGATGCTGAAGAGCAAATTGTTGATGGATTGATAAGAGCAAATCTCGTTATTAGACAAAATGATCGCTATATTATCGCACATCGAACCATTGCTGAGCATGTATGTAATGATTAAAGACTGGGCACAGCTCTAAACTCAAATTATGGTATCAATAAAAAACCCGGTATAATGCCGGGTTTTACATTGATTCTGTTTCGCTACAGATCGAAATCTGGCGTAATGGTTTCCGGTGCGTCAGCCGCCTGGTGAAGTGGGTCGGTATACAGCCCCTCGGCTTCGAGACGCGCCTCATATTCCGCATTCGGGTTGTAGGGATGCCAGTCCGCCCGGTCATGGGTGAGTGTCAGGTCGCCACGCTGGAACGCCGCCCGGTCCTCGCCTGCGAGCGGCTTCCAGGTCACCGGCAGTTCCTCCAGCCGGGCGACTTCTTCGGCCAATTCCGGCCCTTCGAGCAGCCCCGGCAGGAGATACCCCTTGAACTCCTCCCCGAATTTGTCCGCTGCCCCGGTGGTCTCGAAGTGCGCCATCTCCAGTACACGGACGGGTTCATCGGCGGGGATGTCCGTTCGCCCCGGGTCGTGTGGCAGGCCGTCATAGACGGCGATGTGCAGGGCGTGACCGAGCGTCGCGCCATCCGGGTCGCTGACCGGCAGCGTCTGCAAATGCCAGTGGGGGACTTCCTCTGGTTCCAGGGAAGCAGCCTCCGCCGCCCACGCCTGGGTCTCGCGCCAGGTGACGCCGTGCCGCGCCAGCGAGTCGTTGATCTCATCTTCACGCTGCGTGACAAAAACATCGGGCGGCCCCTGGGCGAAGAGGCGCGGATCAGCGCGGTCGGGGTCAAGCACACCTGCCGCGACCCCTTCTTCCTCAACCAACCGCATCGCGCCGGTGATGGCCCCCTGTTCCAGCAGCGTGCTGGCAGTTTCGGCCTGCCCCCGCGCCGCCTCCCAGTCGGGCTGGGGGATGACCAGACGCTCGTAGTCCTCGGCCCCCCAGGTTTTCATGACATCCAGGAAGGACTCGCCGTTGGCGGCGATGGCCCCGACATGGTAGGACGGCCCGGCCAGTTCGCGCTCGCGTTCGGTGATGAACGGGTCTTCCGGGGCGTCGTCCTCAAAGAAGATGCGGTCGTCCGTCCGCTGCGGGTCGAGGTAGCCATTGGCGACGGCCATGCGTTCGGCGCGGTTCAGGGCAGCCTCCACCCCTTTCTCGTCCATGAGCGTCTCAAGTTCGCGTTCGTCCTCCCCGGCGTCCTCATAGGTAGGGTATTCGCCGACCGTCAGGGTATCAAAGCGCCGTTCGCTGCCGTCCATCCACGTCTTCACGGCTTCCAGGCTGGGTTGATTCTTCTCGCTGACGCCATAGCCGAAGTAGTATTCCGGTTGCGGATAGAGCGCCGGGATATCGAGCG
>CALJKV010000059.1 GCA_937974245.1 uncultured Chloroflexota bacterium | reverse complement strand
CGCCCTTACAGTCGCTGCGGGTATGCTGTGGCACGGGCGCGGTGTAGTGCGGGCGCGCTGTAGCACGCCCTTACAGTCGCTGCGGGTATGCTGTGGCACGGGCGCGGTGTAGTGCGGGCGTGCTGTAGCACGCCCTTACAGTCATCAGCATACTACAAAACCGGCTGTAGATGGTGAAGATTTGTTCAAACATTTGTTCAAAAGCAGAGTTAGAATTGAACATACCGAGTTCATCCGAGTAGCCTTATGTCGCCTGAAAAGACCAGCCACGAAACTCCGCCACAGGTGCTACGGCTACGGCTTTCGCTGCGCGCGCTCTTAGCGGGTGCCGTGTACGGCGCCCTTACAGCGTGACTCTACTGTAAGGGCGTGCTATAGCGCGCCCGCCATGCGAGCCAGCGTCCCACCAAGACTACTCTGTATCCATAGAGAAAGCGCCGCGACCAGTGCCGCTTTACACCCGCAAAAACAGTCTGCGCCTCAAGGGATATGATTATTCGCAATCAGGCGCATATTTCGTGACGATTCTCGCGCATAAGCGGCTGCATCTGTTCGGCAACATCGCCGAGAATGATATTGTATTGCTCACCAAGCTCGGCAAAGATATCGAAAGTTGCTGGCGACAAATTCCACAGCATTTCCCATCCGCTGAACTGGATGTATTCGTGATTATGCCAAACCACCTGCATGGTATCCTCGTACTCAATGACCAGGTTGAACACACCACATCTCTGAGTGTGGTTATCAACATGTTCAAGGGAGCCGTTACGCGCTTAGCCCGCAGTGGGGCGGAATGTGCTGAACAGGATTCTCCGATATGGCATCGCGGCTTTCACGACCATATCATTCGGAGCGAGGACGAATACAATCACATTGCACGTTATGTGGTTACTAATCCCCAGCGTTGGAATGCGGATAGTCTCAACACCTGACCACATTCCCCCGGATGAACGATCAGGGGGTGCATGGTTGCCACCCGTGAATCTGTTGCGCCAACCGCAAGCCAACGGCATAATGGTTACTATACTTCTCAAATTTGACGGAGTAGCCTTATGCCGCCTGAAAAGACCAGCCACGAAACTCCGGCACCCCCCGCCCAACCTGAAGAACAGCACGATAAAGAGAGAAACAGTTGGTTGCGCCAACGCTCTGTTTGGGCTGGGATCGGTGTCATCCTTCTTCTATTGGTGGTCGGCATCATCCTTACGAACAACCGGCGAACGGGAGTCTCGCCAGAACAAATCGCCCTGACACCGATTACCAGTAACGCGGACTGGACACCCGTTGAACGCGACTTTGACGGCATAACGATGGTGCTGGTGCCAGCGGGCTGCTTCATGATGGGCAGCGATGACGGGGATGATGACGAAAAGCCCATTCATGAACAGTGCTTCAATGAGCCGTTCTGGATAAACAAGTATGAAGTGACCAACGCGCAGTACGGTTCGGTTCGGTGCGAACAATGGTCATCTGACCCCGACCAACCGCGCAATTGTGTGAGCTGGTTTGATGCACAGGATTTCTGCGAGGCGCGCGGGGGTAGACTGCCGACTGAAGCGGAATGGGAGTACGCAGCTCGCGGGCCGGACAGTCTGGTGTATCCCTGGGGAAATGACTTCATCGCTGAGAATGTCGTATATTATGATAATGCAGATCGGACGGCTGCTGTCGGCAGCAGATCCGGCGGCGTATCATGGGTCGGGGCGCTGGATATGAGCGGCAACGTGTGGGAGTGGGTGAGTTCGTTGTACCAGGATTACCCGTATGACGCGAAGGATGGACGTGAACGCGATACAGGTAGCAGTACAGATGTTAATCGTGTGCTGCGGGGTGGCGTATGGAACACCAGTGAATCATACTTCCTCCGTGCCGCGAGTCGCGACGCGATCTATCCCAGCTATATCCTTAATAATGGCTTTCGCTGTGCCCGCGATGTTGACGGGTAACTAACCCGGACGAGGCAGGTGTTGTCCCTACGGTAATTACCGGGGGATTGGTCGGGACAGCATTATTGCCGGACGCCGGGAAAACTCGTGAGGTTCTCCCGCTTCCTAATCACGGCACCCAGCGGGGATGGAAGCCGTCTACCGAGACCTGACGCAGGATGCCGCTGCCCAGGTTAACCGTCCAGACCTCCGGCACGCCAGCACTGTTCGGTTGGCCGTCCGCCGTCAGTTCCGGGAAGCGCTGAATCGCCAGCTGCTGCCCGCTGGGGTCGAACGAGAAGAACCCGTTGGCGTAGCGTTCATCCACCACCAGCGGCCTTACCTCCCCATCCGCCGGGTTCATCAGGTAAATCTGCCTGCCGCGTGTGTAGCGGTCATCAATATAGCGGCGGGCGACGGCCAGCACGCTGCCATCCGGACTCCAGACGGCTGTGTCGTCATCCACCGGCTCATCGGCGCGGCTGAGGGCGGTGAACGCTGACGTGGTGAAATCGGCCATTTGCAGCGTGTTGCGCGTTGACCCGGCTTCAAACAGGACGGTGGCGAAGACCAGCTTCGTGCCGTCCGGGGAGAGCGCCCCGGAATTGCCGAAATTGTTGGGGACAAGCGCAATCGAGCCGTCGGTGAAGTCGTACAGCAGAATGCTCTGGGTGCTGACATCGTATAAGGCCGCTTTGCTCCCGTCCGCCGACCATTGCAGGCCGTAGCCCAGGATTTGCGTGTCCTCGAAAAGTGGGCGGGTAGTGGGCGGCGTGGTGCTCAGGTCAATCAGCCAGGTGCGCGTCGGGCTGATGGGGATATTCAGCCCGGTATTGAAGTCCACCCGCTGGTAGGCGATAAGCTGGCCGTCTGGCCGCCAGATGGGTGTCGTGCAGTCGCTGTCGGCGCAGTTGGTCAACTGCTGCAAACCGCCCGTTTCCAGGTCAATGAGCTTAATATCGGCAGTGCCGGTGTTGGTGTTGCGCTCCGCAAACGCGATGCGGGTGCCATCGGGACTCACAGCGAAATCGAAGATGCCCGATGGGCTGAACGTGACCTGCCGGGCGCTCTCCGGGTCGGCGGGGTCAGCAATCCAGATATTGAAGACCGAACCGCTGGCCGGGGCGAGGTAAGCCACACGCGGGCGACGCACCGCGAAGGCGAAACGGTACTCCGCCAGCAACTCGCGCCCGTTATCCGAGGCCGCCCCCGGCGCTAAGAACACGCCGTAGCGCTGGCCGGGCTGGAGCGCATCGTCGGGCTGGAAGGTAACGGTGCGACCATTCCAGGTGATGCGGCCTGTGATCGGTTCGCCCAGGTCGTCCGCCGTCAGCGCCATCACATCTTCGGGGGCGTCGGGGCGCAGTGTGACCACCGACAGGCGTTCGGCCACCGTATCGCGCTGCATCGTCTCGCTGAACTGGATGACGACGCGGCTGGTGCTGCGAGCTTCTCCCACCGGGGCGGCGCGTTCGAGCGTCACCCCCACCCGGTCACCGAGCAGGATCGTCAGCGCGACCCCCGCGACCAGCAGGGCGATAATCAGCGCCACCATCCTGTCAAAGCTGGAAAGGCGCAGATCAGACAAAAATGAAGGGGTTAAACGTGGTGGAGTCGTCACAGTAGGGGTATCCAGTAGCTAAATTGGGAAACAAGGCCATCACGGAGCCGGCGGGCTGTCTGTACTGTCGTCTGCATTCTCTCTGAGCCAGGCTTCAGCACGCGCCAACGCCTCTTCAGTCGCCCCGAAAATTATCGGGTGCGAATCGAGACGTTTTCGCGCCCGATCACCGGGCTTCCCGCGCCGTTTAACGTTTCGATTTATTCGGGTTCCGCCTGCGCCCATGTATTGGCGTTGAGATCATAAAACCAGGTTTCTGGGTTGCAGCGATCACGGGCCACGCAGCCGCTAAAAAGGACAAACCGATCCGCTGTGCTGTTGAACACCATGCCGTGCCAACCGCGCTCACTGGGGAAGATGGCAGGGTTTAGCTCGATCCAGGCGTTCGCGGCAAAGTCATACGCCCAGGTATCGCCGAGCGCCGCTTCCTGTATTCGGGAGCCGCTGCGTATTTCCTCTATACCACCAAACAGGATAGACTGGTTCGAGGCAGCATCATAGACCATCGCGCTGTAATTACGTGGGGATGGGGCCTTGGCAGGTTCCAGGGCTTCCCAGGTATTGGTATTGTAGTCATAAGCCCACGTATCACCGGCAATTTCCCACGGAAACTCGGCTGAGGTAGGGTCGGCAGGGGGGACCGCACCGCCAAACACGATCACGCGGTCCGCCGCCGTGTCATACGTCATGACGTGATAGTTTCTGCCTGATGGCCCGCTGGTCGGCTCCATCTTCGTCCAGGTGTTGCTATCAAAGTCGTATACCCAGATGTCGTTCAAAAGCACAATAGATCGTGAGTCAATCAGCGCGGCATTATCCAGACCTCCGAACATAATGATACGATCCGCTTGGGTATCGTATACCAGCGGTGCGCCAACGATAGCCGGCGGCGCGTTCTCCGGTTCCATGTTCGTCCAGGTATCGGTATTGTAGTCGTAAGCCCACGTTTCGCTCAACGCATCGGTGGGTTGCGGCCATCCGTGCTGGTTAAGAAACAGGATGGCCCGATCCGACTGCTCATCATATGCCATTTCGCCGCCGCCTCTTGGGGGAGACTGCGCGGGGGCCATCTTTGTCCAGGTATGGGTATTGATGTCATAGGCCCAGGTATCGGTCAGTCCTGATCCGCCGTATAGGATAACCCGATCTGACTCGCTGTCGTAGACCATGTGATGGTATTCACGGGCTGATGGCACGGACGAATCCGCCTGGGCCGGAACCGTCAAAAGATTAGCAGACAAAACAACGCTGACCAAACATAGAACCCGACGCAGCCATTTTCCTGTTTTCACTGCCCCTGCCTCCCAAAATAAGTTAAAAATTGATTTTATTATATGACATATTAGACAATTGGGCTTGTTTCAGTTAATTGTTCACCACTACCGGGCAATTGTATTCGGAATGCCTTGCTGGTTATTTATGCTCTTTCAATACTTAGCACAGGGATTAAGATTCATTAGGGGCGGCATTCCTACCGTTCAGGACAGGCAGAAGCCTGCCCCTACAGCAAATCCGTACTAATTACTAAACTGTATTGATGCCCCGCGATTGCCCTGCCTGGCCGTTTAATCCGGCTCAAAGCGTGTCCCCAGCGCCGCCGGCGGGTCGGAGCGCAGGAAGTTGCGCGTCCACTTCTGCACCGGGCGCGGCAGGACTCGCACCAGCCGGTCAATGCCGCCGCTGCTCACCAGCAACAGGGTGAAAATCATCAACAGCCAGGGGACAGCGTTCAACAGCACAATCGGAATCTGAATATCCGGGCTGCGCTGGATGGCCGACGACAGCGCCCGCAGTCCGGCGAACAGGTACGCACCTAACACGACGCGGAAGGGATGCCAGCCGCCGAAAATCACAATCGCCAGCGCAATCCAGCCGTCGCCCTGCATGTTGGGCGGTGTCGCCCACCCCGGTTTGACACTCAGCGAGTAGGCCGCACCTGCCAGCCCGACCAATGCGCCGCCTGCCGCCGTGTAGATATAGCGCAGCCGGTTCACTTTCGCGCCGCGTGCGAAGGCGGTTTCCGGGCGTTCCCCAACCGAGCGATGTGCCAGGCCGGGGCGGGTGCGGAATAGCCAGAACCACACGCCAAAAACGAGCAGATAGCTGATATAAGTGAGGATGCTCTGGTTAAAGAAGATCGGGCCGATGACTGGCACATCTTTCAGCACGGGCAGCGGCGTCGTCAGAATTTGCGGGCCGGGGATGCGCGTATAATCCTGCCCGGCGAAAGTTGCTAGGTCGGTTGCCAGCAGTGTCAGAATAAAGCCGATGGCGATCTGATCCTGTTTGAGTTCGATGTCGGCGACGGCGATAATCAACGCGATAATCATCCCGGCCAGCATCGCCACCAGGATACCCACCAGCGGGCTGTTGGAGGCCAGCGCCGCGACAAACCCCACCATCGCGGAGAGGATAATGCTGCCATCCAGCGACAGGTTGACAACCCCGGCACGTTCCGTAATGGTCTCGCCCAGGCTGGCGATCACCAGCGGCGTCGCGTTGGCGACCACGCTGCGGAGGATATTGAGGAGTTCTTCATTCATGATGGGCGACCTCGGTGGCTAGGGCTTCGGCGGGCGTAGGGGCAGATGGTTCGGCGGCTCTGCCCCGGTTGAGCCGCTGACGCAGGCCGTTCGATAGCAAAACCGTGAGTACCAGAAAACCTTGCAGCACCCCGGCCAGCGAAGCATCCAGTTGCAGCGCGATTTTCAGGCGGGTACTGCCCCCCAGGATAGCGGCGAAGGCGAAGGCGACAAACGGTGCCCACAGGGCGCGGGTGGCAATCAACAGCACCACCAGCAGGCCGAGAAAACCAATCCCACCGGAAACCAGCGGGCGCAGGCTGCCATAGGTGAAGAGCACCCGGTACGACCCGGCGATGCCCGCCAGCCCGCCGCACACCATGAAGGCCGTGAGTGAACTGCGCTCGGTGGGGACGCCCAGCAGCAGCGCCGAGCGTGGATTCTTGCCGGTGGCTTTAAGCTGCAAGCCCCAGCGTGTGCCGCGCAGTGCCAGCACCACCCCGACGATAGCCAGCCCCACGATCACCAGCGCCAGCAGACTCACACGGAAGCTATCCGACAGCGGCGGCAGCAGCGCCCCTTCCGGGAACGGCGGGGTCGCCTGGATACTGCCGCCTTCGGGTGGCTGCCAGGGGCCGGTAATCAGGTAGATCGAGAAGACGTTCGCCAGCGCGTTGAGCGCCACGCCGCCAAAAATCTCGTGGACGCCCATCCGGGTTTTGAGGACGCCCACCAGCAGCGCCCACAGCATCCCGCCGGCCATCGCCATCAGCACTTCCAGCGGCACGAGCAGGATCGGGTCGAGCGTGGTATAAAGCGCCACCCAAGAGGCGAATACCGCGCCCAGCATCATCTGTCCTTCTACGCCGATATTCCACAGCCCGGCGGTGAAAGTTACGGTCAGCCCCATACTCACCAGTGTGAGCGGAATCCAGAAGTTAATGACCTGAGAGATCGAGCGTTCGTCGCGGAACGCCCCTTCCCACACTTTTTCAAACACGGCGCGGGGGTCAGAACCCACCGCCATAATCAGCACCGCCGTAATCACCAGAGACACGATAATCGGCAGGATAGTCAGGGTGATTTGCAGCGCAGTAGACCGGTTTTTCATATGTTTTGCTCCTTGAAGCTGCCGCCAATCAAGTGGCCGATTTCGTCCGCGTCGGTATGGCGGGCATCCGGGACTTCAAAGACCTGCCCGGTATAAAAGACCAGGATACGGTCACTGTACGCCACGAGTTCATCGAGTTCGGGCGAACTGAACAGGATGGCCGTGCCTCTGGCCTGGCGGCTGAGAAGCTGCTGCCAGATCCACCGCGCCGAGTCCACGTCCAGGCCGCGAGTCGGCTGTTCCAGCACCATCACCACCGGCTGTTCCGGCATGAGCGCCATCAACATACGCTGCTGGTTGCCACCGGAAAGCGTCTCAATCTGGCTTTCCGGCCTGCCGCGCACATCATAGGTTTCCATCTGGGCGGCGGTATGCCGGGCAGCGCGTCCCCAGTCCACCAGGGCCTGGGTTTCGGTAGCAATAGCGATATGCTCGGTGAGTGTCAGCCCGGCGACTAACCCTTCTTCCAGCCTGCCCGCCGCGCCAAAGGCGACGCCATGCTGTAGGAAACGCCGGTAGGCTTTCCCCGCCTGTTCAGCCACCAGCATTCGGAGCAGCGTGACCAGCAAATAGGGGATAATCAGAGACCGGCTGGGTCTTAAGCTGCGCTGTAGTTTCACCAGCCAGCGTTCGATTCCGCGCTCAGTAATATCTTCGCCGTCCACCAGCACGCGCCCATTTTGTGGTTTCTCCAGCCCGACAGCCGCCCGCAGCGCCATCTCCTGCCCGCTGCCATCCAGCCCGGCCAGCCCGATCACCTCCCCGGCCCGCACCCGGAGCGAGAAATTTTCCACCGTGACCCGTTTGCCGCGCAGCGTCACACTGTCCAACTCCAGCGCAACCGGGGCGACGCTCAGATCAGCGCGTTCGCGGGTCTGCGGTTTGATCTCCTGGCCGAACATCAGCGTAACCAATTGCCCGGTGGTGGCGGGCATATCCCGCGTGCCGACCACACGCCCCGCCCGCAGCACGGCGACTTCGTTGCACAGCGCGATCACGTCCTCCAGCTTGTGAGAAACCAGCAGCACTGTCATCGAATCCCGGCTTGCCAGCGTGCGCAGCGCGTCGAATAGGATTGTCTTTTGCTCGGCGGAAATGCCTGTCGTTGGTTCATCCAGGATCAGCGTCCGCACCCCCAATGCCAGCAGACGCACAATCTCCAGCTGCTGACGCTGGCCGATAGTCAGTTGCGCGATAGGCGCATCCGCATCCAGCTCGAAGCCGAAACGCCGTGTGAGTTCGCCCAGGCGCTGTCCGGCAGCTTTCCGGTCTGGCAGCAGCCGTCCCGGTTGGCCGTAGACGAAGTTTTCCAGCACCGTGAAGGCCGCCACGTCCAGCGGGTCTTGCTGCAACATGCCGATTCCGTGCTGGATAGCCGCTTCCGGGCCGGTGTAGGCGACATGGCTGCCATCCAACCATATTTCACCGCTGTCGGCGGCCTGGAACCCGGAAAGGATTTTCATCAGGGTGGATTTACCCGCCCCATTTTCTCCCAGGATACCGATAATCTGCCCGCTGCCAAAGGTGAGGTTAATGTCGTTATTGGCATGAACCGGACCAAAGCGCTTATGAATGTGACGGAGTTCGATATGCATCAGGCCGCACCTGTCTCGTGGGTCAACACGGATTGCTCGTGTAAAACCGGTATTGTACCCATTTACGGGACGCGCTTCCACAATTTGCCGCCCCTTACCATTCCACTCAGTCCTGAACTGCCCCCGCGTTATACCCCGGTGCGAATCCCATTTGGCAAATTCGCGGAAACCAGTCATTATTAACAAACTCAAACTTGGCTGATTGTCAGAAGCGTGTGGCCGCCAACACCGTATATCGTTCTATGTTATAATACGGACTGAGCATTCTGTTCCTTGACCCACCTTAATGGGAGCCTCTATGGCTGAAATTAATCTGCGTGACTATTTAGGGAAACTACGGGGACTGCTGCGGAGTGGTGCAGCGACGGAAGTGATCCACCACTGCCGCCACATTCTGCTGTATTTTCCTAAAAATGTGGATGCCTACCGCTATCTGGGCGAGGCGTTAATAGATACCGCAAAATGGGATGAGGCCGGGGAGATTTTTCGCCGCGTCCTGAGTGTGTACCCGGATGATTACACGGCACATCTTGGGTTGAGTGATGTGTACCTTCATGCCAGTAAACCGGATGCCGCCATCTGGCATCTGGAACGCGCTTTTGAGCAAGACCCGAATAACGAGAATATTCTGGATGCGCTGCGCCAGCTATACCGCGATCACAAGCGGATCGAACGCGCCAAAGTGCAGCTCACCTCCGGCGCGGTTGCCCGCCAGTACAACCGCAACCGCATGTACGAGCAAGCCGTCACGATGCTGCGCCAGACCCTGAAAACCACCCCGGATCGCGCCGATATTCAACTCCTCCTGGCGAAAACCTACCAGGAGGCCGGCATGTCCATTGAGGCCGGTGAAGCGGCGCTGGTGGTGGTGCGTCAACTGCCAAACTGTGTTGAAGCCAACCGTATCCTGACTGAATTATGGCTGAGCTATGGCCGCACGTCGGATGCCCAACGGTATCTGAGCCGGATTGAGGCGATTGATCCCTACCTGGCGCTGGAACTCGTGCAAGGCGCGGCGGTGCCGGACGAAGCCTTTCATCTGCCGGAACTTGATTACCAGCAGACAGCCCGCCGCGAGATTTCCACGCGCAGACCCGACTGGCTGCAGGCCTTTGAGAATGAGGATGCCGGCGCGGTGGAGGAGGCTCTCCCGCCGGAGGAGGAAATCGCTCCTGCCACGGACGATGACTTTGATTTCGCGCGTTTCGTCACAGCAAGCGCCGCCGAGGCTGAGGCCGGTGATGTCGCGCCGCTGGAACTGGATGACGATCTCTTTGGCACAGAATTGCCGGAAGACTGGCTGACCGAGGACTTCCTGGAAGAACCGCCGGTAGCCCCTCCGGTAGCCGAGTCGGGGCATACTGGCCTGACGGGGCTGCTGGCGTCGCTGGATGCGGAAGATGAAGATGAACTGGTGGACGCGGAGGAAGCAGAGCAAGACTGGTTCGAGGAAGTGGAAGCCGAAGCATCGGCCGAGACGATAGACGATCTGGCGGACTGGATCGAGACCGATGAGTCGGTTGAACTGGATGAAGATTTCTTCCCCGACATTGAATTGTCCGATGAAGCCGCTCCATCAGCCGGGGTAGGTACTGCTGCCGACCCGCTGGCCTGGTTGCATGATAGCGGTGTGGAACTGCTTGACGACGTTGAGGCTTCCGTGCCGCTCCTGGACGATGATGAACCCATCACACTGGATAGCGTTGAGGCCGACCCGCTGGCCTGGTTGCAGGATAGTGGTGTGGAACTGCTGGATGATATTGAAGCCTCATTCCCCATATTACAGGATGAGATTGATACCGCTGAAGCCGGGGCGGATCTGATGTCAGCGCCCCCGGTGGTCGTCCAACCTTCGCCGGAGGCCGACCCGCTGGACTGGTTAGCCGACGAGTCGCTGCTCGATGAGGCGCTGCACATGGAGGCGCTGGTCGCGCCGGTTGACGATTCCGACTTCCTGCCCTCCGACGAGGAAGAGCAAAACGACGTGGCAGATAGACTGCCCTTTGACGAGATGCCGGATGCTTTCGCGAAGGCTGCCCCCCCCCTCGATAGTGATGAGCCGGGTCTGGTGGGCGACAGTTTCGAGTGGGTAGATGATACATCCGATGAGGATTTGCCGGATTTCTTTGCTGACATGGAAGACGCAGACTCGGTTGAGGATGATTTTGGCTGGTTGGCTGACCAGGCAACCGAGCAAGCCCCCTCAGACAGTGATGAGCAAGCGTGGCTCAGTGCTGACCAGCCGAAAACTGAAATCGGCCCGCCGCACTTTACCTGGATGTCTGATGAGCAAGACGAACCCGCCGCTGGTGGTGACGTTCCCGAATGGCTGAGTAAAGCGCAACCGCAAAGTGAGGTCAATATGCCCGGTGACGACGAATTCGACTGGATGGAGGAGGCTGACGAAGAACCCGCTGCCGCCGGTGATGTTCC
>CALJKV010000058.1 GCA_937974245.1 uncultured Chloroflexota bacterium | reverse complement strand
CATGCCTTCACACTCAGTATTGCCGAGTTCTCGTTATGACTTGCACCATTGGTTAATACGAACGCAAAGTGTTAAACACTGAGACAGTGGGGTGAAACCCGCTGTCTTCTTTTGTGTCGAATCTACCAGGCACTGCCTGAAGCTGTGAATTTGGAATCAAAGTGTCTGTGATGGTATATTACAGTGCAAATTCACACTCTTACCCTTCTACCATGAGGGAGGCATTCGGAATGGCACAGCAAGGTCAACCACCGGATAACAGAACCTTTACGCCACCCGACCCGGCGCTGGTTTCGGCCTGGCAGCGGTTACTCGACTATGATCGCATTTCAACCGGGCAAAAAGGCGCGTACCAGACAACCCGATCTTGGATAATTGTCCTGGGGCTTTTCACCACTGCCGCCGCCGTGTTTAACACATATGTACCTTTTCTGGAAAGCGCCCTTCGGATCACATTGATTATCATGCCGATTGCCACCGTGCTGCTGATGAACTATGCATCGCAGTTCGCGGGCAGTACTGTCTGGTTACAACACCGTGCCAGTGCCGAGATTATCCGCTCTCAGATTTACCGTTACCGGATGGGGATTGGAGATTACCAGGGCAAGTCACCACGAGAGCGCCAGTACATTCTGCTCAACAGCATCCAGGACATCAACCGCCAGGTGAGCAACCAGGAATCGCCGCCCCATACCCAGATTCCAGTAGAAGAAGTCATTGCTGCTGTCACTCAAAAGACTAATGCACCCGATACCGATGACGGTTTCAGTCCTATGTCGGTAGATGATTATATCCAATGGCGCGTTCGTCCCCAACTGGATTGGTACACCCAGAAAATTCAAAATGACTACCGCAACATGCGCCGGGAACGGGTATGGTCGCTGGTTGTTAGTGGGGCAGGGTCTATTCTGGCGGCGATGGGCGAAATGTTTGCCGCGCTTGTAGCAGTCACAACCGCGATGGGTGTCGCACTCAACCGGCGGGCAGAATTACGTATGTATGGCGCAACCTATAGCATTTACCAGTGGGCGGCCAACACGCTCCAAGATGAGTTGGATGAGTGGAACATTCTGCCGGAGTCAGAAAGAACGGAAGATGCTGTTTCGACCTTTGTGCTGCGGATTGAAGGCATCTTCAGCGAAGAACGGGAAATGTGGCGCGACCAGGCCACGCAGATTCAGATGTCGAGTGAACAGGCGATTTTCTCCAACCAGAATACTTCCGGAGGCACATCACAGGCTATACGGGTACGCAACTACGATGGCGGGGTGGGATAGCCAGCCTTCACACGAGTACAGCCAGCTGCGTTCGAGCGTGTATAGCCGCCCCAATCAGGCAAACGTCATCACCAAGCTGCGCCGGACGGATGAGGTCGGCGGGCAGAAACAAGGGGTCTATCACGTTTTCAGCCAAGATGCGTCGTGCCGGGTCAAACATCAGATTACCCAGGAGTGCCACGCTACCGCCAATCACGATAACGCGGGGGTTAAACAGATGCACCAGACTGAGTAACCCCCACCCTAACCATTCTCCCGCTTCTGTAATGACCGCCAACGCCAGGGAATCCCCCTGAGCCGCCGCCTCGCCCACAGCCCGGCCATCCATAACGGCCAACCCCCGTAACGCTGATGGGATATCATCCGCCGCCAACCGTGCCAGCGCCAACCGCCCGATACCCGTACCAGAAGCCAGTGCCTCCAGACTGTAGAAACGCCCGTCAGCGTGCCTGAATTTCATATGACCGGGTTCAATCGCCAGCCCGCGCCAACCGGTGAACAGCCGCCCATTGATAATTGCGCCGCCGCCTATACCCGTACTCACTGTGAGGTAGAGCGCCGGGTCCGCACCCTGAGCCGCGCCCTGCTGGTATTCGGCCAGTGCGCCCAGGTTGGCATCATTTTCCATGTAAACCGGCACCCCGTTGAAGGACTGCGCGATTCGCTTTGCGAGAGGAACGTTATCCCAATCAGGCAGGGTAGCGGCATTCAGAATCAGACCGGTGTATGCCTGTGGGCCAGGGGCGCAGATGCCGATGGCCTCAATCCTGCCGTTCTGCGCTGGAACTACTTCCCGTGCCAGAGTGATAATTCGTTCGATTACTGAGTCTAGACCCTCTTCACGCCGAGTAGCACCATCTACCCGCGCCAGCATATTAAGCTGCGTATCGAACCAGGCTGCGCGCGTTTGTGTTCCGCCAAAGTCAATCGAAAGAATCCCCATCTCAGCCAAATCCCCTTGTTGCCCTTATGGTTGTTGTGCATACTAACTGCACATTATAAGGGATGTTGAATATGGAAATCTTAATTATTGTTCTTTTGACCTTACTTAATGGGGTGCTGGCAATGTCGGAATTAGCGATTGTGTCAGCACGTCCGGCACGCCTGCAACCCTACAAGGAAAAAGGCGATAATCGAGCGCAGATTGTACTGGATTTGATGGAGTCGCCCAATCAGTTTCTTTCCACAATCCAGCTTGGAATTACGTTGATTGGAATTCTGGCCGGGGCGTTTGGCGGTGCAACGTTCGCCCATACAATTGCCGGTTGGCTGAGCCGGATCGCCCTGCTGGCACCTGCCAGTGAGGCACTCGGTTTTGCTATTGTCGTGCTGCTCACCACATATCTTTCGGTAGTGATTGGAGAACTCGTCCCCAAACGGTTGGCGCTGCACAACCCGGAGCGTACCGCTTTGTTGGTTGCGCCCTGGATGCGCTGGTTGTCCCGATTGGGTACGCCGGTGGTCAATGGGCTCAGTATTTCTACCGACGCCATCCTGGCTTTGTTACGCCAGCGTGATAGCAGTGAACCAACCGTAACCGAAGCCGAGGTCAAGGCGTTAATAGAAGAAGGCATCAAGGTTGGGGTATTTGAGGAACACGAACAAGGTATGGTAACGGGCGTTTTTGATCTCGACGAGCAGCATATCAAATCGGTTATGACACCATATACCGAGATAGTGTGGCTGAACCTGAATGACCCGCTAGAAGACAACTTGCGTATAATCGCCACAAGCACTCACGCGCTGTTTCCTGTCGCCGAGGGTTCCCTCGACCGTGTCGCCGGTTTTCTGCATACCAGGAAACTCCTGAACGCCTTACTAGCCAGGGAGTTGATTGACCTGAAAAACTATCTGCATCAACCGCTCTTCGTGCCGGAAACCAAACCTGCCTCATCTGTGCTGGAACTGTTCAAGCAGACCCGACAGCATGTCGCGCTGGTTGTCGGGGAGTTTGGCGAAATCGTGGGCCTGGCGACTATCAACGACATCCTCGAAGAGATCGTTGGCGATATGGAGGTGCCGCAGGTGGTTCAGCGGGCCGATGGTTCGTGGCTGCTGGATGGTCTGCTGCCAATAGAAGAGTTTAAGGAAGTGTTCGACCTGTCAGCGCTGCCTGGCGAAGACAGTTACTTCACAGTGGGAGGTTTTATAGCCTTCTTCCTGGGACGAATCCCGACCACCACTGACCGTTTTGAGTGGAATGACCTATACTTGGAGGTGATGGATATGGACGGCAGACGAGTGGATAAAGTGCTGGTGACAGCTGCCCCGACTGCAACACGCGGACAATAACCCTTTGTGAGAGAGATAAATACCGATGAGCGATGAGTTTGTTTTCAGTAAAACCGAACTACTGGCACAGATACGCACAGGCTGGGATAATCTGCACGGTGACCTCCGTACACTGTCCCCGGAACAGCTCACCGGCCCCACTGATGCGGCGGGCTGGACGGCGAAAGACCATGTGATGCACCTGGCTGTGTGGGAGGACGGTATCTGTGCCCTGCTCAACCAGCAGGATCGGCGGGAACGCATGGGGCTGGACGAGGACACCTGGCAAAGCGAGGACTTCGATCGGATTAATGCTGCCTTGTGCAAACAGCACCAGGCCATGACATGGGATGCCATCAATGGACATTTTCAGAAAGTTCATAACAGTCTCATGGAAACACTTGATGCGCTTACGGAAGAAGACCTGCTGCGCCCCTACGAATACTACCAACTGGGCGCGGGGATCACCAAACCGGTCTGGCACTGGGTTGCCGGTAACACGTATGCACACTATGATGAACACCGGCCCTGGATCGCAGCGATAGTTGAGTGAGAAAACCATGCCCGAAACCATTCTGCTCGTAGATGACGACCCGCACATCATTGACCTCGCCCAGATGTACCTGGAACAGGATGGTTACCATGTGACCAGCGCCGCCGACGGACTGGTCGCCTTACAACTCATCCTGGAAGAGATGCCGCGCCTTGTGGTGCTTGATCTGATGCTACCCGGTCTGGACGGGTGGGAAGTCTGCCGTCGTGTACGAGCGCAGTCCGATGTGCCAATTATCATGTTGACGGCCCGCAATGACGATATAGACAAAATTGTGGGACTGGAATTGGGTGCGGATGATTACCTGACAAAACCGTTTAACCCCCGCGAACTCACTGCCAGGGTCAAAGCGATCCTGCGCCGCACGGAACGCCGTCCGTCAGCCTCAACCGACGCGCCCCTGGTTTTGGGTAACCTGGCGGTGGACGCGGCGCGCCGGGTCGTCCTAGTGGATAGCCGGCAGATTGACCTCCGTTTGAAAGAATTCGATCTGCTCCTTACCCTGCTGGAAAACCGGGGTATGGTGTTCAGCCGCGAAAAGCTGCTTGACGTCGTCTGGGGCTATGATTTTGCCGGGGAAACACGCACTGTAGATGTCCACATCGCCCATATACGCCACAAGCTGGACGGCATGACCCCGGTAATTGAAACTGTGTGGGGCGTAGGTTATAAACTGGAAATAGAATGAAATGTCACTTCGCATCCGGCTCATCCTCTCCTATCTAATCGTATTGATGGTCACGCTGGGTGTCATCACGGTGGCACTCCTCTTGTTGCAAGCCAATCGACCCGTTGCGCCCGGTCCAACGTATGAGCGGCTGGCAACCATTGGGCGCGAATTCCTGGCCGAATTCAACACCGGCGAAACCCGCCTGGGTCAGCTACAGGGATTGGCAACCGCACGGGCACGAATGATGACCTTTGCCGAAGAAAATGATGTCCGCATCATCATCGCAACCAATGTCAGCGATAACCAGGGGACAGTTTTCCTGGATACGGCGGCGGATTTCCAGCGCGGCGACATACTCAATATCCGGGTAGATTCCCCGTCGTACCAACTCCCACTATTCTTACAGCGCCTACTTAACACCCAGGTACAGACTTCTTTGGGCGGATTCGTGAACAACGATGGTGTCCGATGGCTTTTCATCGGCCTACAAGTCGTGCGCCAGAGCGACACTGGCGGTGCCATCCTCATTGCTGACCATGCCCCAGAGCAAACCCTACAGCGAGTCCTGATGGAATTTCGGGATAACCTCGCCATGCCCCTGCTCCAAGCAGCGTTAGTCGGGCTGGTTGTGGCGCTCATTCTGGCGACGCTTATCAGTGGCAACCTGCTGCGTGCCTTACATGACTTGAGGACAGCAGCGTCAGCCGTCATGCACAGTGACTATGCCCACCGTGTACCAGTACGCGGCACCCTGGAAGTTCGCGCTGTGGCTGAAGCCTTTAACGCCATGAGCGCACAGACCCAGGCGAACCAGCAGGCACAACAGGACTTTGTCGCCAACGTCTCCCACGACCTGAAAACGCCGCTGACCTCCATCCAGGGCTATTCCCAAGCGATCATGGACGGCACAGCAAAAGACCCGGCTCACGCGGCGGGAATTATCCATGAAGAAGCAGGACGACTTAACCGGCTCGTCATGGAACTCACCGACCTCGCTCGATTGCAAGCCGGACGGCTTTCGATGCAAAGTGTACCGCTGGACATGGGACAGTTGGCGGCGGCTATCGGGCAGCGACTGACGATTGTGGCGGAGAAGAAGAATATCGTACTGCACACCGAATCCCCATCCATGCCACAGGTCTTCGGAGACGGGGATAGATTAGCACAGGTCCTCACGAATCTGGTGAGCAACGCGCTCAAGTATACCCCCGCTGGTGGGCAGGTATGGATCCGAACACAGATCAACAACGGGGGCATTGAAGTCATCGTGCAGGATACCGGCATCGGCATTCCGCCAGAGGATCTGCCGCGCATTTTCGAGCGGTTCTACCAGGTGGACAAAGCGCGCGGCCCGCGACGCGGCACAGGGCTGGGTCTGCCAATTGCCTATGAGATTGTGAAGGCACACCAGGGTCGCATCACGGTCACCAGCGGCGGCACAGGGCAAGGGACAGCCTTCACTATCTGGCTGCCCTCCCCTCACCTGAACACAGTGGCACGGTGATAAGACGCTACATGACCCGGCCACCATTTACCCGCAGTGTTTGCCCAGTGATCCAGCGTCCCTGATGCGAGGCCAGAAAGGCGATGGCATCCGCGATGTCTTCGGGATAGCCGACACGGCCTAATGGTGTATTCTGCTTCACGTCCGCTTCCAGCGCTGGCGTAATCCATCCGGTTTGAATCGCGCCGGGAGAGAGAATGTTCACGGTAATCCCGAACTGACCAAGCTCACTCGCAGCCGCCCGGCTGTAGGATTCGAGCGCCAGTTTGCTCGCCCCATACGAGGTTTCACTGGGGAAGCTATGTGCGCCGTCGGTGCTGATATTGATGATGCGTCCCCAATCGGCGCCACGCTCGATGTGCCGGCGGGCAAATTCCGCCATGAGCAGCGCCACCGCACGCGTGTTGATGGCGAAGTGCCGGTCTATCGTGTCGGGATTGATCACCGGCACACCGCCGCTAATCCATTCCACCGAGGTAGTATTCACCAGGTCACCCTGCGTAGGGACAAAGGTATCGGCAGTTGAATGGGCGGCGTTGTTCACCAGGATATCTACCGGGCCAAACAGCGCCTTCACCCGGTCAAACAGCACCGGGATTACCGTCGGGGTGCTCAGATCAGCTTCCCAGGCGTCGGCCTGACCGCCAGCCGCGCGGATTGCGTCCAAGACTTCCCCAGCATCTCCCGCTCGTGTTTTCCGGTAGAGTCCTTCTCCGGGCTGGTCGTCATCGGCATCCGAACCTTCAACGGACAGGCGATAGTAGGTGATAAACACCCGCACCCCCTGGGCCGCCAGCGCCTTCGCCACTGCCGCGCCAATGCCAAGCGGGTTATTCGCCCCCGTGACGATAGCTGTCTTGCCGTCCAATTGTGGGTTAATCATGTGCAGAGTCCTCTTCTAAATGGGGTTTTGGTCGTTTGCAAGGCGGGCGAGACATGTCTCGCCCCTACGAATCCTGATTAATTTGTTGACTCTCTAATGTGGACGCAGCGCCATGCGCTCCTTCTCCTGGGATATGAATTCAGGCTTCGACTGGTGAATGAAACGACATGGAAAATTCGCCCGATTCGATGTGCCAGATCTGCGTTGCGAAACGATCTACAAAGTAACGGTCATGCACCACCGCCAGCACACTACCCTGGTACGAACGCAATGCCTGTTCAAAGCGTTCCCGCGCCGGGACATCGAGGTGATTGATTGGTTCGTCCAGGATGAGCAGGTTCGCCCCCTGCGCCACCGGAATCGCCAGCATCAGGCAGGCACGTTCACCATAACTGAGCTGCTCAACAGGCCGGAACACTTCGTCACCGCTGAACAGGAAGAAGTGCAAGAACGTTCGCGCCTCGGTGTGTGACATGGGCGCGGCGGCCAGCAATGTATCCAGTGGCGTACTCTGCGGGTCGAGGATTTCCTGTTCCTGTGCCAGGTAGCCGACCTGCACACTATTGGCAATACGTGCCCTGCCATGCAGTGGTGACAGCTCTCCAACGATGGTTTTGAGCAATGTACTTTTGCCCTGACCATTGGGGCCAAGCACTGCAATGCGCTCACCGGCCATAACACTCACCGTCACATCCCGCAACAAGGGCTTGTCCGCCTCATAACCGATTGCCAGGTCATCCAGAATGATGATTTCGCGATCAGTCGGCAGGGCCGAAACGTCCTCTAACAACCCCATCCGCAACGGCCAAGCAGGAATTGGCTTCTCGACCCGTTCTTCCGATTCCAGGTAGCGTTCCAGGCGTTTTTTCTTGGCCTGGGCACGGCTGGCGACTTTCTTGGCGTAACGGCGCTGGGTACTGTCTTTGGTCGCGTTTTCTTTGCGCACCGCCCGGGCCATTGTCTGCCGGAAATCCGACTCCAGACGGGCGATTTCCGCCTGCTGGTCACGCCAGGTCGCCCACTGCTTGTCGAGTTCGGATTGCACCGTTTTGACGTACTGGCTGTAACTGCCCTCGTAGAGTCGCGCCGTATGCTGGCGGTCATCCAGGGCAACCAGGCGGGTGATGGTTTCATCCAGGAAAGTGCGGTCGTGCGAGACGATAAGGGCCCCACCCTGGAAGCCCTGTAACCAACCTTCCAGCCATTCCAATCCGGTGACATCAAGGTGGTTCGTCGGCTCGTCCAGCACCAGCAAGTCCGGCTCGCTGAGTAACAAAGCCGCCAGTCCCAGGCGGGTTTTCTGTCCACCGGACAGCACCCCGACCTGTAAGCCGAGGTCGAGTTCCGCCAACCCCAGCCCGGCCAACACTTGCTCGTATGTGCCCGTCGCCGTGCCTACACTCACGCGCTCAAACTGTTCCAGCGCGTCGCCGTAAGCTTCCAGAAACTCTGATAAGTCTTCTTCATTCGCCCCGGCTATCGCTCCGGCCAGGCATTCGACTCTTGCCTCGGCCTGGGCTAAGTCGCCTGCGCCGGGGAACAGCACGTCCCGTACTGCCAGGGAGTCGGTATCGGGCAAGCCCTGGGGCAGATACCCGACTCGCAATGAGGGCGGGTTGAACTGCACGCTACCACTATCCGGCTGAATCTGCCCGGTGATGATACCGATGAGCGTGCTTTTACCACATCCATTGGGGCCGATCAGCCCGACTCGTTCCCCGGCATTCACCGTAAACGAGATATTTTTCAGTACCGGGTCGTCCGCACCACGATACCGTTTGGAGATATTAGAGACTACCAGCATAAAGGGTTCTCCTCTCTTGTTCGCCGCCCCATACCATGAAGAATCAAAAACGCCACACAGCAGGTAAACCTGGTGCAGCGTCCGGGGGCAAACGAACGGGAATTGCGAATCAAATGGCAGCGCAAGCACAATCAGACTTACCTGAAACCAGGTCTAGCTGTTTGTGATACCGCCTGCCATAGGGAACCCTTCTACTCTGGTGTGAGGAAATCCAGGGAAAGCACGATTGATTTATGCTTGGCCGGGATGGGATTATTATAGGGATATTGGGCGGAACGTGTCAAGTGGGGTCTTGAGGGGTGAGACTCCCTCTAAATCTCCCCAGCAAGCAGGGAGGGAGCTGAATCTGCATTGCGAACACATCCCCTGGGCGATTATCAAAGAGAAGACCGGTGAGGGTCAAGAATCGCGCAAAACTGCTGATCCGTGCTGGTGTTTTGTTGCATTCTTGGGCAAATTTGCGGCAAATTGCGGTCTGAAATGACGTTCCGGCCATGTCAGCACGGGGAAAACAGGGTGTTTTTTGCCGCATTACGGATTTTTGCTGCAATTGCAGCGATTGCAGCAAGGTGGGTTATCCGCCGTCAGTGGTCGGTGGTCAGTTGTTGGTTATGGGTGTTCAATTGTCGGTTGTGCATCATGGGTTGTTGATCGTCCGTAGTTAGTGGTTAGCGGGCGTGCTGTAGCCCACCCTTACTCGCCAGCATAGCACAAAACGGGGCGCAAGTGGTGACTATTTGTTATAACATTTGTTCAGTATTTGATTGTTCTTTGCGGAGTCAATGCCAGGGGATGAAATCCATAACGATTACCCACATCACATCTCACCGGTTCGCCGCCAGGGGATGAAATCCCCCGGCTAAGATGGTCGGGTAAGCCACCTGGAAGGTGGCAGGTGGGGTGTGGAACGCTGTGCATACGCTTACCGGACTGCTCACAACCATCATGCCGGGCAACTGGTACACCAGAATGAGAGCACCATCAGTACGAACCGGCAAAACCCCGGCAGAATGAACCGGGACGCTCTCAGGTAATTGACAAGCACAGTCTAACAGGCATGAATCACCTGTGAATACAATAAATCATTCAACCAATTGCTCTGATTCAACACTAGCCCCAGGCTGACTGCAAAATTGCAGAAAATTCAATAATCTTGTGGGTGTGTAAAACGCCTCAAGTCTGTATTTTCATTGTACATTGTACCATCTGGCATTATTGCCCCAACTAAATTCGCATCTATTATAATTGCTCCTTCTAAGATCGCATCTTGTAAGTTAGCGGACTGCAGATATACGCCGATTAAAGTAGCATGGTTCAAATTAGCATTGCTCAGATCTGCCATGTAAAGATCTGCACCATCAAGTACAGCAAATTCCATGTTTGAGTGAGAAAAATCAGTATGACTAGCCTTTGCATCGCTTAATATTACATTTAACAGGTTCGTGTAACTCAAATCTGCATCACTTAGGGTAGCCCTAGTCAAATCTAGTTTTTGAAGGTTTGCGCCCTGCAATTGAATACCTCTCAATCTTAAGCCTGTTTCGGGTGATAGAGCAATCAACTTAATTATTTCTGTTCGTGACAAATCAGGGGAAGGGCTTTCCCCTGTCACAGAATTAATTTGTACGACAAATCCTGAGAGTGAGACTATGATTACAATGATTATTGTAATCATAAAAATCGGGAATCTAACCTTCATATTGTTTCTCCTATAGGCTGATGCTCGAATACTTACAAATAGCATGACCTTACTTTCGGACCTGCTTTCAAAGCGAGGAATGCCCCGCTTAGAGTCGGGGTTCATCCGACTGCAAAGCTACAGCCCCTCCCCCTTCGCCGCATCCCAGAAGGCGTCAAGTTCGGCGAGGCTGTGGTCGGTCATCGGCCTGCCACTCTGGGCGACCTGCTGCTCAATGTAACGGAAGCGGCGGTAAAACT
>CALJKV010000057.1 GCA_937974245.1 uncultured Chloroflexota bacterium | reverse complement strand
CATTCTAGTTCGGATGGTCAATTCCGCATAACTTATAGAGAGTCCCGCCCGCGCCCGGCGCGAAACCTGCACGCTTCGCCAGGACAGCAGCGCCCCGACGAAGGGGCGCTTTGTTTATGACTGGCTGCCGATCCACGACTGGATGGAAACCGACGTATGGGACTGCATCCGGCGGCACGGAAACGTGTACCACATGGCATATAGCTATGGCAATCACCGGCTGTCGTGCGCCCTGTGTGTGCTGGCGAGCCTGAACGACCTCATCAACGGCGCAGTCCACAACCCCGACACCTACCGTGAATACTGCCGCATTGAAGCCGTCACTGGCTACAGCTTTTGCAAAGGCTTCTGGCTGTCAGACGTGAAGCCAGAGCTGCTGCCGCAGGAGACGCTGGAAGCCGTAAGACGCCACCAGCGAGGCAGTATGCAGCAGGACAGCTTATTTATGCTTGATTGCCAGCCTCATCGCCAGAAAGAAAGGGTTGCTTATAGAACCCTTTGAAGATTTCAACAATTCTCGCAACCTGTTCGCGAGAAATTGGATGGGTGTCTTGTATACTGCTCAACGTAGAACCAATTTGATCGAGTTCCCAAACCAGTACCGCCGGATTTTCCTGTACCAACTGGGATTCTGGATTTGCCCATATAATTCCGGGATTGACCCATTGTTTGACATGGTGCGTCTGTAAGGCGTGTGCGAGTGTTGCGGCATGGCGTTTGGCCTGCTTTCCGGGATTCTTGAACGCTGGCAACCATCTCCCCCGCCAATGTCGTTCCCATTGATCGCCCACATTGCGGTATTTTCCATCAAATGCTTTGACTTCCAGTGCCCAAACACCCTTTGAACCAACCAGGACAAAATCAATATCCCCAGCAAGCTGCCCCGGAAGTTCCAGGTTGCGAAATAACCACCAACCCCCATCTAGTGCCAAATACATGGCATTCAAGACCCGTTCTTCACCCAATTGACCTTTTCGATGGAGTCGCATCTGTCGCTCAATACGATCAAGTAACACATTTACGCTATAAGTGACAATGGCGATAATTCCAATTGAGATTATCAGAATGACCGCAATTCCGGCGATGCCCTGATAACTACTTGTAAAGAGTGAGTTCTGTGTATTGGGGAAAAAGGTAACCTGGATGAATAAAAGAATAAGAATCGCCATTACAGAACCTGCAATTGCACCTTCAACTATCGCTAATTCGATCTGCCTGCGTTCAGCAAAGCTACGATGCCCAGATGCGATGACATTGAGCGGGCCAAGTTCAGTGATACGTTCATCTTGTTTTTTCGATGACAGGGCATAGAGGAGCAGCGTTCGGGCAGCCTCGCGTACCTGGCGATCATAAGCCCGCTCAAAAGCAAATCCCAGGTCTTTCAATACGATTCTTCCACTGTCCAACAAATTCCCCATCGCCTGCCCTTTGAATTCTCTGAAAGGCCATTGGACGGAACGTGCTTCCTCGATGGTCATAGCCCACCCCAAAGAATTTACCTTCATGCTCTGTGTACTCCGCAACGTAGCTGTTATCTGTGAGTGTAAGTCTAGCACAGTGAGTAGTGCTTAGGCGATAAACCCATGACCGTTACAGGATGTGCTGGTTCTTGCCATTTTTCCGCATTCTTGCTCTCTGAATAGTTCTGACTGGAGGAACTCCTATGACCACTACCCAAACCGCACTGGATCATTACAATCGCCTGTTCGACAACGCGCAGTACAGTGCCATCGCCGACCGACTCGCCACTGACTTGCGGGTTGAACGCGACGCGGTTCGTGTGTCGGACGCCATGAATCTCGTAACAGACGCAGCTTTGTCTCTTTGCCAGCACCCGCATTACACCGATGCTTGGCTCAAGCTGGCGACGTTCTGCGGGCAGAATGCCATCACCATCCCGACGATTGACGCGATTTACACCTATCTGCTGGTTTTCCAGGGGCCGGGCGATACCCGTGCCGAGGATTTCGAGATGACGGCCAAGGCGCTGCTGAAGTCCTACGAAACGGGGGACACCCTGCGGGCGGCGGTGTCCTGTGCCAACGGGGTGCATGGTTGGCAGGGGCACGTGGCCTACGAACTCCTGGCGGCATCCGATTTTCTGGTGCAGGCGGCCACTCAACTGCTGCTGCATGGCAACCTGTCTTACATCCGCGAGAAGCTTCATGCCGGGCTGCGGCGCATCACTGGCGCGTTGTACGAGGGCATCCGGCACAGCGAACGCCCTGATTTGTTTGACTTCTCCGCGACGTATTTCCCTACTGAACACGACCGCCGGTAAGATTGCCCCACAGAAAAGCGGCACTCGTGCAACTTCCGCGACCAGGGCCGTCCTACACAGGATTCGTTCGTAGTGTTCTCCTTCTGTGCCGTGTCCAGCATGATGGTTGTGCTTGTCGAGGCTAAACGGTCTTGCATCCTATCCCGGCGTAAGACATCGCCCCCTCATCGCCTGAACTGCCCCTCCGCATACAGCCACATCCGAGCGTGCCAGTATTCCGCATCCAGCGAAGCTGCTCTGTCCCCGGTTGGTGTAACCGCCGATGGAGTGTCATCTGCTCCCACCTCGTCTGACGGTATCCATCGGTTCGCCAATCCGGTTTCACTGCGTGTTGTGTCCTCAGGAATACCCTCTTTGCTC
Organism: uncultured Chloroflexota bacterium; assembly: GCA_937974245.1. Taxonomy (GTDB): domain Bacteria; phylum Chloroflexota; class Anaerolineae; order Aggregatilineales; family Phototrophicaceae; genus JACKCG01. The sequence goes on along the minus strand of CALJKV010000057.1, from coordinate 25,202 downwards.
ATAGCTCATCTCCGCGTCATTCAGCCCCATGAATGGCTGATTTACGTTGCCCATGCTAGCAGGCGCGGCAGCTTTCATATCGACTGCGTCGCCACGCTTTACCCGTTTTTGTCTGGCTCGCGCCGTTGCACTCAACAAAAACGGGTAGCGCCCTGCGGGTGAAATCTGCCTGGGTCGCCTGCTCGGGGCAGGACAACAAATCAGCACAGGGCTGATGAACCAGATGAGCGCAATATGCGCAGGAGGTTTCACAATGGGCACAATTCTCAACGTCAGTATCACCGGATTTGTTGGCAGCGACCCGCAGGTGCGCACCGTCCAGACCAGCAGCGGCGACAAGCAGGTGGCATCCTTCTCAGTGGCGGTCAACCGCACCAACGGCGGCGGCCAGAAACAGACTCTGTGGGTGCGGGTGAACTGCTGGAACGCCCTGGCAGACGTGGCCGCCAAGTACGTGCGGAAGGGCAGCCTGGTGCAGGTGACGAGCGAGTGGCTGCGTCCGAGTGCCTGGGTGGATCAGAGCGGCAGCCCGCAGGTCAGCCTCGACCTGGATGCCAACCGCCTGGTGCTGCTGGATCGCAACAATGGCGAAGATACCCCGGACGAACAAATCCCCTTCTGACTCTACCTCGTAACTCTCCTCTACCGAGGCGGTGCTCATACGAGCGCCGCCTCTTTTTTTGTGGCGACTTCCTCTCTTGCCTCAATCCTGAGACATCCCCATAATCAATAGAAAAGCGAAGTTGAAAGCGCTGCTTTATGGCATATGAAGGCTATGATGATGAATACTGGGACAACTGGAATGGCGAAATCTGTGTCGGGTGTGATTTGCCATCACAAGTAAACGATCTCGGTTTATGTGGCGATTGCAATGCCAAACTCGATCGCGATATGATCCGGTCACGCGATTGGGATCGTTCGGCGACTGCTTTTCTCACGCCAGATACCGAGTTGGAGAATCTGCGAACACGTATTATTCGTGAATATGGCAGAGACTATGAACTCATTGTCCCGCCTACCAAGGCCGAACTCAAAGCGATTAAGGCAGAGTCAAGACGCACAACGGCTGCGACTGGCGAATTGCCGGATATCGCACCTCGCGCGATGGGGGAGTACACAGAAGCCGAAGTTGTCGAGGTACTGGAACAGATACTTGCCGCCAGTCCGACTTACACATGGCGTGAACTCCAGGAAGTAGCACAGATACTGCGGCGTTATTTTCCTGACCTCAATCCGAAAGGGTTTGGCTATAAAGGACTGCGCCGGTTGGTCCAAGCCTATCCGAAGCGATTTCAAACCATGTGGGATGATCCCAGGAAGAAGCGCGGCGGCATCATCTATATTCGATTGACCAGGGATCACACGCAGCCATCCTGAATGATTATTTTGACCAATCCACGTGCCGCAATACCTTGTGGCGATACGTGTATCTGTAAGACGCAGTACTGCCGATGGCGCTGCCTGGCAGCAGCGCCGCGTCCGACGGACGCCGATCCCTCTCAGCACAAAGCACGTCAGGCACGTCAGACGAGGCCCGTAGGGCCGTGCGTTGAAGAGGCGTCTGACTGTGCTGAGAGGGAGAGCGAGCTAAAAATCGCTCGCTCCTCTGGCCGGAGGGGCCGATGTGCCGCGCTCACGCGCAGCACCGCTGACCATGCACCTGCGTGCTGGTCAGCGTGTCGGCACGGTGAACCATGCCGACCGAACGCACATGGTGTGCGTTCGTATTCATTTACGATAATCGAATTATCGTAACCCACAGATAACCTGATTGTCCAATGTCCTGATATTAAGGCTCAAAAGAGTCGATATTTCGTAAACTGAGTTTGGTACTAATCACAAGTTGAATGTTCTTATTTTTCTACACACAATCTATGCTTATACTATAAACTGATTAAAGAGTCGAAAATTAGTCAGCATAGTTTTTTGCAGTCGTTAGACTCTAAAGTACCCACGTCTTGCGCGAGAAAGCAGATTATAGTGCCATCATATTCAAACACACAACTGCCTGAGCAGGGCCAGATTGTCAAAATACGACAGCGTATGTACACAGTCACTGAAGTACATGCCAGCACTATTTCATCACCCAATGGTGAACTTCCCATGCACCTTATCACTCTGGCTTCCGTAGAAGATGATGCACTTGGTGAGACATTGCAGGTTCTTTGGGAAACGGAAGTCGGCACTCAGATCATTGAACGTACTGAGTTGCCAACAATAACGGGCTTTGATGAGCCGGAACGCTTAGATGCCTTCCTGGATGCAGTTCGGTGGGGCGCAGCATCACAGGCGGATCGTGCGGTCTTACAGTCCCCTTTCCGTAGTGGAATTCAGCTTCAGGATTATCAACTCAATCCATTGGTTCGGGCAGTTCAAATGCCGCGTGTTAGTCTTCTCATTGCAGACGACGTAGGTTTGGGAAAAACAGTAGAGACAGGTCTGGTCATCCAGGAACTCATTTCGCGGAATCGCGCACGCACCGTATTGGTTATTTGCCCCGCTGGGTTACAACTTCACTGGCGCGACCAAATGCGCGATAAATTCGGTCTAGAGTTTCGCATTGTAGATAGTGATTCAATGCGCCAACTCCGACGCACGCGCGGGATTCATGTTAATCCCTGGACCCATTTTCCGCGCCTGATTACGTCGATGGACTTCATCAAACGCGACCGCCCCTTGCTGTTATTTCTTAACAGCTTACAGGACAAACCCCGTTATCCGCGCCCTTTCGATTTTCTCGTGATTGACGAAGCCCATAATGTTGCTCCGTCTGGGCGCGGAAATTATGCATTGGATAGCCAACGTACAACAGCTATTCGTGAAATAGTACCTTATTTTGAGCATCATTTGTTTCTTTCAGCAACACCCCACAACGGCTTCCCAGAAAGTTTCAGTGCGCTGTTGGAGCTTCTGGATAATCAACGTTTCGCACGCGGTATCACACCAGATCCACGACAACTTGAAGCCGTGATGGTTCGACGCTTAAAGCGCGATCTGAGAGATAAATTTAATCAGCCAATCTTCCATGCGCGGCGTATTGAGCCACTGGAGGTGGACTACTCCCAAGAAGAACGCCAACTCCACCAATGGCTTAATGACTACGCTCACCAGCGTCGCACTTATGCAAAGTCAAACGAAGAGCGGTATGCATCCGAGTTCGTTCTCAAACTTCTCAAGAAACGCCTGCTTTCTTCGCCGGAAGCGTTTCGTAAGACGCTGGAACGCCATATAGAGACTTTGAGTAAACCAGTATCACAAACTGAAGTCAGGACACAGGCCTCCATTGGCATTCTGCGGCGGCAAATTGCAATCGCAGAAGAAGACTATGCCGACGACGACGAGCTTGAAAATGCCAGCGAAAGCGCGATGATGGCCGCAAGTCGAACGGTTTCCCCGCCGACAGTGGAAGAACAACGCTTGCTCGAGCAAATGTTAGCCGCTGCACGGATCATTAGCGAGCGACGGGATAGTAAGACAGAGCGTTTGATCGAATGGTTAAAGGGCATTGTTAAGCCGGATGGCGTGTGGAACACTGAGCGCGTCATTCTTTTTACTGAGTATCGCGCAACCCAACAGTGGTTACAACAGGTATTGTTTTCAGCCGGACTTGCCGATGCAGACCGTCTAAAGCTGATTTATGGGGGGATGGATCCTGAAGAGCGCGAGGCAGTCAAGGCAGCATTTCAAGCAGCACCAGGTGCAGAAAACCGGGTTCGTATCTTACTGGCAACCGATGCTGCCTCCGAAGGCATTGACCTCCAAAACTTTTGTCATCGCCTGGTGCATATTGAGATACCCTGGAATCCCAACCGCCTGGAACAGCGCAACGGACGTATTGACCGCATGGGGCAAAAACACGCTCCTCTGATCTATCACTTTGTTCCGCAGGGGTATCAAAGTACGGCGGATACCCTTGCAAGTGGTGTCCCAATGAGCGAGTTGGACGGCGATCTTGAATTCCTGATGCGTGCAGTCGAAAAAGTTGAGCAGATGCGCGAAGACCTGATGGGCAAGGTCGGAGACGTGATTGCTGAACAAGTCGAGGAAGCCATGCTTGGCTTACGCCGCCGTCTTGATTTAGCAAGTGTTGAAGAGAAGACGCGCCCGGCTCGGATGTTACTCAAGCTGGAACGTGAACTGGATGCACGTATCCAGAAACAGATTCAAGCCTTTTACGACCAGCGTCACAGTTTACATCTGACACCGGAAAATGTGCAGAAAGTTGTTGAAGTTGCATTGGACATCGGGGGACAGCCGTCGCTCCAGCCAGCGGCGGGCAAACCCGGTGCCTTTTTTGTGCCATCAATGGTTGGAACATGGAACACCGCGAAAAATGGACTGGCGCATCCCTTCACCCAGGAAGAACGTCCGGTAGTCTTTGACGAGCGTCTGGCAGAAGATGATAGTGTGGTACTGGCGCATCTGAACCATCCACTGGTGCTGCTGGCGCAACGTCTGTTAAGGGCGGAAGTGTGGTCGCCGCAGGGGAGTCTCCATCGGGTAACAGCCCGGATTGTGCCGAATCATGCGTTGAATGCGCCAGCGGTAGTTGCCTATGCCCGCCTGGTTGTGGTCGGTGGCGGACGCTATCGCCTGCACGAAGAATTGATTACGGCAGGAGGCGCACTGACCTACGGAGATCGTCCCAGTTTCAGACGGATGAGTGTAGGTGATTTAAACACCGCTCTGGATACTGCCGAAACCCGTTTACCCGGTGAACGCACCCTGAAAAGTCTTACACATCATTGGGAAGTGTTCGCCCCCTCGCTTCGCAGTGCGCTGGATGTCCGCATGAATGATCGTATCGAGACCATCACCAGACAGCTCGAGGAACGGCGAGAAAAAGAAGCTGAAGATGTGCGGGCAATATTGATCGAACTTGAGAAGTCGATTCAGCATGAACTGAATGCACCGGAAGCCGCGCAAATGTTCCTGCCTGGATTCTCGCCCAATGAACGTGAGCAGTATGAACGTGATCTCAACGCGCTTCGTGCCAGACTTGAGCGTATTCCAGACGAAATCGAGCATGAGCAGCGGTCAGTGATGGCACGCTATGCCAATTTGCAGCCGCGCTTATTCCCGGTTGCCGTGACGTTTCTCGTACCAGCCAGTATGGACCGTTAGAGGAAAACTATGTCGATTACTAAACATCACGCCGAATGGCTGTCTTTATTGGAAATTTCCGGTCCATTTCTTACCTTGAACACTCTCATCCGCGTCTTCCCGCAGGGCGTGGACATGGTGGAACCCGCCCGTGCAAGCGAACTGCGGGCGACATATGAGGAATGGAGCGTCGAAGCACCGCGAGACCCGCGCTTCCATCGTCAGTGGGTGCTGTATGTGCTGCAAACACTGCTGGGATGGGATGAAACGGTACTGGCAGAAGGACAGGCGATTCCCGAACCATTGCATTACACCGCCGTCGAACATGGCGGAGAGCGGATTCGCCCAACGTTCATCCTGCATGAACGCCGCCAGCCGAATGTGGTGCAGGCAATGGTCAGCGTCTATACGCCCGATGTCGCACTGGAAAAAGCGCTGCCGCGTACATTGTGGGCGGCAAGCCCGGCGGCGCGGATGCTGGCGCTGCTCCACGCCACCGGTGTGCAGGTCGGGCTTGTGACCAACGGCGAACAGTGGATGCTCGTCAGCGCCTCAAAAACCGGGATGGCCGGATTTATCTCCTGGTATGCCGACCTGTGGAACGAGGAACGCCTGACGCTGCGTGCCTTTGTGAGCCTGCTGGAAGCGCGGCGCTTCTTTGGCGTGGCGGACGAAGATACCCTCGGAGCCATGCTCGACCAGAGCGCCGATGACGCGCAGGAAGTCACCGACCAGCTTGGGATGCAGGTGCGCCAGGCGGTTGAAATTCTGGTACGGGCGCTGGATCGCTGTGATCAGGACACGCGAGGTGCGTTGTTAGACGGGGTAGGCGAGTCTGTCCTGTACGAAGCGGCGCTGACGGTGATGATGCGCCTCGTGTTCGTATTGAGCGCTGAAGAGCGTGGCTTGTTTTTACTCGGCGATGAACTCTACGATCAGAACTATGCCATTTCGACTTTACGCGCCCAACTGCACGAAGCGGCAGATCGAACAGGCGAGGAGGTGCTGGAGCGCCGCAGCGATGCGTGGTCACGGTTGCTGGCAACCTTCCGGCTGGTGTATTACGGGGCAAGCCATCAGGATTTGAAACTTCCGGCGTATGGCGGCAGCCTGTTTGATCCGGGGCGTTTTCCGTTTCTGGAAGGCGGTCAGACAGGTACACCGCCCGCCGTCGATAATCGTACTGTCTTACATCTGTTGGACGCGCTGCAAATCCTGCAAACGCGGGGTGAAGCCCGCCGTCTCAGCTTTCGGGCGCTGGATATTGAGCAGATTGGGCATGTCTACGAAGGGCTGCTCGACCACGAAGCCCGCCGCGCCGATGAAGTTGTCCTTGCTTTCGATGGTGCGAAAAACCAACAGCCGGAAATCCCTTTATCTGAACTGGAATCGCAGTCCGACATCCTCAAGTATCTGAAGGAGATGACCGGGCGCAGCAGTGTATCCCCGATCAAAAATGCGATGCGCAAGCCGCCCGACGGTGAACGTCTGCGCCGCCTGTACGATCTTTCCTGCCGCAGTGATCGGGCGCTGTTTGACCAGGTGATGCCGTACCTCAACCTGCTGCGCGATGACGAATTTGGCAACCCGCTGGTGATTCATCCCGGCAGCTTGTACGTCACTTCCGGGGCGGAGCGCCGCGCCACCGGTACACACTACACGCCGCGTTCGCTGACTGAACCGATTGTCGAACACACCTTAGAGCCGCTGGTGTATCGCGGCGTGGCGGAAGGGCTGCCGCCGGAAGCGTGGGAATTGATAGCGCCGCGTGAAATCCTGTCGTTGAAAGTCTGTGATATGGCGATGGGCAGCGGCGCGTTTCTGGTGCAGGCGTGTCGTTATCTGGCGGCGCGGCTGATTGAAGCGTGGGAACGCCGTCTCGAAGTCGAAGACACGCCGATTCCTCGTTTGACCATTGACGGCGAACCGCCGACGGGTGCGCTGACCGAAATCCTGATTCCCGACGACCCGAACGAGCGTATGACACTGGCGCTGCGCCTGATTGCGGATCGCTGTCTGTATGGAGTGGACAAAAACCCGCTGGCGACAGAGATGGCGAAGCTCAGTCTGTGGCTGACGACGCTGGCGAAGGGACGACCCTTCACCTTCCTCGATCACGCGCTGAAATGCGGCGACTCGCTGCTGGGCGTATCGCTCCGGCAGCTTCGCCTGTGGAATCTCGACCCGGATGCCGACGATGTGCCGCTGTTCCGTATTCGGTTGGGCGAACGGATTGATGAAATCGTCGGGCTGCGCCTGCAATTGGAGGGCTTTACCGTCAACAGTGTGCGCGACCAGCAGGAGAAAGAACGCCTGCACCGTGAAGCTGAAATGCGCCTCAACGATTTGCGCGGTGCCGCCGACCTGCTCACTGGCTCGTATCTGGTTGAAGGATTGAACAACGCCGGGCGCAGTGATTTACGGCTGCGGCTGTTAAACGTGGTGATGAACGGGCAAGACCTGACCGATGCTGACCGCGAAGCACTGTCGCCCGTGTTTGAACGCCACCACCCCTTCCATTGGGAGATGGAATTCCCTGAAGTATTCATCGGAGAACGCGGCGGCTTTGATGCTTTTGTCGGAAATCCACCGTTTATGGGTGGGAAAAAGATTAGGGGATCTCTGGGAGATAGTTACCGAGAATATCTTGTTGATTTTGTAGGCTATCGCTTACGTGGCGAATCAATTGACATATGTGCATACTTCTTTGCTCGCGCTTATAGTCATCTTGGGGGAAATGGTGCATTTGGGTTGGTTGCTACAAACACAATTGCTCAAGGCGATACTCGAAATGTTGCTTTAGTGCAACTGGAGAAATCTGATGGTGTAATTTTTCATGCCGTGAACGATCTGGTTTGGCCAGGTGCCGCAGCGGTTATTGTGGATGTAGTTCATGCCTATAAGGGAGATTTTCGAGGTGATTGCTATCTTGATTATCAAATTGTTGAATTTATTACACCACTGCTAGATGATATAGCAGTTGAGGGTCGCTATCTTCCACATAAGCTCAATAAAAATGCAGGTAGAAGTTTTCAAGGAGCAAATGTGTTAGGTATGGGTTTTACACTTACTCCGACAGATGCTCAAACACTAATCAAAAAAGACCACCGCAACAGCGAAGTATTGTTCCCCTTTTTAAATGGCGAAGAATTAAATGAAACGTCTGATCAAATTCCAAGTAGATGGGTTATTAATTTCTTCGACTGGACTTTAGAAGAAGCCGAAGAATACTCTGACTGTATGGCGATTGTACGTGAACGTGTGAAACCTGAGCGAGATAAACTTGCTAATAAAGGAGATGCTTCATCTCGCGATTATGCACGACGTTGGTGGCAGTATGGAAGATTAGGTACAGGACTTTATCGCGCTATTGTGCCGCTTAAAAGGGTATTGGCTATAGCTCAGACGAGTAAGACTTTAGCTTTCGAGTTTATACCAAAAGGAATTGTCTATTCACATTCCCTTATTGTAATTGCGACTGATGCTAGTGAACACTTCTCTGTTCTACAGTCAACTATACATAGAAACTGGGCACTGAAATATGCATCATCATTAAAAGATGATGCTAGGTATCTCCCGTCTGACGCTTTTGAAACATTTCCCTTCCCACCTACCGAAACTCTGCCATCGCTAGGAAACATTGGCGAAACCTACCGCGAAACGCGCCGCCAGATCATGCTCAACCGCCAGGAAGGTCTGACCGCCACTTACAACCGCTTCCACGACCCGGACGAACACAGCGATGATATTCAATATCTGCGCGACCTGCACCGCCAGATGGATGAAGCCGTCGCCGCCGCCTATGGCTGGGATGACCTCGACTTGTTACATAATTTTCACGACACTAACCAGGGTGTCCGGTATACAATAAGCGAAGCTGCCCGGCGCGAAGTCCTCAAGCGACTGCTGGCGCTCAACTTCGAGCGGTACGAAGAAGAGCAGCGCTTGGGTGTTGGGGTTGATGTCAAGAAAGGTAAACGCGGGAAGAAAGCGGCAACAGCGAATGCACCCACCAATGGTGACGAATCCAACGGGGATGATGGCGATCCGAATGCCATGCCGCCGGAACAACTGTCATTTTTCGATGATGACGAGCCGAAGCAGAAGCGGTTGCTGTGAGGTCAAGCATAGATGCCACTTTCACCTGACAAACAGGATGCCCTTAAACAGGCAACGATTGAATACCTGCGGACACTGACGTTGATTCATGTATGGAATCAACGCGCCGCACATATTGGTATTGATTACCAACAGCACTGTTTTTTGCATACGTTCACTTCATCGGAGAAAGACGGTCCACATGGGTTGTTTGCGCCGATGGCAGCTTGGGAGAATTACCTGACCAGAGTTAGGCAAATAGCAGAGTCACGTATTCAACGCCGTTTCATTGGACGGGCTATAGATGCCTTGTACCAACAGGAGTCAACTTTGCCCACAGCGGATGCTGATATCGAGCGTTTTGCTGTGCAGATCATGGAGTGGTGCGACCTTGCGTATGAGCATTCCGTAACCGCGTATATTCCGTTGGAAAACATCCAACTAAACCCTGAAATCGACCAGATTCCTTTAGCAGATGCAGTTCTGTGCAGGGGACGGTCAGACTCTGAGTTCGCACATCACCTGTCAAATTTGTCTGACAACCTCGACTTTAAAGTACCTTCCGACGTGTCATTTCTTAAAATAACAGTAATCGGTGATGACGAAAGTATCGAGGATCAGGTTGCGGCAAAAACCGACGATGCCCTCAGTGCTTTGCGATTCGTTTGTTGGACAAGCTCAACTATCAAGGGAACGCAGAGAGTTTCTTATAACCAGGCACGTGACGTTGCTCGTTATCCTGTCATCACTCCAGTAGGGCATTTTATTATCGTTGACTCAACGGGAAGAGTATTTAACCGATACCAGACTGACAGGACAGACATATCTGTCCTTCGTGTTGATACCCGTCAACTGGAAGAATTTCGTGAGTTTGGTCTGGAAAATATTAACCATCATTTTGCCAACGAGTCTCATCCCGTTTCTGCTCACATTCTGCTCGCCCTTCAATGGTATGACAGTGGATTACTGGCAGTTCGTAAACGGGACACCCTCTACCGTTTTGTCGTCGGTGTGAATGGGATTTTATCTTGGGGTACAAATGCGATTTCGAATTCACGTGAGCTTTGCAGGCGCTATAAGAAACTTTTGACTGCCACAGCCATCATCGAGACTGACAGCGCACATCTGGACTTCTTAGGAACACTTTCTACCGAGCAGCGTGAATTCGATGAAACAGTTTCGTTTGAAGAGATTTTGGGAGTCTTGGCAGAAGATTACGCAACTGTGTTTAAAGACTTATACGACAAACAACGTGGATTCATTCTGCATGGCTATCCCTCGAATCCGAGTGAGCGCTTTCCACTTACTGACATCAATGTAAAGGAGGCAAAGTTGCTTGCCCAAAATGCTCTGAGACTAATGATGAAGTTGATAGCAGCTCATCCTGAATGGACAACCCGCGAAGACATTGAAAACTGGTTTGCTGCCCCCTGAACTTCGGATAGGCTTATGTTACTGGTTTTGGTGGTTTGTATCCGACGCAATAAGCGATGATCGTGGCAAGCTCATCCAATTCCTGCTGGCTGAGTGTTCCACGCTGTTTGATGAAGCGTTCAATCGCCACCGATTTCACCTGAAACGCATCCGCAAACGAGTCATGGTCTAAACCATTGCGTGTATTGGCAGCAATGGGCAGCATCCACGGGAATTTGCTGAAGTTGGGATTGCCTGTTGTGATTGGCACGACAATATGGAGCGGCAGCCGCCCGACTGTCGGAATACTGATCACGACTGCCGGGCGTACCTTGCCAATCTCCGATCCAACCTGTGGATCAAACTTCACATCCCAGACTTGTCCACGCTGAATGGATGGGGGCTTCGGTGATGTCATCTAATTGCCGCCCTCGTTTTCTTCCACGAACTCATTCGCCTCGAAGAGTTCGAATTCCTCATTGGCAGCGGCAGCGAATGCTGCTTCCATCACCTTCTGCTGTTCATCATCAGGCAGTTCAAGTAGATCATAAATAGTGAAACGCCCAGTCGAAGAAGCTGCTAATTCCCGCTCGAACCAGTCCGGGTAAACACGGCGAATCTGGTCCGGGCTGATTAGTCCTTCAGCCACTGCGCGATGCGCCATCTGTTCCAGTTTAAGCGGCTCCTCATCGGCGATGTAATCAACTGGCTCATGCTTGCGCCAGCCGCGTTCACCCATTTCTCGGTACAGATTTGCCGCATAATGTTCAGTGATGATCTCCAAGTCTTTTGCCCGGTAGATCCATGCCGCCATACTCACGCCATACTTACGTTTGAGGATGCCCAATTCCTCCCAGTCAAGTCGAGTTCGGCGCACCCCAAGTTCGTGGACCACACGTTCAGTTGGAACAAGCAAAGCGGCAGCAAAACGATGGGCAAGTTTCTCTGCCACTTTTTCGGTGACAGCACTGGTATCCATCACCAGATGTCCCAGCTCATGTGCGAGCGTGAAACGTCTTCGATCCGTATCAACGGCAGTGCTGACAACTGTTACCGGGTGTTGGTTACACCAGCCTGACAATCCATCAAACTCACCACCGTGTTTACGCCATCCGACGACGATCACCTGATGGTCTTCAGCAGTTTGTACCAAACTGTCGATGGGATTCTCATCAAGCTCCCAGCGTTCCCGCAGCCGCATTGCAGCCTGTTCTGCATCCTCCATGGATGTAACAGACATGATCTCCGGCAGGTCTGCTCCACTACCGGGATGAAGTAAGGATTGCAGTTCAATTTGAAGTTCAGCAACATCCGCCGCGTATGCTTTGACTGCTTCTTGATCCCGCACAGGTAATGTGCTGTGTCGCCGAAACGCTAACCAGTTCACTGCTAAGGTTGGTTGATGGGTAAAGTACGACGATGGTACATCCAAAATGCTGGCAGCCAAGAGCAAGAATTGGGCAGAGGGTGTACTTTTATTTTTTTCGTATTTGGAAATCACTGCTTTTGTCGCTGGATGTCCTGCATCCGTAAGTGCATCGGCGAGTGCATCTTGAGTTAATCCAGCGAGCAATCGCGCCTGGCGTATCCGCTCACCTAACATGGCTCGTCTCCTCATCTCTGTTGACAAGTTTAACATAAAGCGAGTAAAAGTCAACAGGTAATCAGAATATATGTTCTATATTCCGCCTTTTCATAAACATTTCTCCCTCATTGTCTGAATATCCAATTGATACTAAACTTATAGTTATAATCCAGATCACACCAGCAAATTGGGTTAATGATTTCTATAGGACAATATACCTTCTAGTATCACGTTTATCGGAGCTTTTTAAATTCCCAGAATACTCTGCTTATGCTGATAAAAACGGTTGCTATTCCACGTATCCTTGACTTACAGGCATCCTTAGCTTTTGCTGCCGAGGTTGCTGCTCTCGAACCGAATGTTACAGTTCTAGGCGTTGATTTCAGTGCGTGGGGGCGTGTACCAGCTTATGAACTACCCCTACGTCCGTTTGGAATGCTGGTTGTTAGTCAAGCAATACGTCAGTACAAAAGTCGGAATTCTGAAGTTGTAATCGCTCCGACCAATCTTCCCAATAATGACAACGAGAGTTATGCCGCTCATATGGGCTTTTTCGAGGCATGTGGTATTGATCTCAAAAAACCGTTTGGAGAAGCTAAAGGTAGCCCTACATATTTGCCCATCACAAAAATTGAGAATCCGAGTTATCTGCACGGCTCTGAAATCGAACAACGCAGTCTGGATCTGGCACGAAAGCTCACCCAGCAGCAGGGTGGTGCGCTGGTGAAGACCCTGCAATATTCCTTCACCGAGATTATTCGCAATGTAGCGGAACACGCGCAATCGCCCGATTACTGGATGTGCGCCCAATACTGGCCCTCGCGTGGCGAAGCCGAAATCGCACTAATCGATAGCGGGCGGGGTTTGCGAGCCAGCCTACGGAATAATCCGCTTATACGTGAGCAGCTGGTGGATGACCGGGCGGCAGTCAAGTTTGCGCTGATGCCGGGAATCTCCGGCGCGATGTGGCAGGGGAAGCCACAACACAATGACGATGTGTGGCAGAACAGCGGTTTCGGCTTGTATATGAATTACCGTATCTGTACCGAAGGCGGAAATTTCTTCATCGCCAGTGGCGACACCGGCCTGTTATGTGAAAAGGATTCGGAGCATCAATATACATCGTATGCCTTACCTGGTGTTGCGCTCCGCCTGCGAATGCGGACTGAAACGCTTGAAAATTACAAGCAAAGATACCATCAGGTATTTCTCACCGACGGTGAACGTGAAGCGCAGAAAATCAAAGGCGGTGTGTTACCGACAGGTGAACGCATGTCGCGAATGCTACGCAGCAGCTTCAGCGATACGGAGGAATGAAGACTAATGCCCAAACCCCCTACATCAAAGCATGTTGAAACTGAAGAATCCGCACTGCCTCATATTACCCCTGAACAGGTACGAACTGAATTTCTCGATATGCTCGTCCGCGATTGGCTAGGGCCAGCCGGTGGAGATGATGAGGTTCTCTATGAGCGCAGCGTGCGGGATCGCTATCTGCTGGGCGCCCTTGCGCCCAATCATAAAGTGACTGCTGCATCTGAGGATCGAGATGACACAGAACCAGAAGAAACTTTTGTTGATCCTGTAGATGAACAGGGTGAACTGGCAGTTGGTGGTATGGATGAAGGCGATGATGGCAGTGCTGCACCTGGCATCCCGGACGTGGGTGACACAGTGGCATTCATCCCTTCTTCACTAGGGCTAACGGTGTCTTTGGGGGAAGATGCACAAGAAATTATCGCCGAAGTGCGCTATGGGCGTTATGAACGGCATAAGGACGAAGCACTTGACCGCCCGTACTGGCAGCGTATCCCGGTGCAGTTCATCAGCAAACCAATTCACATACAAGATGGGCTTATTCCGCAAATTCATACTGAGCGTGGACGCGGAATACATCTTATAGGCTTGTGTCGCAAAACAAATGGTGGATACTCACTTACCCTGTTTCTGGTGAATGGTCAGGGAGAACCTAAACGCAACAAGGATGAGGCATGGGTTTTTCAGCCAGAAATCGTTCTGTATGCACCGGATGGCTCGCCTATTTTCGCCAAACGTCCTATTGCCCGCACAGCTCGTGATACAGAAGACCGCACGATGGAAATGCTCTACCGCACGCATCAGGAATTTGCTGTTGGGCACGGGGTTAGTGTGAGTGTGAATGCCGTTCCCGATAATCCCGCGAGGGCAAGTCAGGTTGCAACCCGCATACTCCCCCAATATGAAGTTGCCCAGATGACCGCACGCAGCATCCCCGATCTCGTGACAGATATGTCAGTGCTGGCAAATACACCACAGGGTGGTTTCCACGCTACCCTTGCACCTCTAATAAGGGAATACCAGCGGTGGTTGGATGCTCGTGAAGCGGAACTGCAAGCGCCGGATGATCTTCTCTTGCCCTATGTCGAGGATGGCACTGCTGCCAGGCAAATCGAACACGGCAAGAATACACTTCAGCGCATCCAGGCCGGCGTTGACTTACTCGATACCTATCCCCAGGCGGCACTGGCATTTCAGTTCGCCAATGCAGCTATGTCCCTTCAACGTATTCACACACTCTTTGCCGAAGAAGTGCGCCGTGAACGCAAACCGGATATTAATTTGATTGATATTCCTGAAAACAGGAGTTGGCGACCCTTCCAGCTTGGCTTTATCCTGCTGAATTTACCTGCGATGGTCGATCCTGCTCACCCGGATCGCAGCGATCGTGATACAGCGGACAGTGTGGCAGATTTGCTGTGGTTTCCCACCGGAGGTGGCAAAACGGAGGCCTATCTGGGGCTAACCGCATTTACGCTTGCCATTCGACGTCTTCAAGGAAATCTGGGCGGTTTTGATCGAGACGGGGCGGGGGTCGCAGTCATTATGCGTTATACCCTTCGCCTGCTCACATTGCAGCAGTTTCAACGAGCAACAGCGCTCATCGCTGCCTGCGAGGTACTAAGGCGTGATGATCCTGCAACGTGGGGAGAAGAGCCATTTCGCATCGGATTGTGGGTCGGCGCACGCAGCACGCCAAACTACACCGAAGATTCAGCAACCGCAGTATCGCAAGCACACGGCATGTGGCGTGGGAACGTTGGCGGCAGCGGGACACCAGTCCAATTAAAAACCTGCCCCTGGTGTGGAAGCCCAATTCATCCTGGCAAAAATATTAGAGTCGAGACTGTGGAACAGGGTGTTGGAAGGACACTTCAATATTGTAGTGACATTTTTGGGGAATGCCCGTTTGGGGAGCGCCGCTCAAAGGGTGAGGGGTTGCCCATTATCGTCGTCGATGAAGAGATCTATCGTCGCCTGCCTGCGCTGCTTATTGCGACTGTGGATAAATTTGCTCAGATGCCCTGGAAGGGTGCGACGCAGATGTTGTTTGGAAGAGTCAGTGGGTGGTGTCCCCGACACGGCTACCGCTCACCAGAACTTCCAGACTCTGATAGTCATCCTAAGAAGGGGGCTTACCCCGCCTGTCGCACCGAACCAGTTGCAAATGGGTTGCGTCCACCGGACCTCATTATCCAGGACGAATTGCATTTAATTAGTGGTCCGCTTGGAACACTGGTCGGCCTGTATGAAACGGCAATCGACGCTTTGTGTATGTGGCAACTGGGGGATGTGTCCATTCGTCCGAAGGTAGTCGCCTCAACTGCAACCATTCGCAGGGCAAGTTATCAGGTACATGGGTTGTTCCAGCGGAGAGTGAACATTTTCCCTCCATCAGGATTGAATGCTTTCGATAATTTTTTTGCACAACAGGATGAACAGGCGACTGGACGCTTATATCTTGGTATATGTGCTTCTGGCACTCGTTTGAAATCTGTCCTGATTCGAGCTTACGTATCCACAATGGCAGCAGCCCAGGCACTCTATGAGCGTTATGGGGCAGCTGCCGATCCCTACATGACATTAGTTGGATATTTCAACTCAGTACGTGAATTGGGCGGGATGCTGCGTGTGATGGATGATGCGGTACAGTCTCGATTGAGACGTATGGATCAGCGTGGCTTGGCGCGGCGAACCATTTATCCCAGTACGGTTGAAGAACTTACCTCACGCAAGAGCGCGGTACAGATACCGGATATTCTTGACCGATTGGAGACACCTTTTGGTACCAAAGATGCCAGTCGGCGTCCCCTGGATGCAGTACTCGCAACCAATATGATTTCTGTGGGCGTTGACGTTGGACGACTTGGGACTATGGTGGTTGCTGGTCAACCTAAAGCAACTGCTGAGTATATTCAGGCAACCAGCCGCGTAGGACGGCGTGCGCCGGGCGTGGTTATTACAGTCTACAACTGGACTCGTCCGCGCGACTTAAGCCATTACGAACGCTTTGAGCATTATCATGCGACCTTCTACCAGCAGGTTGAAGCCCTCTCTGTAACTCCTTTTGCACCGCGTGCCCTTGACCGTGCCTTATCTGCCATATTCGTTTCTCTCGTACGGCTCTATGATGATCATCTCAACAAAGATGAAAGGGCAGGTGTATTGCGGCGGGATGATGAGATGGTTGAAGAAATCATTGAATGGATTGTTCGCCGGGCAGGACTGGTAACCCAGCGGCAAGAAGTCGCTGATCTAGTGCGAACAATGCTCTATGCCCGTTTGGATGAATGGTTACGCCAGACCCGCTTGCCTTCCTCCCAGTTGACCTACACCAGCAAGCGCGGTGCTCAAATCAAACTGCTGAGTACACCACAGGAACGAGAAGGTGATTGGCAAGTATTTACCAGTTTGAATTCGATGCGCGATGTGGAGTCTCCAATCCGCCTGATTCTTGACGATTATCGTATGGATGATGAACGATGAATGATCGCTTATTTGTAGGTGAAGTTCGCCCTAGCCAGTTGATGTATACCTATGGTGTGGGTTCGATTGTCGATCTCCCCAGCTTATCGGTGATAGTCATGGGGCTGGATGATTGGCCTGGCAACACGAATATTCTGAGTGAACCACGTTTATTGAGTGCGGTTCGTCACCATCTTCCCACTGTCCAGGAGTTGCACGGTCTGCCTCGTGTTGAAGGTGAACCTACTTCACCATTTGACTCAGCAGCACTTTATGGCGTTCCCGTGGCCGTATTCCCACGCTGGTGGGTCTGCCCCGTGTGTCGCCGACTTGCCCCGTTAAGTTCAGGACTATTTGAATTAGACAAAAAGCCATATCAGCCGGATCGGACTGTATATCGTCATACAGGATGCACAGAAGCCAAGAAATCACCGGAAGCGATTCCTTCACGTATTCTGGTCGCCTGTGAAGATGGGCATCTGGACGACTTTCCCTGGGTGGAATTCGTTCATCGTGGTGAACCGTGCAAGCATGAGAAGCCTCTACTCAAGTTGCTCGAATACGGAGCATCAGGAGAGGCGCGCGATCTTGAGGTGCGATGCGATTGTGGCGCGAGTCGACGCTTGTCTGAAGCATTTGGAACAGAGAATCGCAACAAAATGCCACTTTGTACAGGTCGTCGGCCACATCTGCGAGACTACGATTCAAATCCCTGTCAGCATCATGCCCGCGGCATTGTACTTGGAGCGACTAATCTCTGGTTTCCAATTACACTGGCAATATTATCGATTCCAACCGATACTGACAAATTTGGTCAGCTCATTGAAACCAACTGGAACACGTTGCGAGTAGCGAAGTCAATAGACATCATTCATGCTCTACGACAACTCGGGCAGATTCAGGGTGAATTAGCAGAATATGAAGATGAGCGTATATTGCAGGGAATTTCTGACCACGAAAGCCGGCAGAGCCAAACACAGAACACACCAGCCCCGGACATAAAGCTCCCGGAGTGGGAAATTTTCTGTCAGGCTAATCCAGCCCTGAACGGTTCTGATTTCCGAATACGTCGCGTTCCACTGAAATCTGACTGGGGTGCATTGCACATTCAGGATGTGCTACTTGTTGAAAGACTTCGTGAGGTCCAGGCGATGATGGGTTTTGCCCGATTAGATGCCGTTGGAGAATTGACCGACCCAGAACAGCAAGTTCTGGTAAATGCGGCACCCCTTGCCCGTCGAGCAACAGAATGGGTTCCGGCTACTGAATTACGCGGGGAGGGACTGTTTTTGCGGTTTGAAGAGAGTACTATTCATCGTTGGGAGCATCTACGTGAGTTGCGCGAACATAGTGAAGCGTTTTTGGCTGCTCACACGCACTGGCGACAAAAGCGAGGCATCCAGAATCCTCAGGAGGGATTCCCCGGTATGCGTTATGTATTGTTGCATAGTTTTTCTCATGCTCTGATGCGGCAATTATCACTTGAAGCCGGTTATTCATCAGCAAGTTTGAAAGAACGTATTTACGCTCGACCAGCTGCTCACTCTGGAGGCCCTATGGCGGGAGTTCTGATATATACAGCAGCGGCAGATAGTGAGGGGACGCTGGGAGGGCTAATTGGCCTAGGTGAAGATGAAACTAATTTCTACCAGCTGGTTCATGAAGCACTGCGTAGCATGACATTGTGTGCGGGAGACCCTCTTTGTGCTGAACGCAATGTTGATACCCAGGGACGGACGATACATGCAGCAGCATGTCACGCCTGTCTGTTTGCTCCAGAGACGTCTTGCGAACGCGGCAATCGGTATCTTGATCGCTCGGTGTTGGTGCCAACGATTGACCATGATCGGCTGCATTATGCCTTTTTCACTGAGTACGATTTATGACAGATACTCTGGTCGATGATCTTCAACGCTTCATTGAAATGGTTCCATTGGAACTAAGCAAGAAGGTGTATACCATTTTTGAAACGGGTACAGACTGGAATCAGATTCGGGTGGAAGTGCTGCCGCTTATCCATTCACCGTCCTTGAGCGAACTTATCAGTCGCATTATCCGTACTTCTCAGTTACGGGAAAGGCTGCCAGGTGAACTTGCATTCGCGTTTCGTACTGCTCTGGCCGTTGAAGTCCGTCATCGTGAAGCACCGAAGCTTGAATTAATATGGAGCGGCCCAGTTTTTTCTCCATTTAGTTTGCGCCGTACCGATGAAACGATTTTACAACTTATCCAACAGGCAAGTCAGAGGTTGACGCTAGTAAGTTTTGCTCTATATCGCATGGAACGCCTGTCCCAGGCATTGAAAGTAGCCATTGAGCGCGGTGTTTCTGTCAGAATGTTTATGGAAACAGGTAGGTCGAAATCTCCAAATATCAGGAGATTGTATGGTGATTTTTTAGCAACCTCTGTGCAATTTTATACATGGTCAACTAAACAGCGTACCCTGTCAAATGATGGGAATTCTGGAATTCTTCACGCAAAAGCAGTAATTGCTGATAATAAACAATTGTTTATTTCTAGTGCCAATTTGACTGAACATGCTATGTCTCTGAATATTGAGTTAGGGTTATTAGTACAAGGTGGGGAGTTACCGGGAAGAACCGATAGAATATTCGATGATTATGTGGAACGTGGTGTGTTTGTTCGGTGTTCTTTTCATGAGATGTAACACGTTTGAACAATCCTTCTGAAAACGCAAACAAGAGGTATCCTTTCATGCTATAGTCTCTTTACCAACGGTGTCCGTTCGATTCTGCACGGCGTTTCGCCTGCCGCGAATGTGTAAACTTCCTTTCCAAACTGTCACTTTTGCCAACCCGAAACTGTAATCCTACAGCCTTTGCCGCGCCCTGATTTGCGATAATGAGAGGGGAAATCGCAGATTAGGAGGCAGCATGGCGAAGAAATCGGTGCGACGCAGCATCACCATGACACAGGAGATGCACGACCGCCTGGCGCTGCTGGTCAGCCAGCAGCCCCGCAACATTACCGAAGCCGACCTCATCCGGGAAGCGGTGCGGCTGTACCTCGACGGACGGGAAGACCTCATCGGCAGCCGCAAGCACTTCCAGAAATCGCTCCAGGAACGCCTCGACCGGCTGGAAGGGGCGCTGGCCTTCCACCTGAACGTCCTCATCTACCTGCTGGCGGCACTCGACCCGGAAGGCAGCCCGGAACGCATCGCCGAGGCCATCCTGGCGGCGCGGCAGGATGGCGATACGCTGCTGACGCAGATCAAAGCCGTCCGTGAGATGAGGCCGGTCAAGCAGTGAGCAAGGCGATCATCGTCGTGGATTTCGCCTATAAAGGACCGAAACGCAAAGGCTATGGCACCGGTCGTAAGGGGCTGAGTTCCACACTCAAATACTTACAATATCGGGACAGGGTACAGAACCAGCTCGCGCAGAATCAGGATTACGAACGCTGGCAGGATCGCGGGATGGGCGTCCACTGGCGGGAGATTCTCAAGAACAGTGATGCCCTACAGAGCAAGCATGTGCTGGCGTGGACGTGGGTGATTTCGCCTGCGCCCGACCTGATGGCGCTGGTGCCGGAGGACGAACGGCGCGACCTGGTGTGTGACCTGACGGAACACATCGTGGAGGACTACTACACGGCGCGCGGTTTTGATGTGCCGGAATACAGCTTCATCCTCCATGACCGCGATACGGACGCGGAAGATGGCGGCGAGCCGATGCAGCAGCTCCACACGCATGTGGTGCTGCCAGGGACTGCGCCGCTGCCGGGTGTGGATCGCGCCCCGGTCTACAACAACACGGAGCGGGGGGATGATGCCCTGTTCCGCGAGGTCGCCACCCACCACTTCAGCGCGGCGCTGGATCGCATCGTTGGCCCGGAGTGGCAGCGCCTGCGCGAGGAAGAACCGGAGATTGCGCCGGAGCAGCCTGCCCCGGATGATCTGGAAACGTGGTTTCCACGAAATTGAAAGCAGGAACTGCGAAAAACCCTTCAATTCCCTGTCGTTCGCTGACGTTTTTTAGGCTGGTCATGTCGAGAAACCTGAGCGACCACCCGCCGCTGAAAAACTTGCTATGATAACGTGAGTTCGGGATAACGGCTTTAAGAGTTCTGAATTTAGTTTTAGTTACCCGATAAAGTACCTCTTAACTTTAGCCCGCTTGGTGTCTCATGACCTCCGAAGTCATACACTCAGAACTACTTGCCACGTACTTTCTTGAAGACTTCGTCTTTGGGCATGACCTGTTTTCCACAGTGAGGACAGTAGACATCATTGCTATTTTGCTTCCGTCCCTCATTCTGTCCACATTCAACGCAGAAAGCTGAAGCGCAGTTAAGACAAACGCACTTGAAATCCAATGTATCACTAGCCATCCCGACTATCCATGCCTCAATGGGGATATTAGGGCCTCTTTCATTCCTGCGGGCAATTTCTTTTGCCTCTAGGAGTTCCTTCCCACACGATGAACAGTTCATATTGTACTCCTTGAAAAAGAACTTTGGCTTTATTCTAGCTTTCCAACCAACGACGTACCTTAGTCGTTAGTGGATCCTCAATAGTCTCAAAAATCTGGAGTGCTTTCTTAAACAAAAGACGAGCCTTAGATAAGTCATGCATCCGGTGAAACTCCGTTCCCATGTTGAATAGTGCTATTCCTTCTCCTCGCTTATCTCCAATATCAACCGTAATACCCAACGCCTGTTCAAGGTAGCTTATGGACCGGTTTGCGTCTCCAATAGCACTGTGGGCTGTGGCTAGATTTGTAAGGACTAATGCTTCTAGCTGCCGATTGCCTATGCCTCGCTCCAAGGCTAACGCTTGCTCGAGATACTCAATGGCTTGCCGTGGTTGCTCCAATCGCAAGTAAGAGTTACCGAGGTTACTGAGTCGAATAGCTTCTTCTGGGACATCGCCAATTTCCCTTGAAATCTCTAGAGATTGATTGAAACAGTCAATTGCAAGCTGTACTTCTCCGAGGAAGGCCCAAACGTTGCCGATATTTCCTATGTGGCTTGCGACGCGGTGTCGATTGCCAAGTTCACTGTCAATTTCTACAGCCTTGCGGTATAATTCCATGGCTTTCTGTGTATTCTCTAGACGACGGTATCCGCTACCTAATTGGTCCAGAAGCTGTGCCTCAAGGTGACGATCACCTGCTGCCTGAACATCAGGTAAAGCTTGTTCGTAGAATTTGATGGCTTCCCGTACATAGCCCGATTCCATAAGTGCGGCTGCAACACCAGTCAGAAATCCCTTTTCCCAATGAAGTTCACCGGCGCTACGCAGAACCTCTATCGCCTGTTGAAAGTAATTGAGAGCTTTAGTAGCGTCACCTAACTGTCTCAAATAGAAATTCCCTAAAGAAAATAGGACTAGTCCTTCCTCTCCCTTATCACTTATGCTCTGAGCTAACGCAAGGGCTTTTTGGTAGTAATCATGTGCCCGAAGTGAATTGCCTGAGTCCGTGTAATCTCCAGCTAGGCCAGCTAAGCTCCTAATTTCCAACTTTTGGTCGTCAAGCTTGCGAGCAATCGCGAGTGCCTCTTCGTGACACTCGATAGAGCGAGACCTATTTCCGAGGTTTCCTAACATCTCTCCCATGGTCATCAAGTGGGTAGCAACAAGCAGGTCTTTCCCCTCTGCTCGTGATGCATCTATTGCCCACGTGAGAAATTGCATAGCGTCCTGAATAGTTGCTCGTTTATAAAGATAGCCTCCACCATGTTGAAGCAAAAATGTGGCTAGATCCAATAATTGGTCGTTGAAGCCGTTTCTCCATGCCCATTCTGCTGCCGTCATGATATTTGCTAGTTCGTTTTCGATGTCAGCATAGCTATCTGAATGTAGAATAGTGTTAAAAGTAATGTCGTGTAGATTGAGCAAGTGCATATCATGGGCAAGAGCGCCCCAATCCTCTTGTTCACTCATGGCTTTACCCACTCATTTGTAATATCAGATTTAATGAAATACTGTGTTAGTGGATGGAGCGCAAAACGCTCCTTACCAGCAAAACCAACTATATCAACAAGCGATAACATAACTAACTGATCTATGGCTTGATTAAACTCATCTGGAGCTATCAGAGATAACGTCTTTACCTTACTTGCCACTGCCCCTGTTACAGGGGGGAAAATAGACATCGCTACTAATACCATTCGAGCATTCTTGTCAAGCATCTCCCACGATTTTTGATAAATAAAGCGGTAAAACTCATAATCTTGACCTATGGCTGACGCGTGTTCGAGATTGTCAAGTACCGTATCCAGCGGTTGGCGGCTAACTTGACCAACTATCAGCCTCATTGCTAAAGGTGCGCCACCTGTTACTTTGTGTATCCTACTTAAATTTGGCTTGGTTGCTAAAACAATTGTTTTTACATTTCTTGATTCAGCTTCATCTCTTAAGAATTCCTGCCCCGCCTCAATGCTGAGTCCGTTTAGGTAAACTGTGAAGATTTGCTCATTCTTTAGCCTATGGCGACTAGTCAAGAGTAGCTTGCTCTGACCAAGAATTACAGACAGGTTGTGTAGAAGTTTCTCGGCCTCTGGTATATCGTCTAAGTTATCCAGAATGATTAGTACTTTATGTTGGGTTAGAAGCCTCTGCACAGTGATACGTCGTGCATCTCTCTCCATCTTTGAGGTGTCCGCATGACCACATTGATTACTAATTGTGTCAAGCAGACCATCGTATGTCAGGTCTTCAGAGTCTGTGGTCGTGATCACTCTCTCCCCAATAAAGTGTTCTGTTTTTGCACTAGCCCAAACCACAAAGTTGAATAATCCTTCAGAAATACCGCGTTCAATGACCTCGTGGGCTAAAGCCGTCTTTCCCATTCCACCTAATCCTATAAGAGCGATTATCTTCTTTTCGTGATGGCGTAATTTATTCATAACCTCGCCCAATTCAGCCTCGCGACCAATTAGACGGCGGTATGACTTGGACGGAGTAAACGCCAATGGGTTTGGCTTCACAACAGCTGTCGGTGGAATGTTATTCTGTACTTGATGAAATTCAGATCCGTGTACGGATGTTGTTTCCATCTGAACAGATATTTCAGCAGGCCGGCTTCCAGTGCCTTGTTGGGAGGTCTCGGGTTTCTCCATGGTAGAAGTAACTATTCTGATTGGAGTTACCTTCGCAATGAACTCCGCTAAACGGCTGACAGCCGCATCCCAAAATTCTTGGTAGAAACGGATACCCTGCATGTGAGCGATATCGCGGATGTCTTCAGGTAATTCCTTTTCAGGTGGCGGAAGCAATCCGTCAATACATGCTAGCACAAACGGCTTGCCCAGTTTGAGACCTAAGGCAATCTCGCGGCGTACCCAGTCTTCGCTGCTATGGATACGATCAGTGAATGTGTCTGGAGAGACTACTAGAAGTATTGCGTCGCTCTCCTGAAGATGATTTAAGATAGACTTTTCAAAGTTTGTGTCATCAATTCCCGTAATATCAACGAAGATCTCACTTTCGATAATCTGCCCAAGATCAAGCGCGAGTTTGTGCGTAAACGGCCAACTTAAGCGTCGGTAGCTGATAAAAAGTTTCTTCATTATACCCTCGAATGTACAGCACGCTCCTTAGAAAATTATAGTACCAAACATGTGTAAACGACTTGATTCTTTACCAAAACAGTGGTGTCAATGAAGATGTTCAACTTTTGTAGTAAATTTAACTATAGAAAAAAATACCATAAACCACACTCTAGCCAACGATGCAGAAACTTACGAGCTTTTAACAGAGATAAACTTGTGGCGAAACATATTAAGGGTCCGTAAAAGAATAAGTTACTACCTGATGGCATCACTGTAGGAAAACATTTGGGCGCGATCAGGAAAGTTGTATTTTTACAGACACTAAGTTCGTGGCGGACGGCTCATCCAATTTTGAACTGAAGTCAGACCCGGACAACCGGGGAATGTACTGGATTCACCTTAAAAGGATACCTTGAATCCTGTCGAATGGCGATGGGATTATCTCGACGAATGGAAGTGATTTAAGCGTCTCTTCAACTGTCTGCTCACGCGTAGCAGCACCCGCCGAATTGTACGCGGGGCTTCGCCGCTGGTGAGCGTCCCACGCTGCTCACCCCGGTCGATTTCCTTGACTTCCAGCACGAGGAAGTTCTCCAGTTCAATGCGGCCACCGGCGACGAGTTCCTCTGTCCACACGTCAATCAGCGTTTCCAGCATGGCCTGCACATCGCGGTTCTTCAGCCGGGTGCGGCGGCCAATCTCC
>CALJKV010000056.1 GCA_937974245.1 uncultured Chloroflexota bacterium | reverse complement strand
CTGGATTATGCCATGACGCAGAACAACCTGGGCACTGCCTACAGCGACTTATCCGCGGTCGAGGAGCGCGAAGCCAATCTGCGCCGGGCCATTGCTGCCTACGAAGCGGCGCTGGAATACTACACGCCCCAAATCGCCCCGCTGGCTTATGCCATGACGCAGAACAACCTGGGCACTGCCTACAGCGACTTATCCGCGGTCGAGGAGCGCGAAGCCAATCTGCGCCGGGCCATTGCTGCCTACGAAGCGGCGCTGGAATATCGAACGCCCCAAATCGCCCCGCTGGATTATGCCATGACGCAGAACAACCTGGGCACTGCCTACAGCGACTTATCCGCGGTCGAGGAGCGCGAAGCCAATCTGCGCCGGGCCATTGCTGCCTTCGAAGCGGCGCTGGAATACTACACACCCCAAATCGCCCCGCTGGATTATGCCATGACGCAGAACAACCTGGGCACTGCCTACAGCGACTTATCCGCGGTCGAGGAGCGCGAAGCCAATCTGCGCCGGGCCATTGCTGCCTACGAAGCGGCGCTTAATGTACACCCCCAATATTGGCGAGCACTCGTAAATCGCGGGCGAATCTTTCGAAGTCTGCAACGCTTCAAAGAAGCTTTAACTGACTTTACCCGTGCCATTGAGCTTGATCCTAATTCAGCCTGGAAGTTAGCGGAACGCGGGGAGATCTACCGCTTAATAGGATGCAATGACGAGGCACTCACTGACTTTAATTACGCTATTGAAATCAATCCGCAATATGTTTGGGCACTTACTAAGCGAGGGCAAGTATACCAACGTATGAAGCGCTATGACGAGGCACTCGCTGACTTTCATTCTGCGCTTGAGCTTAACCCAGAATACACTTGGGCTGTGATTTGTCGTGCAGAAACCTATGCTCTAAGCAATCAACTTGAGGAAGCAGAAAATGAATATACGCGTTCGATTGACATGACACTTGGAGCGGCTTACACCCTCCGTAATCGAGCAGGTTTCTACCTCGATCATGATCGCCTTCAAGAGGCCGAAGCTGATCTTAACACGGCCATGGAATTACAGCCTGATGCCGCTTATCTACATTACCATCGAGCGCGTCTCCACCTTCTAAAAGGAGAAGCTCAAATAGCATTGGATATCGCGAACCACGCGCTTGAGCGTAGTGATCCACTAACTATAGCTTATATACCCACTATTCTTGCGCATCTTCTGCTTGCTGATGTTGAAAGGGCAACAACCTCCTTACACACCTTTATCGCAGAAATCAAAGATGCCGATGATATCCAAACAGCTATCTGGGTAGTTGAACGCTTTCTTGCTAAGCGGCCTGGACTTACCAACGGTGAAGAGATTTTGACTCAATTACGTACCACTTTAGAGAAGCTTTGTAGCAAATATATGCCCTGAGCGAGCATCTTCTCTCCTTATCTTTATGGGTTTAATGGTGTCCGAGGGCGTTCCATTGTGTGGTTGCCAATTATATATTTAATCACTTTATATCATCCCCGATCTGCCGTGTGAGCTACATCGCTCTGCTCTACTCCCCCGCCCTTCTTTGCGCCCACCATACCCGCCGATGTAGTCCAATACAATGCACGCTCTGAAGTCGTGAACCGCTGAAAACAGGCTCTTCCCTGTTCTCAGGATAAAACGTTCCGGTATATACCGGAACTACAAATCAGCCACGCGAATGCGCGGCTTCCGTTTCCCCCACCCCCCGTCGGCGAAGCCCGACCGCCGCACCTTTAGGGAGACACCACCTGAGCTTGCGAAGCGTGGTGGCGACCGCCGCCGCCGCAGTCAAGCTGTGATGGATGAGCCACAGTAGTGGCGAAATACAAACAGCCTGACAAGGGAATCGGCGCGTGATACTCCAAAGTCAGTTTTAGTGACGAGTGAGGTTCACGCGACGACGGCGGAAAGGGGTGGCGGTCGGGCTTGCCGGCTGGCACTAGCCAAGCAGACAAGTCCGACGGGGGGTATGGTTTCTGAGTGGTGGGGTCGAGTGGTTCCGCCGGCCTGGTGTATACCAGGAAGTAGGCGTGAAACACGAGTGCCCTACCCGATGAAACCATTGTGAGAGACGGCTAGAAGCGGCTCTCAATACTTTGGATTTTCCAGAAAAACCGCTTGTTCCAGGAGGGTTTTTATGAGGGGGCTTAGGAGGGGGTTGGGCACGACAAACCAAAGGCTTGGTAAGCCCTTCGGGACGTTATTTCTGGTTTGGTGTCCTTCCCTCCCTTTGCTCCCTTCCCTCTGAGTTGCCTAAGCGAGCTGCGCTCGTGATTTTTGTCTTGAGCGTAGCTCGAATTCGCTTGAGGTGTCTTCATCCCTGTTGCAGGGATTTATCCCAGCTTTTGCTGGGAAACAGTTACTCGTCGGTCGGTCACTTCGGTCGGTCGGCTGCTACCCTTGCCCCGTAGCAGTGGGGTTCCTGTCCCCGTTTTCACCGGGACATGTCATATCATGCCCATATTCAAAAAGGATTGTCAAGTCGGTCTTTTTTCCGTTCGGTCGTTCGGTTGCATCAACCGTTCGGTCGTTCGCCCGTTCGGTGATTCTGGGGGTTAAATTAGGAGCGGGAATCCAAATAGCGATCAACAGCATCACGTACCATTTCTGACAGGCTGACTGGCTCTCCTGCCAGTTCCTTCTGGGCACGTAGTTTACGGATGGCTTGTATCTGATCCGCGTAGAACTCAAAGCTGTGCCGGACGGTTTTACGTTCTGAAGATACCGTTCGGTCGTTCGGGCGTTCGCTTGAGTAAACCGTTCGCCCGTTCGGTCGTTCGGTTGCATCAACCGTTCGGTCGTTCGGTGCCGACGATGTTTTCACCGGATGGCTGTCAACTGCGGGTGGTGTGAAAAAGGGACTGTCGGCCAGTCCGGATTTTTTCGTCATCGTTTCAGGATTTCTTTGACTAATGCTTTATATGCCAACGCGCCTGAACTATTGGGAGAATGCTCAAAGACCGGCATGTGGTTGGAATGGGCTTCCTCCAGCCGAACATTCTTTGGGATAGTTGTCTTGAAGACCAGTTCGCCAAAATACCGTCGGAGTTGTGCCTGAACATCGCGCGAGACATTAGTATTGTCCGTGAAGGTACACAACACCCCCAGGATGTCCAAATTCGGGTTCAACTGGGTTTGCCTGACCCGCTGGATCGTTTCCTGCAATTGCACCAGGCCGGTCAGCGCGAAGTACGCGGTGGATACCGGCACGAGTAGTTTGTCACTAGCCACGAACGAGTTGATCGTTAGCAAGCCCAAAGAGGGGGGATTGTCGATGATGATGTAGTCGTATTCATGCTTAATCTTGTCAATGGCACGCTTCAAGCGGGCACTCCGGTTGTCGATCGCCTGGGCGAGTTCCAGGTCAGCGCCGGATAATCGGATATGCGAGGGAGCAAAGTGCAGATTATTTGCCTTTGTTTGGCGGATGATGGGGCGCAGCGGTGCGAAGTTGATGAGGACGCTATACAGAGATTGATCCAGTTCGATTTCATGATCCGGGTGGATGAATACCGAGGTGACATTGGCCTGCGGGTCAACATCAATCAGCAACACCTGGTAGCCCTCCAGCGATAAACCCGCTGCCAGGTTGATGGCGGTGGTGCTTTTGGCAACCCCGCCTTTCTGGTTGGCGATTGAGATGACCATAGTTGACTCACGTGCGCTGCCGGATGTATTCCGTCAGGATCAGCCGGAGTAAGGCTGACAAAGAAATATTGCGGGATTGGGCAAGCTGGGTCAGGTCGTGTTTGAGCCGGTGGGATACGTTAAATTTGATGAATGTATCCTGGTTTTTCCTTTGGATATTGACCATATTGGGTACTAAACAGGTAACAAATAGACAAAGACATCAAAACAGATTGGGGGAAACGTGTCAATCAGCAAAAACGCAGGGAAGAGTTACAACAGCATCTCGCGCAGGTCGCGGATGGTGGCTGTGAAACTAGGGTCTTGGCCGTGTTTCTTACGCCACTTCGACCAGAAATCAATGATTGAGCCGCCACCACAGCCAGCGAAGCAGTGCCAATAGTTCTCAGTGACATTCACGCCAAAACTGTGGGCGTGATCGTCGTGGAACGGGCACAGACCGGTGTGCTTGGTGTCGAGCAATACATACTGGCTGATGAAATCCAGCACCGAAATCCGCGACTTCAGGCGCTCGGAGAGGGTTTCGCCGGTGGCCGGCTGTAGCTCAGGTGTTGGTTGGGGTATCCGGGTTTCTGGTGGGATACGAGCCAGGATGGGGAAGACATCGGTCATGGTGATACGTTGGGGGTTAGTCAAGATGCTGAGTTGGTCACGGATAGTGGGTGCCAGAGGATGGCCGTTCGTGGTGATGAAGTGATACCGCCGATTGCTCTTACGGTGGATGCCCAGTGGTAGGCGAACCAATGAGCCGGGGCCGGTGCTCAGATGATCCTGTTTAGGATACACCTCAATCCCATCCAGATCATGTTCTCGCAGGAGCTGGTATGCTACCCGGCGGGCGAAAAGGCCTGCCATGGGTGGTGTGAACAACCACAGGTGACCGCCTCGCCGTGAGGTCTCCAGGTAGGGGATGATGTTTTGCGCTTGAAGTGTGGTGGCGAGTGCCACTAGCCCTTGCCACTGCTCTTCATCGTCAGCGTCAAGACAAATCCACTTCGCCATGCTTTCCCGGTCAAGCGCGTATGCGCCCAGAGTGATCTGTCCGTGCAGGTGTTGCGCAATCAATCGTCGTTCTAGCGGTTGGTACACTGTAATGTAATTGCCATTGGGTTGCTGTTTAGGGTAACAATCGGTGCGAGGGATGAAGGTGGTGGCATAGCCATTCAGGATGTCTGCTTCAAGGTCAACTGGTGCTGGGCGGTCGTGCTCCCGCATATGGATTGCATTATACAGGGTAGAGGAGTGAGGGAAAACCAGATAACTGTTCCCTTATTGACAAGGGGAACAGAAGTGGTATAGTTGCTATATATTATATAAATATATCAATTCCCCTATGTATACACAAACCATCCAGGCGCTGGAACTACGAAACAATCTGGGCGAATTCCTGGAGCGGGTGTACTACCAGACCACCCAGTTCCGCATTCAGCGCAAAAACCGCCCAATGGCGCGATTAGTCAGTGAACCCTACATGACCGCTCTTGAGCAGTTGATTCTCAATGATCCGAGTCTGGCCGACACCCTGGCTGTCCTGATGAATGATGAGGCGATGCGCATTATTCAAGCTGGTGACCGGGAACTGCAAGCGGGTCAACGGATATCATTAGCTCAGGCATTGACGACATAGAAAGGCGGTATGGCATTTGCACTCTACACCTTTCCCGCCGGCGAACGCTCATTTAAGAAGTTGCCCAGATCGGTCAGAAAGCACATCCTTAGTGAACTGCAAGTCTTATGTGAGAATCCTTTCACAGGATATCCCCTAAAAGGTAAGCTGAAAGACTTCTACTCGTTCCACCTCAAGTACAAGAACATCGCGTATCGCGTGGTCTACAAAGTGGAAACGGCATCTCAGTCCATCGTGATTTACTACGCTTCTACCCGCGAGAACTTCTACAAGAACCTGGAGCAAGCCCTTTTTTGAGGAACCTGGTTATATCGAGGGAATGAAGAGGATAGTCGCAATCATCAAAGGTCTTCTTGGTACGACCTACCCTCTTCAGTTTTATGCCCTATCTCTGGCGCATCAGCGCCAGGCGCAGGCCACCCACCGAGTTCATATCAACTGGGTGGACTTTCTTGACGGTGGGTACTTTTGATGTATCCAACAGTTTGCCACCATACCACTCGCGGAGTTTTTCTCCGACCATGCCAGCTCCCCCACCGACCAAAACCAGTGATTTGATTCCCCGCAAACCATTGTAGTAGCCATCAAGGATGTTGTTGGCTAACCATTCGGCGAAGCGTCCAGTCTGATGCTCAATCTGGCTGGCGAGATCAATGTCCATTGCCCCGGTGTGTAGCATGTAATCCCCATTCTCAGCCCCCGCCCGAATCGCCCGATCCACATCATCTACAGTCAGCATTTCAAAGTCGGTGCTGTGCTTCTTGAGGTAGCGGAGGATGGGTTGGCGAATATGTTCGTCCACCCCACTCTTCTCGAAAGTAGCGTGCTGGAGGGTCTCTGGGTTGAAGCTGCCATCGGAGAGGAGTAGGGCATCTGTGGTGTAAGCCCCGATGTCTAGAAACAGCACCTGGCCGGATAGTAGATCATTCTGCACCGGTGCACCAGTGTCATCAAGGACAAACAGGGCGGCGGCGCCAATCCCCTCCGGCCAGACCGAGACATTGGTATAGTTCCACTCCCGTGTCTTCTTGTCGCCTTTAAGCTTGATCGAGACTGCGCCTTTGTGTTGGGTGAAGTTAGCGACAATACCCTTATGCAGTTCGCTGTACATTCCCGGTGGGCAGAACACGGTCAGATCAACTGTGCCGCTGCTGATGCCCAGATCGGCCAGGGCTTTAGCGACCAGGAACTGGTGAAATTCGTTGCCATAGCGGTTGACGCCGGTGTGATGCTCAATCGCCCGGCGGATGTGCTGGACGCTATCGCCAACGGCGTAGCGGTGGCCGTTCCAGTCCACGTACTCGAATTGGTGTTCCCACTGACTCCCCAGACCGAGGCTGTCGCCGGTGGCCGCTGCCCGAACCGAAGGGAAGTAGACACGTTTGTAACTCTTGCCAGAGGCTAAAACGGCATTGGTACCGCCGTTTCCGGCGTCAACGGATGCGATATAATGGGTCATGGCTGGTTTCTCCTTAACTCGATCAGCCTAAGCCCGGCGTCTGAACCGCCGGGCAAAATCCTCTTTATGGGCATTATTGCCCCAAAGCCGCCAGTGAAGCCAGGAAGTTGGCAGCGGCATCCGTGCCACTCTTTTTCTGGATGACCAATTCCGGTGCATCATTAGATGCGGCCAGGCGCTTGGGTGGTGGCGTCCCGTATCCCCCACTCTCCCGTGCCATAACCGCCTCGCGTAGGGCGACCAATTCGCGTTTCAGGTCATCGGTGCCCCTGTGTGTTTCTTTATCTTCTGAGCGCAGGGTTTCGGTGACCCAGGGAAAAAGCTCAAAGAGCACATCTAGTTGCCCAGCCCGTAGGTCGGTAATCAAGCGGATTCCATCACGGATGGTTTCTACAAAAGACCGTTTTTGTTTCAATAGGTCAATGGTCTCAGCCAGCTCGTATTCATCAGCTTTGTTAACATCCAGCCAAAAGCGGTACATCAGACGAAAACGGGTTGCGGTCATTTCTCCACCTTTTATCTTTGCTTGGCATTATTATGCCAATGGCATATAATGACTTTACCGCAACTTTGGCTGATTTAGCAAGTCTTTTCTCGGATTTGCGAAAACCAGCGCAGATCAGCGAAGAGTCTGCGCGAAATCCGCAAACTAAGGTATCATCATGAAAACTTGAGGGGAAGTAGGGTAAACAGTTGTTCGGGACACGAGATGTAGCTACTTATTATGAACGAACTGAACAGACTATCCGGGCATGGGCTGATGAGTTTTCAGAGTATCTGTCACCAATGGCAACCCCAGGAAAGGGAAGGGGGCGTACATTTACGCCTGATGATCTCACTGTATTTGCTCTAATAACCGAACTCAAAGACCAGAATAAGACCTATGAAGATATTCACGCTGTTCTCAAGACTGGTCAAAGAGGTTCTCCCCCAGATTTAACAGAAAAAGACCTTCGACTCCTCTCCGCTACTGAAGGTGAAAAACGGGCCGTACTGGAAATTCAGGTGCTTCAAAAGAACATAATTGATTTAACAGAACGGTTAAATCGAGCAGAGCAAAAAGCCACCCAAGTAGATGAACTGAATAGACAAAACGCTAGTCTGCAAACCGAAGTAAGATTGCTTAGAGAGCAGCTAGAGCAAACATCAGATCAACTCCACCAATTTCAGGAGGAGATTAAAACACTAGCGCAGCAAACAGGAAAAGAGTACACCAAGGGCTTTCTGGATGCCTTGAGAGAGAAGGGCGATCTCCCCCAGAGTGACCCTTGATTTGGCAATAGCCCAAGCCGCGAAAAACAGGTGCTGTGGCTTCACCAGCGCCGAAAAGTATCACACAGCCGAAATTGCTCGGTTTCAAGAAACGATCGAGTGCCTCAATCAACAGATTGAAAAGCTTAGCGGACAGGCGGGGGAGAAGTATGCTGAGGGCTTCCAAAAAGGCTGGCAAGCCAGAACTTCCCCCAACAATGATTAGCACAATCAGGGATTATAGGATATTTTTAAATCCTTTATGTCAAATCAAGATATCCGCAGGTGCAATAACTGGTCTTCTTAACAGTTTGTGAAGCAGTGGCGCTATCTACTGTGTGGTCAATGGCGGGTTGTCTCCGCCGACGGTGTATGATTATAGTCATGATTGTGTGACGTGGGAAGAAATGAATTAGGGAAGATTAAGTAGGTGAAAGAATTTAACTGAGTGTGTATGGAGTAATTTGTTTATAGAAGTACCAATCCAGAGCAAAGCGAAGTGTCAGCCATAGATCGGGTTGCAGCAGGTGCTGTAATATCTCGATGATCTCATCGAAACCTGCCTGGTCAAGCTGTGCGATTTGGATTGCTAAATCCGGGCGGCACGTGAGCAGGTCTGCTGGTTTGAGGATCAGAATCGGCTGTGGTGGCAATGGAGGGGGAGACGGTTTGACGACCTTTTCTTGTGGCGGGGGTGGTGAAGGGGTGGCAAACATGGGATGCGTGTTGGCTTCAGCTTCTTTCATCCGATCCCGCTCAATCTCTTCTTCTGTGCGCGGGTCTTCTTGGATCAAAACCAATTTTGTGTGCGGTGAAAGTGACATCTGGGGACGGGCACGGACACCGAACTGGGCGATTTCCCGCTGTCTGAACATCTCCATCTGCTGGAGTTGGCTGCGCTCAGCATCGGCTTTACGTTGCGTGGCTGTCCGGGTGTCCACCTTTTCGCCAGTGAACAAATCGTATTGAAGTGGGATTTCAAGGGTCATACGGATTGGTCGGGCGGGCAGTGAGTACGTACTTGCGAATGGCCTGGTCGAGCGCTGCCCAGTACGCAATCTCAACCGCATCGAGTATCTGCACAGCGATAGTTTCCAGTGTGTCCTCGTCCAAGGTGTTAATTTGTTCCTGTAAGTCTGGGCGAAAAGCAATCAGTTCGTCCGGCCATACCCACAGGTTTTCGCGGACTGACCAGATGGGTTGGTGGTGTGATTCGGTCATAAGGGTGTCGCTGTCTATTGTCTGGTGTGATAATCCTTCAGTTCGCGCAGTGATTGGGGCTGGTAGTACAGGTCGCGCTCAATCGGCAGCCCCAACGGGCCACGCACACTCTCCAGTTCAGTCACCGAAAAGTATCCTAATTCCACTTCCAGACCAGACACCAAACCGAAGAAGGTATCCTCGCCGTCATACTCGCTGGCATACCATGCCCAACCGCTGTCCGGGGTGAAGAACTTGACCGGGGCGATAGCTTCCATGCCTTGCTCTTCGCCACTGTAGAGATCGGGTAAAGCGGCACGACTGATGCCATCCAGAAGTTCCATCGCGTGTTTAGGAAAACGGGTGATGTCCGCAATCTGTTGTCTTTGGGAATCGTACACGATCTGATAACCATGACCGGAGTGGGGGTTGGTGATGACTAGTTCGTTCTCCCCATGCTTGGTGACCAGATAGCCATAGGCTTCAGCAAAGGGGAGTGCATCACGGTAGGCATTGTCGCGGTTTTGGTGGCGGAAGAGTTCTAGGCTCCCAAAGATTTGGACGATGCCGCCTGGGTAGGTACTGTCTGATAACTCTCTGATTAGCCTGGAAGGAAATGAGAGGGTAGGGTACTTCTTGCCTTTGAGGTGATCTTGGTTGTATTGCTGGGCTAGGATGTCGCCGGATAGAAAAAACAATCCTTCAATGGGCGTATTATCGAATGAAGTGGTGTTTTCCTTTGGGTGCCAGGGCATGTGTAAGATGGAGAAAGCATAGCACACTGGTTTCTGCTGCTCAATGAGATAAATACAAATCGAGTTGCACGGCGCGCCATCTGGCGCTATACTGGTTATTCAGTGACACATCCAATTTAAACGGAAAACGAGCTTTACAGCTCGCTCTCCGCCGAAGCCCGCGCTAACGGGTTTACAAATTGGATGTCGAACTCACGCCCGAGTTCGACGATGAACCTACCCATCATTCATCCCCAAATGGGCAGCGTTCAAACTCTAGTATAGCACAGCTTACCAGAGGCGTCATCTCGAAAGCGGGGGATGATGCCTTTTTTGTTGGATCGAAGGAGTGCGATGGGGTAGTTACCCAGGCGGAGCAGTAAAAACAGGCGCTGGCGCGCCGGGGACATGTCCTATATAAAGCAAAAAGCCCATCCTGTGTGTGGCGGCCAACCTAACCAGGATAAGGGCTCGAGCTAAAAGCGAACGGTCGAAACCGTCGCCCGCATTTGCGTTGTTAGAGTCAC
>CALJKV010000055.1 GCA_937974245.1 uncultured Chloroflexota bacterium | reverse complement strand
AGGTGCGCACGATGTGGCCGATAGCTGGGTGGCGACGATGTCCCCGATAAATACACGATTCGTAATCGATTTTGGAATCAAAAAGGCGCTCGACCTGAGCGCCCTTCCCGGAACCGGTTCCGGGTACGAGCCTACCCCATTTCTACGGTCAGCTTGTTGATCAGCAGATACTTAGGCCCATCCTTCCTCAATGGCCTGCATCATCTCATCCACATCGCCGGGGGCAAAGGCAAAACGGTCGCGTGCCGCCAGCAAGGCATCCCCGGATGTGCCTGGTGGTAACAGCGATTGGTGTAGCTGCCGGGCAACCGCCAGTAAATGGGCCTGCTGGTCGGGTGTCAGGTAGTCAATTTGCTGGATGATCTGTTCACGTAGCGAATCCATCACGCACCTCCCCTTTTCTTTCCATGATACAGCATAGATGGTTCGATGGGTCACTGTCTGTACCCGGTCCTTACCCTAATCCCAGAGGTCATCCTCATCCGCTTCGCCAAACAGATCGCCCATCCCGGCGCTGAAGTTCTCACGGGCCTCGACCGGGTCGGCGTGGTTTTCCGTCCCGGCGAACATGCTGGGCAGCTCCTCGGGCAGCGTGCCCTCGGTGATGGGTATCCCTCCATAGCCCCCGCCCCCGCCGTTCACCAGCCCGGTGATGAAGGACGCCATGAATTGCAGCAGGTCCACCGCCTTGCCGGTGTGCTTCTGCACAGTATGGACGGCCAGCAGCATCCCGACCAGGACATGCTTGAGCTTGCGCTGGCTGGCGAGTTCCTGGGCGACTTCCCAGGCTTTGGCCTGCGCTTCGTCGCTCAGGTCGAACACCAGCAGGTACGACCCGGATTCGGCCTGGCCGTTGGGTGGTTTCTGGTAGCGTTGCCGTGCCATCACCCGGACACCTTACGGTTGACCTTCTTATTGCTGGCACTCATGGGCAGAGCCCCATAGGCGTTCAGTTCCCACAGCGGGATGCCCTTCAAATGGGCCACTGCGTCAGGATACAGCACGTTCTTGTTGGGATACTGCCGGAGGATCTGTTGCAGGACATACACCCAGCCGCCACCGGCCAGCAGGATGGTATCGGCCCCCTGCTGGAAGCTGCGCTCGAGTTTCTCCTCGATGATGTAGCGGGCGTAACGCACACTCACTAACTCAAAGATGGCCTGCAAATCCAGAATCCTGCCATTGAGCTTCACGCGGGCATGATTGGGTTTCATCCTGCCGAGGGACCAGTTCCGCAGCCAGGAATCGACCTGCACCGGCTTCATGCGCGGCGCGGTTTCCCCGGCTTTGTTGAACTGGTCGCGGATGTAATCCATGATCGGCTCGATCATCTGGCGCAGCACCCCGGCGTCGCGGTCGGTGGCGAAGGCCATGCTCTCGGCGTCGAGTTTGCCGTTGCGGACGATGTAGGTGTCATACGTGCCGTGCCCGGCGTCGTGGATATGCACCTGCCCGGTGAGCAGGTCATCGCGGCCATCGCCGGCGGGGATCAGCACATCGTTGCCATTGGCGTCATAGGCATAGGCGCTGAAGGCCCCCACCCCTTCGGGGACGACGATGACCTTGCCGATGATGAAGGTGCGCGGGTGCTTGTCATAGCTCATCTGGATCGTCCAGACGCCGGATTTGTCCTTCGCTTCGCCATATTTGAGGTTCTGCTTGATGGTCTTGGCGACGCTGTTGACCAGGCTGGGCGGCGCGGAGGTGACGATGGTGAGCGGTGCCTCTTCGGGCGCATTCAGGGCGGCCAGCAGGCACAGCAGCATGAAGATATGGATTTCGGAACCGTACCGTTCCTCGGAGTTAACGAAGGATTCGGGGGGGTACTTGGACTGCTCCCAGACCTGGTCACCGATAGCGAAACGCCCGGCGGCGACATCGGCATAGACCATTTCGTTGAGGCCGATGGTGGTGACGTCGGTGTTCATGGCATAGCCGGTGACTGGCACGCGGACGTTGGGGAGCATAAAATAATGGAGTTCGCCATCAACGAGATGCCAGGCGGAGGACGTGCCGTTACCCCCGTCCCAGGTGATGGTGGTGGGATCGAGTTCCCACATGAAATCGGCCTGGTTGATGTCGAGCGGGATGAGTGGAATCAGGGTCTTATTGGGCTTGTAGCGGATCATTTTGCGGCTCTTTCTTCTGGGCATGAGACGGCTCGGATCGGGCTCAATCGGCAGAAATGGGTGAAAATGGCCTCTGTATATATGGTTGTATATATATAGAAGGGTCAAAAAATGATTTAAGCACTCACTTGATAGCTTATACTTGTCTTATCTCGGTATTTCGGACTACAATCTAATATACTGTATTAGCGCGATGAAGTCAACGTATGAACGCAATAGAACGGTAGAAAAACAGTATGAAAACAGGAGAAGTTGCCAAGATGATGGGCTTGAATCCCAAGACCATCACCAACTGGACAGATCAAGAAGACCTGAGGGTGTTCTTCACGGACGAGGCCCACAGGGATGATGAGAGCACAAGTCAGCGTGAATATTCCGAGGAAGACGTGTTCACAATCAATACGATTCGCGTTCACAAGACGCGCCAAAACACATGGAGGGATGTTGCCAAGATTTTGCAGACGGGACATCGTGAAACTGAGCTTCCGATTACAGCGACGTTGACAAAAACCATTAGCCCCGCAGATCAGGTCGCTGCCATGATGATGATTAAAGCCGAACGCGATACGGCTTTAGCGCAGCTTCAGGATGCTGCGTTCGAGATTGATCGACTTCGCCACGAAATTAAAGAACAGCGCGAAGAGGCAAACAAAGAAATCATCGAGCTAAATCGCCAGATTGCCCGCCTGGAATTGCGATTAGAACTACTTCAGGAGCAATTAGATGATGCCGATGAAGAGTAAGAAGCTTTCTGGGAAGCACATCTTTACCCGGTAAAGCTGGTTTTCCATGCTAAGGCTTTGATCCCTTTGTCAGAGCAGGGCGATGCCAGGAATTTATTTCAGATTGTGCGGCGCTGGTTTGTGGATGAATGGGGCAAAGTGAGTCTATAATAATCAATTAGAGAGGACTTACTTACATACACACAATATAAGTTGCTGCCATGTTTGACACCCCTGAGAGCCAAGCCCGTTTGGAAATTGACCGCCTGCTCGAAGCTGCCGGGTGGGTCATCCAAAATCAAAACGAGATGTACCTGTATGCCGCTCGTGGTGTGGCTGTGCGTGAATATCGGTTGCCAACCGGCCCGGCGGACTATCTCTTATTCGTGGATCGCAAAGCTGTAGGCGTGATCGAAGCCAAGAAAAGAGGGGAGACTCTGAGTGGCTACGAAGGGCAGTCCCGACGCTACAGCGACAGTCTGCCGCTGGAATTGAATGCACCGTATAATCCGCTGCCGTTTCTGTATGAGAGCACCGGGGTCGAAACACATTTTACAAATCTGCTTGACCCTGTACCCCGCAGCCGGCTAACGTTTGCCTTCCATAAACCAGAGACAATGGCTGAGTGGCTGGCTGAAGGCAGGCAAACGCTGCGTTGGCGATTAGGCCACCGATACCTGCCCTTAATGACCGGCGACTTATGGCGGGCCCAGATCGAAGCCATCAATAACCTGGAACGCTCGCTTGCTGAAGGGCGAGAACGAGCGCTGATCCAGATGGCAACCGGTAGTGGTAAGACCTATACGGCTGTAAATTATGTCTACCGGATGCTCCAGTTCGGCAAAGTGCGGCGGGTCTTGTTCCTGGTGGATCGTAACAACCTCGCCAAACAGACGTTGGCGGAGTTCCAGAACTTCAACACGCCTGATGACGGCCGCAAGTTCACCGACATCTACAATGTGCAGCACCTGACCTCGAATCACCTGGACGACGTGAGTAAAGTGGTGATTACGACTATCCAGCGGTTGTATTCGATGCTGCGTGGGGAAGCCGAATTTGACCCCATTGATGAGGAACAAGGATTATTTGATGAGGAATTCGCGCCGGAAACACGCCCGGAGGAGGTGAGTTATAACCCGCGCATTCCCATCGAGTATTTTGATGTCATCATCACCGACGAGTGCCAT
The DNA here is from genome assembly GCA_937974245.1 of uncultured Chloroflexota bacterium. Classification (GTDB taxonomy): domain Bacteria; phylum Chloroflexota; class Anaerolineae; order Aggregatilineales; family Phototrophicaceae; genus JACKCG01. The sequence continues at coordinate 32,740 of CALJKV010000055.1, read as the reverse complement.
CGCTCGATTTACAATCTGTGGCGGCAGGTGCTGGAATACTTCGACGCCTTCATCATCGGTATGACGGCGACGCCTTCCAAACAGACCTTCGGGTTTTTCAACGAAAACCTGGTGATGGAATACACCCGCGAACAGGCCGTGATTGATGGTGTGAACGTGCCAAGCGAAGTGTATGTTATCCGCACCCAGATCACCCAGCAGGGTAGCCAGGTAGAAGCCGGCTATTTTGTCCCCAAGCGCGACCGCAAGACCCGCGAACAGCGCATGGAGCTGCTTGACCAGGATTACGCATATACCGGCAGCCAGCTTGATTTGCAGGTCGTGACGCCCAGCCAGATCCGTACGATCGCGCGTACTTTCCGTGACCGGCTGTTTACCGAGATTTTCCCTGGCCGTGACGGGGCGCACATCCCCAAGACGCTGATTTTTGCCAAAGACGATAGCCACGCTGAGGACATTGTGCGTATTGTCCGCGAGGAGTTTAACCAGGGGAACGACTTCTGCCAGAAGATCACGTACCGGGCAGATGGCAAGCCGGACGACCTGATTAACGCTTTCCGCAACAGCTATTTCCCGCGTATCGTTGTAACGGTGGACATGATTGCCACCGGAACCGATGTGAAGCCCATCGAAGTGCTGCTGTTCATGCGGTTAGTGAAGTCCGCCGGGCTGTACGAGCAGATGCAGGGGCGGGGGGTGCGCGTGATTCATCCATCTGACTTGCAGAGCGTGACACCGGACGCCGCGACCAAAGAGCGTTTTGTGATTGTGGACGCGGTGGGGGCGGTGGATATTGATAAAGCCGAGACGGTGACACTGGAACGCCAGCGAACCGTTCCCTTTGACAAACTGCTGGATAACATCGCAGCGGGGGATACCCGTGATGATACACTGCTCACACTGGCGGGGCGGTTTGCCCGATTGGTCCGAAAACTGACTGACACAGACCGGGCGGCCATTGCAGCGGCGAGCGGGGGGCACAGCCTGACGGCGATGGCCCATGCCCTGCGCGACGCGGCTGACCCGGATATTGCCGCAGAAATGGCGCAGCAGCAGACCGGCAGCGATCAGCCAACAACGATGCAGATCAAGGCGGCGGAAGGGGTGCTTAAAGAAGATGTAATGCGCTTGATGACCCCGGCGCTGCGGAATTTGCTCAAAGGCATCCAGGCGCGGGATGAAATTCTGATTGATGAGATCAGCCGGGATACGGTGTTGTTTGCCGGGTACGATAACCGAGAGCAGGCGGAAGCAACGGTAACATCCTTCCGCGAGTTTATCGAGCAGAACCGGGATGAGATTACCGCCCTGCGGATTCTCTACAATATCCCATACCAGAATCAGCGGCTCGAGTGGGAGCATATCACCCAACTGGCGGAACAGTTGAAGCAGCAGTCGGGCAATCTGACACCGGAAAAGCTGTGGGCGGCCTATGCCCAGCTTGAACCGGGGCGCGTGCGTATGGGGCGGACAAAACGCCTGCTGACCGATCTGGTCGCGCTGGTGCGGCACGCGCTACAGCCGGACGATGTGTTGATTCCTTACCCGGAGCAGGTGCAGACTCGGTATCAAGCCTGGTTGCAAGCCCAGGGCGCGAACTTCACGCCGGAGCAGCGCCGCTGGCTGGACGCGATTGCCGAGCATATCGGCGTGAATCTCTCGATTGAACTGGCCGATTTTGATGACGGGTTGTTCTTCCAGCAGGGCGGGGTACGGGCCGCCATCCGGCTCTTTGGCGATGTCCCCACGCTGCGGGCGCTGCTGGATGACCTCAACACCGCGCTGGCGGCGTAGTATAATCGGGGTAGGGTAGCGAGGAAAACAGGTTATGACCGTGACGGAGATTGTCGAAAAAGCGCGGGCCTTGAGCCTGCAAGAGCGCCGGGAACTCATCACGCTGTTGCAGGATACAGTGGCGGCGGAAATCAACGCGCCCGAACACAGCATTCTGGAACTGGCCGGGCTGGGCGCTGAAATCTGGCAGGGGGTTGATCCCCAGGAATATATTAACCAGCTTCGCAGCGAATGGGATGAGCGCCCGTGAAGCTACCCGACGCGCTCCGAGGCATCCGGCAGATGGGGTTTGATACCGCACCGCTGATCTATTTCATCGAGCGCCACCCCGATTACTTTGACCGGATGCTGTTCATCATGCAATATGTGGATGGCGGGCTGGTTGCCGGGCTGAGCGCCAGCATCGCGCTGACTGAAGTGCTGGTGCAGCCGATCAGGAACGGAAATAATGACCTGGTGGGGCGTTACGAGGCGGTGCTGACTCGGAGTCGCCATTTCCGGTTGGAGCCGGTGACCGCCGGGGTTGCCCGCCGCGCCGCTGAATTACGTGCCCGGTACAACCTGCGCACGCCGGACGCGCTGCATGTGGCCGCCGCGCTGGAATCCGGCTGTGATGCCTTCCTGACGAATGACAGCGGTATCAAGCGGGTGAGTGAACTGCGGGTATTGGTCCTGGATGACCTGGAACTTGAGCCACCGGGGGACACCTAACCCTAGCAGTGAATGATCTGGGCGGGGCAGGCGGCCCGCTTTTTTGTTGGATAACACGACTGCGAAAGATAAACGTGAATATGGTTGAAGCAGACCTTCAAGATGATTTGCCGCCGGGGTGGGTGTGGGCAACTATAGGGGAGATAACTCAAGGTATTGCAAAGGCTGATCCTGGATTGACTCCTGATTGGGAGTTCGTCTATTTAGATATTTCGTCTATCGACAATACGAGAAACATTATCACTTAACCCAAAGAATATAGTGGAAGTGAAGCCCCATCACGGGCAAGGCAGCTTGTAAAAGCCCATGATGTGCTATTTTCAACCGTTAGAACCTATCTTAAAAACATCGCTCAGGTTCCCGAAATTTATGATGGTCAGATTGCTTCAACGGGCTTTTCGGTATTACGGGCTGAGTTCGGCATATCTCCAAAGTACCTTTTTTATCTATGTTTGGAGGCTGACTTTCTCGCTGGATTAGAGAAATTGCAGCGCGGTACAAGCTATCCTGCTATTCGTGATAACGATATGCGTGAACAAGTTGTTCCGTTGCCACCATCTGACGAACAGCAGCGCATTGTCGAGGCCATCGAAGCGCAGTTCACGCGGCTGGATGCGGGCGTCGCGGCGCTCAAACGGCTGCGGGCCAACCTCAAACGCTACAAAGCCGCTGTTCTCAAAGCCGCCTGTGAAGGCAACCTCGTCGAGCAAGACCCCGACGATGAACCCGCCTCGGAACTGCTCAAGCGTATTCTGAAGGAACGCCGGGCGAAGTGGGCTGCCGAGCAGCGGGCAAAGGGCAAAGACCCGCACAAGCTGACTTACAAGGAGCCTGCCGCACCGGATACCACCGACCTACCAGACCTGCCGGAAGGGTGGGTGTGGGCGACAATTGATATGGTTGCTGAATGTCTGGATAGATTTCGTGTGCCCATAAACAAAAAAGAACGAGCTACCAGAAAAGGTAATATTCCATATTATGGCGCAAATGGTCAGGTGGGGTGGATTGATGATTACCTGTTTGATGAGCCATTGGTGTTAGTTGTAGAGGATGAGACTTTTACAGGTCGAGAGAAACCATTTAGCTATAAGATTGAGGGAAAATCTTGGGTTAATAACCATGCTCATATCTTAAGAGCTATAGCCGTTGACATTGATTACTTAAACTATTCTCTCGCGTTTTACCCATTTACCCCTCTTACAACTGGTACAACAGGGCGCAGAAAGTTAACACAGCAAGCCTTAATGCAGGCTGAGTATGCTTTGCCTCCAATAAACGAACAGGAACGTATAGTTGGAGAGATTGAGAAACTCCTATCTATAACTGATGATCTGGAATTAATGATTGAACATTCTATTCAGCGTGCTGAACGGTTGCGCCAATCCATCCTGCGGGAAGCCTTCGCCGGGCGGCTTGTCCCGCAAGACCCGAACGACGAACCGGCGGGCGAACTGCTCAAACGCATCCGGCGTGACCGCGCCCGCCAGACCAACGGAAAGAAACGACGATGAGTATCAATGGCGCTGCCCAACTTGTACAAAAACTCTGGAATTACTGCAACGTCCTGCGCGACGACGGCATGAGCTACGGCGATTACGTCGAACAGCTCACTTATCTGCTGTTCCTCAAGATGGACGAGGAACGCCTCCTACTGGCGGAAGACATCGGCGAGGTGTACAACGATCCGATCCCGCCGGAATACCGCTGGGGCAGCCTGGTGCGCCTGGACGGGGTCGAACTGGAAACCCATTACCGTGAACTGCTGCGCGGCCTGGGGCAGGGCAGTGGCCTGATTCCGGTCATCTTCCGCAAGGCACAGAACAAGATTCAGGACCCGGCCAAGCTCAAGCGCCTGGTTGAACTGATTCATGACGAAACCTGGACAGGCATGGAGGTGGACGTCAAAGGCGAGATTTACGAAGGCCTGCTGGAGAAGAACGCCCAGGATACCAAGTCCGGCGCCGGGCAGTATTTCACGCCGCGCCCGCTGATTCAGGCGATTGTCGAAGTGATGCGCCCGCGTTTTGGCGACACGATCCATGACCCGGCCTGTGGCACGGGCGGCTTTCTGCTGGCGGGGTTCGAGTATGTCAGCGACCAGAATCCCCAGCTCAACCGCGACCAGCTCCGGCAACTGCGGCATGAAGTGTTCTCCGGCGTCGAGATCGTGGATAACACGGCGCGGTTGTGCGTGATGAACCTGTATTTGCATAACATCGCGGCGGACGGTGACGAAAGCCCGATCATGGTGGGGGACAGCCTGAAGGCCGACCCCGGTAAACGCTATGCAATGGTGCTGACCAATCCGCCGTTTGGCAAGCAGAGCAGTGTTACGATCATCGGCGAAGATGGTTCGGCAGATCGCAAAGCGCAAACGTATGAGCGGACGGACTTCTGGACAACGACCAGCAACAAGCAGTTGAATTTTGTCCAGCACATCCGCACGATTCTGGATACACATGGGCGGGCAGCCGTCGTTGTGCCGGATAACGTGTTATTTGAGGGTGGGGCAGGGGAGACGATCCGCCGGAAGCTGATGGAAACCTGCGATGTCCATACACTGCTGCGGCTGCCCACCGGGATTTTCTACGCCCAGGGGGTCAAAGCCAACGTCCTGTTCTTTGATAAGCGCCCCGGCAGCCCGCAGGCACAGACTCAGGCGCTGTGGGTCTATGATCTGCGTACCAATATGAAATTCACCCTCAAGCAGAATCCGCTGCGCTTTGAAGATTTGGTTGAGTTTATCCAGTGCTATAACCCGGAAAATCGCCACCAGCGGGCGGCCACCTGGTCGGAGGACAACCCGGATGGGCGCTGGCGGGTCTTCGCCTATGACGAGCTGATGGCGCGGGATAAGGCCAGCCTGGATATTTTATGGCTGAAGGATGACAGCTTGGAAGAAAACGCCAATCTTCCTGCGCCGGAGATCATCGCAATCGAGATCATGGAAGACCTGCGGGCGGCGTTGGAGCAGTTCGCCGCCATCGCTAATGACCTGGGCATTGAGGAGTGAGGGGGAGGGTGGATTGACGCTCACAGTTTCCTCCTGTAGCCTGGAGTGGGTTTAGGGTCTTGGTCTCCATGTTTTGATAGATCAACCGCATATTTCCCCGTGTTTTACCGCGTAATCTCAACCCCCATGAATCGGCGGCGATTTTGTTGACAAAAAGTGGAAAATTGGCTACTCTAAGTAAAACGATTTACTGAAACGATTTATTGCATAATTTTCCTCATCCATAATAGCCAATTCGGAGAAGGGGAGGTTGTATCTCCAGGGACTCATGAAAGTGAACCATCAAACTACATTCCATTAAATAGTTGTATTAGGAAGGTAAATATGAAGACCAAAGTTTTACTCACTTCAATTCTGGTTCTGACCCTGGTCGCTCTGAGTTTTGGGGTTATCCAGGCGCAGGAAGTAAAATTAACGCTTGCCGGTTGGTCATCAAACCCGGCTGAAGACGCGGCGCTCCAGGCGCAACTCGATCTGTTTACTGCGGAGACCGGTATTGCTGTCGAATTTGTCCCCTCTACTGACCATGTGGTGACGATGCAAACAGCCTTCGCCAGTGGTGATTATCCCGAAGTCTTTTACGTGGATAGTTCCAAACTTCCCGACTGGGCCGAAGCTGGTGTGATGGCTCCAGGCGATGATATGATCGAAGATCAGGCCGGTTTCTACCAGCCATTGCTGGATGTCTTCACCTATGACGGTACGCTCTACTGCCCGCCTAAGGATTTCTCCACCCTGGCTCTGCAATACAACAAAGATCTGTTTGATGCCGCCGGACTGGATTATCCCACCAATGATTGGACATGGGATGACCTGACGGCTGCTGCTGCTGCCCTGTCGAACCCGGACGAAGGCATTATCGGTCTGGTACTCCCTCCAGAAATGGCTCGCTGGCTGCCCTCCATGTATCAGGCTGGCGGGTCGGTCTTTGACGCCGATGGCAACTATACCTTTGACAGCGAAGAAACCCGTCAGGCAATTGAGTTCTATCTGAGTTTTGCCGAAAATGGCAGCGGTGGTACGCCTTCAGCCGTAGACGCTGGCTGGGGTGGTGAAGCGTTTGGCACAGGCCGGGCGGCGATGGCGATGGAAGGCAACTGGGCCATTCAATTCCTGCTGGATAACTATCCTGACCTCAACTGGGGCGTGGTCGAATTGCCCGCCGGGCCTGCCGGTAAAGCAACGATGGCCTTCACGGTTTGCTACGGGGTGGCAGCTGCCAATGATTACCCGGAAGAATCCTGGGCATTGGTTAACTTCCTGACAGGTGAAGCCGGCGCGCAGGCGGTTGCTGAGGCCAGCTTTGGCCCGATGCCGACCCGGTCATCGGCGGCTGAAGCCTATCTGGCAACCTGGGTAACTCGTGCAGAGGGCAGTGGCCTCGACCCGGCGGACATCCAGGCATTTGTTGCGGGCGGCGACTATGCCAAGCGCTGGCAGTTCCCCGTTGGCTGGCAGGTCTTCATTGATGCCTTCAATGCAGCATTGCAGCGTGCCTTTAATGGTGAAGCAACAGTGGATGATGTGATGTTCGAGTCAAACGCTGCCGCCGAAGAGTTGATGTCCGAGTAAGGCTAATCCAATAACGAGATACGATGGATGGGTACTCGGCAATAGAGTACCCATTCGCTTTATAAAAAGAAATCAGGTATGCAGTTAGGGATCAATCTCGTCTAAACAAGCGCTGAAGCCACTTATTCTGCCTGCCAGCAATGCAAAAGATATTTAGGGGGATCTTATTAATGGTTGCTCCGCCATCAAACCGAACTACACCGGTTGTTACCACTCTCGCTGACAGAAAGCGTGCGGATACTATCGCTGGTTACATCTTCATGTCTCCGGCAATGCTCGTGTTTTTGGTCTTTTTAATTATTCCGATTGGGTTTGCTCTCTACATCAGTTTTACAAACTGGAATGGGATTACCCCACTGGCACAGACCCTCTCGGCTGCGTCGGGCATGGTGGAATTTGCCAACCAGACTGATGAGGAAATCACGATTCCGGCAGGCACGCTTGTTACCACAGGTGGCGACGACCCGCTGGAGTTTCGTACAACAGAAAGCATCGTTCTTCCAGCAGGTAGCGATAGTCATGCGTCCGTGGCGGTCGAGGCCATAGAATCTTCCGTAGGGCAGGATGGCAATGTCCGTCGGGGGAAAATCGAGGCTGTCATCGGCGATCTGGTTGACCGTGTGCTTGTGACTAATCCAGAGGCCTTCACTGGCGGCCAGGATGATGCGTATGAATTTATCGGGCTGCAGAATTACAGTAAGTTACTCTTTGAAGAAGGCACACGCCAGCGTGATTTTTTCATTTCGTTCAAAAACTCCGTCTACTTTATGTTAGGGGTTGTCCCCGCGCAGACAATCCTGGCACTGGTGCTGGCTGTCATCGTGAATCAGCGCTGGCTGAAAGGAAAAGGATTGTTTCGGACAGCCTTCTACTTTCCGTCTATCACGTCATCGGTGGTCATATCATTGATCTTCATGTGGATGTTCACCCGGGGCGGGCTGGTGAATTTCGTGATACAGGGATTATTTCCCACATATACGCCTGTGACCTGGTTAGAAGACCCGAATGGGGTGATGCATAATTTACTCGGCCTGTTCGGGGTGACACGCCAGAGCGCAGGGGATTGGGCGTCGGTGCGTGTTGCCGGGGTGACGCTTTGGGAGTGGATCAGTGGCCCTAGCGTCACGATGCTTACAATCATGATCCTCAACACCTGGACGACTATTGGCACGCTGATGATTATTTACCTGGCTGCATTGCAAAGTATCCCCTCCTCTGTTTATGAGGCCGCTGCGATTGATGGGGCAACAAGCTGGCAAACTTTTCGCCGTATCACGGTCCCATTGTTGACCCCGACTACATTTTTTGTCATGACTCTGGGTTTGATTGGCACGCTTCAGGTGTTCGACCAGATATTTGTGATTTCGAGCGGTGGCCCGGCCAAAACCACGCTGACAATCGCTTACATCGTGTATCAGAACGGTTTTAATAACTCGCAGATGGGGCTGGCAGCAGCAACCGCGCTGGTGCTTTTCGGAATTATCTTTGTCTTCACCCTGGTTCAGCGTCGCATTACCAGCGATACCGCCCAATTATGAGCATGAGGTGATATTATGACTACTCATACCTCCTCCGCTGCAATTGACACCGTGAGAAACCGGACTCAAATTGGCACTGTTGTACGTCGCATGCTCTCTATTGTTGGTATCATGATTCTGGTTATCTTCGCACTCATGGAAACGATGCCGTTTGTCCTGACAATTGCTAACTCGTTCAAGTGCTTGCCCGCAGCCAGAGACGCCTCAGAGGCCTTTATTCCGGTAGCACCATTTGCTGTGGAATGCCGAAATAGTCAGGGTGTGCCGTTCTCGGCAGATCAGACGACAGATGGTGTGTTTTTTAGCCCAGCCCTTGAAGGATATCAACGTGCATTTCAGTTCAATATTCCACTGTGGTTTGTGAACACCCTCATCTACGCGATTGCCGTTACGGTTCTGCGGGTGTTTTTTGACTCGCTGGCAGGCTATGCCTTGGCACGTATGCAATTCGCTGGCAAACGGGTGATGTTCTTCATCATCTTAGGCACGATGATGATACCGGGTGTGGTATTGCTCATTCCGCGCTTCATTATCATGCGCCAGCTGGGATTGTTGAATACCTACCAGGGGGTGGTCTTGGCGCTGGCCGCCGATGCGTTTGGCGTCTTCCTGATGAAACAGTTCTTTGAGTCTATTCCAGGTGAGATTGAAGAGGCTGCTCAGGTCGATGGCGCTAATCGTTTTGTGATGTTCTTCCGTATTGTTTTGCCGATGGCGACGCCTGCACTCACCGCATTGACCATTTTCAGCTTCCAGGGTACATGGAATAACTTCATGGACGTGTTGATTATCATCGGCAATAAATCGGAACTCTGGAATCTGCCATTAGGTCTTGCACAGTTGCGCGGGCAGTTTGGCGAAACCCTGGAATGGAACACTTTTCTGGCAGGTGCTGTAATTACCACGTTGCCGCTCGCGCTTGTTTTCTTCTTCTTCCAGCGATATTTCGTTGAAGGTGTCAGCTACAGCGGGTTGAAAGGGTAGTTTGTCACATGATAGATGGGCTGCGTGCGATATACGAAGGTCTGAACAGCCTCCGCATTCAAGGGTACACCTATATATGGGCAAACATGGCTTTTGTCGTTCTGAGTTTGCCCCTGGTGACAGCCCCCGCAGCCCTGAGTGCTTTGTTTCGTGTGAGCTATATAGCCCGTACTGAGGCGCACGAAGCCGACCTTGCTTTGTTCTGGGAGTGTTTTCGGGCAAATATATTCAAGACGCTCCCCTGGGGGGTTCTTCATGCTGGTTTTGTCATCGTGAATTTTATGAACTTGATCGTGTACCAGGATACTCCGGGTATTTTTCAGGGGTTTCGTCTGGTCTGGATCGGCTCCGGAGTCATTTGGTTTGCTGTATTCCTTTACACCTGGCCGATTTATTATGAAATGCAAGAGCCTTCGCTCATAGGCGCGACACGCAATGCCTTGATTATGATTTTACAGAATCCGTTGTTCACACTTACAATACTCGCCGGGGTTTTGCTTCTAGCAGTGGTAAGTACGGTGTTTATTGCGGCATGGGTCGTCCTGACCTGGGGTGCAATCAGCGCGATTGCGACTGCTGCTGTCTTAAATCGCATTTCCATATATCGTGAATCCAGGATTAACTAGCTTATGTCCTCAATCAAAGATGTTGCCAGAGCTGCGGATGTATCCATAACTACCGTGTCGTTGGTTTTGAATGGAAAGGGCCATATCAGCCCGGAAACTCGGCAGCGTGTGCTGCAAGTTGTGGATGAAATGGGATACGTTCGCAGCATCCAGGCCCGCAATCTGCGTGATAACCAATCTCGTGTGGTGGGATATGCCTGGGATGCACAACGCAGCGAATTTAATCCAGTTCTGGATAATTTCCTGTATGAACTGGTGCGCCTGACGGAGGCCGAAGGCCGTCACCTTTTGCTGTACACCACTGAAACCGAAGGGACTGTCACTACCTACCGCCAACTGGTCGAAAGCAAGCGCGTCGATGGTTTTATCCTGTCTCACACCAATCAGGGTGATGAGCGCTTCGGGCTACTGCATGAGATGAACGTGCCGTTTGTGTCCTTCGGTCGTAGTGCCTCGGAATGGGACGACATCACATATTGGGTCGATACAGATGGACAGGCCGGTATGTTCGCCGTAACGAATCACCTCATTGAGCAGGGACATGAACGGATTGCCATCATCGCCTGGCCTATGGGTTCTGTTTCGGGTGATGGACGTTATGCCGGCTACCTAGATGCTATGCGTGCGTCCAATCTGGAGATCATGTCTGAATGGGTTGTTCGGGCTGAGAACTATATCGCCAATGGGTATCAGGCTGCCCAGGAACTGATGGGGAGCGCCAAGCCGCCCACAGCGGTTGTCACCGTGAGTGATGTGCTAGCTCTGGGCGCGATGCGTTATTTTTCGGAGCAAGGGCTGCGGATCGCTGTTACCGGTTTCGACAATACACCTATAGCTGAGTTTATGTACCCGCCGCTCACCTCGGTTCGCCAGCCAATCGAAAAAGTGGCGGCACTTCTTGTTGATATGTTGTTGGCTCAACTTGATGGCGTGCCGGTTGCCGTGAAAAAGCATTTGTTAGAACCTGAGTTGATTATTCGTGCTAGCAGCACGCTGGAATACTAGACCTATGTCCTCAATGTCACTGTTTGAAGAACGCCAATGGCAAGTAAAAGAGTATCCCTTTCGCCCCAGCGATTTGCTGCATACCGAAACCATCTTTACGATTGGCAACGGCCTAGTAGGTGTGCGCGGCAGCTTTGAAGAAGGATATCCAGGCGATACTCCCTTGACGCTGGTGGCTGGGCTTTTCAATCACAAGGCAGAAGTACTCGTGCCGGAACTGGCCGCGCTTCCCAACTGGTTAAGTCTGCACATCACGCTGAATGGGGAAACTTTCCGCCTTAACGAGGGACGTGTACTCGGTTTTGAACGCACGCTTGACTTGCGCACGGCGATTCTGCGTCGTGATGTTCTCTGGCTCAGCCCTGGTAAACATATTCTTCGGTTAGCTTTCGAGCGATTTACGAGCCAGGCTAACCCACATCTTCTTGCGTTGCAGGTTTTGGTGCAGGTTTTGAGCGAAGGGATACATGAAATCCAGGTCTATGATGCGCTGGATGGGTCAGCCACTAACCCGGATGATATCGACCACTGGGTGGATCGTCAGGAATATACCAAAGAGAACCGCTTGTTTTTTAGTGGTAAAACCGATCAGAGTGGGTATGTCGCCGCGATGCAGAGCTGTCTGCTGATTGAGGGCACTAACCCGGCCTGGACGGATTGCACCACGCCAAAAATCCCAGCCCATATTGCCACGGTCACCCTCCAGCCTAACCAAAAGGTCTGGATTACCAAGTTAGTTGCGCTGCACACAACACGTGACACAAAGAATCCGGTTACTGCTTGTGAATACACGCTGAGCCAGGCGGTTCAATCCGGGTATCAGGAGGCGAAACAGCAGCATGAAGCAGCCTGGGAACAATACTGGTCGGATTTCGATGTCCAGATTGAGGGTGACGAGGTTGCCCAGCAGGCCATTCGATTTAACCTGTATCATTTGCTTATTGCGGTCCCGACTGCCGACGAGCGCGTAAGTATTGGCGCGAAAACCCTGAGCGGACATGGCTATAAGGGGCATGTGTTCTGGGATACGGAACTTTTCATGTTACCACCCATCACGCTTGGTGCACCAGAAATGGCGAAGCGCCTGCTGATGTACCGCTATCACAATCTGCAGGGAGCGCGTGCGAAAGCGCAGGAAGCGGGCTATGAGGGCGCACTCTTCCCCTGGGAAAGCGCGGATACCGGTGTGGAAACGACGCCACGCTGGGCGAATGACCTGGATGCCGAAGGCAACCGCATTCGTATCTGGACAGGGGATAACGAACAACATATCTCGACCGATATTGCCTATGCGATACTGCAGTTCTGGCGTTGGACGGGTGACGACGAGTGGTTTTTAAATTATGGCGCAGAAATTGTGCTGGACACAGCGAGATTCTGGGCCAGTAGGGTTGAACCGAACCCCGAAAAGCAGCGTTATGAACTACGAATGCAGATTGGCCCGGACGAGTATCATGAAAATGTGGACAACAGTGTCTTCACAAACCGTATGGTGAAGTGGCACATGGAACAGGCGATTGAGGTATGGGAATGGCTGCAAACGAATGCGCCAGGCCATGCGGCACGCCTGGGCAGTGTCTTAGATATGACGGCTTCCCGGCTTGAGAAATGGGCTGATGTTGCCGCCCGTATCTATATCCCCATGAGTGATGAAGGTGGCGGGGTATTTGAGCAGTTTGAGCAGTTCTTTGATCGTCTCAAACCAATCAACATAGAAGATTACACGCCGCGTACTACCAATATGGACTGGATTCTGGGACATAAGAAAACACAGACGACCCGGGTCATTAAGCAGGCGGATGTCGTCATGTTGATGGCACTGCTGGGCCATGAATTAGGCGATACGACTTTTCTGAAGCGCAATTGGGATGTGTACTACCCGGTGGTGGATCACGGTTCTTCGCTCAGCCCATCCATTCATGCATGGGTTGCCGCCCGTCTGGGCGATATTGAGGAAGCCTACAAGCTGTTCATCTATAGCGCGACCATTGACCTGGAAGACCACAAGGGGAATGTGCGTGATGGCATTCATGCTGCTTCATGTGGCGGGGTATGGCAGGCACTGGTTTTTGGTTTTTGCGGGTTGCAGGTGACCGCCGCCGGCCTGCAGGTCGAGCCGAGACTCCCGGCACATTGGCGGCGCGTTTCGTTCAAAATATGGCATCAAGGCCAGCAAGTGACAATTTCTATTCCGCAGGAGTGATTTTCATGACCATCGGTTACATTCTTGACCTTGATGGCGTTATTACTGACACTGCCGAGTTTCATTATCGAGCCTGGAAAAGATTGGCAGACGAAGAGGGGATACCATTTACGCGCACCGACAATGAGGCGATGCGCGGCGTGCCCCGTCGCCGCAGCCTCGAAATTCTGCTCAAAGATAAAGTCCTTTCTGAAGTGCAAATGCAGGCGTGGATGGAGCGTAAGAACGCCTATTATCGTGAATTCTTGAAAGAGATCACCCCGGATGACTTGCTACCTGGAGTCTGGGATTTTCTTCGGGATGCGAAAGCCGCCAGAATACTGTTGGGGCTAGGTTCCGCCAGCAAAAATGCCCGCGAGGTATGTGAACGCCTGGGAATTCTATCGCTGTTTGATGCCTTCGGGGATGGATACAGTGTCGTGAATGCCAAGCCAGCATCCGATATTTTTATCTGGGTTGCCGGGCGTTTCGGCCTGCCACCGGAACAGTGTATCGTTTTTGAAGATGCCGAAGCCGGTATTGAGGCTGCTCTGCTAGGTGGCTTCTGGACAGTGGGACTCGGACCCCAGGAGCGAGTAGGTAAGGCGCACCGTGTACGTGAATCGCTGGCAGGGGCGCATGTTTATGATTTCACGCTTCCACTGAATTAAATTTGCCGGTGCCCCATCCCTAATCTTCAACTCCCAGCCGCCCGCTCCCCTACACCCCGCAGCGCCCCCACATCGAAGGTATACAGGGCCGGGGGTTTGCGCGCCCCGACATCGAGGCGGCCGATGTACAACTCGGTCGTCTTATGGTCGGCATGGCCCAGGTTCTGCTGGATCGCCAGGAGATCGACCCCCGCCTCGTACAGCCGCCGGGCATAGGTGCGCCGCAGGTCGTGCGGGTTGACCGTCCGCTGGACACCGTCCACCACAATCGGGTAGCGCTCCATGACCTGGTTGACGGCCCGGACGTGCAGCCGCCCGTCGCGCACACGCCGGCCACCTTTGTAAAACCCTCGGAACACCGCGCCCTCGGAGATCCCGGCCCGTCGCAGCCAGGCATCCAGGATGACCAGGGCGAAGTCCAGGTCGCCGTAGGGGACCAACCGCTCCTTGGCGCCTTTGCCGTCGCGGACATGCAGCGCCAGGGCGCCGCCCAGCCGCCCGCGGAGGTCGGGCACGTCCAATGCCACCAGTTCGGCCTCGCGGATCCCGGTACACAGCATCAGGGCGATCAGGGCGGTGTCGCGCAGCCCCAGCAAAGTCGTGACGCCGGGGGCCGCTAACAAGGCGCTGGCCTGGGCGGATGTCAGGCGGAGCGTCTCGTCATCGGGGCGGTCCTGGCGGGTGATGCGCTTCACCGGCGCGGCGTCGGGGTGGATGGCGTTCTGTACCCGTCCGGTCAGGCGGGTGACGGCGGCCTGGACATTGGCCGGGTTCGGCTCGAAGCCCTCGGCCCGGCAGGCCTGATAGGCGGCGGCCTCCAGCTGGTCGAGTACCGCCGGGTCTTTGAGCAGGGCGGCATACCGGCCGCGCACGGTGGCGAGGTGGGCGGTGACGCTCGATGGGGCCAGGCCGTCGCGGAGCAGGGCGTCACGGTAGGCGGTCAGGTCGGGGGCGTGCCAGGGGCGAGCGGCGGCGTCCAGCCAGGCGGCGAAGCGTCTCAGGCGCGAGCGGGCATCTTTACCGGCGTCAGCGGGGAGCAGCAGGGCGGTGTTGGCGGCGGGTGGTGGGGTGAGCGGGTTCAGGGACATGGTTTTTACCCGGTAAAATCACTACCTATATCGTCCATTATATGTATCCATTTTACCCCGCAATGTACGATTCTGCTAGGTCAAATCCGCCCCTTTTCAGGTCAGCTTGGCCCCTCTATTTGCCTTCGAAATCCAGGCGCGGCTAGGCTCCCTTAACCGAGCTGCGGTCTCCCGCAGCTGAGCTGCCTTTAGGGCTCTGTAGACAGACACGGTCAGGTCTGGCTGTCAGGGATTATATGTGACAAAATTCACTATAGGCGCGCTGCTTTTCGTGCTACTCTTATGGTCAATGTATATGGATAAACGTATACATGCATAAGCGGCATCGTCCTGAATGACGGGAGGCATAATGGACACCAAGCTGCGCGAGGAAATTGCACAACTTCATGCCGAATTATGCAGCGGTCTGGCAGATACCAACCGTATTTTGATCCTCTACGCCCTTAGCCAATGTAACTGCAATGTGAGTGATCTCGCTGCTGCCATTGGACTGTCTCAGCCCAAAGTCTCACGTCATCTCAAAATTCTGCGGGATCGTGGCCTCGTTACGGCGATACGTGATGGGCAGTCAGTACATTATTCTCTCACGGATACACGGGTTATCACAGCGCTGGATATTTTGCGGAGCATCATGTCTGACCGGATCAAGGAACAAATGGAGTTGACCGGTTCCGTGGATAGCTCACAACAAGCAAATTGGGAGAATTGAGCGTGAAGAAGACATTACTCATCCTGGGTGCTGGCGCCGGAGGGACGATGGTCGCCAACAAATTGGCACCCGTTCTCGACCCGGAAGAATGGCGCATTATTATTGTTGACCGTGACGAAACCCATTATTACCAACCTGGCTTTTTGTTCATCCCCTTCGACATCTACAAACCCGCCGATGTAGTGAAACCCAAGCGGAATTTTATCCCGCGCAATGTTGAAGTGATTATGTCGGATATTGAAGTCATTGAGCCGGAAGCCAATCGGGTGAAATTGATGCGCGGCAACCAGGTGATTCAGTATGATTACCTGGTAATCGCTACTGGCAGCCAGATTAAGCCGGATGAAATTTCCGGCATGACCGAAAGCGGTTGGCGCAAGAACATTTTTGATTTCTACACACTGGAAGGCGCGACAGCCCTCAGCCGTTTCCTCAAGTTCTGGCCGGGTGGTCGCCTGGTGCTGAATATCGCGGAAATGCCAATCAAGTGCCCGGTTGCCCCGCTGGAATTCCTGTTCCTGGCCGACTGGTTCTTCCACGAACGGGAGTTGCGCGACAAAGTGGAACTGGTTTTCACCACCCCGCTTTCCGGCGCATTTACCAAGCCGCGTGCAGCGGGTGTCCTGGGCGATATGCTGGCTGAAAAGGGTATCCACCTTGAAGCAGACTTCAATATCGGTGAGGTGGACAACAGCAAACAAGTCATCCGCTCCCACGATGGCCGTGAAATCGCCTATGATTTGCTGGTAACAATCCCGACCAACATGGGTTCGGACGTGATTGAACGCTCCGATATGGGGGATGAGCTGAATTTTGTCCCCACCGACAAACACACCCTGCAATCGTCACAGTACGAAAACATCTGGATTATCGGTGACGCCGGGAACACGCCCACCTCAAAGGCTGGTTCTGTGGCGCACTTTATGCTGGATGTGCTGATCGAAAATATGCTGCGCCACATGGAAGGCTTAGAACCGCTGCCGAAGTTCGACGGCCACGCCAACTGTTTCATTGAGTCGGGATTTGAAAAAGGCATCCTGATTGACTTCAACTATGATGTTGAGCCGCTGCCGGGCAAGTTCCCGCTGCCGGGGGTTGGCCCCTTCTCTCTGCTGAAGGAATCGGCGGTCAACCACTGGGGCAAGATGTCCTTCCGCTGGATTTACTGGAACATCCTACTCAAAGGCGGCGAGATGCCGTTTGAGTCGCAAATGTCGATGGCGGGAAAGTGGGCATAGGGGGTGGTGATGGAAAATACAGACCTCGCCTTATTGCACCAGAAACTCGACTATCTGACCGAGCAGATTGATGCTCAACGCCGCGCTCAGGAAGAACTGGAAGAACTCAAGCGCGACATGATCCCGATTGTGAACCACATGGTTAAACTCTCGATTGATGAGTTAGCCGAGGTCGGGAACGATTTTCAACTGGAAGACCTCTTTTTCCTGCTCAAACGCTTGCTGCGGGATACGCATCTGCTCACCGGCATGTTGGGGCAGTTGGAGAGCATGGTGGAACTCGGTCACGAAACCGGTCTGCTGGTGAAGCCGGTCTTTGACCAGGCGGTAGCGCAGCTCGACCAGCTTGAACAAAAAGGGTACTTTGCTTTTCTGCGCGGGCTGAACTATCTGGCTGACCGCGTGGTGACGGAATTTGATGAACAGGACGTGCGTGAGTTGGGCGATAACATTGTCACGATTTTGCTGACGGTGCGCCGCATGACTCAGCCCCAGGTGCTGGCTTTTGCCAACAGCCTCATCGAAACTGCTGTGGAGGAGCAGGTCGATCAAGAGGTTTCGCCCTGGAGGCTCCTGCGGGAACTGGGAGATCCCAAAGTCCGTCGGGGGATGGCGCGGATGCTGAACGTGGTGAAATCCATGGCCGACCAGGTGCCGCCCGATTCCGCTAAGAAGTAGTGATTACACTCGGGTCACCGACAAGCATGACCTGAATGCAAGGAACAACAAGCAAATGGATACGGTCTACAACAGCAAAAAAGGGAGAATATAAGCTATGTCTGCAGTATTGGAACTCGTTGAATTTGACGCCGAAGGTTTCATGAACGACGCGAAGGCCTGGACGCCGGAAATCGGTGAGGCTATTGCTGCTACACTAGGGATTACCCTGACGAATCGTCATTGGGTGGTCATCAACTTCGCCCGCAAGGAATTCACCGAAAAAGGTGAAGCGCCCTCCCTGCGCCGCATCACCAAGACCACCGACGTAGATACGAAGGAAATTTATCAGCTGTTCCCCGGCGGCCCCGCCAAAGTTGCCGCCAAAATCGCCGGTCTGAGCAAGCCTACGGGCTGCATTTAGCACATAGGAAGAAATTACGATGGCACAACTGGATGTCGCTCCGGTGCTGGAGCAGATTAGCAGTAAGAAAGTCCGTAAACTGTGTATCATCAGCTCGAAGGGTTCTCTGGATATGGCCTATCCGCCGCTCATCTTGGCGAACGCCGCCCGCATGAGTGGGATTGACGCCGACCTGTTCTTTACGTTCTGGGGGCTCGACATCATTACCAAGAAGAAGATGGACAAACTGAGCGTGGCGACGGTGGGTAATCCGAATATGCACCCCTGGTTCCACATTCCCACCATTATCGGGATGCTGCCCGGCATGTCCGCGATGGCCTCGTGGATGATGCGCCGCGAGATTGATAAGCTGGACTTCCCGCCGGTGGGCGAGTTCGTGGAAATGGTCATGGACGCCGGGGCGCGGGTCTATGGCTGTAAGATGTCTATGGACATGATGAAGCTGACGAAAAATGATCTGGTGGATGGCTCTGAAGTGCTGGGCGCGATGGAATTTCTGGAACTCGCGGAAGACGCCCAGACGTTGTTTGTCTAAACCGGCGTCTCAATAACCGCAAATCATAAAACCGGCAGGGCCACGCTCGGCCCTGCTTTGGTTTTAGAATTGACTTTGGGTCACACCGTTGCCAAAGTGCCTAATAGGCCTAAATGGAGCGAAGCTGCTACAGGTCGCCACGTAATTTGAAAATTGCTATTCCTGTTCTGAACTCAAATCACTGGAATTACGAGCGTAGTCCAAGAAAACGAGCTTTTTTCTGGACACAGATCATCACAACTTCACATGTATAACTCTGAGTAAGATTTGTCCAAAAAAGCGACCTGTTTGCTTATAACAGGATACAAACAAAGTGGCGAGCTATGACACGTTCGCTCCCTTTACGCCCGGCTAGCTTCAACCTCACAAACACCCACACACCGGGGATAAGCGACCGCTGCCCCCGCCTCGGTAAGCTGCGGCGTATTTCGCACTGCTGGGCAGTACCTCCGTACTAATGTCCAGAATTCACCGAAACTTATGCGCGTTTCTCCTGTCGATATAGGCGAAATAACTATCGTACTGACCATTTATCCAATGAGGGAGATTCGTATCATGGTCAAAAATATTAAGCAACGTGTATTTGGAATTCTGGTTTTATTGGGGCTGCTGCTGGCACTGCCGCTGGGCGCATCGTTGGCACAGTCCGTTGTTCCCCCCGCCAACGCCGTCGGTTCGATTGAACTGGTCGGACTGATTGAAGCGATGACGGTAGACAGCATCACCGTCAACCAGCAGTTCATTGACATCACATCCGCCGAAATCAGCACCGCGCTGGAACTGGACGCCGCCGTGAAAGTGGAGGGCTGGGTGCTGACCGATGGCACTATCGCCGCCCGAGAAGTAAGCGCTGCCACGCCGGATGGCCTGCTCCCCGGTGAGGTCGAGATCACAGGTGTGGTGGAAGCACTAGACGCCACCACCCTCACCGTGAACGGTCTGGCGATTGACATCAGCACCGCCGAAATGACGGATACCATTGCTGTGGGCGATATGGTCAAGGTACATGCCAGCTTTGATGTTGCCGGTGCGCTGGTCACCCGTGAAGTAGCGCTCTACACCCCGGACACCCCGCCTACCACACCTGGCGAGGACTTCGAACTGCGCGGGACGCTGGAAGAAGTTGGCGATGGCTATATTATTGTCGCCGGCCAGAGTATCAACACGCTTCAGGCTGAAATTAAGACGCAGCTTCAGGTGGGGGCGCTGGTCAAGGTGCATGTCCGCATCGTGAATGGCGAACTGGTCGCAAGTGAGGTCGAAGGCTGGCTTAATCATGAAGACAATGCCAACAGCAACGACAATGATGACGCCAACGGTAACGACAATGATGACGACGACGATAACAGCAATGACAACGGCGCTGTAGTTATCCCGGCAGACTGCGTACCGGCGATGCCTTCCGGCTGGACAACTTACACCATCCAGGCTGGCGACACGCTTTCAGCAATCGCCGCGGGCAGCGGCTCCTCGATCAGCGAACTGGCCGTGGCAAACTGCATTACTGACCCGCGCTTCATTGTGGTCGGCATGACGATCTTCGTACCGCAGACACCCGACCCCGCCTTCTTCAACGACAATGATAACCACGATGACGGCGACGACAATGACGACGACCACAGCAACGACAATGACGACGACCACAGCAACGATAACCATGACGACGATCATGATGATGATCACAATGATAATGACAACGATGACTAGGCATCGCGTTCGGTAATACCTGTGGTTTCCTGGGGAGGGTCTGAGACCCTCCCTTTGTTATCACTTGACCTATCAGGGGTCTGTTTAACATCTGTGTCACCAGGGGCAACTGTATTTATCGGGGACATCGTCGCCACCCAGCTATCGGCCACATCGTTCCCACCCCCTACGCTGCACGCCAATGCCGGCTTTGCTCCAGTCGCCGTCGCTCGGCTTTTGCCTCCTGAACCGCGAGTTCGAGATACTCCCCAAACTCTACTTCTCCTGTATACAATCTTTTGATCGGCATATTCTTGATTAGTATGTTGTCTAATACCAAATCGGGGTAATACATGCGTGTAAAATAGAAAGAAAAGACGCCGAGGAAATGCATGGGACGACGCCTACAAATTGAATGGCAAGAAAGCGCTGAGGAGCTTGAGAGGCTGTACAAAAACGAGCGCCATGCCGACCGGCGCATTTGGTTGTTAGCCCTGTGGCATTTGCAGCGAGGGCAACGGATACAAGATGTGGTCGATATGCTGAACGTTTCGCACCGTAGTGTACAGAATTGGGTAGCCTGGTATCGTGGAGGAGGGTGGGCGGAAGTCCTGAAGCGCGTGCGCGGGCACAACAGTAGCGGAACACATCAGGCGTACTTAAGCGGACCGCAACAGCGTGCCCTGTTTGCCAAAGTGCAGCTGGGAGAGTTTCGCACCGTGTGGGATGCGGTTCAGTGGGTTGAGGATCGGTGGAGCATCCGCTATACCTACAAGGGGCTTAGCGCAGGCCTTGAAGGCGGCAGAACTGAGTCAGGTCGCCGAGATTCTGCATTGTGATGAAATGCGCTTTGGGTTATGGGGTCAAGTCCGGCGACGCTGGGGGCGCAAAGGCATCAAGATCGTTCAAAAAGTCCAAATCGAGTTTGCCTGGGAGTATTTGGTGTTAGCCATCAATGTCGAGACCGCTGAGTTAGCGTGGGCTTGGTCCGCGCGGATGAATCAGGCCCACCTGATCCCCATTTTTCAGCGGTGGTCACCGGATGCAGTCATCTGGGATGGAGCCTCTGCTCATCGGGCCAAAGCCATGGGCCAACTGGGGTTTGTGCGTATTGCCTTACCCTCCTACTCCCCCGAATTGAACCCCGCTGAGCGGGTCTTTGAGGAAATCCGGCGTGAGATTGAAGGCGAGGTTTATCCTTCACTGCGCGCTAAGCAACTAGCGATTGAGCATTTTCTGCGCCAGTTACGGGCGGACAAAACGCGATTGCGGCAGTTGATCGGCTCGGATTGGATTGTCGCTGCTCACGATCAACTGCCTATATCCGATACACGCACCGCTTAACCAGAATTGGTATAATTTGGTCAATCATAATCACGCCAAATGGCGCATACCTTTTTCTATCAGGGGATGTTATGTTTTCCGGGTGCTTTTTAATTCTACGGAGAGAAAGGTGTTACGAGATGCGTCTAAAAGTAGGATTGGCGATGTTGGCTCTCCTGGGCCTGTTGGGTCTCACATTACTGCTTTCCCTATCGACTGCCACCGCATTGCAGGAGGCGACCCCCACGCCTACGGCTGCTAGTGGAGACAGCATGGGGGGCATGGACATGTCCGATGCAACGGGCGGCCTCACCACTGCCGATCTCGCGCCGCTGGCGATGGCGTTGTACAACAGCGAGATGGTGTTCTTCATTCACACCGAAGCCTCTGATCCAGGCGTGGCCCAGGCCTTGACGGAGATGATGGGACCGGACGTGCTCACGGTTCCCAGCCTCGCGGAAATCCCGACGGAGTTGCTGGGCAATGTCTACGTTTTTACCAACGGGATCGAGGGCGACGGCCCGCTCGGTTATCAGCCCGACGTGTTTGACAGTATTCCGGGTGATGAAGCCTACACACCGCTGCGTGCGATCTCACTGGTGACATGGCAGGACGAGGCTGCGGCGCGCGAACTGATGTCGGTTGAGGAAATTCTGGCGGCGGAAGAGGCCGGCGAGGTGACGGTTGAGCAGCCGGGCGTGGTCGTGAATATGCCCATTCTCATCTGGCCGGACGATCAACACCGTTAAACACGAGGTGCGTACCGCGACTCACCTCCTGTGTCCTCCTCTCTAGTTCAGCTAGAGCGTGTTATGCATTTTTACTCCTATCCCCCAACCCCTTGGCTCCGCCCGCACGCGGAGAGGGACTTGTAGGCGCTCCGCTTTTCTCCGCCTGCGGGGAAAAGGGGTGGAAGTGATCCAGGCTGGAGTTTCGCCAAAATTCACACGATTTCACTGAAAAAGGCGAAACTCCAGTCCTGATTATCACCGAGAAAAGCGGTCAAGGTGAAGACATCATAACATCATTTAGCAGCATTTCGCCCGTGACCGGCTTGCCGTCGGTCGTTATTCCGGTTGGGCTTGATGATCAAGGGCTGCCCATTGGCGTGCAGCGTAGGGGGTGGGAACGATGTGGCCGATAGCTGGGTGGCGACGATGTCCCCGATAAATACAGCAACTTTTGCGTGGTTTGGCAGAAGTTTTCCCCTGTCCTCACGGATACTGTGTAATCTGCTGCTCCACTTCATTCCGTCGCATTATTGGATTTATGCGACGCTGTCTTGCTCCTGGAGTTAAGTCGGAGCCACCTCTTCTACTCTTCATGCCCCATCAGGTCACTGCCCCGCTGGATGATATGCTCGCCAAAGCGTTCACGGAGTCCGTCCAGCGCTGATTCGAGCCGATCCTGTTCGACCTCATCCTGTGGATCATCCCACAAACTCAATTGATGGCTGCCGGTAGTGAATCCACTCATCCCGACACCAAGCAAACGCACTGGCGTCCCTGGAGTCCACACCAACTCAAACAAGGTCAGGATTCCCTGATAGATGGTCTCATCGTGGTCAGTGGGTTGTTCGAGCGTCGTCTGGCGGGTGACAGTTGTGAAATCCGACCAACGCAGTTTCAGTTTCAGGGTCGTGCCGCGCAACCCATCTTTGCGCAAGCGGTGTCCTACCCCATCGGAGAGATGGCGCAGTGTACGCCTGAGCGTACTGCCATCAGCGGTATCGCGGGCATAAGTGATTTCCTTGCTGATGGACTTGGTCTCCTGTTCCGGTTCAACCGCACGGTCATCGCGCCCCTGAGAACGCTGGGATAACTCCGCCCCATGTTTGCCAAACCGCTTTACCAGATCAGTCTCCGGCCAACGAGCCAGGTCGCCAATCGTCTGGATACCCAGTTTGATGAGTTGGTTGGCAGTCTTGGGTCCAACACCCCAGAGCTCATCAACCGGAAGCGGCGCGAGAAAAGCGGCTTCTTCACATGGTACGACGACCAGGATGGCATTGGGCGGCGCGTCCTTACCTGCCCTGGCTTTGCCCTGGTTGGTCGCAATCTTAGCGACCAGTTTGTTGGTGGCTACTCCCAGCGAACAAGGCAGGCTGAGCTGGGAGTGGATACGCCTTTGCAGGGTGCGGGCGATGACTTCAGCTTCACCCGGCAGCATGGTCACATCGAGGAAGGCTTCATCAATTGAAATCTGCTCGACGAAAGGGGTCAGGTCATGCAGGATGTCCATGACCTGGCCCGAGGCGGCGTGATACGCGTCGAAATGGGGCGACACAATGCGTAAATCGGGACACAGACGCAGAGCCTGGGACATCGGCATAGCCGACCGAACACCAACACGGCGGGCAGCATACGAACACGAGGAAACCACGCCGCGCTGCTCCGGTCGCCCGCCCACCGCAAAGGGTTGGCCGCGAAGGTGTGGCTGGTGATTCTCTTCGACTGCACAGTAGAAGGCATCCAGGTCCAGATGCAGTATCTTGCGTGGCATATGCAATCACTCCTGATGCCTTTGATTATATGGCATTCCACCCTATCCCCAACCGGATTCGTACCGAAAGAGTGAAAAAATCATCTTTCGGGTTATGCCACGTTGGTTGGAATTCACGGGGTTAGGAGCCCTTAATAGAGACGCACTTCGCGGTAGCTTCCCTACCTTTGCCCGAGTTTGTGAGTGCCTTAGTCTGTCTCCGGTGAAATGTCAACACAACCTAGCACAAATTATTGTATGATAAAGAGAATAGACTTCAATTTGTTCAACCACACTCTTTGGCATCATGGACCTACCAACCGGGTAAATGAAGTCATCGTTGAACAGCAAGTAGAAGGAACTCATCCATGAAAAATACTCGCGGAATATTCGCCCTCATCCTGTATTCCATGATATGGATTGTGCCAACCGGCATGTTAAGTGTACAAGCACAGCAGCTAGATTGCCCTGTGGTGGTACAGACTGCCTTGGAGGCAACTCAAGAATTGTGCGATACGACTGGCCGAAACCAGGCTTGTTATGGGCATGTCCTCCTGGACGCACAACCGCAGTCAGGCTGGTCACTACAATTCACGGATCCTGGTGACAAGACAGATGTTTCGGGGTTGCGCTCCCTGCATTTAAGCGCGATGGACGCTGCATCCGGGGTATGGGGTGTCACACGGATGGAACTGCGTGCAAATCTACCACAGTCACGTCCAGAAAATCTCACCTTATTAATGTTTGGTGATGTCACGGTGAACAATGCGGTTGCGCCGGGAACGCCGGTGGATGTTTCTGTGATTGGATCGGCAAATGTCAATGTACGTTTTGCTCCGACTCAGCAGGCAAGGGTTATTGGGACAATTGCCCGCAACCAGAGCATCTCAGCGATAGGGCGTCTGGCAGACAGCTCCTGGTTACGAGTGGAGATACCCGATACAGACCTGACGGGATGGGTTTTCACGGCGCTACTTGCACCTAACGAAAATATGGAGACCTTACCGGTTGAAGTAGCCACCCTGCCCCACTTTGGGCCAATGCAGGCTTTCTATTTCGAGAGTGGCACGGATAATCAGACAGTTTGTTCGGAAATGCCTGGAAGTGGGTTCGTGATCCAAACCCCAGAAGGCGCTGGCGAGGTTACGTTACTGATTAATGAAGTCAACATCCATGTTGGCTCGACTGTTTATTTCCAGGCACAGCGCAATGGCGAAATGACGATAACAACCCTGGAGGGAAAGGCACGTGTGCAGGCGATGGGCGTTGAGCATATCGCTTTCGCTGGGACGCGCGTACGTGTACCAATGACTGAAGACCTAACACCGTCCGGACCGCCCCTTCCACCCGAGCCTTATGATGTTAGCACGCTCATCAACTTGCCAATCGGACTGTTGAATCAGTCGATTTCGATTGCATCACCGCTGAGTTACGATCAAATTGCACAGCTATATGCAGAACTAATGGTAAGTAATAACCAGGGTAACGGAGCGGGAGATGATACGTGTCCGTGTGATCTTCCAGATGTAACAGACGATTGCGCTGATAACGATTGCGATACCCCGGGACAAACCGACACTTGCCCAACAGGAAACAGTTGCAACACACCGGGGCATGACGATGATTGCCCGGGAAACAGCTGCGATGCGGGTATACCTCCCGGACAGACTAAGTGAGCAATCACTGACGCTGAAGTTACACTAAATCCGTTTTCAGAAGGCAGACAGGATAGATGATCTGTTTTGGCCTTATTCGGGAGTTATGGCTTGGGTTGAATTTTTCTGGTTGTCGGGCTGTTGCAGGTGATGCGCAGGGCAAAGTACGAGTGCAGGTTGATTAGACAAACCGACTGTGTTCAAGTTTTCTCGTCAACCAGCTGGATTGTAGTAAACCTGCATAGCCCAACTCCTTCAAGACCTTAAGTGTGCGGTTCTTATTGAAGGCTTGTGCCAATTTTATCTATTGGAAACAGCGGTTATTTTTTATGTCTAAAGCACAGTAAGATCACACTTACTGTCGCATTAGAACCACTTTCTATCTGTAAAAGGGCCTTATCATGCCGATTGTTGATGTCAATATTTGCCCCGTCTGCCAGCGACAGAACAAACAGGATGTTACTACATGTGCCTTTTGCGGTGAACCACTGAAATCGGTTATCACAGTTATCGTTCCAGATAAGCCGATGGGCAAAACCGATCAGGAACATCTGGATTATTTACGGCACCAACACTATGACGGATTGGTGTTGTTTGTAGCCGGACAAAAGCAGCCTATAGTCATAAAGAATTTGAAACGTATTGTTCTAGGGCGCCAGACAGAAGCTACCCCGGCCACCCCTATGCTGGACATGGAGCCTTATGGAGCACATGCCCTGGGAGTCAGCCGCCAACACGCTATGATCAAGTCGTCAGAAAATAACCGCTACTCCATAGAAGACTTGAGCAGCACAAACGGCACTTTCGTCAACGAAAACCGGCTACAACCACTTTCACCTCAAGTACTATTTAATGGTGATATGCTACGCCTGGGCCAACTCATCTTATTCGCGTATTATAAAACAATCGGGGAACAGGCCAAGGTGTCACAACAGCGCATCGTGTTAATCTCTAATCCCCTCCTGCCAGAAGTAACATCTCCCTCTGGGCTGACAGTAAGCCGGCTGCACAAACATCTGACACCTTTTCTCGAAGCACTGGCGGAACTCCAATACGGTATTGATGTCATTCAAGGCAGATTGGTCGTTGAAACGAGTGTGATTTCAATGTCACATAATGCGACTCAGATCATTGTAGAACTCAGCGGCGCGACGGATGCGATTCATGTTTTGCGCGAAGTGATTCTCCCCTGGCGGCAAAAATACGGAATTCCATCCTTGAAGGACTTACCGAGAGCAGAATTATCGACTGAAAATGACACCGGGGTGTCGGCTGAACACACGAGAATAATGAGTCCGGACGATTCGGATGATATCACCATTGCATCCGAAGACCTGGCAGCACAAACGCGGAAAATCATGGAATATTTTCAAGACGAATTGATACCGGTAGTCATGACCCAGATTGGTGGTGACTTGACAGCTGCGGAAGAAGACACATACCGCGCAAGACTGAGCCCTCATCTGCGAGTCTTAAGTGTTTCACCGCTGGAGTTATCGCTAGATTAAACAGGTTCTTAGAAGACACTCATCCAGAACCTGTATCTGTATCTAATCATGACACGTGTTCACCAATATGGATCATGAAATCTTTCAATGGCAGATTTGGACGGTAGGGAAATCAAGGGGTATATCTTAAAGGCGCGAGTAGGAACGGGCGGCTTTGGCGCTGTATTCCGCGCTTACCAACCGATGGTTGATCGCGAAGTCGCCATCAAGATTATTCTCCCCCAATATGCCAATCACCCCGATTTCATTCGCGACTTTGAAATCGAGGCTCAACTAATCGCCAGACTTGAACATCCGTACATTGTGCCACTCTATGATTATTGGCGTGAACCTGATAGTGCCTATCTGGTAATGCGCTGGCTTCGCGGCGGCAATCTACGTGCGGCACTGGCATCCGGCCCCTGGAGTCTAAAAGCCAGTGCCCAAATGTTGGATCAGATAGCCTCAGCCTTGATGCTTGCTCACCAACAGGGAATCATTCACCGCGATATTAAACCAGACAACATCCTTTTGGATGAACAGCATAACGCTTATCTGTCCGATTTTGGGATCGCAACTAAGCTCACGAGCGATCAAGACAGCCTCAAAATTGAAAGATTAATTGGCTCGCCTCACTATCTTCCACCAGAACGTATCCTGCGTGAACCGAATACCCAGCGTAGTGATATTTACAGCCTGGGTATTGTACTGTACGAGATGCTGACCGGGCAGCTTCCTTTCAGTGACCCAGTAACAACAACCGTTTTGAGCCAGCAATTAAACGATCCGATGCCACCGCTCCAAACATTCCGGCCAGAATTATCAGAATCGTTGAATATGGTTATCTGGCGGGCGACGGCTAAACGCCCAGAAGCGCGTTATCCGAATGTAATGAATTTTGCCTCAGAATTTCGCCGGGTCGCGTTACAACAAGAGGCAACCATCATAGACATGGGCGAGCATCTGCCCCATCTTGGGCCAACCAAGACCGCTGATCCCTTTAGCACAGGTGTCCTTACGGCAGCTCTGCAACCGGTCAACCCCTATGTAGGGCTGCGCCCTTTTGAGGAGGCAGACGCCCCCAATTTCTTTGGTCGGGAAGACCTTGTGAAGCGACTTGTACGACAATTGGGACAGCCAGAGCGCTTCATAGCGGTGATTGGCCCCAGCGGCTGTGGAAAGTCCAGCGTTGTAAAGGCCGGACTGATTCCAATGCTACGGCGTGGATCGGAAATTCGCTCTGGAAATTGGTTTACGGCGGAGATGGTTCCCTCACAGAATCCTCTTAGTGAATTGGCCGCTGCCTTACTCAGCGTGGCATCCAATGTTCCAGATACGCTGTTAAAACGATTACGAGAGAGTGAGATAGGACTGTCGTGGGCAATCGAACAGATTCTGCCACGCGACGACAGCGAACTGGTATTGGTGATTGATCAGTTTGAGGAATTGTTCACGCTGGTTCAAGATGAGCCTGTACGCGCTCATTTCTTAAATAGCCTATTCCATGCCGTTACCAACGAAAACAGCCGCCTACGTTTGGTGATTACCCTACGGGCAGACTTTTATGATCGACCTTTGTTGTATCCTGCCTTCGGCGATTTGATACGAAGACAAACAGAAGTGGTCTTACCACTATCGCCCCTTGAGTTGGAACAGGCCATTGTCGGGCCGGCCAAGCGTATCGGTGTAACCCTGGAACATGGACTTCTGGCTGCACTGGTAACTGAGGTTAGCGAACAACCCGGTTCGCTTCCACTTCTCCAATACACCCTGACTGAAATGTTCGCACAGCGCCAGGGAACCGTGCTCAAACATGATGCATATCACCAGATTGGCGGGGTATCCGGTGCGCTTGCGCAGAGAGCAGATGAAATCTATGAGGCTCTGAATCCTCAACAGCAGTTGATAACCCGGCGCTTGTTCTTGCGATTGGTGACATTGGGAGATGGAATTACGGCCACCCGGCGGCGTGTACTCTGGCCGGAACTAAATGCAATCGGCACTGACCGGGCCATCGTCCAGCAAGTGCTGGATCAGTTTGGCAAACATCGCCTGCTGACATTTGACCGCGACCCCAATACACGTACTCCAACAGTTGAAATCGCCCATGAAGCCCTGATTCAAGTCTGGGCGCAACTTCGTGACTGGATTGAGACCAGCCGCGATGATCTACGGGTGTACAGACGGTTGGCGACGGCTACGACAGAGTGGCTGAATATGAATCGAGATACCAGCTATCTGGCTATGGGCGCACGTCTGGAGCAATTTGAAGGACTGTTTGGAGAGGCAGAGGCTGACCTGGTACTGAGCGAAGATGAGCGAGCATACGTGCAGGCCGGGATTGCGCTTAGGCGCAAGCGACAGAACCGATCCCGCTTATTTGTCGTAGCCCTGATAGTCTTCTCAATAGCTGCGCTAGCGCTGGCGTTTTTCGCTCTTGATCGCCAGAATCAGGCGATTTTTGAACGAGATCGCGCCAATCTTCAATATCGGATCGCACGCTCACGCGAACTAGCCTCTACCGCCTTGACCAAGCTGGAACAACTCGACCTTTCCTTGCTGTTGAGTCTAGAGGCGCTGAATACTGCCGAGACCTTTGAGGCAAGCATTACCTTGTTAACTGCTTTGGAGAGCAATCCACATATCAAAACATTTTTAACCGGCCATACAGATGCTGTTCGGAGTGTGGCTATCAGCCCTGATGGAATGCTGGTGGCTTCCGGTAGCCGTGACAAAACCATCTTATTGTGGGATCTCGCAACCCATCAACCTATAGGGGGCCCCCTGCACGGCCATACCGGTTGGGTAAATACCCTGGCTTTCAACCCGAACGGGAGCATGTTGGCATCTGGAAGTGCTGACGGTACGGTGCGCCGATGGGATTTGACCAACGGGACGGAAATTGGGAGCCCACTCATCCGCCATGAGGACGCGGTTTGGAGTGTCGCTTTCAGCTCAAATGGGGAACTCATAGCATCTGGAAGTGCGGACGCGACTGTAGTGCTCTGGAATGCCAGGACTGGTAGCATGATCGGTGAGCCGCTGGTTGGGCATAGCGATGCAGTATATACAGTAGCATTCAGTCCTGATGGGAAACTGCTGGCCTCTGGAGGAGCGGATGCAACCGTGATGCTATGGGACACAACAACCCGAACCCCTGTCGGTACTCCTCTGGAGGAACATCAAAATTGGATATTGAGCATCGCATTTAACCAGCAAGGAACGCTGCTAGCCTCAAGTGATGTGGATGGGATGATTGTCTTCTGGGATACCACGACATGGAAATCAGTACGGCGAATCATAACCAACCACACAGGTTATATTCGCAGCTTAGCATTTAGCCCGGACGGCACACTGGTTGCATCATCAAGCGATGATGGAACCATCATGTTATGGGATACAGAGACAGGTACATCAGTGGGGTCTCCGCTGGATGGAAAACGAGGTGCTGTGTGGAGCACTGCCTTTGGTGTGGATGGACATACACTGGCGGCCAGCGGCGCGGATGGGTCAATTGTTTTGTGGAATACAGACCGCGTGACATTAGAAGAACGGGTCATGGCAGGACACACGGAGGCAATTTCAAGTGTGGCTTTCAGCCCTGATGGATTGCTGCTGGTATCTGCTGCCGGTGATCCTGCTGGGCAGGGCAATGATAACACAGTTCGCTTATGGGATGCGCCGTCCGGCACAGGGTTAGCAGTTCTTAAAGGCCATACCGCCCCAGTGACCAGTGCTGTGTTCAGTCCAGATGGAAAGCTAGTGGCATCCAGTAGCGGTGACAGAACTGTGATCATTTGGGATGTTGCTACAGGCCGTCCACTATTTGAACCCATGATAGCCCATCAGGATGTGGTATGGCAGGTAGCATTCAGTCCAGACGGAACACGCCTCGCATCCGCCAGTGATGATGGCAGCATCATACTATGGGACGTCCAGACGGGAACACGCGTAGGCGAACCACTGGTTTCCAATGTGTCTGGTTTCATGACGGTGGCCTTCAGCCCGAATGGGCAACTGCTTGCCTCTGGAGGGCGCGATGGCGCTGTGATGCTTTGGGATTTGACCACTGTGCCAGCAACGGGCCAACCGTTGATTGCCCATACCGATGTCGTCACACAGGTCGCTTTCAGCCCTGATGGAACTCTGTTAGCCTCAGGCAGCCGGGACGGATCAGTGATTCTATGGGATGTTGCAACTCGACAACCGGCGGATCAACCGTTAACCAACAACCACGACTGGGTTTCAGGGTTAGCTTTCAACCCTGATGAAGCCTGGCTCGCAGTCGGATATCGCGATTCATCTGTCGTCCTGTGGGATATACAGTCTGGCCAGCCACTAGGGATGCCACTAACCGAGCATAAAGACTGGGTGACAAGTGTCGCGTTTAGCCCAAATGGTCGTTCGCTCGCTTCCGCAAGCTGGGATAAACGCATCATTGTGTGGGATACCAGCCTGGAATCCTGGCGGCAGTTGGCGTGCACCATTGCCAATCGGAACTACACTATGGAAGAATGGGGACGCTATTTCCCGAACGAATCCTATCATCTGACCTGCGAGACGGTTGTCAATCTTTCAGGTTAGTAAGCATTGTCAGGATTCTTCTGAAGCGTAGTCAAACTAACGTGTGTATGGCACAGCCCCTCTGCCCCACCTTCAAATAACCTGTTTTCCGATACGACCAGGAGTATCCAAAGCCGGCTCGATATGCTGGGAAAATTTCAACTGCTTATTGCTCAAGTGATAGCAAATGGACGAAAATGCACGCTAAGATACTGCACAGAATATCTCTTCTGCGTGGTCTGATAACATCTGTGTCACCTTTTGCGTGGTTTGGCAGAAGTTTTCCCTTGTCCTCACTGATACTGTGTAATTTGCTCCTCCGCCTCATTCCGTCGTATTCTTTGATTTCTGCGGCGCTTCAGGGTGAAGCCAGGGGTTTTCCGAGTCGCCTACACCCCTCCCCCGTTCGCCAGCCCGCGTCCTTCGCGCTACAATTCCCGTAATTAACCACACCAGCACACAGCTAAGCCTGGTTTCATGTTGGTGCTGTGTATATGAAGATGATAGCGTGTTCACGGGACGGACGTATGAGATTTGTCTCACCCGGCGAAGACGATATGAAACCTGGTTTACCCGGTAAAGACGGGCCGGTAAAGTGAGCGCTGCACTTCCCCACAGGGGCGCCGGAGACCAGCGGCCACCCATATTCCAGGCAACCTACCCCACTATCGAACAACCAGGCGGCCTCCATCATGGCAGATACAGATACGGAGAGTCAGTCTACAGGAGACAATTAAATGCTGAAAGACGGGCACAGCAACAGTCAGAAACAGGGCCTCAGCGCATGTCATCGGGCGT
>CALJKV010000054.1 GCA_937974245.1 uncultured Chloroflexota bacterium | reverse complement strand
AAAACCATACGTTTGGCGCAAGGTCTTTGTATAGTTATTTATCGGATGAAGCACTGAAGTGGGTTTTAGTATATTTTCACGGACGAGGCAGGCCTCGTCCCTACGAATCCGATCCACATATTCGCCACGCCAACCTCACCTCTACTCGCTGCGCTCGTTTTCCCCTTGCCGTCAGCGGCTGAGGAGAGGGAGAACCGCAGGTTCGGAGGGGGTGAGGTAAAGCATCAACAGATTTTACGGATAGATACTGCGTGCCGCATTTTATTGCTATGAAATGGTGTTCAGGCGATACAAACAGGGGAGGAGGCAGGGTGTTTTTGCAACAAAACGGATTTGTGCTGCGAGTGCTGCGATTGCCGCAATCCTCCCGTGAGTGGTGGTGTACCTGTGCTGCAAAGTGCGTGACCTTGCTGCAAAAATGGCGGGAAACCGGTTTCCGGGAGGTGGGTGTGGTGGTGTGTTGGTCGAATCAGCATAGCACCAGCGTAGCATAAAACAGGTCGTGAATGGTGAACATTTGTGAGAACATTTGTTCAGGGTTGAAAGTGCAAAGTGCCGAGTGGAAAGTGAAAGGCAGGCATGAGGCTTGCGTATTGGGTTTTGTGGTCATCATGCCGCCAATATTCTGCGATGCACCCTTTCACCAGGGCTTAATCTGATCCGGCTCGACTTCTGTTACAATGGGTGCGGCAGGGCGTATGCTCTGCATTTTGTAATTGGAATGCGTATTGGTAGTAGGAACGAGTGAGAAGTATGTCTCATCAAATTTCACGGCGCACCTTTTTGCGCCTCTCTGTAAGTTCGATGCTGGCGACAATGGCGGTTGGTATAACCGGGTTTGGGTATGCCCGCGATATTGAGCCGGAATGGGTAGAAGTCGTCCCGCTAGGATTGCGACTGCCACGCCTTGACGCCGCCTTTCATGGCTACCGCGTCGCGCAAATCAGCGATATTCACATGGGAAGCGGCATGACCGGCGAACGCCTGCTGCAAATTGCTGAACTCGTCAATGCTCAGCAGCCAGACCTCATCGCTATGACGGGGGACTTTGTGACACATGGCGCGGTGAGGCGGGTTGAACAGGCCTTGACTATCGGTTTGCAGGCCTTCGATGCCCCTGACGGCGTGATCGCGGTTCTGGGCAACCATGACCATGTCACCAATGCTTCTGAAGTGCGTACCGTACTCCAGCGGGCAGGAATCACCGACATCAGTAACGGAGTATATTCCCTGGGGCGAGGCAGCACGCGCCTGCACTTTGCCGGGGTGGATGATTACTGGGAGCACCAGGATCGCCTGGATGTGGTGCTGACACAACTCCCGGATGATGGCGCGGCGGTGCTGCTGGCACACGAACCCGATTTTGCCGACATCAGCGCGGCGACAGGCCGCTTCGACCTCCAGATTTCCGGGCACTCACATGGCGGGCAGATAAGATTGCCGTTGATCGGAGCGCCAGTGCTGCCACGCCTCGGCCAGCGCTATCCAATGGGACAATACCAGGTCGGCACGATGATTCAATATACCAATCGCGGGGTGGGGACAATTTACCCGCCGGTACGCTTCAACTGCCGACCCGAAATCACAGTTTTCACCCTGGAAGCCCCCGGACTGTAAAAACAAACTCTGATTTGTGGGTGAACAGATTGGGTGGCTCTTATCCGGTCGTTAAATCGTTGGGTGCAATCAGTGGCAGACGAATGGTAAATGTCGTGCCGCGCCCAAGTTGACTTTCACAGGTGATCGTCCCGTGCAGCGCATCCACCGCCTGCTTGACGATCACCATGCCCAGGCCGGTTCCCTGGATTTCGCTGGCGTTTTTGCCGCGCTTGAAGGGTTGGAAGATAAGTTCCAG
Source organism: uncultured Chloroflexota bacterium (assembly GCA_937974245.1). Classification (GTDB taxonomy): domain Bacteria; phylum Chloroflexota; class Anaerolineae; order Aggregatilineales; family Phototrophicaceae; genus JACKCG01. The sequence goes on along the minus strand of CALJKV010000054.1, from coordinate 48,026 downwards.
GTCTTCCGGGGACATGCCAATGCCGTTATCTATGACCTGGAAAACGGCGGTATTGCCCTCTTGGTTGACTTGAAAACGAATTGTGCTGGTTTCAGGGGAGTACTTGATGGCATTTGACAGCAGATTGGTCAGAATCTGCCGCAGCAGACGCACGTCCATCATGGCCTCACCCAACGTATCCACGACATCAAACACTACCTCATGCTGGGAATAGGTGCTGATGCGTACCAGGTCAAAAATGCGCCGGCACTCCACCTGCAAATTGACCAGTTTCCGGTCAACCGATACACCCCCGCTTTTCCCTTCACCCAGGCTGAGCAAGTCGTCAATCATTCGTGTCAGATAATCCACCTGCTCCTCAATGCGTTCCAGGTGTTCTTCCCGCGATTCGGCTGACATCCGGTCTAAGTAGTTGGCTAGCATGTTTTTGGACGACTGAATAATCGTGAGGGGGGTGCGGAACTCGTGCGACAGCGTAGAGACAAATCCCTCACGCTCCGCCAGCAGGTGTTTCTCGTTTTCTATATCCAGCAGCAGCCGTTCCGATTCCAGTTTTTCGGCTTCGGCGGCTTTGATATTGGTAATATCGCGTGCCAACCACAGCACAAGCGGTTCGTCCTGGTCAGGAGGTGAGTCAGGTATCAAGGCGGAGCGCCCTTCAAACCATAACATTTGATTCGTGGGGGTGTAAATTGCGTAGTTTTCCACCTGAGTCTCGCCGGTTTCGATAGTCCGCTGTACTGCCGCCAGGACGGTATCCCCCGCCGCACCGGGAAGCACTTCGCTGACATTGCGACTGGCGATACTGTCCTGTTCACCGACAGCAACGTAGGTGTGGATGATCTCCTTGTAATAGCCGTTTTTGTCGAACAGCAGCGCCTGGTCGGGCAAGGCAGCCAGCAGCGCTTGCAGACGTGCATTACTCTGGCTCAACGCGGATTCCGTGTGCTTGCGCTCGGTGATCTCCTGCCGCGCCTGTTGGTAGAGTAAGGCATTCGCCAGTGCAACAGCGGCGTTATTAATCAGAACTTCGATGAATTCGGTATGGGTATGATCGAAGGCGTTTTCATCGTAATGCTGGAGATTAATCACCCCAATGACTTTATCCCCGGCGATGAGGGGAATATACAGGGCGGAATTGGGCAGCTGGTCATCGCCAATCTGAAAAAAACGCCCCTGGCGCATCGAGAGCTGGCGGATTTGGGCCAGATCAACAACTGCCGTCTCGCCAGTGCGAATTGCGTTGCTCGTCGGGCCTTCCCCCAATGGCATCGGTGGGAACTGCTGCGGGTCGGCCTCCTCACCATCGATAATGGAAAAAATGCAGGTAATCATCTGTGTCGCTTCATTGAACAGCGCGACGGTGATATGCGCTGCGCCGAAAATCGGCAGAGTCACATCGCGGTAGATGATTCGGCAAATTTCCTGTACATCGAGTGTTGCGGCCAGGTGCCGCCCAATATTGTAAAGCGCAGTCAGCTCCTTGTTGCGCTCTTTTAACTGTTTTTGTGCCTCGCCATGTCCGATCATCTCCTTGTAGAGCAGCCGGTTGCTCTCGCGCAGGGCGGATTCCTGGAATTGTGTGTACCCTAGCATCCGCTGTATGTTGCCCGTCGCCAGTGCAACCAGTACGGCACAGCTCAGAAAATACGTGCTGTTGATTGCCCAGCGCATAATGAGATTGTACGGGCGAAGCTGGGGACTCCAGGCGCTCTGTTCGCCAAAAATCAACAATATACCTATACCCAGGCTCAACACAGTGAAAGCAAATGTCCAGCGCCGGTTCAACAGGAAACCTGCCACCAGAATCGGGATAACATAGCCGCTGAAGGCAGGGTTTCGTATCCCACCATTCAATAAAATGTTCACTGTCAGCGATGCCCATATCCCCGCGACCAGCAAGAAGCTGACCGGACGGATATGGCCGGAACGGGCGAAGAGGAATAGGCCTAGCATCACCAGGACGACAATCAGGGAAAACAGGGTTTCCAGTCCATAGTCCAGGCCGCTGAGGAGTGCTACCACGAAAAACAGGGAAGAGATGGCAAAGCCGGCTAGCAAAATGACGTGGAGCAATGCGGCGATGCGTGTTTTTTCGTCATCATCAAAGGTAGGTGGCACTAAAAGTGATGTTACTTTCATAAAATGTCCAGGATAAACCCAGATTGATCGCGATTTCATTCATCTCTGTTCTTACAGTATAGTGGTTCATTTTGAGAATACCAATTAAGTTATTGCAGTGGTCTCAAATTTGCCCCCTTTTCCACCCCAAGTGCTGCATCACCGCCCCATTGCATGGAGAGTAACCAGTGATGGTGAGAGCGTGATAAATCGTCACTTCCTTGACATCCGAAACGTTTCGGAATATACTGAGAATGAATAAAATACTGTGTAAGAGACGGTATGATGGTGTTTGCGGCGGGTACAACAAGCTGCACCCTATGAAAAATTATCGTTCATAGTCACCTTTTTATTGTTATTTCAGCCGACCCGAACACCTCGTTTCAGACGCTCTACACACCCTGAAATCATCTCATCAAGCCTGTTTCTTTTGGTCATGGTGCAAGTGTAATTTATGGCCGTTTCTATTCGCTTACCTGGTTGCAAGGGGGTGAGGCCTTCGTAAAGGAACTGAACGCATAGTGATGGATTTGATCTGCAATGGCTTTGGCTGGATCGGGCTGACCTTATTCCCAGAAGCATAGGTCTTTACTGCCCGTCATGCTGCCCATGCCCATACGTCAACCGCATTACGAAAAGGGCGAATTATTGCCACAGAAGCTCCTTGAAATGATTGAACGTGAAACTCATTTGATGAGCGACTGTCAAATTGTGATGGATTCCGAACACGTCATTCAGGAATCAGGTTGTGCGAGTCCATCTTTGGAATAAGGAGCGTGTCTAGTGAAACAACCGAACCATACGCTTTTTAGTAAATATCAATCGATAGAAGTAGAAGGAGTTTTAGATGTCTAAGAAACTGATCTTGATATTGATGTTAACCATTTTGGTGGGTGCTACAGCGATTGCACCTGTTGTCGCCCAGGATAAAGTTATTGTTGAATTCTGGACAACGGATAACGAAGAAGTCCGTGTGAACACCTACGAAGCCGTCGCTGCCCGCTTTATGGAAGCGAATCCCACTATTGATGTGCGCATCGTCCCCATTGATGAAGCGACCATTTCTCAGCGCGTTGCGACTGCCGTCGGCGCGAATCGGCTGCCGGACATCATCCGCATGGGCGTTGAGCGTGTAGCGACCTTTGCCGCCGATGGTCTGTTGGACGAAGCCGCCGCGAATGCCGTGATTCAGAGTATTGGTGAAGATGACTTCCGCGCTGGCCCGCTGGATATGGTGACCGACCCGGCCACCGGCATGTACGCCGCAGTCCCCTACGACGGCTGGCTTCAGGCAATCTGGTATCGTTCGGATATTTTCAATGAACTCGGCCTGGCAGCGCCGGAAGCCTGGGATAGCATTCTGGCGGCCTGCGAGGCATTACCAGGGAAGAATGACCTGCTCTATGGGATCACACTGGGTACCGACCCCGGTCAGAATTATGGTCACCAGATTTTTGAACAGGTTGCCATTTCCAATAACGCCTGGCCTTTCGATGCAGACGGCAACGTGACGTTCAACACGCCAGAAATGATCGCAGCCCTGGCATTCTATACCGACCTGCAAGGCTGTGCCCAACCAGGGCCGCAGTATTGGCGTGGTGCGCGTGAAGCCTATGAATATGGCACGGCTGGCATGCTGTTCTATTCCACCTACATTATGGATGACCTGGTAGATGGTTCTGGCCTGGAAGCGGGCGGGAATGTTGAACTGGTCATGGGTGACCTGGCTGCCAACACCGGTTTTGCCTCCAGAATGGAAGGCCCCAATGGCGCAGCGACCTATGGTCAGCTTGTGGCACTGGGTATCACCCGCGACGCCGACCCCGAAGCCCAGGCGGTGGTGGAATACTTCCTGAAAGAAGGCTATCAGGACGTGCTGGCGCTGGCGCCGTTTGGAAAAGTGCCGGTTCTTAAGAGCGCTGTTGAAGAATGGTCAACCAGCAGCGACTACTTCGCCAACTACTCGGCGGATACGCTGGGGCAGATCGCCAATGGGTATGATGTGATGAGCCGCTGGCTGTTCCGCCCGGACTATGACGCGACCCAACGCGCTGTGATCGGCGATATTGAAGGCCGTCTGTTAATCCCGACGGTACTCAGCAACATTGCGATTGAAGGTATTATGACCCCCGAAACAGGCGCTCAATTCCTTCAGGACGAAGTGGAGAAACTGGTAGCCGAACGGTCCGGGTAATCAGTCTGCCATTCTAAAATACATAACTACAGGGGAGGGGCGATCCCTCCCCGTTTTTTAGGAGACCCCAATGGCAAGGAAACACATAAGAATCTTCGGGGATTCCCTCGTCGCCAAAGAGACACGCCTTGCGTGGCTGCTGGTATCGCCAACGGTCTTAATTGTTTTTGGTCTGGTTTTGTTCCCCGCTTTTTTTAGTATCTGGATCAGCTTCCGTGATGTGGGACTGCATAACCTGAATGATGTTTTTAATGCCCCGTATGTTGGTTGGAAAAATTATGATCAGGTCTTCAGTGATTTCGCGTTCAAATGGCAGGGGTGGAATCAATGGGGAGCTTTTGTCACGACCATTGTTTACTCGTTTCTTTCTACTTTCCTGACTCTGGGCCTGGGGCTGGTCGCGGCGCTCATTTTGAACCAGCCCTTTCGTTGGCGCGGTCTGGCCCGTGGCGTTTTCCTGTTCCCGTATGTTGCCCCGGTTGTGAGTGTCGCCTTTGTCTGGCGCTGGCTGCTGGACCCTGGGCCGTCCGGGGTTTTGAACGATATTCTCATGGGGCTGGGACTCATTGACCTGCCCCAGGCCTATCTTGCTCAGCGCGGTCTGGCGCTGTGGCTGGTGATTCTTTTCCAGGGGTGGCGTTATTTTCCATTTGCCATGCTGATGATTCTGGCGCGTTTACAGGCGATTGATAACACGCTGTATGAAGCCGTTGATGTGGATGGCGGGAATGCCTGGGATAAATTCCGCTACGTCACCCTGCCTGGCCTGCGTTATGTTATGGGCGCAATCTTCCTTTTACGGTTGCTCTGGACGTTCAATAAATTCGATGACATCTGGCTGTTGACCGGCGGCGGCTACGGCACCAATGTTTTGCCAGTACTGACGTTTCAATACAGCTTCAAGAGCTTTGATTTCGGCAAAGGTGCCGCCAACGCGATGGTCTTACTGGTGATCCTGGTGATCTTTATCGTGATCTATGTCACAACCGTGATGCGGAACGCTGAAGAGGAGTAATACGATGACAGCAGCACCTCGATCTTTACCCAAAAAGAGCTTTATAGATCACCTGGCCGGCCATTTGAACTGGCAGCGATTCTTGTTTGCGTTGACGCTTTTCCTGTTTCTGGCAATGATCCTGTTTCCTTTTTATTGGATGGTGAGTTCTTCTTTTAAAACGGGGCGCGAGATCGGCGGACGCCATGCGACCTACGTGCCAAGTGAATTACGTTTGGATGCGTATAACGAATTGTTTAATCCCGAAGCGGATTATTTCCAGAATTTCCAGGTCAATATCCTCAACAGTGTGGCTGTTGCGTTCCCGACATCTATTCTAACGGTTTTAATATCGCTGCTGGGGGCTTATGCTGTTGCTCGTTTGCGCTTCCCAGGCAAAGAAGTGTTAATCAACAGTGTGCTGGTTGTTTATCTTTTCCCAGCCGTTTTATTGATTATTCCCTTGTTTACCATGCTTTCGAGTGTGAGTGATAATCTGGGTTTTCAAGTGCAAGATAACCTGGGGATTTTGATTGTGACCTATCTGGCACAAACCCTTCCGGTTGGCATCTATATGCTAACCAGCTATTTCCGCACTATTCCGGCAGAAATTGAACAAGCCGCGCAGATTGATGGCTGTACCCGCTTTGAGGTTATCTGGCGGGTGACGCTGCCACTGTCGATTCCAGCGTTGGTTACGGTGGGTTTATATACATTCATGATCGCCTGGAATGAGTTGCTTTATGCGCTCATTTTCCTGAACAGCCGTGATCTGTTCACCATGCCCATAAAAATCAATACGATTTTCAATGATCCGAGTAACCGCCTCAATGTAGTGATGGCGGCATCAACCATCATGACGCTGCCGGTCATCATTCTCTTTGTGGCTTTTGAGCGGTTCCTGGAAGCGGGACTCACGGCGGGCAGTGTGAAAGGATAACATAGGTTAAGAATTTAATCGGGTAACAATCCGACTCTGTGGGTTAGATATTGGCGGACAGGGCTTGCCCTGTCTCTACTCCAGAATCCCATCGTAGGGACGCCATTCTTGGCGTCCGCCGCCAGAACCAAACGGGTTCCTGGTTATTTTCTTAAATTGCATCCATTCCCACCAAACTATATTTGAATGCTTAATCTGCGGTGCAGTCTGCGCGCAGCCTATGCACTTGACTTTGATTTGCCAATGGAGGAAGTCTGATGACGCCCCCTTTACACGAGTCCATACTAGATAAACTGACCCTGCTCTATGGCGCGGATGCCGCCCCGGAACTGCTCAAGCGCCTGCTGGCGCTGGCCGGGGAGACGGTTACAGCGCCGGACGGTCTGGCGATTTCCGAGCGTGATGTCATCCTGATTACGTATGGCGATCAGGTACACCGCGAAGCCGAAGCGCCGCTGGCGACACTGCACACCTTCCTCAAAGCGCGGCTGGCCGGGGCGATCAATGCTGTCCATATCCTGCCGTTTTACCCATACTCCTCTGATGACGGCTTTTCGGTGATTGATTATCTGGCGGTAGACCCGGCACTGGGGAGTTGGGAAGATGTGCGCCGGATGAACGCTGACTTCCGGCTGATGTTCGATGCGGTGATTAACCATATTTCCCGCCAGAGCGCCTGGTTCCAGGGGTTCCTGCGCGACGAAGTGCCATACAGCGCGTACTTCATCACGGTTGACCCGGCGGCGGATCTCTCCCAGGTGGTTCGTCCGCGTACGCTGCCGCTGCTCACGCCAGTCATGACGCCATCGGGCGAGAAGCATGTGTGGACGACTTTTAGCGATGACCAGATTGACCTGAACTACGCCAACCCGGACGTGCTGCTGGATGTGCTGCGGACATTGTTGTTTTACGTGCGCCAGGGGGCGGACTTCATCCGGCTGGACGCGATTGCCTTCATGTGGAAGGAGATCGGCACAAGCTGTATTCACCTGCCGCAGACCCACGCGATTATCCAACTGATGCGCGAGGTGCTGAATCTGGCCGCGCCGTCTACCGTGCTGATTACCGAGACGAATGTGCCGCACGAAGAGAATATTTCCTACTTTGGGGATGGGCAGAATGAGGCGCAGATGGTCTATCAGTTCCCGCTGCCGCCGCTGACACTGCATACGCTCCGCACCGGGGATGCCCGCGCCCTTACCCGCTGGGCAGCCAGTCTGAAGCCTGCTGGCAACCAGACGACTTTTTTTAACTTCACCGCCTCACATGATGGTATCGGGCTGCGTCCGGCCACCGGGCTGCTGGAAAGCGACGACGTGGAAGCCCTCATCCAACTGACGGAAGCGCACGGCGGGCGTGTTTCGTACCGTTCGCTGCCAGACGGGAGTCAAAGCGCCTACGAACTCAACATTTCGTATTTTGACGCCATTACTCACCCCGGCGTAACGGTGCGACAGCCGGAGACCGCCGTCAGCCGCTTTATCGTTTCTCAGGCCATCCCGCTGGCGCTGGCCGGTGTGCCGGGCATCTACTTTCACAGCCTGTTCGGGTCGCGCAATGACCAGGCGGGCGTGGCAGCAACCGGGCGCAACCGCAGTATCAACCGCCAGAAACTCCATTGTGACGCGCTGACTGCCGACCTTGACGCGGAGGGTTCGATCCGCCATCGGGTCTACACGCGCTATATGCATCTGCTGGCGATCCGTACGGCGGAACCGGCCTTTCATCCCCTGGGGCGGCAGACGGTGCTTGACCTGCACCCTGCGGTGTTCGCCGTCGAACGGACTGCGCCGGATGGCAGTTCACGGGTGGTGGCGCTGCATAATGTGAGTGGAAAGAGCGTGACGGTGACACCCCCCGGCGGCGAACGCTGGCATGACCTGGTGACGGACACCATCTCCGCTGCGCCGGAAATCACCCTGCGCCCCTATCGGGTGGCGTGGGTGAACGGTATGTGAAGGTGGCATATCAATTATTCGGTATGCTTCGCCGGTCTCTGAAGCATCGGTAAATCGGATTGGAACGAGTCAGCCAGGTCGAAATACGTCTCACTATTCAAAAGCTCGAAGCACTTCGTGATACGTACCTCATGGCCGGGGTGCAGTTGGGTAGGCAAGCGATCACGCCCAAAGAATCCCGCGCCAACCGCCTCGATCCCAGGTGTCGCCAGAAATTCGCGGCATTCAATCTGGTAGATCAGATAGACAATATGCCAGGACGATTCTGTTTGCCACAGGCGACCATCAAACACGCCCAACAACCGCTTGATCCGTCCGCGCAGCCCTGCTTCTTCCCACAATTCCCGCAGTATGGTCTCGGAGAAGGTCGGCCCGATTTCGGCGACACCGCCCGGCAAGGCCCATCGCTTGCTGTCACTGCGCTGAATCAGGAGCATCTCGCCCTGGGGGTTGAGTACGACCGCTTCGACTCCAATCACCGGCGAAAAATGCTGCCACGAGCCATCCACAAATCCCTCGCGGATAGCTTCCGTCGGTTTGTTGGAGGCCACGCCTGCCAGGCGTCCGGCCAGTTCCATGAGATGATGGGCGTGTTCAGTTGTATGGATGTTGTCGGCAAAATAGTTCAGATACGAAGCCACACCGCGGATTTCATCAGCGATCTGGAAAAGTTCCTGCTGTAAGCTCGTCATTGCGCCCTCATGTGAATCCTGCCCCTATTTGTACCGCCAAACAAGACAAATCACAACCGAAAGACTGTTCAGTCGCGTCTTTTGCCCTCACTTTCCTCGCTTTTACGCCTTCTTCATGTTTTCAAACCACTTTACAACCCACACAGCTCCCCTTTACTGTTACAATGGGACTTAACCTGTGAAATGTAGTGGAATGCAAAACCATGAGCAATAGCACGCCTGAGCAGCCCGCCGGGCCTTCAGACGAAAAATCACCGGTGGCTGCCGCGCCTGAAGTGGGCGAAGCGCCGGAAATGACGCCGGAAGAAGCGCAGAAACGCGCTGAACATCGAGAAACCCGCCAGATTCTGCGCCGCGTGCAGGAACACCTGTTTGTCGCCCATACCAACCTGGGGGCCATGCGTGAAACGGTGGGGTTGGTGGATGTGTTCCACCACCCGTCCAGCCCGGTTGGCAGTCTCAACTATGTCACGCCGCGCCGCAACACCGCCTGGATTTCGCGCACCATGATCCAGCAAGGTCTGAAGCACCTCTCTGAATATGGGCGTACATCCCGCGTGCAGTATATTGAGGGACTCTACCCGCCGCAGTTTGCCAAATCGCTGCGCGACCTGAATTTACATATTGAGCGCGAAACGCCGGTCATGGTATATAGGCCGGATAGCGTGAATCCGGCAGCGTTGACCGACCAGCACATGCCGGATGGCGTGACCATTGAGCAGGTCAGCGACCAGCGCGGCAGTGAACTGTGGTGGTACGTGTGGCGCAACGCTTATTACGACGTGCTGACACTGGGCGTCGAACCGCTGTTCGTCGGACGGGAGGTGGCCGCCATCAAGCTCGGTCACCAGTTGGATTTCCTGGTGTATCGTTATGGCTTCCCGGTGGGTGTCGCCCGGCTGAGCATTCAAGGAGAGTCGGCGCATGTGCTGGCGATGGCGCTCCTGAAAGAAGCGCGTACCCCGCCGATGCTGCTGGCACTGCACACCGCCGTGCTGAAAGCAGCGCTGGGGCGGAAAACCACGCTGATTTTCGCGCCCGGTGAAACCGAAGCCGAGCGCAAACTGTGCCGTGAACTCGGATATGTGGACTTTGGCAGCATCGTATGTTATGCTGCCCAGATTACCAACCAGCAAACAACGAACAATGACATCCTGGCACAGCCTATTCTTTCCTTCTGACGACGCAGCGAATATCGTCACCGCGCTGGCGGCTTCATTGGAGTCGCTGGGTTACACGCGCTATAACCCGTTTGGCCTCCTGCCCGGCAAAGCCTATCCGCAGTCTGTCCGGCTGTTCGTCGCGCCAGCAGCGGGTGGTTGGGTGCGGGTGATCGGTGCGCCGGATGAGCGCCAGTTCCCGCTGTTGGCGGAGGCTGGTGTGTGTCTGTGGGCCGCGCTGGAAGGGGATGCCGGACGCATCGCTATTTACCAGGGAGGCGAGGCGAAGGAACTGCATAGTGCGCTCCTACCGCATGTGCGCCCTGGCTGCACGCCGGAAGTGTTACAGTCCGCGCTCAACCGGGCAAGCCAACCGGGCGCGGCGGGCGATTCGGCGCTGCCACTGGGCACCTTACCGGAGGATGTACGGGCGATGGCCGGGGATGTCAACCTGAAACAGGCTGAGAAAATGTTTTCGCGGTTGGGCGGGCAGTTGTTACGTAAAACAGCCGCCGACTCCGATACCGCGCAGGCCGCCCGCGACCTGTTGAGCAGCGCCCCGGACTGGAACAGCCCGGACGGTATGATGCTACGGGCGGTCATGGCCTGCCTCACTGTGCCGGAAAACTGGCGTGAACCGGATTTCGTTACGCTGCGCGACGCCTATCAACTGCACGAGCGCCGCCGTCGCAAACCGGACGCCCGGCTCTACCCCGGCGACGCAGAGACAATGGCACGAGTCCCGGATGCCCTGACTTACACTCCGGTTTATGGAGGGATGGCCGTTTAACCTATGTCCACTGAAGACCGTTTATATTGGGACCAGCATTACCAGCAGCACCTGGCCGACCCGTATCCACCCCCGTATCCGCTTCTATTTGAATACATCCCACCGGTAACAGACGGCAGTGCCCCGCGCGCTCTCGATCTGGCGGGCGGCCTGGGACAAAATGGGCTGTGGCTGGCGGAACAGGGGTACATAGTGGACATCATAGACATCAGCCGGGTGGCGCTCTTGCGAGCACAGGAGGAGATTAACCGCCGCGCGATCCGCCGGGTGAACCTCCTGAAGGCCGATGTGGACAGTGCCGAACTCAAGCCCAACACGTATGCCGTGTTGTGTGTGTGCTTCTATCTCAAACGCGGGCTGTTCTCCAGGCTGCGTGCCAGCGTGCAGTCCGGCGGGCGTGTCGTATACGCGGCCTACAACAAGCGTTACCAGCGCATCGCGCCGGACACCGCCCCCGACGACCTGCTGGAAGTGGGCGAACTGGCGGGCTACTTTGCCGACTGGCACATCCTCCACAACGTCGAAGACTCGCATATCTCCCACATCGTGGCGCTCAAGCCGTAGGCGATTATCGGGCGGGTTCTGATTGTAAAAACCTCGGCAGAGTCCACTGTTCGGTAAAGCTTTCCCACCGGTCTCCCCCCTTTATCAGAATGGAACGCCCATTAGGACTATATACAGCCTCAGAATAACCACAGGGTGATGTTCCACAATCCCCAAATTGAACCTGTCTTTCCCAGTTATGGGCATCCCAGATGGCGACCCAATAGGTAGAGCCGCCCATAGTGAGAACCCTCCCGTCAGGGCTGAAGCTAACCGTCCATATCCATCCCGGGTCAAAACCACCATCCGTCTCTAGCTGTCTGACCACCTTCTGCTGTCTCACATCCCACATATTGACCCTGCCACTGCCACCAAGTGCGATATACTGACCATCAGGTGACCAGGCGAGGCTAAAAATGCCATCAGAAAAAGGGATACACTGCCAATCCTGATCGCTCGCTACTTTCCATAGGCATAGTTTGCTGTCAGTATATTCTGATCCTGCGTAGGCCAGATAATCGCCGTCAGGACTAAAAATGGTGTTAGAAAAAGAACGGTTGAATTCATCATGAAACTGTTTAATTTGTGTCCCCGTGTTTAGATCCCAGATGGCAACTCCTCCGGAAAAAGTGGTAGCAATGACATCCTGTTGCGGACTATATGCAATTTTGTCATCAATTCTCCCAGGGGACTGAAAGCGGGTTTCAACGGTCTCCGAGCGCAAGTCCGTTACCCGTATAAACCTGTCGTAATGGCGGGTAATCAGAAATTGTCCATCCGGGCTGAGTATCGCACGGGTTATCCGTGATGGGTACAGCACGACGCTTCTGATTTTATGACCATCCGCAGCACTCCAGAAATCCAGCGCGATCATCTCGGATTCGGGCTGCTCACTGAAAGCCATAATGGTTTTGCCGTCCTGGCTGTATAGTGCATGGCTACCGAAATCGGTGGGCAGTCTGAAATCCAAGATAAGCGGCAGTCTTTTATCCCACATAATGATAAGGAGGGCTACCACTAACCAAAGCCCGCTTGTAATTCTCAGTCGCTTCCTCATGCTGACGGTGTTTCGCTCCGTAAAAGTCGCCGCAAATCAAACAGGGCGTGTTCGCGTTTGGCACCATCGTACAATAGGGAACTGGCGATTTGCCACACGATTTCTATCCGATATATCACCGACTGGATGGCAATTCCAGCTTACAGCCTCCGCTTAAACGCGCTACAATGGCGGGATGAAGCGGATACATTCACCTCACACACCACAGGCGGGGCGCTATGCCAACCGATAACCGGCGCATCCTGGTGACAGGCGGCGGCACATTTCTGGGAGATAACATCGCGGCGGCGCTGCTGGCGGAAGGGGCGGCGGTCACGCTGCTGGTGCGTCCCGGCGCGGAAGATAAGCTGGGGCCGCTCCGTGACCGGGTGCGCTGGTGGACAGCCGACGTGTGGACTCCGGCCAGTCTGCGCGGGCGGGCGCGAGGACACTATGCCGTGATTCACACTATTGGCAGCATGGTCAGCGACCCGGCGCAGGGACTCAACCACAACTGGCTGAACTTCGTTTCAGCGCGGAATGTCGCCAATATGTGCGTGAGCGACGGCGTAGACCGCATGATCCTCATGAGCAGCGCGCGTGCCCCCTGGATTAACGGCCACTACCTGCACGCCAAGCGCCAGGCGGAAGAATACATGGAGCGTGTCGGGTTAGATGCCATGACGGTTCGCGCCCCGGTAGCCTATGTGCGGGGACAGCGCCGCCATCTCTTTTATCTCCTCATGACGATCCTGGGCAGCACGCCGGTGGTTTCGTGGTTCTGGTTTGGGCGGGTCGCGCCCCTGCCGGTGGATATGCTGGCGCGAGGGGTAGCACGTATCGCCCTGGATACACAGCGGGCGAAGAAACGCTACTACGCGCCCGATCTGCGTAAACGCAATACCGCCCGCGAAGCACGCGGCGCGGCTCCGCTGCTGCCGGACGAAGCGCCACCGCCAACCAGCGCCCCCCATCCCTTTAACCTGCTGGACGAGGATACGCCCTTTGGCTGGATACCCCCGAAGCGTCCGCCTGAGAGGTGATAATATAAGGTGGAACGGAGTCGCTAATGCGAATTGCCCATGCGAATTCAGCTGATAAAGGCTGGTACGCCGGCCCCTGGAACAGCAATCTGGCGGTGGGGGTGGGTTACGCCAATGCCGGGATAGACGAGCCGCACGCCCACAGCCGTATCACGGAGATTTACCTGGTGGCACGCGGCACGGCGGAAATCCGCGTTGAGCAGCAGACGCTTACGCTGCGCCCTGGCGACATGCTGGCGCTCGAACCGGGTGAGGCGCATACCTTTCTCACCAGTTCGCCGGACTACTTTCATTTTGTTATCCACACCCCGGCATTTTCCGGGGAGGTCGCCCGCCAGGAGAAACTGCCGGTTGCACGGGCGCGGCTGGGGCTGCCGCCGGAACAGTAGTCAGACAAGGAGCGTAGTTATGCAAACCACAGACTTACTCCTCATCCATGCTGAGCAGCTTGTGACCTGTGCCGGGGGTGGGAAGCCGAAACGCGGCGAGCAGATGCGTGACGTGGGCATTATCGTGGATGGCGCGTTGGCCGTCCGGGATGGGCGTATCCTGGCAGTGGGGGGGACCCGCGACATCACCGCGCAGTACCGCGCCGAACGGATAATTGACGCCAGTGGTAAAGCCGTGATTCCCGGCCTGGTAGACTGCCACACACATACGGTCTATGCCGGAAACCGCCTGGATGAGTTTGAGATGCGGATTCAGGGCAGGAGCTACATGGAGATTATGGCGGCAGGCGGCGGCATTATGAGCACCGTGCGGGCGACCCGTGCCATGCCTTTTGAGACGCTCTATGCCGAAAGCCGGGCGCGTCTGGATACCATGCTGCGTTTAGGGACAACCACTGCCGAAATCAAGACCGGCTATGGCCTGGATACCGAGACCGAGCTAAAAATCCTGGCGGTCATCACCCAACTGGCAGCGGAGCATACCATGACTATCGTGCCGACTTTCCTGGGGGCACATGCCGTACCGCCGGAGTACCCCGACGCCGCGACCTACGCCGAGATGGTGGTTCATGAGATGCTGCCTGCTATCACAGCGGCGCAGATCAGGGGCCGGCAGCCGTTCTTTATAGACGTGTTCTGCGAAAAAGGTGTGTTTGATGTGGCGACCTCGCGCCGGGTGCTGGCAGCCGGAAAGCAGGCCGGCATGGGCCTCAAGGCGCATGTGGATGAATTCGTCAACCTGGGCGGGGTGACAATGGCCGTCAAGCTGGGGACGGCTTCGGTGGATCACCTGGATGTGACGCCGGAAGCTGAGCTGGACATCCTGGCGCGGTCCAGCATAGTGGGTGTGGCGCTTCCGGCGGTGAATTTCAATCTGGGCGGGACGCACTTCGCCAATGCCCGTTATCTGGTGGATGCTAGGGGTATCCTGGCGCTGGCGACGGACATCAACCCCGGTTCCGCACCGACGCCGAGTATGCCGATGGTCATGGCGATTGCCACCCGTTACCAGAAGCTCCTGCCCGCCGAGGCGCTCAATGCCAGCACGCTCAATGCCGCTTACGCCATCGGGCTAGGGGAGCAAGCCGGGTCACTGGAAGTTGGCAAACAGGCGGATTTCCTGGTCCTCAACTCGCCCGATTACCGGGCGATGATCTACGAATTTGGTGGGAATCTGGTGGAGTCGGTGTATGTGCGGGGGCAGTTGCCGGCCTAAACGCGATTCTCGGTGGAGCATGGTGCAATGGAACTGGCACAGATCGAAGCATTCGTGCGGACGGCGCGAGAAGGCAACTTCACACGGGCCGCCGCTGTGCTCAACCTGACTCAGCCTGCTGTCAGCACCCGCGTTGCCCTGTTGGAAGCCCGACTGGGTGGCCCATTGTTTGAGCGGCATGGACGTACCCTGGCGCTGACTCCGTTGGGGGAGCAGTTCCTGCCGTATGCTGAACGCCTGCTGACCGTGCTGGCTGACGGCGTGGGGGCTGTCCACAGTTACCAGCGCGGACAGGCCGGGCAGGTGAAAATCGCCGCGCCGACGCCCTTCTTGCTGGCTTTTCTGGTAGAGTCGCTCGCGGATTTCCGTTACCAGCACCCGACCGTGGATGTCATGATCCGTGAGCGCAACAAGACGACCATTTTGGAGATGCTGCACGATTATACGGTGACGCTGGGGCTGGTGAACGCCCCGGTGCTGGATAAACGGCTGCGGCAGCTTTTCCGGCTGGAAGACCGCATCCGAGCGGTGGTGGCTGCCGGGCATCCCCTGGCGCAGACGAGCGAAACGCTCCACATGGAAGACCTCTACCGGCACACGGTATTTCGCGTCTCAATGTTCCCGGAGATGACAGCCTTTATAGACGCAGCCGCCGAAGCGGGGCGGTCTGGCAGCGGCGGGGCGGTGATCGCGATTCCGATGGTGATGGCGCGGCGGCTGGTGGCACTCGGCCAGGGCGTGACCTTTCTGCCGGAACACTATGTCAAACGCGATGTCGAAGCCGGAGAACTCACTTATTTAGAAATTGCTGATATGCCACCGCTGGTGAGCCAGGCTGTGCTGGTGACGCGCCGTGACCATGAACTCGATACTGTCCATCGTGAATTCGCCCGCATCTTCCAGGTGCGCTGGCGTGCGTTGGTGCGGTGAGACAGACACATTAATCCTGAAGTCATTCAACCGGAGGCAACATGCCCACCTTAACCAACCTCCCACCCGATTCTCAGACGTTTTTCCAGACTGTATGGCACATTGTCCGGCAGATTCCGGTGGGCACAGTCAGCACCTACGGCCAGATCGCCTCGATGATTCCTCCGCCGGAGAGTGTGAACGACGCAGATTACAAGCGGCTTGGTGCGGTGTGGGTGGGCAAAGCGATGAACGCCGTCTCCGCCACCGACAGTGCCGATGTCCCCTGGCAGCGCGTCGTCAATAGTCAGGGCGGGATCAGCCTGCCCGCCGGAAGCCGCGCGGCCACCGAGCAGCGCCGCCGCCTGGAAGCCGAGGGGGTGGCATTCGACAGACGTGGACGTATCCACCTGGATAGCGCCGGATGGGACGGCCCGGATGCCGGTTGGTTGGCGGCACATGGTTTGCTGACGCCGGTGCCGCTCAAAAAAGCGCCCCCCGATACCCCCAACCAACTCACCCTGTTTTAGCCTGTCAGGTTACATCGGGCATAGTCGGTGATTGGGTCAGTAATTCGGAAAGATTTGTGCAACGTGCGGCCATTCTCGTATACAATAATGCAATAGGCAACACATCACAAAACCTAGTGCGAGGCCAAAAAACAGAATGACGGACGTGCGGGTGCTGGTCGTGGATGATAGCCCAACGGTACGCCACCATCTGGTCGGGCTGGTCAACGAGATGCCGGGCTTAACGGTTATCGGAGAGGCCGAAGACGGTGAGACGGCGGTTGAACAAGCGGCTGCGCTACAACCGGATGTCATCTCAATGGATATTGAGATGCCGCGTGTGGATGGCCTGGAGGCCACCCGCCGGATTATGCAGCACTGCCCGACACCTATCGTGATCGTCACCGGGTTGATCAATGACCAGATTAACCTCTCATTCCGGGCGGTAGAAGCCGGGGCGCTGGCTGTTGTTCCCAAACCACCAGCCCGTCAGGCTCCCTCATTCCGCGATCAGCAGCGCCAATTGGCGAGCACCCTGGCGGCTATGGCCGGGGTTCGGGTTATCCGCCGCTGGAACAATGGTACCGGAGCATTGACCACGCCGGTGCTCCCTGCGGGTCGCCCGGAACTCGTTGCGATCGGGGCCAGCGCAGGGGGGCCGAGCGCCCTCAACCGCCTCTTGAGTAAGTTCCCCGCCGAGTTCGGGCTGCCGATTCTGATTGTCCAGCATATCCCGCCGGAATTTACCGCCGGGCTGGTACACTGGCTGGATGACACATCCGCGCTGCGGGTGCAGGTTGCTAATCAGGGTGATATCCTGCGGCCCGGCACGGTCTACCTGGCGCCGGGAGATGCTCACCTCACCGTCGCCCGGCAGGGTCGCGCGTTGACCGCTGAACTGGTTCACGAAAAGTACTTCTCCCGCTACCAACCCTCGGTAGACCGCCTGTTTTACTCCGTCGCGGAAACCTGCGGCATGTCTGCTGCCGGGGTGATCCTCACCGGAATGGGCAGTGACGGTGTAGATGGTCTGCTGGCGATGCGCCGCGCCGGAGCCGTCACCTTCGCACAAGACCAGGCCAGCAGCGCCGTTTTCGGGATGCCCGCCGCCGCTATTGAGCGCGGTGCGGCCACCCACGTTCTGTCCCTTGACCGGATGTACCACGCCCTCCTGGAAATGGTGGCGGTGTAACGGCTAGAGTGTGTAGGCTGCTTCTAATTCCTGGCGCAGTACCTGGTAGCTCTGATAGCGACTGGGGCTGATCTTGCCGTTTTCGACGGCGGTTCGCACAGCACAGTCGGGCTCGTTATTATGGGCGCAGTTATTGAACTTGCACTGGCTCACATACGGCGCGACATCCACGAAATACCCATCGAGTTCTTCCGGCTCAACATCCCAGATCGTAAGCGTCCGCAAGCCCGGCGTATCCGCCAGATAACCGCCCATTTCGAGCTTAATCAGGGCGCTGTCACGAGTTGTGTGCATCCCCTCGCGGCGGCGGCGACTGACCTCTTTGACTGTGCGCCCCAGACCGGGCTGAATAATATTGAGCAGACTGGTTTTGCCCACACCCGACGGCCCGGTGAACACCGAAATCTTGTCTTTGAGGATGGCTTGAATGTCGTCCACGCCCAGCCGGTCACGGGCGCTCGTGTAGAAAGTCGGGTAGCCCATCGCCACATACGGGGCAAAGGTGGCGCGAATAGCCGAGGCGTCTTCCAGGTCAATTTTGTTCACAACAATACAGAGTTGGGGGATGCCGGATGCTTCACCCATCACGAGGAAACGATCCAGCAGGCGCAGGTTGGGGGGCGGCTGCGCAGCGGCAAACACAAACACCGCCTGGTCTGCATTCGCAATAATCACCTGCTCACGTTCGCGCTGGCCTGCACCCCGGACTCCTTCGGTGCGTACCGCTCGTGAGAGGGTGCTTGTCCGTTCCGCGACACTTTCAATACTGCCAGTTCCGTCTTCTAACAGGCGAACCTGCACCCGGTCCCCAATAGCCGCAATATCCGAGGACTGAGATTCTTCCAGTAAACGACCTCGCAGCCGGCAGGTGTAGATTGTTCCGTCTGTCACCTCCACATTAAAGTATCCGCTCTGGTCACTGATGACCAGTCCATCAAGTAAATCAGTTTGGGTCAAAGGCAGTCTCCTCCGTTACACTTATTGTCCCCCATTGTACACCGATTTCTGGATTTCGGCGGAGCGCACCAATAGTCCCGGTGCGCCCGGATGATCTTAAGCAACTATCCGAGAAATGATCACATTGACCTGGCCCTGACCCGGTATGTTGTCACGCCAGCCCGCCAGCCTGATTTCTCATTTTAGCCCAATCCTATTTTCGCCCGGAGTGTGTTATGCTTGGTCAAATTGTCCGGTAAAGTATTGTTTGAGGATGTATGTCAGAGCAGCAGGAGCAACAAACACCCATTTACCAGGTTGATGAGACGCCCCCGGTGGCAGTCATTCCCCGCACGGTGTTCAACTATTTCGTAATCGCACTCGTATTCTTTGCGCTTGGCTCAGGTCTCACCATACTGGGCTACAATGGCCTGTTCGATTCCAACACAGCAGAAAACGAGGCGCTGATTTCCCAGGCGATTGATCGGGCGGTGAACGAGGCCCTGGATGCCCGTGACGCCGCCGCAGCAGCACAGGCCCAACAGGAAAGCGGCCCAATCCAGGGCGAGTATTACACCGTCAGCCCTGACGATGACCCGTATATCGGGGCGGAAGACGCACCGGTAGTTATCGTGGAGTTCAGCGATTTTAACTGCACGTTCTGCAACCGTTTCTATGACGAAACCCTCTCACTCGTCATTGATACCTACGGTGATAAGATTCGCTTTGTCTACCGGGACTATCCGATTTTAGCGCAGTCATCGGTGGGCGCGGCGCTGGCAGCACAGTGCGCGTTTGAGCAGGATGACTTCTGGAATTACCACAACATCCTGTTTGATAACCGGGGGAACTTTGCCCGTGAGCAGCTTATCGGTTACGCCGAAACACTGGGGCTTGACACCGAGCAGTTTACGACCTGCCTGGATAACCAGCAGTACCAGGACGAGGTCGTGGCCGACTTCCGCGAGGCGCAGGCGCTTGGCATCCGGGGTACACCGAGTTTCTTCATCAACGGGCGTTTTGTCAGTGGGGCGCAGCCCTTCGCGGTATTCGCTACCGCCATTGACGAGGAGTTGGCGAAACTCGATGGGCTGGATACGCCAGGGTAATTTCTAGTACCAATACACAGAGGAGCGCACACTGGCGCTCCTCTGTTGCAGTATTATAGGCTGTAATTCCGCTTTAATACGCGCCTTTGCTCATCAATACCGCCGGAATCGTTGTGAAGATAATCTGCAAATCCAGCCAGATGGAGTAGTTGCGGATATAGCGCATGTCAATCTGTACCCGTTCCTCATAGGTAAGTTCGCTGCGCCCGGAAGTCTGCCACAGGCCGGTGATGCCGGGCTTCACGGTATGCAGGTTGAGACTCCACTGTCCGTAACGCTTCACCTCTTCCATCGTAATCATCCGGGGACCTACCAGGCTCATCTGGCCGCGCAGAACGTTCAGAAGCTGCGGCAGTTCGTCTATACTGGTACGCCGCAGAAAGTTGCCGATCCGGGTGATGCGCGGGTCATCCTTGAGTTTGTAGTATTTCTCATATTCTTCCCGCGCTTCCGGGTCACGCGCCAGCAGTTCTTCCAGGACTTCCTGTGAATTAACAACCATCGTGCGGAATTTATAGGCGTTGAATTCCTTACCACCCACGCCCACTACCCGGCGCGGGTAGATAATCGGGCCGGGGTCGGTGAGCTTCATGATGATGGCGATGATGAGGAAAAATGGGGATAACACCAGCAGCCCCATGAACGCCCCGATATAATCGAGGATGGCCTTCAAAATCACGTTAAGCCCGGTCAGACGCAGCCGGTTGACGCTAATCATCGGTACTAAGCCCACATCCTGTAAGCGCACGCCGGTGGTCAGAATTTCGTACATGCCGGAAGACAGCCAGACAGAGATATCTTCCGAGTTGACATATTTGCGGAACAGATCGAGCATATTTTTGCGATGAATGCCACTGGTCGCAACGATAATCCGCTCCACTCCAAACCGATTAACAAACAGTTCAGCATCTTTTGTCGGGCCGTGAACGACCAGCCCTGGCAGGATTTCTTCCCCCCACAGATCTTCGTTGTCATCCAAAAAGCCGATAATACTGACACCGGCCATCGAGAAGTTCAACAACTGCTCGGCAATGGCGATGCCTTCTTCGTTCGCACCCACGACATAAGCGGGGGACATGAAGTGCCCGCGGCTGCGCAGTCCATAGATAAAGCGGCGCATGGTGAACCGGGAAAGCGAGATAAAGAAGAACGTCAGGAACCAGGCCAGTACCAACCAGGCACGCGCCACATCCAACGTCGGATCAAGGAATGTAAATACCACGATCACCATGATGCCGAAGGTGCAGCCGTTAAAAACCAGCATATATTCCTGGTGACCGGTAAAGAGATTCGCCGGGTCATACAACCGGAGCGCATTAAAGATAATTAACCATGCCGGGATCAGAATATAGATATATGTCGAGTAAAATACAGTGTCCGAAACACCAAATGGATCAAAGAAGATAGATGTCTCTCCCGTGAAACGAACGATATAGGCCAGCACAAATGACAGGCTCAGCATCAGGCTGTCCAGGGCAATCATCACTAATCGTACCGTCCGAAATTTGGCGCGGTTGGATTGGCGCAGGAATTCCAGCAAGTCACCTGGGCTGGATAAGGATAACCCTGAGTGCGAATCCTGATTTGCGATATGTGTTCCCATGACAAGAGATCCTTATGGAACTGACGTTACCGCAGCGCTGCCCGCTGACGGCGTAAGTCCTAACGATGGTTCGCTATCGCTGATTGATATAGAGTTTCCAGTGTAGCCGCGGCACTGTCCCAGGTATGGTAGGTTTCTACATACTGCCGCCCACGCTGGCCGATCATCGCCCGTTTTTCTGCCGAAGCCAGCAGGTCTAGAATATGGCGAGCGATCATTTGCGGGGTATCTCCGACCAGAATATCCTGCCCATTTACGGTTTTGAGTGCTGAATTGGCCTGTAATGAACAGACTACCGGGGTTGCCATCGCCATTGCTTCCAGCACTTTGTTCTGGATGCCAACACCATAACGGACGGTGCTGATGGCGACGGCGGCCTGGGCCAGGTAGGGGCGCATATCCGGGACTGAACCAATCACCATGACATGAGGCCGCTGCCCCATTTCGACCACAGCTGGGGCCGGGTCTTTGCCGACGATATGCAGTTCCGCATTCGGCTGCTCTTGCCACACCAAGGGCATTATCTGGTGTATCAGGTCTTCAACAGCCGCAACATTGGCATGGTAGCTCATTTTGCCGGTGAAAACCAGTCGCAGCGGGTCACGCTCGATATTCTGCGGCTGGAAGTAATTCAGGTCAACGCCATTCGGAACGACTGTCACACGGCGGTTGTCGCAGCCGAAGCCCACCAGCGCCTGACGATCGGCCTCACTGGTGACCGCTACCTGGGGAAAACGTCGAGTGAGCTGGCCTTCAAATTTGCGGGTGCGCTCCAGGTCAACCAGCGCCATCAAGCGGCTTTTGAGGGTGGGCGCGTCTTGCAGCACTTTTCCGAACAGCAGTGAAATACTATCCACCGAATCATAGACGATGGGCAGGCCGTTCAAAGAATCGGCCAGGACCGCGCCGCGCAAATGCTCCAGATGGACGATGTCAAACGACTCTTTCTGGAGCAGTTCCCCGGCAGTTTGGTGGAAAAGCGGGGAACGGGAGTAGGCGGCCTGCAGTGGCAGGCGTGTTGGTAAGGCCATCAGGCCGTTTGCGAATGTCTGGCTGCGGGCAAGTGGAACGATATGCACCGTATGGCACCATTCACGCAGTTGCGGCAGTGCTTCCCCCATATCGCCGGGCGGCTGCAAACTTAGCAGTGTGACCTCGTGACCGCGATCCACCAATGCCCGTAAAATATTGTACGGGCGTACCCGAATCAATGAAGGGATGTAGGGCGTGACAAACAGAATCCGCATGTTACCCCTTTTCAGCTTTGCCCGCGTAAATGGCGTCTAATGGCCGGCACGCCTGGCGGTAATCGTAGGTGGTTTCAACAGTATTGCGCCCATTGACCGTAATACGTGCGTTCAGTTCAGCGTCCGTCACCAGCCGCACACACGCATCCGCAAAGTGCTGTGGTGTATCAGCAATCAGGATGTCCTCGTCATCAGCGACGGCAATTCCCTCGCAGCCCACGGTTGTGCTGACCATGGGGATACCCTGCGCGAGCGCATTCAGGATTTTGACGCGCATCCCACCTCCGGCCCGCAGTGGCACCACCATCATGCTGGCGTCCTGGAAGTAAGGCAGCGGGTCTTCAACATATCCTGTAACCGTCAGCGAGGGGTCTTGTTCGCCACGCTCGACAATACTCGCCGGGGGGCGAGCGCCGATCAATGTACAGCGAACGTCTGGCACACGCGTTTTGATAAGCGGGTAAATTTCGTCCAGAAACCAGGTAATCCCGTCAATATTCGGCGCCCAGTACATCGTGCCGATATGGATGATATGAGGGCCGGCGGGTTGGCGTTCTACCTGCGTCTGTTCGCTGGTATCCACCGCAATCGGGATCACCGTGATGCCATCCCGCGCCCCAGCCGCTTGCAATGCGACCTTGTCTTCGTGGCTGACGGCAGTCACAGCGTCGAATGTCCGGCACAATTGGCCTTCATACTGTTTGAGCAGTCGCCAGTCACGCAGCAGGATGTATTTCAGTGGGTTGGTGAGCGGTTGGGTTTCTGCCAGCCGTTTGTATAACACCCATAGGGCATTGTGCAGGTCCAGCACCTTGCGGCTCTTCGTGAAAGGTAATGCATACTGCCCCATATTCAACTGGTCGGCATGAACCACGTCAAACGGGGTCGTCGCAGCCAGCTCCGCTAGCGTTGCCCGCATTTCCGGGCGTTCGTCGCGCAGCATCATCCAGGGGGTGCCCTTCAGCAGGCTTTTGCCCAGGAAGAACAGGTCGCGTAGCGGTGAACGCGTGATCGGTACGGTAATTACCTGCTGGCAGAGTTCCTGTAAGTGGGCGACATATTCCGGCTTATCGGTATCACGCACGAACGAAACCAGCGTGACCTCGTGCTGTTCGGCCAGGTACTTTAAGACGTAGTACGTCTTGATCTTCGGCCCACTATCGGGCGGATAGGGTAAAACCTGGGTAAGTAATAGAACACGCATAAAGACACTCGCTTGGTGAGATAAGATATTTATTCGATGGCTGGAGAGCCACCGTTCAGGCTGGTGCGTATCTGCTGGGCGACCTGCTGGGCATGGATGATAGTCGCCTCACTGGTCGGAAGTTCCGGGTAAACCTGGGCGGTATTTGCCAGAAACAGCCCCGTATACGGTGTTTGCACACGCAGCCTGTTGGCGGAGGTATGCGTCGCATAAACCGGCTCAACATAGCGTGAGCGGCTTACGGCAAAGTGTTGTATTTGCTCTTCGCGGAAATCCGGGAACAACTGCTTCAAATGCGTCAACCACGCCTCTCGAATTGTCTCGTCCGGCACGCCCATCCAGTCATTGTCGGGCGAGGTGTACTTGGGTAGATAGACGATATGATAGCTCTCATGTTCCGGGTGAACGGTTTCAATGATGGTCGAAAATGGGCTGGTCGGGTCGGTCAGGTTCAACGTCCAGTAGGATGTTAGCGGCCTATCCAGCACCATGACCGGGCAAATCAACCCCAGGTACTTCGACTGGCTGAGTTGTGCCAGGTAACTTGCGTCCGCGCCCGGAATCAGGTGGGCGAAGGAGGGGGTAGCAATGGCGGCGATTACTGCGTCGAACTGCATCGCGCCCGTATGTGTTCGCACTTGCTGCACCTTGCCCCCGCTGATGTCAATCTCCCGGACACGTACCGGGTTTTTGATTGCCCCGCCTTGTTTGACAAGGGCCTCGGACAGCGCCTGGATGAGCGAAAAATGCCCCCGACGCAGGTAGCCAATGCGCCCCTTGAGCTGCGGCAACCGCCGGATAGAGGTCATGCGGTTAATCCACGCCCAGATATACGTGGCGGGGATATGCGCGTATTCACCGTCAAATTTAGCTTCGAGCAATGGCTGCCAGATCAGGTTAAAAATCGTCTTGCCACCCGCGTCTTCCAGCCATTTCTGCACCGGAACTTGATCCAGCCCACGCCAATCACGTCGCCGCGCCTGTAAAATAGTGCGTCCCAGGCGAACACGATCCAGCATACTCAAAGGCGGAAATGCCAGGAAATCGCTTATATTGCTGAGGGCATACACTTTGCTCCGGTGCACAAAGCCGCTGTAGGCATCCTGCATGACAAATTCCTGCTCGATATGCAGTTCGCTGCACAGCTTGCGCACGGCTTTGTCATTTGGCAAAATCGCATGTTGATAACGTGCCACCGCTAAGCCATCGCTAAATGCCAGAGCGCCGTTCAGTCCCCCCAGAGTCGGCCCTTGTTCTAAGAGGGTGACTTGTTCCCCGGCCTGTGTAAGGTAGTAAGCCAGGGTGACACCCATCAATCCCCCACCGATAATCCCAATATGCATAGTCAGGCCTTCTGTATGCCCCGTGCTACAATCATTATCCCGGTTACAATCAGAACAAACCCGGCAACCGGTGCCAGGGTGATGTGTTCGCCAACGGACAGTGTCCCACCAATCAATACCACGACATATATCAGGTTTGAGCCTACATCCGCTTTCCGATTGGAGCAGGTAGGCGCAGTGTTGCCGGGATCATGGGTGGATAAGTTTTGCATCAACGTTTTTTGGTGCCCCCCGCCCGCGATTATGTCCAGGTGGGTCGCAACAGGCAAACCCATCACTAAGAATCTGCTGCGATCTTACTGTGACATCTGCTGCGCTGCGTGTGCGCGTGTTCAGCAACTGAAGAACTGCACAATTCCACTATTGCAGGGCAGCCTAAAATCTCCCTAACGCTGGCGGCGCACCCGGCTAATGCCGGAAACGTACCGCGATAATGATGACGAGGCAGAAGAGTCCCGCCGCGAATAAACCACCCAGCACGGTTTCAATGGCATAAGTATCGCGTGTCACCAGGCTAAACGCGCTGTCACGCGGCTCAAGTGTTGGGAATGGCGTCGTGGTTGGGTCGAGTTTCTGGAAGACGGTGGGCGTAGGCAGTGGCGTCTCCGTCGGCTCAAACGCCTGGGTAGGCCTGTTGAGCAAGGAGCCATCACGGTGCATGTACCACACCTCCAGCGCGACCGTGTCCGCGCGCTCGCCTTTCTTTAACCCCTCGGCAGAGATCTTGCGGGTGAAAAAGGTCAGGTTAATATCATTCTGGACACCAAATGCCACTTCCGGCCACTCAGGTTGGCGTTCCGGGTCATAAAAGACTCGCCGGGGCGGAAGCCATAAATCCTGACGGTATTCAATTTCATACAACGACACATTGAGCGCACTGGTCGGATTTGTCTGACCGACGACGAAAAGATGGACGATACCCATATAATCAGTTTCCAGCGCCATATGATCCAGTGAGGAGGAAGTATCTGTGTAACCGCGACCATAGAAACCGTCTATGGTCTCCGGGGTACTCCACGTCAGGCCCTCATCTGACGAAATCTGGTAATAGACTTGAGTCTCGTCGGAGCTTGAGTAACGCCATACAGCCATCAACCGACCATCCAGGAGTTCGGTAAACGCACCCTGGAATGGTCGTTTTCCGGGGAGACCGCCGCCATCTAGGATGATGGGTTCGGACCAGGTGAGACCGCTATCATCGGAATAACGCAGCCGGATATCCGTGGAGAAACCACGTCCAACATACCAGTCTTCACCTTCGTCCCAGGAAACATATAGTCTTCCACTGCTCGCCTCCCAGATTTTGACCCGGTCTGAACCTGAATCGACCAGGTCGGAAAGGGGATAGGGGATTGTCCATGAGCGCCCGTTATTGGTAGAGCGCAAATAAAACAGATCGAAACAGAAGGCGCACAACGCGGTCTCTGAGTTACCTTGGAAGACTTTGTCTGGCCCATAACCACTATAGACCACATGCAGCACATGGTTACGGTCAACAGTCATGTCAACGTAGTACCCATTACCGCTCAGGGTAATGGGGGTTGTCCAGGATTTTGCGTTAGATGCACTTTCAGAATAGGCGCTTGCAAACCGGTGTGCAGTGATACTTCGATAAACTGCGTAGAGCGTGCCATCACTCCCAACCGTCAGGGCGTTGCGTACCGTGTAACCGATATTGCCGGGGACAATCACATCATTGGACTGAGTCCATTCTCCACCAAATGGGTGTCCGGCATACATGAGTGCATCAACTTTGTTATCCTCGTCGCCAACCGTACCGTACCAGCCTACATGCACTCCGCCTTCTCGGTCTACTGCTACGCTGTTCCACCAGCCATCCCCCATCTTCAATGGCGCGGACCAACTGGCGATGACGGTGGTGTTGGATTGACTATAAACTACGCCCGTTACCAGCAGCAATCCGCCTGCCAGCAGCATAACCAGCCTGGTGCCAAATGCTGAAAGTCGCAACAACATTACAATACATCCTTGGGCAAACCGTGAACAGACAAAGATGGAATCAACGATCAGGCCTTTAGTGGAGCAGGAAGTGCGCCCGCCGGCATAAGCTGCGGCGATTCCTTCTGGCGCTCCGCCAGGCTGCGAATATGGTAGTGGACAGAGACCGTGAGTCCTGCCAGCATCCACGACCAGATTGTGTAGTCAATGCCACTGATACCCTGGGTATAAGCAAATGGAATAATCCAGTCCCCTAATGCAGAGATGAGCAGGGTCACCAGGCAGGTCGCCACCAATGCGGCCGATAGGCCGTAATAGAATCCGGTTCGTGGCGCGATTAAGAACGTTCGCCAGGCCACCCAGAGTATAGAGAGCCAGAACCAGACGAACATTAAGAAACCAACTATCCCTAGCTGAGACAACATATCGAGGTAATTATTGTGAGTTGCCATGAAGTCGCCGACGTACGTCCACAAATAGGGGGCGTAGCCAGTGGGGCCAACGCCAAAGAGTATATGATCGTCGGTCAGTTCTAAGACGACTCTCCAGGCATCGGTACGGGTGTGTCCCGACTCGTCATTTTCTGCGTTGAGGGTTTCAGTAACCGAAGCCGCGTTTAGCAGCAGGACGAAACTAACCACCATTACCGCGAATAGAAACACTTTCCATGACCGGAAGAAGACCAATACGCCCAGGCTCAGAGCCAGCGGCAGCCAACCGCTTAGCCAGGTGATACCCAGGCCAAACTGGTTATAGCTCCACAGGGCGATAATGACCAGTAAGCTCAGCTGAACCCAACGTTTGAGGTTGCGGTTAAATAAGAGCTGTCCTGTCGCCAGTGTCACCGTCCAGACGGGAATCTGCCCATCATCATTCAGCAGTGGCGGCACAGTGCTAAACAGCCGCATGAAAATAATCACCCCACTGATTACCAGATAAGTGGTGACGAAGAAGCGGATTCCTCGATCCGAGCGTACCAGATTGGCATACAGCAGATAGGCCATGGGCGATAAAATAAAGGCGACAGTGGACATCAGACGGGGTTTGACGTTTTCCGCATAACGGTAGCTGACCGCGTAATCGACATACAAAGTACTCCAGATCAGCGAGATGATAACTGTAATGATGAAAATCACCGCCGGGATATTGGCTGGTGACGGTCGAATCTTGCGGGCTGATTTGACAAAGATCAGCTGGAATATCCAGATACCGCTGACAAGCGCCAGGGTGATAAAGGTAAATGTGATCTTAGTCGCTGTCCCGGTAGAAACACCTTCTTGTAGCAACAATGAGACCAGCAAAATCATCAGTGCGGCGTATTCCATACGGTAATAAAGCGCAATGACGGCAAACACTCCGACAAAGCCGAGCACTGGCAGCAAACCAAGTAGCAGGTTACTACCCATCAAGAGGGCACCGGCCAGTGTGAACGCCAGCGTCATCGCCACGAGGCTAATCTGAATAAAACGAACACGATACCGTATCCACAGGAAATAGCGCAGCCTGCCGGCAAACCCCGCTCGTCCTAAAATTGTCGCGATCATCTCAGTTCATCTCACTTGTTTTCTCGGCGTACTGTAAGCTCCCTGTTGAGGCAGGCGTATGCCCCCTCAGGTGTATGCCCCCATCCTGCTTGATGGCAGTCGGCAGCCCTTATTCCTCCGATTCCGCTTCAGGGCTGGGTTGTTTGTTGGAGTCTGTGTCGCTGGCATAGTCCAGGAGTGCCTGGCGCTGATTACGTAGCAAATCCGGCATTCTGACCGTATCGCTTTTCTGGCTGTTCAGGTCGGAAGATGGCGGCAGCTCGTCTTCCAGAAGCGGCAAATGAACGGCCTGGTGTGGCAGTTGGCTCACCGTTCTTTCTAAGTCCTTTTCCCGTATCCATTGGAAACGCCCCCGGCGCGCTGCCTGTAGATAGCCGGTTTTGACCCATTCCTGGATCGTTGTACGAGAAACCCCCAGGTGGGTTGCTGCCGCATTGAACGAATACAACCGTCCGCCATTTTCGTCCAACTGCACATTGCGCTGCCTGAAAAAGGAAGACCGCGACTTGGGGTTGAGAAGTTCCTGGTTAAACCGATCCACATTAAGTGCCGAGGTGCGGCGATAATAGGGCTGGTTATAGGTTGTCGTAAGTTGCAAGGCAGTCCGGTTGAAGGCCATGCCAAAGATTTTTACATCACGACCCTGCTGCAATGTTTGCAGGATGCGCTGCAAGCCCTTGTGGGTGGTACGCTGTGCATGGACTACAATCACGACACCATCACTGTTTTCGCTCTGGAAAGCCGCATCCGGCCCGCCAATAGAAGGCACCGAATCCATGACAATGAACTCGAATTGATGACGGAAAATGTTCATCAGACGGCCAAAACGTGGCCCACTCAAGAGCGCGGCAGGGTCGGCATTCGAGCGACCTGCCGTGAGAACTGTCAGGTGGTCGTAGCCGCTGTCGAGCAAAGTACGCCCCAGCAGCGTATCCAGGCTCTCCCGGCTTGCCAGAATATCGGAAAGCCCCATCATATTCGGCAACCGGAACATCTCGTGCAGATCACCCTTCCGCATATCGCCGTCTATCAATAAGGTGCGCAGGCCGGCCTGTGCCGCTGCCAGCGCCATATTGGCGGAAGTAACAGTCTTGCCGTCCCCCGATTCAAAGCTGGTGACAGTCACGACTTTGGGCGGGGTATTCCCACTCATCAGTACGAGTTTTGCGCGCATCTGGCGCAAGACTTCAGCTTCAACCGATTCGGGCATGGTGGCTACGTAGAGGGGGAGCTTGCTGCGGGGAATCATCCCCAGCGGCCCCAGCACCCGTACACCATCAATCACTTCGGGGCCGCCCTCGGTCCACTGTAAGCGGTCATCAAGCACGGCCATGATAATAATCGCCGTCAACGACATCATGAGTCCCGCTGCTCCAGAGAGTATCACACTGAGTATAGACCCGCTGGCGACCACGCTGCTGGTGGGGGAAGCCGCCTCGAATAACTGAAGCTGGTTGGCTGAATCGGTTTGGGAGGCGCTCATGCTGGCATACAAGGCCTGCACTTCCCGCAAGGTAGCCAGGATAGACTGCTGTTCCTGCAAATTGCGGGCGATTTCTACCGCTGAGGTTAAGTCCGCCCCCTGGGCGACACTGGTGTCATAGTCATTTTTTAGCTGTTCGATCTGAGATTGAAAGCCGCGTAATTGCTCGCGAATAAAGGCTTGTTCTTCGGTCAGGGCTTCGGTGGGGCTTTGCTGAATCATCTCCTGGGCGATGCGGTTGGCAATATTCGCGGCCCGCCCGGGGTCAGTATCGGTGATGATAATATCCATTAAGGGCAGTTTTTCTATTGGGTTGACCGTCATTTGCCCATTCAGTCCGTCCACGCTGGTATCAAGATTGAGGGCTTCAATCACCGGGCGCAGAATCTTCGGTTGGCGAATCAACCCGGCATAGACTTCCATCAGGACACCCACCTGTTGGGCGGATGCTAACGACTGTCCACTACTGGGGATAAATCCCTGACCGAACAGGAGCGTGGCTTTGGCAGCAAAAATATCGGGCTGTTTGGAACGGATGTAAAATCCGACTCCTGCCCCCAGCGCGACTGATACCGCGATCAGCCACCACCATTTGAACAGAATCTTTAACACCACTGTAATCGGCGAGGGTGCTGCATTCATGGCGACAACCTTTCTTTACCCGGCAAACTGCCATATGCACCGTATTGTACAGTCTATTTTGGGCAACTAACAACCACCTAAACATGCCTAAGGTGCATTTCAGATTATTGGCGGCGTGATGACCACCCACCAACCCCATACGCAAGCCTCATGACTGTCTTTCACTTTTCACTCGGCGCTTTCCCCCTTCAATTCTGAACAAATGTTCTGACAAATGATCACCATTCACAACCCGTTTTGTGCTATCCTGGTGCTATGTTGATACCCCAGCTCACCCCGACACCCACTCCCCGGAAACCGGTTTCCCGCCATTTTTGCTGCAAGGCCACACATTTTGCAGCACAATAACACCACCACTCACGGGAGGATTGCGGCAATCGCAGCAATCGCAGCACAAATCCGTTTTGTAGCAAAAACACCCCGCCTCTTCCCCTGCTTGCCTGGCCTGAATACCATTTTGGGGCGGTAAAATGCGGCACACCTGTCTTCCTGAGCGACAAAATCCCGGCACGGATTGCCTGAGACACCGCCCGAATATTGAAATGCACCTCATGCTTTATTATCGTACTCTAACGAAACCCGCGCAGGCAGTAGGTTGATGCCATGAAATTAATCAGGTTGGATTCCTGAGAGGGGTGGCCTTAGTGTACGAATTTTGGGGCAGGCTGATGATCCAGGCAGCGCCTTTTCATGATCCTGGATTCAGTCCCTCGGCATAGGCTTGCAGGTCGGCGGATGTCATTTCGCCAATGTGACGGAAGCGCACCACCCCCCCAGAGTCAATGACGAATGTGGTGGGAAGCTGGCCGATGGCATACGCCTCGTAGACCGCTAACTCGAAGTCCAGCAGGGTTGGCACACCGGAGATGCCATGTTCCTGGTAATACGCACTGATCTGGTTAGGGGAGTCGCTGATATTTACTGCCAGGATGACCGGGCCGTTCCCCCCCTGTTCCGCCATGAACTGTGCGAAGGCCGGCAGTTCGCGCTGGCATGGTTCGCACCATGTTGCCCAGAAATTGAGGAATACTAACCGTCCCCGGTAACTGGATAGCCGCACCGTCTTACCGTCTAAGCTGGCGAGTTCGAAATTGGGGGCGGGCTGGTCAATCAACTGTTTAAAGGCGGCGGTGACAGCCAGCGGGGTAGCCGGGGGCGCGTTGGTGATACGGGGGTCGTTCAACGCCATAATGACTGCGGCGGTAATTCCCAGCAGCGGGAACACCAGGAAAAGCACCAGTGCCGCTGAAGGGCGATGCCGGGCGCTTTTGGGTGACGATTCGATCATATGTACCAGCTTTCGCCCCAATTTGGGATGGCAATTATCACACAGAAATCATGCATTTGGCGACGAGCTTTCACTTAAAACTATGGGCTTAAGCTGCTTGTCCTGGCCGTCACCTGCGGTAGTTCTAATCACGGTAGCATGGTGGCTATTCTGGCATAACTATCGGGGGGTAGCAATAGGGGCTGTATTTAGAGAGTGATGAGTAGTAACAAAAGCGGCCAGGGGAGCCGAGCCAACACCCATTTTCGCACTTACTGCTCCCCTGCCGCCGTTATCTGACGGGACGTATCCCGCCCCTTGTATGTGGGTGAACTGAAATGTACTTCATCCCTTACTTTAACTATATCACGTTATCGCTCGCCCGAAGTGTCTGAACCCAGTTTGCTTTACTAACAATACGCCCGGCCCTGTTTGGTTTCCTTCGGCACTCTGTTCGGTTCTGTTCGGTAAGTTGGTCTGAATGCGTTTTCGGTGCTGGTAGAGGCATATTGCCTCCTTCCGCTCTGGCGTATTGCCTCGGTCAAACCGGGTCAGCTCCGGCTGATTGTCGTCAGGGGAAGCTGACCGGGTCGCTTAGTTTTTCGATAGAGTCTGTAATAATTCGCTATACCGCCGTGCTTCTCGTTGCAGTCGTTCAAACATCGCTTTGGATAAGCATTCGCGTTCGGCTTTCAAGAGATTCTGATGTGCTGGGCGGTCCTCAAACGGCTTCGTCTCTGGCATATGCTCTGGCATATACTGCCGGTTCGTCATGATGTTACTCCCGGTTGCTGGTCGGACGATACTGAGAACTGGCCGAATGCTCCCCTGTGCTGGTGGTTTACTTCACCAGCCTGAGGACAGGATTCGGGCTGCCTTTGCGCTGCTCGATTTCGCTGATGGTTTCCTGTGCGGTGTACATCAGTTCATGCAGCCACCCGATGAGTTCTCGATTGCTCAACCCGGTTACGGCGTGCAGAGCACCTTCGCTAGCGGCACTGTGCAGGTCATCCAGGGTATCGAAGATGGCTGCAAGCTGCATGTCGGTGTCTGTAACCTGGAAGTCGAGCTGGTGAATCTGTCCCATTGTTTCACCTCGTACAAGCTATAATTTGTTTGGTGGCAATAAATCAAAAGGGCGTGGACTTTTTTATCAGTCTCACGCCCTTTTCAGGTAACGTTTACCAGTGGTTTTGGGACACTCCGCCCTTTAAGGACATGGCCCACCTCTGGTATGAGACTGACACACGATGCGCACATCGCCTACGGCACTGAACAGACCAAACGCACCCGCACCACCGGCGATAGGCGCATTGCGACCCTCCGTCCAAAGGGACGGCAACACCGCGAGCAACTGCCCGTTATATGGTTGTGGATAAAGGTCTATACACTGCCGATGTGTCTGCATGACTAGGCACCCCGCTCTACAACGGTATCATCCAGCATCCCCAAGATGCTTTCTCCGGTGATGAACACCCGGCGCATACCGTCGGGTTTGCTAACTCTGAGGTGTCCTTTCCGAATGAGTCTCTTGAGGGTACTGAGGCTAATACCCAGCGCCACCGCGGCTTCTTGCCGGGAGTAGATAGCGCCTGCCTCAATACGTGGTTTCATTACTTGTGCCATTCGAAAACACCCCTTTCTCAACATGTACACCATATCACACTCTGTAAAGGTCGTCAAGAGGCAGAAATGCGTAGAATCCCTTTTTAATAGCTTACGAAAGGTCAAAACGGATTCCAGGCTTGACAGGCCGCAAACCTGCCCGGCATAATATCTTCAAAGCGTTGACAGAGACCATGCGCGAATCAATGCGCCTCCAGGGAGCCAGGTGCCACCAGACTGAAAGCACCGGCAGGTTGCTATCGCGGAATTCGCTCTTGAGCTGGCAGGTGAACAGGGTCTTTCGGGGCCGTTCAGTAGCTTGTCCCGCTGAGTCCGGCGTAACAGGACAACACGAGGTGGGCCGTGTGGCTGGCGGCCAACCAGGGTGGTACCGCGGGAGTATACGACTCTCGTCCCTGAATATGGGACGGGAGTTTTTGTTTTTCCGTGCTGGAGCACGAGTGGCGGAAAAGTGCTGAGTCTTGAGGGAAAGCAGTTGAAAGCGGAAAGTGAAAAGTGCCGAGTACAGAGTCTTGAGTGCTGCGGTGTGCATAACTGATGAGTGAAGACTGACACCTGACCAACGAAATGAGAGGGATTGCTGATGCTTGAACAACTCGAAACCATTTATAAGGAAGCGCAGGGTACACTGGTCGCTATCCTCGACAGCGAGGCACTGCACCAGTGGGAGATTCAGTACCTGGGCAAAAAGGGGGAAGTCACGCTCCTGCTCCGTAGCACGGGGCAGCTTCCCGCCGAAGAACGCGCCGGGTTTGGCAAGCGTGCCAACGAAATCAAGAACCTGCTGACCGAAGCGCACGCCAACCAGGAGCAGCTTATCCACGACCAGGAACTGGCACGTGACCTGGAGGAAGGCCAGATTGATGTAACACTTCCTGGGCGGGCGCAATCAGTCGGCGGACTGCATCCTTCGACCCAGACGCTGCGCCAGCTTTACGATATCTGGGCAGAGATGGGCTTCCAGGTCTACCGCAGCCGGGATGTAGAAGACGATGAGACCAACTTCACCCTGCTCAACATCCCGCCGCACCACCCGGCACGTGATATGTGGGATACCTTCCACACAACCACGCCGGGCATGATTTTACGGACTCACACATCGCCAGGGCAGATCCATGCCATGCGCGACCTGGGCGAAAACGGTACACAGCCCATCCGCGTGATTCTGCCGGGGATGTGTTACCGGTATGAGCAGGTGACCGCCCGCAGCGAAATGCAGTTCCACCAGTTGGAAGGGCTGGCGATTGGCCGCAATATACACATGAGCGACCTGAAAGGCACGGTTACGGCCTTCGCCAGGCGTATGTTCGGGGCAGAGGCGGCGGTGCGTTTCCGCGCGTCGTATTTCCCGTTCACTGAGCCAAGTATGGAAATTGACGTAGAGTGTTTTCTGTGTGGCGGTGAAGGCTGCCGCGTGTGTAAGTATGCCGGGTGGCTGGAAATCGCCGGAGCAGGCATGGTCAACCCGATTGTACTGCGGAACGGTGGCTATGATCCGGCTGAGTGGAGTGGGTTCGCCTTTGGCATGGGGCCGGAGCGCATGACAATGCTCAAACACGGCATCACCGACATCCGCTATTTCTGGGGCAACGATTTGCGCTTCTTAGAACAGTTCTAAATTAGAGGAAGAACAACGCATTATGACTGTACAAAGGCGCTTCAACCTGTCGGAGGACTGGCTGGCGACGCTGATCGGATTGGGAATCGTGGCAATCATCGGGTTCGGGTTGCTGGGACCCGGCGGGCAGAGCAAAACGACAGTTGTCGAACCGGGTGCGACACAGGTAGTAGACCTTCCGGCGGGGGATGGCTGGCGGGTTACAGCGGAAGTGGATTTTGCACCGGATACAACGGCCTTTACGTTACTGACGGCGGGTCTCGTTTATCAGTATGGCTGCCAGGATGGTAACTTAACGACGGCGGATGGCGTCCCGAACGCTCTGACGGTTGAACCGCCGCCGCCTGGCATGGCCCAGCTCTGGCTCTCGAATACCTGTGATAGGGCCTACAGCCTGACCTACAAACACGATTCGATTCTGCGCTGGCCGCTGTTTGGAATTTTCACCCGGTAAGGAGATTGCATGACACAACAAGAGACACAATCCACAAAATGGGCCGGTCTGCTCGTCGGGCTGGTGCTTCTCATTATCCTGGTGGTGCTCGTCGCGGAGGCCGACAAGTGGATTGCTGACAGCTTCAAGGCACAGGGGGTGAGCAAGAACCCGCTCGAATACCCGCTGACAGCGGTGGTGATCGGCCTGATTGCCAATGCTGTGTTACGGGTCACCGGGCTGTATACCTTCATCCGTCCGGCGGTACGTACCGAACTCTTTCTAAAAATCGGCCTGGTGCTACTGGGGGCGCGGATTAGCCTGGGCGATCTGCTGGCGAAAGGCACAGGCGGGTTGATACAGGCGCTCATCATGGTTGCATCGGTGTTTCTGTTCACCTGGTGGCTGGCCGGGCGCTTCAAACTGCCGGAAACACTCAAAGCGGTGATGGCCTCCGCCGTTTCGGTGTGCGGCGTCTCGGCGGCGATAGCAGCTGCCGGGGCGGTGCAGGCGCGTAAAGAAGAAGTCAGTTATATCACGACGTTAGTCATCCTGACGGCGCTGCCCCTGATGGTACTCATGCCCTGGTTAGCGGACGTGATGGGCTTGAACCCGACAGTGGCCGGGGCGTGGTTTGGCGGCAACATTGATACCACAGCCGCCGTTGTGGGCGCCGGTACGATTTATGGGCCGGAAGCGCAGCAGGTCGCGGCGGTGGTCAAGCTGGCGCAGAATGTGATGATTGGCGTTGTAGCCTTCTTGCTGGCGCTCTATTTTGCGATGGTGGTGAATCGCGGCGAGGGCGAACGTCCCACGCCGATCATGATCTGGCAGCGTTTTCCCAAGTTCGTGCTGGGCTTTGTGGTGGTTTCCATCCTGGCATCGCTGGATATGTTTACCCCGGCGCTGGCGGCGGAGATTGACACGGCGAATAAGTGGTTCTTCGCGCTGGCGTTCGTGTGCATCGGACTGGACTTCACGCTGGCCGAACTGCGTAAAGCCGGGTGGAAGCCGACTGCCGTTTACATGGGTGCGACGGTGTTTAACACCATTCTGGCGCTGATCGTCGCCACAGTGATCTTCGGCGTGCTGGGGTTGGGCGCGTAAGGGCAATTCGGATATTTAGCGATTTTTCCGTAGGGACATGATGATGCAGAAAAACCGGGCGACCGCGCTGGGTCGCCCCTACATATTCCCTGTATTAGGGTGACTCTGTAGGGGCGCCGCGTCTTGCGCCCGTGAATCTGATGTGTAATTAATGAGGGACACAACACATGCAAGTACCTGTATCGTGGTTAAGAGAATTCGTAGAGATTGATATCCCGGTGGAACTGCTGGCCGAACGGCTGACGCTGGCCGGGCTGGAAGTGGCGAGCATCAGCTATATCGGCGTGCCACAAGGTTTCGTCGAAGGCGTGCGCTGGCCGATTTCCAACCATCTTGTATGGGATCGGGAGAAAATTCTTCTGGGCGCCATCCGTGAGGTGAAACCGCACCCGGACGCAGATCGTCTGGTGATCGCGGTCGTGGATTACGGCGGCGCGGCACCCGAACAGACCGTTACTGGCGCACCTAATCTGTTTGAATACAAGGGTAAAGGCCCGCTCGACCCGCCGCTGTGGTCGCCCTTTGCGATGGAAGGCGCGGAAGTATGGGACGGTCACAGCGAAGAGCCGAAGCGCATGGTACTCAAAGAGAAGAAACTGCGCGGCGTTCCTAACCGCTGTATGGTGTGTTCGGAGAAAGAGTTGGGTATTTCCGAAGAACATGAGGGCATTATGCTCATGGAGAACCCGCGCGGAATCGCCCCCGGCACGCCGCTGCAAGACGTGTTGGGTGACGTAATTCTGGAAATCGAACTCACGCCGAATATGGCGCGGAATTACAGTATTCTAGGGGTGGCGCGGGAAGTCGCGGCGCTGCTGGGCAAGCCGGTCAAGCCGCCGTCGTTTGACTATCTGGCAGAAGGTGGGCCGATTATCGGGCAGGCAGCTATCGAAATCCGTGAGCCGGAACTCAACCCGCGTTTCACGCTGGCGCTGCTGCGCGATACCGAGGTGAGGCCGTCACCCCAGTGGATGCAATGGCGTCTGACACTGTGCGGCCAGCGTCCGATCAACAACATCGTGGATGTGACCAACTACATCACCTTTGAAATCGGCCAACCGCTGCACGCCTTCGACTATGACAAGCTCAAGGCACGTGTCAGCGGCAAGATGCCGAAGATCATCACCCGTCTGCCAGACCCGGGCGAAAAGCTGGATACGCTGGATGAAGTCACCCGCGAGCTTCAGGAGCATAACATCCTGGTGTGTGACGAGGCCGGAGTCCTTAGTATGGGTGGCATCATCGGTGGCGCGGAAACCGAAATCAGCGACACGACGACTAACGTCCTCTTAGAGGCGGCGAACTGGAATTTCATCAACATCCGCCGCACCATGCAATCCCAAAAAGTCAACACCGATGCTGGTGTACGCTTCAGCCGGGGCGTGCATCCCAGCCAGGCGCTGCTTGGCGTGCAGCGCGGGATTGAACTGATGCGGCAGACGGGCGGCGGCCAGATCGCCCAGGGAATCATAGACGAGTACCCGCTGCCCGCGCCCACTGTGACGATTGACCTGAACATGAGCGAGGTCGAGCGTATTTCCGGGATGGTCTTTACGACCCAACAAGTAGCGGACATCCTGACGAATCTGCAATTCACAGTGGTTGTGGCAGGCGACGTGCTGCATGTCACCGCGCCGGATTTCCGTATGGATATTAACAGTGATTCGCAGGTGGGGCAGGCCGATCTGATCGAAGAAATCACCCGTATTTACGGCTACGACCTGATTCCCGATACGATTATCGCGGATGCCATGCCGTCGCAGTGGACAAATGTGGCGCTCGAACGGGAAGAGCGGGCGCGGGATATTCTGGTGGCGCTCGGCCTGCGGGAAAACATCAGTTATCGCCTCACCACACCAGAACGGGAAGCGCAACTTAACCCGCACCATACCGGTGCAGTCTCACACGAGGGGTATATTGAGCTGGCGAACCCGCTGGCCGCGGATAAAAGCGCCCTGCGCCATACGCTGCTCATCAGCCTGTTGGAAAACGCACGGGGCAATATACGCTACACGCCGCGCCAGCAGGTGTTCGAGGTTGGCAATGTCTACCGCGGCCGCGAGAACGGAGCGCTGCCGGACGAACCACGCCGTTTGGGGCTGCTCATCACCGGGCCGCGCCGGGTGGATACGTGGACGCATGACGAACCAGGCGATAATGTGGATTTCTACGACCTGAAGGGCATCGTGGAAGGGCTGCTCGGTGGCCTGAAGATCAGCGGCGTGACCTACAGCCGGAGTAGCCATCCCAGCCTGCATCCGGGGCGTTCGGCGCTGCTCAACGTCGGCGGCAAGGAAATCGGCTCATTCGGCGAACTGCACCCGCTGGTTGCAACAGGGTTTGAACTGACTGCCGCGCCGGTTTTTGTCGCGGAGTTCGACCTGGACGCTCTGCTGGATTTTGTGGACGAATTGTATACCGCTCAACCGCTGCCGGTTACGCCGCCGGTTTACCAGGACATTGCTCTGGTGGTCAATAACGAGACATCAGCCGCTGAAGTTGTGGCCGTGATTATGAAGGCTGGTGGTAACATGCTCAAAATGGCGCGGCTGTTTGATCTATATACTGGCGACCCGATTCCGGCGGGGCAAAAGAGCCTGGCGTATAACCTGGTCTACCAGGCCGATGACCGCACTCTAACCGATAAAGAGGTGGCGAAAGTACACCGTAAGATTATGCAGGCCGTCGAGCGCGAATTGGATGCCAAAGTACGCGCGTAGCAACCTGTCTGCAAAAGTGGTTGGCGCATCCTTTTAAGTTTCGCCTCCGCCACCTACTTCAACAAGATGGGAATGTTGGATTGAACAAGGGGCTTAACTGAAACCCCTTGTTCAGTTTGAGCGGGAGCGCACTCATCGGAAATGTACCCAAGCGCACATTGGCAATTTATAGGCGACGGTGTATCATGTCGGCATGATACGACTATCACGCTTCCTGGCCCTGACCCTTCTCGTATTGATTACGGCCTGCTCCCTGACGACCCAGGCGCAGCAAATCCCGTCACAGCCAACCGCGACGGCGCTGCGTTTCCTGCCGGTGACTCCCGTGCCGACAGTTGATCGCCAACCACACCCGGTCCCAACCACGCCGCCTCAGGAAGTGCCGCCCGAAGACAGCGCCATGCCGGAAATCATCAATTGTGAGTCGGAGTCCATAGTTCCCCGACACACCGTAACGGTTGATCTTGATTACACGGCACGTACCCTGACCGCCGAACAGATTGTGCAGTATCCCAACCGGACGGGCGAATCACTCAATCAGATTGTTATGAACATTGAGCCGACTCGCTGGGCAGGGGCATTCACGCTGCAAACCGTCACGTTAGGCGCGGATGGCCTGGGTGTGGGCTATGAACTCCTGGGACGGCGGCTGCGGGTGGATTTGCCAGAAGCGATACCTGTGGATTGCAGTATCCGGCTGCGGCTGACCTTCGCCATTCAGATTCCCCCGGTGGGTGAAGGGTCGGATGGCTTCCAGGGGTATTTTGGCTACACCGGGCGGCAGGTTAATCTGGGTCACTGGCTGCCGACAACGGCGGTCTTCCTGGATGGCGAGTGGGTCACGCGTGAGGCGCTGCATATTGGCGAACAGGATGTGCTGGAGAGCGCCGATTGGGATGTGACGCTGAATATCACTCATGCGCCGGAGTCACTTCGGGTCGCCGCGCCGGGCGATATACTGGAAAGTGGGCCGGAACACTGGCATTTCAGGCTGGCCGCTGCCCGCGAATTCCCGGTAAGCATGAGTGACCAGTTCATTTTCGCCAGCAGCGAAACGGAGAGCGGCACAACCATCGAACTTTACAGTTTTGACGATGCACTTATCCCGGCGGGTGGCGGGGTGATAGATAGCGCCGCCTATGCGCTGGATGTCGCCACCAAAGCCATTACGCTTTACAGTGAACTGTTTGGTCCTTATCCTTACGAGCGACTGGAAGTAGTGCAGGCGGATTTCCCGGATGGTATGGAATTAAGCGGACTGGTGTTTGTGGGCGGGGGTTACTTTCGCAATTTTGGTGGGCCGACTTCCTACCTCATGATGATTACCGTGCATGAAGTGTCACATCAATGGTGGTACGCCAGGGTTGGCACGGATCAGGCTTTCTCCCCCTGGCTGGATGAGGCGCTGGCGACCTACAGCGAATATGTATTTGTCGAAGAATACTATCCCGACCTCAAAGACTGGTGGTGGGACTTCCGCGTGGACAGCCTCGCGCCGGAAGGCTATGTGGATGATCCGGTATATAAGTTCCAGACCAGGCGAGCATACATCAACGCGGTCTATCTGCGTGGCGTCGGTATGATCCGCGACCTGCGGGCCGACCTGGGAACGGATGCCTTCTTTGACTGGCTGCGACGCTATGCCGACGGGGGAGCGGGGCAGGTGG
This sequence comes from uncultured Chloroflexota bacterium, assembly GCA_937974245.1. Taxonomy (GTDB): domain Bacteria; phylum Chloroflexota; class Anaerolineae; order Aggregatilineales; family Phototrophicaceae; genus JACKCG01. The sequence goes on along the minus strand of CALJKV010000054.1, from coordinate 6,772 downwards.
TGACGCCGGATTTCTTCTGGTCACTGCTCACACCCGACCAACTGGCAGCAACCGAGGCCACCCGCGCCCGCTATATGCGTCAGCCGCAAATCATCCAGACGCCCTGATTGATCTCGCCCTATTCACTCCGCAGCGCAGCGATGGTGGCACACGCCGGGCAAGTGCCGTCCTGACGGATGATGGCGTACCCGGCCTGCGGGTCACGGTCATAGCCGTCAAAATCCACATTCCAGACGATCACCAGAGCGATACGGGAATCGTCCCCCGCCAATTGTACCGCCTCAGCCAGCCATTCGGCTTGCTCCGCCAGTGTTGTGCCGGATGCCCAGGCAAACCCACCCGGCAGCGGCCCATATCCCTCCGGCGTCAGGTAGCCGAGTTCGGTGTAACACATGGGAATATCCAGGTTACGGAAGGGGTACGCTGCCCGATCCGTCATGGACTTGAAGTAGCGCGTCGGGTAGTCCGGCACGCGGGGGTCGCCGCCCAACTGCCGGGGCGAGATGATCCCCTCGTTGTAGTGGACGCCAATACAGTCGGCGTACTGTGCCACGCCCGCGCTTGCCATCGCCTGGTAGTACGGGCCATCATCGCAACCGTTCCCACTGCACCCCCCGAAAAAGCCGGTGGGAGCTAATGCGCCGGTAATCACCATGACCTGCGGGTCTGCCGCTTTGATCGCCTCATACGCCGGTTGAAGCATCTGCGCGTAGGCAGCCGCACTGATCCGTCCACGCGGCCATTCTCTGTCGAGGTTCATCTCATTCCAGACTTCAATGGCATCCGGGCTGAGGGCGGCGACCTTCCCCAGAAATTCCGCAAACACCGGGTAATAATCGTCGCCCAGCGACGTCAGTTCATCCACTTCCCCGGTGATGCTCAAGAGCACATTGAACCCGGCCTCGTGACTCCAGTTGATGCGGTCCCGCACGACATTCAGGATGTTCGTGTCTTCCATCTGGTACTTGATCTGCCACTTGACCCAGGTCATGCCCATTGTTGTCATAGCGGTTTTGGTGTCGTCGCTGAAGTACAGTACGTGCCCGCCCAGCGGCACTGGTAGCGTGTTGACCGGGTTGGGGCGCGGGACGACTTCCGGCGCGGCGCTCACGGTGGGGATTGGCTGCGAGGCATTGACCACATTGAGCGGCTCAACAACCGTATACAGGCTTTCGCCGGAGCGTAGTTGGACGTGTAACCGCAGTGAATAACTTCCATCGGCCAGCAGTCCGGTCTGCCACTCGGCCAGCAGCCCATCTACGACCGGGGTAGCAGCCAGCAGCGTGACTGGCATCCAGCGCGGTTCCGTCATACCAAAGGCGCTGACTTCCAGGAAGTAACTTTGCAGGTCCGCCGGGTTGACTGTCCCGGTAACGGCCACCGTCCCGAACACATCGCTCGCCGCTGCTGGTGCTGTGATACCCACAGAGTCATCCTGCGCCAGGGCTGGAAGCGCGAACATGAACAATAGTAACAGTAAGGCCAAACGTCTCATGAGTCCCTCTTTCGTTTGAATCTATCGCTCACCACAAGCAGAAACTGCCCTTTCCAGCATACCAGTATCCGAAGGAACGCTGCAACCAGGCGTAAGGTGGGCGTAGGGGAATAGCTGGATAGCTAACAAGCTGAAATGCTAGCGGGCTAAGGCACAACCTTGCCCCCCGCGCCGCGACTCGGTATCCTCTAGGGTGTGTGATGAAGTCAAAAAAGGAAAACACCATGACCGCGCAACCCCATCCTGTGAAAGCTCCTACCGGCACACAGTTGACCTGCAAAAACTGGCTGATTGAAGCCCCTTACCGGATGCTGCAAAACAACCTGGATGCCGCAGTCGCCTTTGATCCGGATCACCTGATCGTATATGGCGGACGGGGCAAGGCAGCCCGCAACTGGGATGCTTTTGAGGCGATTTTGGAGGCACTGCGCACTCTCGAACCGGATGAAACCTTGCTCGTGCAGTCGGGCAAGCCGGTGGCAGTCTTCCGCACTCACCTCGACGCGCCCCGCGTGCTGATCGCCAACAGCAACATAGTCCCTGCCTGGGCGACGCAGGAGAACTTCGACAAATGGGAGCAGGACGGCCTCATCATGTATGGGCAAATGACTGCCGGAAGCTGGATTTACATCGGCACGCAGGGTATTTTGCAGGGGACATACGAGACATTTGGCGCACTCGCCCGCAAACATGGCTGGGGCAGTCTCAAAGGCAAGCTGGTTGTCACCGCCGGGCTGGGGGAGATGGGCGGGGCGCAGCCGCTTTCCGTTACCATGAATGAAGGTGTTGGCCTGTTTGTTGAGGTAGACCGCTGGCGTGCAGAACGGCGGCTCAGCCTGCGCCAGATTGACGTGATTACCGATAACCTGGAAGAGGCCATGACCTGGGTCGAGGAAGCCCTGGTCGCGCAGCAGCCGAAGTCTATCGGATTAATCGGCAATGCCAGCGAGATTCTGCCGGAACTGGTGATTCGCGGCATTGTGCCAGATGTCGTCACCGACCAGACCAGCGCCCACGATGTGCTGTACGGCTATATCCCCGCGGGGATGACGCTGGATGAAGCCAGCAAACTGCGCCAATCCGACCCGGATGTGTACAAACACCGGGCGATGGCGTCAATGGCGAAGCATGTGCAGGCTATGCTCGACTGGCAGAAACAGGGCGCGGTGGTGTTTGACTATGGCAACAATCTGCGCCAACGGGCATTTGACTACGGTGTGAAAGACGCTTTCGCCTACCCTGGCTTCGTCCCGGCTTATATCCGCCCACTGTTCTGTGAAGGCAAAGGGCCATTCCGCTGGGTTGCGCTCTCTGGCGACCCGCAGGACATCTACACCACTGATAAAGCCATTCTCGAATTGTTCCCGGAAGATGACCACCTGCGTCGCTGGATTACACTTGCACAGGAGCAGGTCGAGTTCCAGGGTTTACCGGCGCGAATCTGCTGGCTGGGCTATGGTGAACGGGTCAGGGCCGGGCTGAAATTCAATGAACTGGTGGCATCCGGCGCAGTGAGTGCCCCGATTGTGATCGGGCGCGACCACCTGGACAGCGGGTCCGTCGCCAGCCCCAACCGGGAAACCGAGGGTATGAAGGATGGCAGCGATGCGATTGCCGACTGGGCGCTGCTGAATGCGCTCATTAACGCGGTGGGCGGCGCGACCTGGGTGAGTATCCATCATGGCGGCGGGGTGGGAATTGGCTACAGCATCCATGCCGGGCAGGTCATCGTGGCTGATGGCACACCAGAGGCAGCGGCACGGTTGCAGCGGGTGCTGACCACTGACCCTGGTATGGGCGTGGTGCGCCATGCGGACGCCGGGTACGACGAGGCCATTACCTTTGCCAAACAACACGGTGTGAAGATTCCGATGCGGAAGTAGGGAACCAGTGCCTAGTGGCCGCACAGTTCCGGGGTGAAGGGATTGCAGATGGCGCAAGTGGTCGGGCCATTTGTGCCCCGTACACATAAGCGGGCGACGAAATTGTTGATGTAAATGTTGTAGGTAAGCGAGTCGCTGCTGGGGAGATCCTCAAAGCGTGAAGCGCCGGGGATAAATATCTCGCCCTCGACATAGCCGATTTCGAGCGTCACGGCAGCAGCGCGGTGGGTCTCCCATTGAAAAGTCGCGCAGCTCCGATAGCCCATGCACACATGCTCATAGCCGGTGAAGGCCATGATCTGGGGCATGGCGTTTAGATGCTGCCACCCCGCCCATACCCCCAGGCCACACGCGAGCAGTACCATCAGCCAGCGCGACAATGGTTATTCCCCTTTGCCCATCATCTCTTTCATGAGTTTCGCCAGTCGTTCCAGGGCGGCATACGGCATATTTTGGTAGTTGAGGAGTTCTGCTGGTAGTGGCGTCGGTTCGCAGATCAATGGGATAAGCGGTTTTTGATGATGGAAGAAATAGCGATATTCAAACTTCACATACGGCGAGGCCAGGGCGCGGGGCGACACACATAGGATCATATAGGTACTATGGGCCAAAGCCTCATTAATAATGTCCAGCCAGTTCTCCCCGCCCAGTAGCAAATTCTGGTCAACCCACACGTTGAAACCTTCCCTAATCAGGAAATTGACAAGTGGCTCGACATAATCAACCCAGTCCAAGCGGCTGTAGGAGATGAACACTGTGTTTTGTTGCAGGATTTCTGCCATGCTGGGTTCTGGTCTTGCAGCTGCTATGTGCCGCTGGGCATTGCGTGCGTTCTCCAGGGCGATAGCAGTGTAATTGGCAAGTGCACTCATCAATGCCACGTCCCGTTTACCAAAGGCGCGGGGATTCGAGCCGTTGTTTTTTACCATCAGAACACCCAGTACCTTCTTCCCGGCGGAAAGTGGCGTCACGACGGCACTCTGCTCGACGACGACGCCATCATCCACGCCAGACACGATGGATTTCCCGGATTCCGCCACTTGAATTACCAACGGATCGCTGCTGACTTCAGCAACTAACTGCGGGCGGTCATCCATTTCGGATTTGATTGCCCGACAGATGGGCTTCTTGCGTTCGATCAGATGGATACTACCTTCTGTACTCTCCGTAAGCATAGTCGCTGCACCGACAACCCGCAGCAGCAGCGCTTCCATATCCATAAGTGAGGCCACACTCTTACCGATGCTGTGCAGGATTTTGAATTCATTCACACGCTGTTGCAGGTTGAAATTAGAGATCAACAGGCGTTCGGCAAGCTGTTCTTTTTCCCGGCGCAGGCGCAATTCCACCAGACTGTGCTGGATGGCTGCGAGGATTTCGTCCGGGTCGAAGTTCTCCTTGCCCTTGATGATGTAGTTCTTAACACCTTTGCGAAAGACCTCAACCGCAATCGCTTCGCTGCCGTGTGCCGTCATCAGAATGACCGGCAGTTCAACAGGCATCTTGTTGAGGTGTTCCAGCACTTCCAGACCGCCCATGCGTGGCATTTGCAGGTCGAGCAGCATCAAGTCCGGCTTGGCGGCTTTGATTTGACGCAGTGCGTCTTGACCGTCGGCGGCGGTACAGGTATCAAAACCATTGAGGTGGAGCAGGGCTACGACTGAATCCCGATAGTCATCGCTGTCGTCAACAACCAGAATAAGCTCATTCGGCATCTTTTGTTACCTGAAATAATCACTAATATATAGTGTAGAACAATTCTCCCCGAAACGCGAGCAGCCCAAATATCAGCAGACTTTAACAAAAATCGTTAGCATGTTGCGATGGCGCGTGCTATTATTGGTTGGTAAATATTAACCAGTATGTTATGAGATTATCATGTCATCATCCAGCAGTCCCAACGGGAAGCGTGTCTTTATCAGTTATGCCAGAAGAGACAGCCGGAAGGTTAGCCGGCTGGTCGAAATCCTGCGGCACGGCGGGCATCATCCCTGGCGTGACGAGGAACAACTGCGGGGTGGTGAGAACTGGCAGGATGCCCTGCGTCGTGAAATCGAACACTGCGATGTCTTCGTCTATGCCCTGACTCCGCGTTCGCTCAAATCGCAGTGGTGCAACTGGGAGTTTTCTCAGGCAGTTCGTTTGGGAAAGCCGGTTGTTCCAGTCAAGTTGAGCCGGGTGGAGATGAGTGGCATTCTGGCGTCTCTTCATTATGTTGACCTCTCAAACTACCGGAATCCCGTAAGTGCGGTTGATCTGGTGAACGCCATTCAGACGGCCCGTGTATCCATTGTGCCAGGCGACGCACCGGATATTGCTGAGCCGGACGAACATTTGCGTGCTGTGTACCTGAATGAGGGGCGGATGGAGATTCGCCGGCTGCCGCTGCTTGCCCTGGGTGCTATCGCCATGGTTGTGGCGATTCTGGCGCTGCTTCTGCTGGCCGGGGGTGGGATCATCCCAGACCTTGATGATGAGGTTACGTTGACAATTGCTCCAACCAAGGTGGTTGACAACTACACACCCACTGCAACAACGCCACCGCCAACAGTCACCACCCAGGGGCCGACTGCTGCGCCAATCGAACCGGCGACCACCGAAATAATCACCGTGTCGTCTTTACCAGTGACAGGCGTTCCTCTGGTTACGGCTGTACCTGCTACTGAGGCAGAGGAACAACCACCCTCTGAAACACCCACCGTAATGCCCAGTCCTACGTCTACGCCTGATACGGTGGTTGATGGCGTCGCGCTCTACCAGGCGAACCTGCGGAATGGCCCCGGCCCGAGCTATGCCCAGGTTGGTTACGTGGACAAAAATGAAGCGGTGCGGATTGAGGGCCAGAACGGTCTGCGTGATTGGTATCGCCTTGTTGAGCGGACAGATGACGGTCAACAGAAATGGATATGGTCGCAGAATGTGCGGGTGGAAGGGGATACTGCCCCGATTCCGGTGGTGAATGATTACCCCGATCCGCCGTCTGTGGTGTCTGTATCCACACTGTGCAACCCCGGCCAGTGGTTCGGCGTATGTGGCTCAAACGGTTGCGGGACGGAGTATGTGTCGCAATGCAACGATGCTGGAACGGGCTATGTGTGTGTATGGAATCCGGGGCAGTGTTCATCCGGCCAACCCTCATCACCATTCCGGCCAACCCTCAGGACAGGTGGCGGTACAGGTGCGGGCGATGATGATACCTGTACCTGCACACAGTCATGGCTGGAAAACCTCATTCGCAGCAATGGGTATGACATCGCGGACCTCATCCCATCCTGGGATTTGGATCACGATGGGGCGATCACCTGCGAGGACTACAAACTGCAAACCGGCAGTTATTCCTGCTAATGGATAAAGCAAAAAGGTGACTGCTGATGTAAAATGACCGCATGGCAAA
>CALJKV010000053.1 GCA_937974245.1 uncultured Chloroflexota bacterium | reverse complement strand
CCCAAACCCCTTTGCAAAAATCTTACAGCCGGGATATAGTTCTCAAAACCCTCAAGCCAGGGTACAAATAACATTCCCTCCATGCCCCCACTCCAAACACGACTCCCTGAATTCATAACTCTGCTGGCGATTCTTACATTGGCGGCGTTTTTGCGTTTCGCCAATCTGCCGGAAAACCCGGGTTGGTACACCGACGAAGCCACGCACATCAACATCGCCCACCACCTGGCCGCTGGGCGTATCCAGTATTTCGCCGTTCAGGACTCCGTCCTGCTGTTCGCCCGCCCCCCGCTGTTCCACCTGCTGCTGGCCGGACTGTTCCGCGTATTTGGGGAAAGCATGGCGGTGCTGCGCGGGTTGACTGCCGGACTCGGCGTGTTGACCGTCGCCCTGCTCTATCGCGCTATCCGGCACACAACACAGAGGCGTATCCTGGCGCTGCTGACCGCTGCCCTACTGGCAATCTATCCTCAGGCCGTGCTGTACAGCCGCTTTGGGTTCAGCTATAACCTGCTCGCGCCGTTTATGGTTCTGCTGCTGTGGGGGCTGGTCATGTACCGGCAAACAGGCCGCCGGTGGGGGCTGGCATTGGCATCCCTGGCTGCTGGGTTGGGGGTGATTGGCGACGTCGCTTTCTTGACGGTGATTCCGGTGGTGCTGCTGGTAGCATTCATAACGCGATGGCGGGATGCACTGTGGAGCATGGCGCTGGCCGGACTGCCGTTCGCGCTGTATGTACTGTGGATGCTGGCCGCTGCGCCGGATGCGTTCCTGTACGATCTGCGCTTTACATTTTCGCGCCTGGGGACGATGTCGCCCGGCGAACAACTGTGGAACATCGTTTTACAGTACACGACTCTGATTTCACAGGACTTCTGGATGCTGGGCGGAGTGATCGGGCTGTTCCTGCTGCGCCCGCCACAACTCCGTACCGTGAGCGCCCTGCTGTTTTTCATCCCGCTGGTCTTGATGGCGCGTTCTGCTGCCCTGCACAACCTCAGCTTCTACTACATGATTCCGCTGCTGCCGCTGGTGGCGCTCGGTGTGGCCGGGCTGCTGGTTGAAGGCCTGCCGTACCTGTATCGCACGATAACCGCTCAAGTTGGCGCGTTGATGAAACCCCGTTGGCTCGCATGGGTGACAGCCGGATCAGCGATGCTGTTCCTCATTGTCAGTCCGTTTATCGTGACGGTGGCGCTCACGTTCGACAATGTGCGCGGGCATTACCAGACGGCGATTGATCCTTTTCTGGTCAATCCGGCGGATGTGCGGGCGGCGGCGGCATATGTGAACGGCCGGGTGACATCCGATGACCTGGTGATCGCGTCGCCGCCGGTGGGCTGGTTGCTAAAAGCGCAGGTGGCCGATTTCCAGATGATGATTGCTGCCAGGGGGCAGGATACCTCTCACCTGCCGGGCGATTTACCGATGGAAAGATGGGCATTCGGCCTGGACTATCACCGGGCGCGTTTTGTGGTGGTGGACAACCTGTGGGATAACTGGGGCGTGTGGAACATCCCCGGCCTGCAGGTGATGATGGCCGATGTCGAACAGTGGCCGCAGGTGTTTGTGTCCGGCGCGGTGCGGGTGTACGCGAACCCGGAACAACCCGCACACTGACACTTTCACTTCGCTGCCGGATAGGCGATAATCAAAAATAGCCAGTCGTTCAACGAGAACTATCCTTATGCGCCATCCGGATGACCCCCACCGCACCATTCTGGTTGCAGATGACAGCATCGAAATGCTAACTCTTTACGGCATTCTCATTGAGCGGATGGGATACACCGCGCTGAAAGCCGGCTCATTGGACGAAACCACTCAACTCCTGGATGAAACGGAAGTGCTTGACCTCATCCTGCTCGGCACATATTTAGACGGCCAGATGTATACCGATACGGCTACCCGGCTGCGCCAGCACCCCGCTACCGCTGATCTGCCCATTATCGTTGTCACCCACCGTTCCAACACGGAAACACTGCTCCAGGCATTTGAAATAGGCATCAATCAGGTGCTGGCAGCGCCGTTAGACCCACACCGGCTGGTAACCACTATTCAGGATTTTGTGGGCTGAAGTACACCCCTTTGCCACTTTTCACACCTCGCTTGCGTATAACACTATAGACACAGCGGAAAGCGGCTGTGGCATGTGTATAATGGGACAGATTGAAACGAGACAGAACCTATGCGAATCATCGTACATACCGGCAAAGGTGGCGTTGGTAAAACCAGTATTTCGGCGGCAACCGCGCTGCGCTGCGCTGAAATGGGCCTGAAGACCATCGTCATCAGCACTGACACGGCGCACAGTCTGGCCGACTCGTTGGAAAAAGAAATCGGCCCGGAGCCGGTGGAACTTTACCCGAATCTGTGGGCGCAGGAAGTAGATGCCCGCTATTCGATGGATAAATACTGGGGCGCGTTCCAGCGGTACATGGTGGCGTTGTTCAGCCGCCAGGGTGTTGAAGATGTCGTGGCCGAAGAAGTCACCATCCTGCCCGGCCTGGAAGAAGGCGCACACCTGCTGTGGATCAATAAGTACGTGCAGGAAAACCAATATGATGTGCTGATTGTGGACGCCGCCCCTACCGCTGAGACACTGCGTCTGTTGAGTCTGCCGGATGTCACCCGCTGGTGGTTTGAGAAAATCCTGACAATCACGCGCGGGGCAGCCCGGATTCTGCGGCCAATTGGCAAAGTATTCAACCGCGCCGATGGCATCCCGGATACCGACGCCTGGGACCAGGTGCAGAGCCTGTTCGATACGCTGGACAAAGTGCGTGAGCTACTGGCGAACCCGGAAATCAGCAGTATGCGCCTGGTGGTCAACCCAGAGAAAATGGTCATCAAAGAAACGCAGCGTACCTATACCTATCTCAACCTGTACGGCTACGCGACGGATGCGATCATCTGTAATCGCATCATCCCCGACGAGGTCAATGACCCGTACTTCGCCATGTGGAAAGCCAATCAAAAGGAAAATCTGGTGTTTATCCGCGAGGCATTTGGAGAAATGCCGCTCATGACCGCGCCGCTGTTCGGCCAGGAAGTAAGCGGGCTGGACGCGCTGCGACAGTTAGCGGAGCATCTCTACCACGACCAGAACCCGGCACAACGTCTATTTGATGGCAAATCGCATAACATCGTCAGCGACAATGCCGGCGGTTTTCATTTGACTGTACCGCTGCCTTTCGCCAACAAAGCTGACCTGGACTTATATCGTTCCCGAGACGAATTGACGCTGCGCGTAGGCCCGTATCGCCGCAATATCGTGCTGCCTTATGCACTCTGGGAGTTGGAAATTGCTGATGCGCGATTTGAACAATCGAAACTCATCATCCACTTTAGAGCCGGGGAAAGCCAGCCCAGGCAGCGAAAAAAGCAGCGCGACGCCTGAGCGCGGCGCTGGCACACCGCACAGGCCACAGACTCCACCTGCCCCGGCACACGATACCCCTCATGTACCCGCCAGAGGCCGTTCACTGCGAATGCAGTACCGCTTCTGGCGGACGTTGTTTTTCGCAGGCAGCATCTTTGCCCGTATTCTGCTCTGGCGTTTTGTCATGCCGCGATTCGTGGGGAAAGATCGAGCGCGGCGCGGCTCAATGATTCGCTGGGTGGCTTACGCCCGCGAGTTTCGCGTGTTCGCGGTTGGATTGGGCGGATTGATGATTAAGCTCGGCCAGTTTGTTTCGACGCGCGTGGATGTGCTCCCACCCGAAATCACGAACGAACTGGCCGGTTTGCAGGATGAAGTCCCCAGCGTCGCGTTCGAATCAATCGAATCCATCATCCTTGCCGAACTTGGCCCGTTGAACAAGCGTTACCAGTGGTTCAACCAGGAGTCGGTGGCCGCTGCTTCGCTGGGGCAGGTTCACCGCGCCCAGCTGCTCAATGGGGATCGCGTTGTCGTTAAGGTGCAGCGTCCCGGCATCCGTGAGATCGTTCAAACCGACCTGGCAGCGCTGCGGATTGTGGCGTGGGTGGCCGGATGGTTTCGATTTATCCAGCGGCGAGCAGATACGGCAGCCCTGGCCGAAGAATTCGCCCGCGTCTCCCTGGAAGAACTCTCTTACGAGCAGGAAGCCCGCAACGCAGCCCGCTTTGCCGCCATGTTCGCGGAGGACATGGGCGTATACATCCCGGCGGTGTACCCGGAACATTCCACTGACTCTGTATTAACAATGGAGGATGTTACCACGATCAAGATCAGTGACTTCGCAGCCATAGAAGCCGCTGGAATCAACCGGAAAGTGATTGCCAAACGTCTGATGGATGCTTCGCTAAAACAGGTATTTGAGGAACGCTTTTTCCACGCCGACCCACATCCCGGCAATCTGTTCGTGTATCCCCTACCCTATGAAAACGGCAACCGCAAACCTGGAAAAGCCGGGCGCCCCTTTTACCTCATCTTCGTGGATTTCGGCATGACCGGGACACTGACTCCCCAGATTGCCGACGGCGTGCTGAACACGATGGCTGCGATTGTCACCCGGAATCCTCGACAACTGGTGCGCAGCTATGCCGAACTCGGATTCATCCTGCCGGATGCCGACCTGGAGCGACTGGAAGAGGCAACCGCAGCGACCTTTGACCGGGTATGGGGCCTGAACATGGCTGAGATTAAGGATGTCAGCTATACCGAAGTCAGGGGATTGGTCCGTGAGTTCAACGACCTACTCTATGATATGCCCTTCAGGGTGCCACAGGACTTCATCTACCTGGGACGGGCGTTAGGCATCCTAAGCGGCATGGCGACCAGCCTTGACCCGGATTTCAACGCCTGGCAGGAGCTGATGCCCTATGCACAAAAGATGGTTATACAGAGTGCCCGCCAGTCGAAGGGAATTCTGGATGACACATTGCTCGGCCTGTTGACTGGGGCGGCACCACAAACACTGCTGAAAACCGGACGTGACCTGCTCACCCAGACCGCAACACTGCCGCTGCGGGTAAATATGATTGTGTCACAAATCGAAAAAGGGGAACTGACGGTACGCACCGTGCCGGACGAGGCCTACCGCCAACACTTACGCCGCACGGAAGCCCAGCGGCGACGTATGACCTACGCGGTCATCTTTGCCGGTTTTCTCATAAGCGCAACCCTGCTTTATACCAATGAGGCAGATCTATTGGCAGGAGTTTGCTCCATCGCCTGTGGCTTCACATTCCTGAAAATGCTGCTGGTGGGGGAATAAAACAAGGGGCGATTACGCCCCTATTTTTGCCGGATAAGTTCTGCCCCGTGTTAGTCTACTTCGACTTTCACTTTGGTCTTGCCGGTGGTGGCTGGTTTATCATCATCGTCGTCTTCTTCCACCGCCTTCTCAATCTCCGCAATTGCCGCATCCACCAGCACACGAAATCCCTTGATGAACTCGCGGGACGCTTCTGAGCCGTGTTCCCTGAAGCCTTCTGGGAGCAGGGCCTCTAACGCCTTGCCGGTCTCCTCGACAGCACGACGCTGGTGAAACAGAAACTTTTCAAACGGGGTTTTCGGCTCTTCCGATTCTGCCGATTCGTCTGATGCGTGGTTTTCATTTTTGTAGGACATCACTATACTCCTGACTCTTTCCATGCGTTCTCTACTATATTATACGGATGTACGCATCAGAAGTTGCGGCGGGAATCCTGGGTAAAAAAACAAGAGGCTTATGATAAGCCCCTTGTTCGCCTAACACCCGTTCAGTGCTGGTTTACTGCTTCTTGGTGCCGCCAATCGTCACATTGTCCAGGCGCAAAGTCGGCACGCCAATCGCACCAAAGAATGGTACGATGCGCAGGTCATTCCCCACCTGAGTGATATTGTTCAGGAAGCCATCCAGCGTGGTCGCAATCGTGACGCCACCCACTGGCCCGACAATCTCCCCGTTCTCAATCCACAAACCGTTCGCACCCATCGAGCAGTCTCCGCTCACCGGGTCAATGCCACCGGTCTGCATCACGCTGATGACATACAATCCCTTATCTACCCCCTTGATGATCTCATCACGGGTCAGGTGACCGGGCTGCATGTAGAAGTTGCTCGGCCCCAAAGCTGGCGTACTGCGATGGCCGTTGCGCTGTGCGTTGCCGGTAGATTGCTTGTTCTCTTTACGGGCAGAATAACTATCATAGATCAGGTTTTGGAGCACGCCCTCATCAATCAGGCGAGTCGCTTTGGTCGGTACGCCTTCTCCGTCGAACGGCGCAGAACTTACGCCACGCGGCATCCGACCATTGTCCATCAGTGTCACCATATCATTGCCAACCTGCTGCCCCATCCTGTCCATCAGGAAGGAACGTTTCTTCTGCCAGGCCTCGGCGGAAAGCGCCTGTGACAGTGCGGTGAGAATCTGCGCCCCAACCACCGGATCCAGAATCACCGTCCCGATTTGCGTTTCAACCGGCTGCCCGCTGAGAATACTCACGGCCTTTTCACCGGCCTCGCGCCCGATTGCCTCCGGGTCAAGGTCGGCAAAGTAGTTGGAGACGCCCAGCCCAAAGGCGTTGGTCATCCCGTTTTCGTCACGAGCGATGCCGATCACAAACGATGCAACCGTCGTCCGTCCATATTCTCCGGCAAAGCCCTTGGAATTCGCTAGGTACACATGGTCAATCGAATCCTGATAGGTACACCACTGGGTGATAATCACACGTGGGTCGTAGTTTAAGGCTGCCTGCTCGACTCGTTTGGCAACCTCAATCTTATCCGCAGTCGGCACATTTACCAGATTCGCATCCCAGATTTCCAGATCATCAGATGGAATCGGCTGCGGGTCAGGCAGCCCCCGGTACTCATCGGGCGTGGCAACCTGTGCCAGTTCTACGGCTGAGCGCCAGGTATCCTCAATGCTTTTGTCTGAAAAATCGGAGGTATAGGCATAGCCTGTGCGCCCGCCATCAATTGCACGCACTCCCATACCGCGTGAACCGGACTGCGAAAGCTGTTCAACCTCACCTCGGCTGACGCGAATTTCCGTCTCTTTCGACTGGGTGATAATCACTTCCACTTCCAGGCCATCGGACGCGGCCTGCCGGACAACTTGCTGCGCTAGTTTCAGGTAATTGGTCATTGGTGTCTGCTCCTTAGCCTATCGCACCGGAAACCGGCTCATCCGTGCCGCCTACCGTCACCTTAGGAATACGAATAGTCGGCTGCCCGACACTCACTTTCGCACCCTGCGTCTTGCCGCATGTCCCCATACCAGGGTCAAGCGCCAGGTCATTCCCGACCATGTCAATTTCCATCAGGACTTTCGGGCCGTTGCCAAACACCGTCGCGCCACGAACCGGGTAGGTCAGCTTGCCATTCTCGATCATATAGGCTTCAGTGGCGTTAAACACAAAATCGCCTTTGGAGATATCCGCCTGACCACCCGCCATACTCTTGATGTAAACACCCTTCTTCACCGACTCGATAATTTCCTGTGGATCGTGTTCGCCCTGATCAATGTAGGTGTTGGTCATACGCGGCATCGGCATGTGGCGGTAGCTTTCGCGCCGCCCGTTGCCTGTTGATGCCCGTTTAGCGCGACGGGCTTCCACCAGATCCCACATGTAGTCCTTGAGGACACCCTTCTCGATCAGCACGGTGCGCTGTGCCGGCGTGCCGTCATCATCAAAACGCAGCGACCCACGCCGACCGGGAATCGTGCCATCGTCAATCGCGGTGATAATCGGATTCGCTACCTGCTGGCCGATTTTGCCAGTATAAGCGGAACTGCCTTTCGTGATGAAATCCGCTTCCATCTGGTGGCCGCAGGCTTCATGGAAGAGCACACCACCCCAGCCATTGCACATTACCACTGTCATATCGCCCGCGGGGCAAGGTTTAGCATCCAGCATCCTGACGGCAGACTCCGCCTGCCGCTGAATATGGCCGGCCACACTATTTTTATCCAGCAATTCCAGCCCCATCTGCCCTCCAAAACCGGAATATGCTCTTTGAATGGTGCCGTTCTTCCTGGCGATTACACCGCCACCCATTTCCACGATAAAACGGTCATCCTGTGCCGCTACACCGTCCGAGTTATAGACCCAAACCCGACGACTGATTTCCTGGTACCAGCCATATACTTGGGCAATCAGCGGATTATAAGCGCGTCCGGCCTCGTCCATCTGGCTCAATAAGGCCGCTTTGTCGCTAATGCTCATTGAATCAAAGGGCTTCAAAATCGGGTATTCCAACGAACTTTTGCGAGCGGTGAGGTCAATAACCTGTGATTTGGCACTGCCACTACCCGCAGATGCTGCCGCGCTGGCTGCATCCAGCAGGCTGGCTTCATCCAGGCTATCCGTATAGGCATAGGTTACTAAATTTCCAAAAACCACCCGTATACCCGCGCCTCGATCCGCACCCCGAACAGCCTGCTCGATTTTGGTGTCTTCAAGTGCCAACCGCAGCGAAGTCACATCTTCAACGTATACTTCGGCCAGGTCAGCTCCGGTGCGAAGCGCCGCACTTAGAACCTTCTGCGCTAAGGCTTTATCAATCATGTATGGATTTCCTCCTCAAAACGAAATGATTTCTATTTTTGCGAGAGATCACCGGGCAAATTCCCTATCGCCCCCTATTATAGGCAATGTCGGAGAAATAACCGGCGATAGCACACCTTAAATACGCACACCTGCCGAAAAAGTTTCAACATTGAAATTTTCTTTAATGCGTAGGGAACCCAATAAGACCGGAAATTAACGAGGTTCGCGATTCTTTTCACAGCCTTCCAGGGGTGGGAAACAACCCAAAATATGACCTTATAGTGGGAGCGTACGATACTTTTCTACTGTTAACTCAATAGCCCCGTGTGCGTTCCAGACAGTTGAGCAAGGGGCGCTTTTCGACATAGCGCTGCAAATTTTCCGCAAAGAGTGCTGCCGCTTTTTCATGATAGGCCACACTGTTGCCGGAAATATGAGGGCTGATAATTACGTTGTCAAGATTCCAAAGCGGGCTACCCGGTGGTAGTGGCTCCTCTTCAAACACGTCCAGGGCGGCTCCGGCAATCTTCCCAGCGGCCAGGGCTGAGATTAACGCGGCTTCATCCACCACCGCGCCCCGCGATACATTCACCAGGAAGGCCGATTCGCGCATGACCTCAAACACGTCTTCATTAACGCTGTGATGCGTATCCCGTGTCAACGGCACGGTCAGCACCAGGAAATCGCAAGCTGCCGCCATTGAGGTCAACGCCTCAGTAGGATACAAGCGAGTCGGAATCGAACCATCCGGGTCGCCTGTACCGGCTTCGGTATACCCTTCCACATCTGCCGGGTGCTTGACATCGCGTTTGGTTGCCAGCACCGTCATACCGAGCGCATCAGCCAACCGCGCCAGTTCGCGCCCGACACTGCCATAACCAACGATCCCCAGTGTCAGCCCACGCAGCCCACGTGGCAGAAAAATATCATGACTGCCCTGCGGCCATTCGATACGCTTCTGGAATTCCAGCATTTGCGGCAACCGATATGCCAACGCCAGCATCATTCCCAGGCAGTATTCGGCCATCTGTGTCGCATGAATCCCACTGGCAGATGTAATCTCTATGTCTTCCGCTTTAGAAATCGGGTTTTGCAGTAAATGATCCAACCCGGCACTGTGGGCCTGAATCCAGCGTAAATGAGGCGCTTTGAGCGGGTCTGGGAAACGGTTCAGGCTATACAGCACTTCAACATTCCCCCATACCGTCTCGGGCACGTTCGGGTAATGGCGTTCAATATGCAGGCGGGGCGAGATTTCCCGCAATTGTTCCATGATTTCATCGGAAAAGGGAACGGTAACAACGACATTGATTGGTAAATCTGTAGCGTGGGTCATGGCATTGGCTTCTGGATAGTGGGTTTCTGAATCATGTAAGGTATTGAGGGACGCAGAACACTACGCCCCTCGCGTATACCCGCTCATTATATCCCCAGGTAGGCTTCTCGTACATGCTCGTCGTCAATCAGATTGGCGCTGGGGCCGTGTAAATCCACCTTGCCGTGTGATAGCACAAAACCGTAATCACTCACAGCCAGTGCCATCTGCACGTTTTGTTCCACCAGGAGGATGGTCAGTCCCTCGTCCTTGAGCTTCCGTAAGTTCTGGAAGAGGTCAAGAACGAGTACCGGGGCCAGGCCGAGTGACATTTCATCTATCATAAGAACAACCGGATCGGCCATGATGCCCCTGGCGACGGCCAGCATCTGCTGCTCACCACCACTTAAGGTTCGCGCTTTTTGTGTCCGCCGCTCTTTCAAGCGTGGAAAAATCGTGTAGACCCGTTCCAGGTTATAGTCCTTGCGGGGTTTCGCTCGTTTTGGGGCTGTCCCCATCTCCAGATTTTCCTCGACGCTCATCTGCACAAACAGCTGGCGGCCTTCCGGAACCAGAATCAATCCTAGCTCGGCTTTGGTATGGGCCGGCAAGGCGCTCACGTCCCGCCCATTGAAGCTGATGCTGCCGCTTTTCGGTTTAACCAACCCCATAACAGTCCGTAACAGGGTGGTTTTACCCGCACCATTTGCGCCTACCAGCGATGTAATCATGCCCTGCCCTAGGGATAAAGATGCACCCCAGAGAATTTGTACCTCACCGTACCCAGACGCAACGTCTTTGACTTCCAGTATAGACATGGTTCTCTCTCTTTACTCCGCGTCGGCCTAGAACCCGCCCGCGCAACCGGCAGTGAATGCCTTAGCGCATTGATGGGCGGATGCTCCGCGCGACAGCCACCACTAAGCTGAACTCTTCTTCCCGCTTAGTTCGGCTGCCAGGGTGGGATCACCGAGATAGGCTTCAATCACTTTCGGATCATTGGCGACTTGTTCTGGCGTGCCAAACGCAATCTGCTTGCCAAAATCCAGCACCAGAATATCGTCCGACACATTCATCACAGCCTGCATCACATGCTCAATCATGATAATCGTCGTGCCGCGCTCCCGGATATCACGGACAATACCGATCATCTGTGTGATTTCGGATGCATTCAACCCGGCGAGTACTTCGTCCAGCAGCAGCAGATATGGCCGTGCCGCCAGGGCCCGCGCCATTTCGAGACGCTTCTTTTGCCCCACATTAAGACTCCCGGCCAGTTGGTTGGCACGTTCATGCAGACGCACGAATTCCAGGACTTCTTCAGCGATTTTTTCGGCGCCCCCCAATGAGTGGTTCTCACGCCCGAAACATGCCCCTACAATGACATTCTCCCGAATCGTCAGGTCGTTCAACGGGCGAACAATCTGGTGCGTTCGGGCTAACCCCATTTTTGCAACGTGGTACGTCTTGCTGCCGGTGATATCCTGCCCGCGAAAGACCACACGGCCTTCCTCCGGCTTGTAGACCCCGTTGATACAGTTAAACAACGTTGTCTTGCCGGCACCATTCGGGCCGATCAACCCCATAATCCGACCTTCTTCCAGGTTGAAGGAAACATCGCTCAGGGCCTGCAACCCGCCAAAACGCTTGCTGACTCCACTCACTTGCAAGATCATGGCAGGTACCTCCTCGTTACCGGGAAGCGGTGGCGTATCCAGCCGACAGCCCCCGACGGGATAAACAGGATGATAACCAGCAGCAGCACCCCAGCCACTGTCAGCTGGATATTCTTGAACAGATCACTCGTGAGCAACAGGCCACGCAGCCGTTGGTAGCCGAAGGCACCCAGCACCGGGCCAGCAATCGTGCCATATCCACCCAACATAACCATCACCAACAGTTCGATGGAGAGATGCAACCGGAAAGCCGGGCCGGGTTCAATGTTCCCATTCTTGAAGAAGAACAACACCCCAACCATGCCCGGCAGGATAGCCGATAGCACATACGCCCAGGTTTTGCTGCTGGGCGTCACTACACCCATGACTTCGGCAGCTTCCTCGTCTTCACGGATGGCTTGCAACCCCAACCCGAACTTGCTGGTCTTTACCACGTAGCTGAGGAGAATGTTGCCCAACGCCAGCGCCAGAACGACATAGTAGATCGTCCACAAAGCCTGCGCCGCACCACCATACTGGTTATAGACCTGGAAATTGAGCGAGATACCTGTCGGCCCGCCGAACGGCTCAAAGTTGCTGATGAAAGCCCGCATCGCCTCATTGATGCCGATTGTCGCCAGCGCGAAGTAGCTCCCGCGCAATCGCAGGATGGCCGAACCCAACAAGAATGCCAGCAGCCCGGAAGCCAGACCACCGGCGACCATCGCTGTCCAGAGTGACCAGCCGTAGACGCTGATTAAAAACAGACCCACGTACCCGCCCATACCGTAGAACACGATATGGCCGAAGCTGATGTAGCCGGTATAACCGAGCAGAATATTCAGGCTGCTCACCAGGATTACTGATAGCAATACTGTGAGCGTTTCTTCACGGGCGGATGCCTTATTGTTTATGATAGGTATCACGCCCAGGATGAAAACGACTACCAGAGTCAGCCACAATCCAGGGTTTTTGAGGTTTTTCAGACTCATTTTTTCGCCCCCAGCAGCCCAGTCGGACGAACGAGTAAGATCACCACAAACAGGATGAATTCCAGCACCGGCACCCATGAGGTGGGCATGAAGGCGGGGATAACCCCCTCGAATGTGCCAAGAATCAGCCCGCCGATCAACGCACCCAGGGGATTACCGACCCCACCCATCACGCCGACGACAAAACTCTTGAGTTCATAAGCACCGCCGGAAAGAATGGTAAACGGGAAAAATGTCGCAATCAGCCCACCAGCAATCGCGGCCAGCATGGTACCCAGTCCGAAACTCAATGCAAGGATACGCGCCGAAGGAATACCCATCAGTTCAGCTGCCGCCCGGTTATCGGTCACAGCCCGCACATACTTCCCCAAGGTGGTCCGATAGAGGAAGAAGTAAAGCGCACCAGTGACCAGTACCGAGGCCAGAGCAGCAACCACCCGTGTGGTGGGCGTATTCACCGGCCCGACTGAAATATTGCCCAACGAGAAATCAACATTATAGGCCGAAGTTGTAAAAGCCGTTGTCCCTAAACCGATGATAATCATATTGACCGCGAAGGTCGCCAGAAGTGTCGAAAGATGGGGCGCATTAATCACGCGATGAATCGCAATTGCGTAGATCAACATCCCCAGGAGCAGCCCGGCAAACGAGACCAGAATAACACCCACATACGGGTTCACCCCCAGGCTGGTCGCCGCGAAGTAAATGCCGAACATACCAAGCGCGATGATCGGGCCGTGTGAGAGGTTGATAACATTCATCACCCCCCAGATCAATGTCAGCCCCATCGCCGCAATACCGTAAACGAAGCCAATCAGCAGACCGTCAACAAGAAACGTTAAAATATCCACAGTATCCCCCTATTTCACGATTGAACAGCGGTGTAATACGGGCCACACTCTGCCGGAATACAGCAGATAGGATTCAGGGGCGCAGCCTTCACGCCCCTGAACGGGTATTGCCGGTTTGGTATGGCTGGTTGGGATGCTATTCTCCGCGAATGGGATACAGCGCGTCACCTGTAACGGCTTCCGGCGGCCAGACAATGGCTTTTTCCAGCATGTCGCCTTCGCCTTGCCACTGGATATACATCATGGAATGTCCGATTTGCAGACCATGCGCTTCGGGCGTCGTATCGAACTGCATGTGACCGAAGAAGGTCAGGAGATCCATATTATCCAACGCCTCTTTGATGGCCTGGGTATCCAGCGAGTCGGCATCAATAATGGCTTTTTGGAGGAGCAGACCGGCGACATAACCACCCGCCGCATGGTAGGAAGGCTCTTCGTCATAAGCCGCCATGTACGCGTCAATGAATTCCTGACCGGACGGGCCGAAGAATTCCAGGCCAGCCGCCTCTGCCGCCATTGCATCAATCAGGCCCAGCGGTTCCCACTGGCTGGGGCCAACCACACCGACTGCTGCGTCGCCCAATTCCGAAAAGCTCGGTTCAGGGGGAGCAACCAGCAGCGCCACGAATTTGAGGTCAATGCCTTTTTCGTAAAGCTGGCGGGCAAAGGTGCTGCCATCCTGGAAGTGACCGCCGCCCAATACAGCGTCAGGCGCAGCATCCTGAATCTTGTTAATAAACGGTGCGAAATCGGTAGTGCCGGAGTCATATCCTTCAAACAGGACGACTTCGTAGCCCAGCGCCAGCGCATATTCGTTTAAAGCAGTGGATACATCGGAGGAGAATTTATCATTTTCGTGAACGATGGCGATTTTCGTCGCCGACTCATCCAGTGAGGCCAACAAATCCAGGGCGCCGGTCAGGTAGCGACTGGCTGGGGTATACGTCTGGAAAACCAGGGAATAGCCCTTCTGGTAGGTGCTGTCCGATGCCGCGCCTGTAGTAATCATTACCTTGCCGTACTGCTCAGCAATAATCGAGGAAGCGTCGGTCAAACCGCTGGAATACGGGCTAATCAGGAAGTCCGCGTTGTCGTCAGTCGCCAGGCGGGTATAGAGTTCCTGAACCCGGTCCGTGTTCGACTCATCATCATAGAAAACGGTTTCAAAAGTAACCACGGTGCCATCGCTCAAAGTGATGCCACCGGACTCATTCACCTGGTTGAGCCACAGATTAAGCCCATTAATTTGGCGTGTGGACTCCACATTGTATTTACCAGTCGTAGAAGCGGTAAACCCGATAACAGCGGTGCGCTCCTGGGCATTGGCAACAAGGGTTACACCTAGCAGCACCGTGACCAGAAGAACAACACTTAACAAGTAAAGTGCGCGTTTCATACGTTTAATCACCTCTCTATTAAAAACAAAGGCTTCATGGATGGTGTACTGCTTCCAAACCTCTAGCCTAATAATTTATGATGATGGTGAACTCGTTTCACTCCTTTCGCCTAACTCAAACGAACAGGGATTAGGCTATATTTGGGAACAGTATCCAACGGCCGATGCTTGAGGTGGTTAGGGACAATCAGGTATTATTTCAGGTTAGGTTGCAAGCTCTGGCCGAGTGGCGGGGACTATAACACGGTTTTTATGCTGAGTCAAAAATTAGATAATCCTAATTTCTTGTGTGAAATTTGCGTATAATACGATCAAGAAAATTTGTAAAGACGCGAAACAAAGTCAGAAAAAGAGACAAAAATATGTCACAAATATTTATTAGCTACAGTCGTAAGGATGCTTCGTTTGCGACACAGCTTTCCAATACTCTAGCCCAGTCAGGTATAGATGTTTGGATAGATTTGCGGGATATTCACGCCGGCTCTAAATGGAGCGACTCTATCCAGCAGGGTCTGGATCAAAGTCAGGTGATGATTTTGATCGTTTCTCCAGATTCGATGGCCTCTGAGAATGTCAGCGACGAGTGGCAATATTTTCTGGATCATAAAAAGCCAGTTGTACCGGTTATGCTCAAACCGACGAAAATCCATTTCCAGTTAAACCGAATTCAATACATTGATTTCAATAATCTGCGATTCGAGGCTGCGTTTGATAAACTCGAGGTAGAACTTGTACGTCAGGGCATAATAGTCAACACGAATTCAATGGGATTGTCCCCCGATTTGCCCATATTGAATCCCCCTTTCGCACACATTCGATCCAACCTTTCCTCCCGCAATTATCAGTTGGCAATCGCATTCATCATTCTGGCTGTCGCCACAATTATCGTTTTGGTATCACTGAACATCCCTAACATACCCACTACATCTCAACCCACACTCACCGCCTCAGCTGCCACCTTTTCTGGGCCAGGGGGTGGCGCAGCCTCATCGCCAGCAGCAATATATACCGTGTCCTTTCAGCCAGAAAATACCTTTTTGATTCGTGTTACGTCCTATGATTTTGTCAATCTTCGCAGTGGGCCGGGAATTGAGTTTGAAGTGATTGCAACGGGCGCAGAGGGCCAGATATATGAAGCGCTCGCCCAAGCACGGGGGTTTGACACCGAAGGGGAGAGCATTGTCTGGTATCAGGTTCTCCATGCCACCAGTGGTCGGAAACTGTGGATCTCTTCTTCAGTTGTGGAAGTCGAAAACACAACGACTGCAACCTTGCCTCCACCGCCAACATTACCTGGCGGCGGTGGGGTTGACTGATAATCCCTTTCTTGTACTTTGCTAACGCGATTCATATACGGTATCGCTACACTGTTCACAGTGTATCTGGGAAACCCGGTATGCTTCACATCGCATTGAGGAGGAAGAACCTGTGAATCAGGATGAAATCCAGGAGGATGTCGTGCCGGCGAAAGAAGCTGCGGAACAGGACGCGCAAACGCCGCCCGTACATCCTGAAGATCAAGAATTGCATACCCAAATCGCTGAAGCCCAGAAAAAAGCGCAGGACTTTATGGAAGGCTGGCAGCGAGAACGGGCGGAATTCGCCAATTACAAGCGGCGAATCGAGCGCGACATGAAAGACATCCGGCAAAATGCAGCCCTGGATGTCCTGCTCACGCTGCTACCGGTTATAGATGATTTTGAACGGGCATTTTCTAATATACCTGATGACATTAGCGGTCATGCCTGGTTAGAGGGGATGACGCTGATCCATCGCAAATTCCTGAAAATGCTGGATGAGCAGCGAATCGAAGTCCTAGACCCGGTCGGCCAGCCGTTTGACCCCAACCGTCATGAGGCGGTAGGCATGGAAGACAGCGACACAGTCGAAAGTGGTCATGTGGTTATCACACTGCAAAAAGGCTATGTCTGGGGAGACCGTGTCCTGCGTTCCGCTCTGGTGAAAGTAGCACCTTAACCTGATTCGCTGTATCAGGAGAATGAATAATCTGTAGGAAATCTTATCCGTTATTATCTGCGCCCGTTTTGCCGGTCGTATCGCCAGAAACCGGGCAACCAAATGTCAGTCAAGAGGAGTAACTACGAGCATGGGAAGAATTATCGGCATTGACTTGGGTACAACAAACTCGGTTGTCGCCGTAATGGAAGGCGGGGAGCCGGTGGTTATCCCGTCGGCTGAGGGTGGAAATCTGATTCCTTCGGTGGTGGCGATCAATCCGAAAACCAATGAGCGGTTGGTTGGCAAAGTCGCCCGTAACCAGGCGGTTGTCAACCCGGAAAACACGATTTTCTCCGTCAAACGGTTCATGGGGCGCAAGTTCAGCGACAAACAGGTTCAGGAAACCACCAAGCGCACCCCCTATAAAGTGAGTGCTGCCCCGAATGGCGATATTCGTGTTCACATGGGCGGCAAGGAATACAGCCCACCGGAAATATCCGCGATGGTTTTGCAGAAAATCAAGGCCGATGCGGAAGCCTACCTGGGCGAAACCGTTGATCGTGCCGTGATTACTGTTCCGGCCTACTTCAACGATACCCAGCGTAACGCCACCAAAGACGCCGGGAAGATCGCTGGCCTGGAAGTGATGCGTATCATCAATGAGCCAACTGCTTCCAGCCTTGCTTACGGCTTAGGCGAACACAAAAATGAGATCATCGCCGTCTACGACCTGGGCGGCGGCACGTTCGACATCTCCATCCTGGAAGTCGGCGACGGCGTGTTTGAAGTCCGCAGCACCAACGGCGATACCTATCTGGGTGGTGATAACTTTGATGAGGTAATCATTGACTGGATCGCCGACGAATTCAAACGCGACCAGGGCATTGATCTGCGACATGATCGTCAGGCGTTGCAGCGCATGAAAGAAGCGGCAGAAAAAGCCAAAATAGAGCTTTCGACCACGCTCAATGCCGAGATCAACCTGCCCTACATTACAGCAGATGCCAGCGGCCCTAAACACCTGAACCTCACGCTCACACGCGCCAAGTTGGAAAGCATGGTCGGGGATCTGATCCAGCGTTCAATCGGCCCGTGCGAGTCCGCGCTCAAGGACGCTAACCTGAGCAAGAACGAGATTAATGCAATAGTGCTTGTTGGCGGTATGACCCGTATGCCCGCCGTGCAGGAATCCGTGCGCAAGTTTTTCGGCAAAGAACCCACCAAAGGCGTCAACCCCGATGAAGTGGTCGCCTTGGGCGCGGCTATCCAGGCCGGTGTCCTCGGCGGTGATGTCAAGGACATCCTGCTGCTGGACGTGACCCCGCTCACCCTGAGCGTGGAGACGCTGGGTGGTGTGGCAACTCCACTCATTGAGCGAAACACGACGATCCCGACCAAGAAGAGCCAGGTATTTTCGACGGCCGCCGACTCGCAGACCCAGGTTGAAATTCATGTTGTCCAGGGAGAGCGTCCAATGGCCGCCGATAACAAGTCATTGGGCAAATTCATTCTGGACGGTATTCCCCCTGCCCCGCGAGGTGTGCCGCAGGTTGAAGTCACCTTCGATATTGACGCTAACGGCATTCTCAATGTGAGTGCCCAGGACAAAGCCACCGGGCGTGAGCAGAAAATTACCATCACCGCCAGCAGCGGTTTGAGTGATGGTGAAATTGACCGGATGGTGAAGGAAGCCGAGCAACATGCCGCCGATGACGCCAAACGTAAAGAAGCGGCAGAGATCAACAACCAGGCGGATACAACGGTATTCGCAGCCGAAAAATTCCTGCGCGACTTTGATGAAAAGTTGCCCGAAGATGCCAAGAAGCTGACGCAGGAAAAGATTGATGCGGTACATAAGGCCAAAGAAGGTGGCGATCTGAATAAGATTCGCTCGGCAACTGAGGCGCTCACCACACAAATGCAAACCCTGGGCGGCAGTATGTACGGTCAGGAAGGCGCGACCGGTCCTGATGGTGCAGCCCACTCCGGGCAAGGTGGCACGGGTGACGAAGACGTGGTGGATGCCGAATTCACCGAAGCCTGAAACTCGCCTGATGACCCGCAATTTCCCTTCCCGCCGGATTGAGGTGGGAGGGGAATTTTCGTATTATACGGGAATAAGACGAGCATATTCACAGTAATGATTTATCCAGGTTAACCCAGGCGTAAGTATGGCACGAGACTACTATGAAGTATTAGGCGTTGATCGAGACGCCGGAAAAAATGATATTAAACAGGCATTTCGCAAACTGGCCCGTGAGTACCACCCGGATGTAAGCAATCACACAGATGCCGAAGCGAAATTTAAGGAAATCAATGAGGCTTACGAGGTGCTTTCAGACGATGATAAGCGTGCTCGCTATGACCGTTTCGGCCATGCTGGGGTTCAGGGTAATGGATTCGGTACGGGCGGTGTAGGCTTCTCTGGGTTTGAAGACATCCTGGATGATTTCCTGAGCGGTTTCGGCATGGGCGGCACATCCCGCACCCGGCGGCGGGCAGGCCCACGCCCAGGAGCCGATCAACGGGTCAGTATGACAATCTCTTTTGAAGAAGCGGTATTTGGCGTGGAAAAAGAGATTGAGTATGATCGGTTGGAAGTATGTGACACTTGTGATGGAAGCGGTGCGGAGCCGGGAACATCCCCCACCCGATGCCCGGAATGTAATGGCACTGGAGAAATACGCCAGGTACAGCAGACTTTCGTGGGCGCAATGGTGCGCTCCAGTCCTTGCCCCCGCTGCGGAGGGCGCGGTGAAGTCATCCAATCCAAGTGCCACACCTGTACCGGGGCAGGCCGCCAGCGCAAACGGGTTCGCCTCAATGTCACTATTCCACCCGGGGTGCGCGAAGGGCTTCAAGTGCAAATTCGCGGCGAGGGTGATGCGGGTGAACGCGGTGCGCCCAGTGGTAACCTGTACGTGATTCTCCAGGTAAAGGAACATGAGTTCTTCAAGCACCGGGATAACGACATCATCCTGGATGTGAATATCAATGTCGCACAGGCGGCACTAGGTGACAAAATCCGCATTCCCACTATAGATGGGGACGCTGAACTCGCGATTCCAGGAGGAACACAAACCGGCAAAGTCTTTCGTCTGCGCGGCAAAGGTATCCCCCGTCTCCGCAGTGACGGCACGAATTCCGGGCGTGGCGACCAATTGGTGTATATCCAGGTCGAAGTCCCTACGACCCTCTCATCAGAGCAGCGCGCGTTGTTTGAGCAGCTTGCCCAAACATTGGGTAGCGAACAAATTCAACCACAGCACAACGGGCGCGGATTTTTTGACAGGGTGATGGACTTCTTTGGTGGCGAACCACAGCAGTAGTCACCACGAAGAATCAAAGTCAACTGACAGGGCGTGGCGTATGCTGCGCCCTTTTTTTCCCTCGCCACGTTCTGGTGAGCGCGGACTTCTCTACTATATCTGCTATAATCAACACATCGTACTCATCCAAATCAGAATCGCGTGATCATATGGAATGGATTGAAGTTGCTTTAAGTGTAGATGGTGAAGCCGCCGAAGCCGTGGCCGAACTTTTACAGCGCTATGGTCATCAAGGCGTTGCCATTGAACAGGAAGATATCCCTCCCGATACCTGGGACGATGGCGAGGCGCTCCCCCCACAGCGCCTGACCCTTCGTGCATATATCCCCGCCGACACCCGTGCTGAGGATGCCAAACTACGTCTTGAAGCTGCGCTGGGGCACATGAACATGATGTACCCCATGCCCAGACCGGTCTATACCATCGTCCAGGAAGAAGATTGGGCCGAAGCCTGGAAAGCTCACTACCATCCTATTCACATTGGGCGACACCTGTTCATACGTCCCGTATGGGTAGCGGCTGAGTCCAACCCTGACGATATTACGATTATGCTTGACCCCGGCATGGCCTTCGGCACCGGCACACACCCCACAACCCAACTCTGCCTGGAAGCACTGGAAGACCATGTACAGCCTGGCCTCCGCGTCCTCGATCTGGGCAGCGGCAGTGGGATTCTGGCAATTGCCGCCGCCAAACTGGGTGCGGCTTCCGTCCTGGCGCTGGATACCGACCCGATTGCTGTCCGAACCGCAGGGGAAAATGTGGCGCAGAACAGCGTGGCGGAACACATAACGGTACAGGAAGGCAGTCTGGAAAGCCTGGTGGCATCGGCACGCCGCTTCGACCTGGCGGTAGTGAATATCCTGGCGAAGGTCATCATTGCGATGTGCGACCAGCATTTAGGCGAGGTGGTACGGCCAGGTGGCATAGCAGTGTTCAGTGGAATTATTGAAGACCAGGCCGACGATGTTGAAACCGCGCTTCGACGAACGGGCTTACAGCCTTTCGCCCGCCGCCAACAGGGGGATTGGGTACTGCTTGAAGCCCGGCGACCCCACTAAACATGGATCATGGACAGCGCAACCTTTCGTTTTCATGACGAACTGAACTTTTTCCTTCCACGCCACAGCAAACATACCGCCATTGAACATCACTTCAATTGGCGGGCTTCGATCAAAGATATGATCGAATCGCTGGGTGTCCCTCATGCTGAAATCAGCCTGCTGGCGGTGAATGGCGAGCCGGTCAATTTTGATTACATCATTCAAGCGGGCGATCAAATAGAAGTTTATCCACGTTATGAGACAGCGAATCGCATAGCTCCTCAGATTCGGCTGCGCCCGCCCTACCCTGGCAGGCCGCGCTTCATTCTGGATCAACACCTGGGACGACTGGCGGCCTATCTGCGGATGCTCGGGTTTGATACACTTTACCGTAACGATTATCATGACGAGGAACTGGCACAGGTTTCCCATGACGAAACGCGCATCCTGCTCACCCGCGATGTGGGATTGCTAAAGCGAAGTCTGGTGATTTACGGGTATTACGTCCGCAGCATGCACCGCCGACGCCAGCTTGAAGAAATAGCGGCCCGCTTTGATCTATTAACAATAACCGAGCCATTCAAGCACTGCATGAAATGTAATGGCCTGCTGGAAAAAGTGACAAAAGACGCCATACTGCCTTGTGTGCCCGATGGCACGGCGGAACATTACGATGAGTTCCACCGCTGCCAGTCATGTAAGCGCGTTTATTGGAAGGGCGCTCACTACCAGCGGATGCAGGAACTCTTAGATCAAGTGATGCGAGGTCGCTAATCCGCCGGTTTTATCCCCCACAGGAGTACATAGCGGCTAACGCGCACGACAGCTCCCTTTTTCTGTAATTCCGCCTCCAGGCGTGCCAGCCCGCGCTGAAAATCCTTTTCTGCGATCAGGTGTAGGGCGGAAAACGCCTTTTCCCGGTAAGCAGTGATGTCTGTCAACTGAGTCCGGTCTTCAACGACCTGCTGGGCCATCCCCTGGAAACCCGCCTGCCCTATACTGCTTTCCAGATCGGCAATACGCGGATAACGCGCCAGTTCGGGGGCGACGGTTTCTGGGAAATGAGTCGAAAGCGGCTGCCGGGTACGGATAATATCCGCCGAATCCGTCACTGTACAGATTTTTCCACCGGGTCGCAGCAGGCGGTACGCTTCGCGAAAATACGCTGCAGTGTCGTCCAGGTGATGAATCACGTCTACCGAGTACACCAGATCAAACAAGCCGGGTGGCAGGCCGGTTTCGTGGGCAAAACCCGGCTGAATGTGCAGCGCCGCTGGTTGCTGGCAGGCATAGGCCAGCATTTCATTCGAAGGGTCAATACCCCACCCCGCGCAGTCCGTATGCGTTACCAGCCCATTGATATAGTTACCGGTGCCGCAGCCGATTTCCGCTACTTTACTCGATGAGGTTACACCGCCCGTCATGGCAAGGCTGTTCAATACCGCCGGGTGAATCCCCCGACTCCGCGCATACTGGGCGGCCAGCGCGTCATAATTCAGTTTCCCGGCGTGGCCGGGTTTCGGGTCATTCAGGGATGCGGTGATTTCGTGCAGGCAGGTTTCCACCGCCGCAATCATCGTTTCCAGCGGCAGACCAGGCGGCTCATCGCCAATCCCCGGCACATGGATAAACCCGCAGGGAATCCCACGCCCCTGCTGCTCCAGGGCGTGGCGGGCACGGTAAAACACATGGTTACAAACATAAGCCCCGGCATCGTTGGAATACACCACCGGAATACCTTGCCCGGTGAGCGCTGCCTGAAGCCGCGCCAATGGCAGCGTTGCCAGATACGTCTCCGCGCCGTCCGGGATAATCGGGGTATCCTCCCGAATCGCCCCGGCATTATCGGGCTTTGTCGTACTGTCCCGATTGCGGGCGACACATTCGAGGTTAATCGAGCTCCGGCTCTGTGCTACGCCCAGGCAGGCCACTGCATCCGGCGTATGCTCGGTGATGAGCGCCTCAATCCACGCCCCAGCCGTATCGTATGCCGTCGGCAGCACTTCAGCGATGATCTCCAGGCCGGGATATTGCCGGTTCGCGATTTCCTGGACAATAAGCGCACTTGGATTCACATCTACGTCCAGGAAGGGCGTAAATCCTGTGAGGAGTATTTTCATGATGGAACTCCTGTTCTGGGTGTCCAGCGTATCATGCGAAACAATACCCCGCCCGGCAAGACTACACAATAACCATCCTCTCCAAAATGCCAGTTGGCAGGGGGCTTGCATCTGATTAGAATAGAACAAACTTTTTATTTGGGTGCGATCTTATGACCTTCCAACCCTCCGACCATATCCAGCACGTCCTCAAAAGCCTGCCCACCAAGCCCGGCTGTTACCTGATGAAAAATGACCAGGGACGCATCATCTACGTGGGCAAAGCGAAAAAACTACGCAATCGCGTGCGGAGTTATTTTAATTCGAGCGCGGAAAGCAGCCCCAAAACGCTGCGCCTACGGGAAAATATCGCGGACATTGAGGTGATTATCACCGAAACCGAGATTCAGGCACTCATCCTGGAAGAAACGCTCATCAAACAGCACCAGCCTTTCTACAACATCAGCCTGAAGGATGATAAACACTACCCGTACATCAAAATAAATTGGAACGACCCGTTCCCCAAAGTCGAGACCACGCGCCGTATCGTTAAGGACGGCAGCCGCTACTTCGGGCCGTATGCCGCCATGTGGGCGGTGCAGAACACGCTGCGTACATTGCGGAAAGCGTTCCCCTACCTGACATGTGACCGGGTTATCAACGGCCAAGACGAACGCGCCTGTCTGTTTTACGACATCAAGCTGTGTAACGCGCCCTGCATCGGTGCGGTCAACCGGGAAGAATACCGGGAGATGATTAGCGAACTCATGGACGTACTCAACGGGAAATCCGAGCCGGTAGTCGCCCGGCTGACGAAGAAAATGGAGGCCGCAGCAGAGAAACTCGATTTTGAACAGGCCGCCGCCATCCGTGACCAACTGCGGGCAATCGAGTACATCACGCAGCGACATAAGGCCGTCAACCCCAAGATGACCGACCAGGATGTGATCGCCATCGCTCGTGACAAAAACGAGGCCTGTGTGCAGATCCTGTTTATTCGAAACGGCAAGCTCATCGGAAGCGACACGCGCATGCTGGGGGGCGCAGAAGATGAACCAGAGACCGAAGTCCTGAGCCAGTTCATCACCCAGTTTTATAGTGAGGCGGCGGAGATTCCCCGTGAACTTATCCTGCCCAACGAGGTCGAAGAAGCTCGTATTATCGAGCAATGGCTCAAGGATAAACGCAGCGGGCAAAAGGTCGCCATCACTGTCCCCAAGCGTGGCAACAAACGCGACCTGGTAAATATGGCGCAGGAAAACGCAAGCGAGGCGCTGCGGATGATCCGGGCGCAGTGGGAGGCCAATGCTCATAAGCAGGAAGCCGCATTAGGAGAACTTCAGCAGGCGCTCAACCTGCCCTTGCCCCCCAACCGCATTGAGTGCTATGACATCAGCACCACTCAGGGCACGGCCATCGTCGCCAGCCGCGTCGTGTTTGTGCAGGGGACACCCAAGAAAGCCGAATACCGCCGCTTCAACATCCGCACGGTGGATCATGCCGGGTCGGACGATTACCAATCCATGCGCGAGGCGCTCACCCGCCGCTTTACGCGCTACCGGGCCGCCCTGGAAAATCCAACACCGGTACAGCCAGGCAAAGAAGATCGTGACGAAACCTGGCGGCTGCTCCCGGACCTGCTCATGGTGGACGGCGGCAAGGGACAGTTGAATATCGCCGCCGAAGTGCTGGCGGAGTTCGATTTAACAGAAAAAGTGCCGCTGGTGTCGTTAGCGAAGCAGTTCGAGGAGTTGTACCAACCAGGTGAGCCGCAGCCAGTCATCCTGCCACGTCAGAGCGAGGCGCTCTACCTGGTGCAGCGTGTCCGCGACGAAGCGCATCGCTTCGCCATCACCAGTCATCGTAAACAACGCACCAAACTGGGCATGGCGAGCCAACTGGAAACCGTGCCGGGGATCGGCCCGCATAAGCGCAAAGCCCTGCTCAAACACTTCGGCAACTCTATCGGCGCGATTCGACAGGCGAGCGTTGAAGAACTGATGGCCGTGAAGGGGATCAACGAGGAAATCGCCCTGGCGATCAAGGAGCTGCTGTAGCAGAGGGACATGAAGGATTTTAGTGCGGGCACAGTCCAGCCAGATTACCACGTATTCCAGGTTTGCTCGGCGGCTTCCGCTTCGTCGGGGCGGGGGTATTGGCGGCGGTGGGCACTGTTGGCAATTTTGGCGTTGTGGTGGTCGCTTTCCTCGTAACGCACGTTGCGGTTAATCACCCGGCGGTGAGCAGAAGCAAACAGCACCACGTCCGACTCGATCATGCGACCAGGGAAAACCACCATGCCGGAACCAACCCGGCAGTTATGGCCGACGGCGCTGCCCAGCACCGATTGACCGGAACTTTCGATTTCGCCATGAATATTGGCAGCTTTAATTGGGCGCGGGCCGATCTGCCCCTGGTAATTCTTTTCGCCCATCATGTTGAAATCGGTGAAAGTGCTGCCGGCGCTGATAATCGTGTTGCGTCCGATCACACACATTTGCAGGCAGGTGTTCTGCGCAATGATCGTATTTTCCATCACGGCGGTTAAATACAACGAGGCACGGAACGGCAAAAAGCAGTTGTTCGCCACTGTACTCAGCATCAACTGGCAGCCCTGGTCAATCGAGACATTATCGCCAATTGAGCAGTTGTCAATCACCACGCCGGGGCCAATAAAGCAGTTATCGCCAATTGTCGTCGGCCCACTGATTTCCGCCGAAGGGTGAATCACGGTATCTTTGCCGACTCTAACAACCTTTGAAGTGCTGAGAACCTGCTTCTGTTCCATAATGCCGCGCCACAGCAGCTGCAACGCCTCGAAATTATGCGTTTTGATGTGTTCCTCAAAGCGGCTGCCACGAGAAAACACGCCAAAGATCACGCTGGCGTAATAGACATGCACCCAGCTTTCGATAGACAGCACCGCCCGTGCCGCGAGATAGTGCGTCAGGTCGCCGCGATTCTGTGCCATGAAGTCCGGGACGCTGTAAAAGCCCTTTTCTTTCGCGCCACTGGGGATTACGATAGGGTGAATATCTTCGGTATACCCATCCGGAAAGTACCACAAATCCACCAGATAAATCGTCTTGCCATCAGCATCCACCGCCCGCTCAAAATCGCCGGTCAACGGCAAAGTATATGTCTTAAAAGCGAGGTCATCTGCCGGGATAGCAGCCCGGCATGCACCACCCTTTCGCCGCGCACCCGCCATGAAGTATGCCAGAAACTCTTTGTCAAACCACAGGCTGTCCCGGTAGACAATGGCCTTTCCAGGAGCGATGTGCCGCATTTGATCCTGGTTGTAATAAGCACCGCCCAGCTCACACTGGTCGAAAAAATCCGCAAACAGGTTTTCCTGATGAATTTTCAGAGGTTCAGTACCAATGGTAAGCTGGCAGGCAGCCTCATTGAATGGTGGCACATGGCGCGTATCTTCTAGGATGTACCGATACATACTTTATCTCCAACCATGTCCAGTCCACGTCACCCGTTATTCAGAAAGTCACGCAGGGTCTGATGAAACCGCTGCGATTCATCCAACATCGGGAAGTGGCCTGATTTTTCAAACCAGCCAATTTTGCTGTGTGGGATATACTGCTTAAGTACCTTCGACTGCTTGGGGTCAACTATCAGGTCGCGCTTGCCGTAAATGCCTAATACCGGCATCTTGATCTCACTCAGGCGCGGCCTCAAATCCGTCTGTCGCAGCGTCGTAATGCTCTCAAAAAATGGACCAACCGTGAGTTTGGTCAGGTCGTTCGCAAACATATTTCCCAGTTGATCGCCATCCTGTGCCAGGAGGTATGAGTAACCTCGCAGGCCTACCTTCAGGCCAGACATGAACAAATTAAAGAGATGTGGTGAGGTCTCCCCCAGCTTAACCCAGGCAGGCCGGCTGGCAATTCGCAGCAGCAGACTGAGAGAATCACCATGAATCGGGGAGCCGATAACAATCACCTTGACGACTTTTTCGGGGGAACGAACAGCGGCACTCAACGAAACGGTGCCGCCCATTGAATGCCCTACCAGAGGCGCTTTAACGATGCCCAGGCGATCCATGAATTGGTTTACGAGGTCTACGAAATTGTCTACTGAAAAATCGTCACCCTGCTCACCTAATTCCCCGAAACCCCAAAAATCCAGAGCATAGGTGCGGAATTCCTTACCCAGCTCCTCAATGGTTTTACGCCACAGCACCCAAGACCCCAACCAACCATGCAGCAATAGAACCGGACGACCACGACCATAGGTTTCATAGTGGACCGTCCCCTGTTCGGTTACCAGGATTGTCACAGTGTTACAGTCCTTGCGAATGCACCGGCCATATCATGTTTCAGGTGAATACCCTAACCGGCATCCATTTCTTCCAGGATCGAATATAAGAGTTCCAGCAAAACACCCTTGACGCTTTCTTTATCTTTAGCGACACAGGGCAGTAATTTGACGCCTTCTTCGATCCGCAACGCAATCCGCAAGTCATCCGCGCTCCAGGCGTCGGGATGATCTTGCTTATTGGCCGCCACCACATAGGGGGTCGGAGCGTAAGCCCGGAAGGTTTCCAGAATGCTTTTTGCCTCGCGGAAGGTTTCGGGCTTGGCGCTATCCACCATCACCACAAACCCCAGCATCCCTTCGGCCAGGATTTCCCACATGAAGTCGAAGCGGCGTTGCCCAGGTGTCCCAAAGAGATAGAGAACCAGGTCATCATCCACAGTGATGCGCCCGAAGTCCATAGCAACAGTCGTCTGTTCCTTTTCCTTCTTTTCAGCATCTGTCGAGATATTCTGCTCGGTGGAAACCACCTCAATCTCGCTGATTGAGCGGATGAACTCGGTCTTACCGGCACTGAACGGCCCTGTGATAACCATTTTAACAGTTTGCATGTTGCACTCGCTTTTCCTGTGTGATTCCTTGCAAGGATTTGAGGATGCTAAATAGACCGGATTTTATCAATCAACCGGTTCACGGTTACCCGCTGCACCTGTGGCTTCTGCGGCGGGCGGCGACGGCGATCACCGGCGGCAGCCTGTTCCATACCCGGCGGCTTCACCATCTCGACTAATCCAGCCTGTTCTAACCCATAAACCACGCGCCGGATTTCTGTCTCCGACATATTGTTCGCCTTGGCGATCTGGCGGATGGTGTTTTTAGGGTTGACAAACGACACAACCCGCCACTCCTCGACGCTCAGGTGGATGCCTTTGAATTTCTCTTTCGGATTATCTGGGAATTTTAACGCCATATCAAGGTTAGGCAGATGCTGGTTCAACTCAGCAATCTCTCGGATACGACGCGCCCCTTCAATAATCACGTTCTCGAGGTCAATCGGCACCTGAATGCGTGACCCATCTGGATACACATCTTCATCCAACCGGAAAGGATTGTCGTTCCAGGCCATGAGGTTATAGACCACATCCAAAGTATGCTGCTGGATACAGGTCACAACATCATTCTGGGTGACATAATTTGCATTGATGAGCAGCAGTGCCAACGCCTTGTCAGTCGTGTTTTTCGCCCGTTCACGAATAATCCGGGCCTGTTCGTCGGTTAACTTACCGGCCTTGTTGAGAACAGAGATCAAACTGCCATCCTGCCCAATCATCTTGGCGAATATCAGTTTACCGGAGCGGAACGACATGGCAGCGCGTTCCTGCCCGGCCACAATCCGCTCCCGTTTCTGGTCGCCCAGATTTTCAACTTCTCCGGTTCGTTTACCTTCAAAGAAAGTCAGTGTGCCGGATTTCCCGGCGAGATTAATGAGATTCAGCAGTTGAGTTGTGCTAAAATCTCGCAAATTGCCTTGTAGCGGCATTTAGGCCCCCCGCAATTTTAGATTCAGGCCACCAGATCATTATAACTATCATTATTTCCTGAAGATATGACGCACATAAGGGATTATAGCTTGCGCCGAAAACCAAGTCAACCAACCGCTTACCCTGGGCACTTTCAAATATGCACTATTCTACAGCCACGCAGCGGCAGGTGTGTACATCATACCACCGATACTCCTACACCTGCATTTTAATCTAAAGTACGATACAGGACAATTGATGTACTATCAAACCGGGTCATCTGGAATGAAGTTAGTGCCACGAGTGAGGAATAACACATGATATGGTTGATGATGATAAGTCTCGTATGGTTCACAAGCGCCTGCTTCACGATCAATTTGTCCGCTAATACTGGACTACTCAGCACACCACCGCTGGAAACCGCAACCGCCACTCCCGTACCCACCCCATCAGACCCCAACATCATCGGCCCGGATACTTTCGCTCCTGGAGTTAACCCGCTCACCGGGCTGGCAGTCGCGGACCCGACAGCATTGGAACGTCGGCCTATTCTGGCAAAGATTTCCAACGCCCCGCCGATTGTCCGCCCACAAGCCGGGATTGGTGCTGCCGACCTCGTGTTTGAGCATTATGCTGAGGGTGGGCTAACCCGCTTTTCCGCCATATTCTATGGTCAGTCGCCCGACCAGGTAGGGTCAATACGCAGTGCCCGCCTGATAGATTATGAACTGATGCCGATGTACCAGAGCTTACTGGCATTTTCCGGTGCCAGCATCGGGGTAGAAGACCGGTTGAATCAATCGGAATTCGCGGACCGACTGTACAAAGGTGTCCTCTTTGGATGGCCCTACTTCTGGCGTGACGACGCGATTCCCGTGCCACACAATATGTTTTTCAACCCAAATGCCTTATGGCAGTTAGCTGCCGAACAGGGGTTGAATCAGACACCAAATTTGCACGGCATGGCTTTCCACCCCACACCACCCTCCGGCAGCAGCGGCCCGGCTACCGTGATAGACCTGCGCTACCGGGCAACCCGCGTCCGTTGGGAATACAACCCGGAAACCGGCCTCTACGAACGCTATGCCGATGGCCTGGAGCATCATGATGCCAATACGGGGGCACAAGTGACCGCCGCCAATGTGGTCGTTCTCTATGCCGACCACCAGTATACCGACATCATTGAAAGTCAGTTCCAGGGCAGTATCAGCTACAGCATCGAAATCGTTCTGTGGTTCGAGGGGGACGCCATCCTTTTCCGTGATGGACAGCAATACAATGGGCGATGGATACGCCCGACCCGCCAGGATTTGATCGCGCTGCGCACAGATGAGGGGGAATTCTTGTACTTCAAGCCGGGGAACACCTTCTTTCAGGTCGTGCGTCTGCCGGAACAGCAAACCCCTGAAGAAGAATGGCTGCGCGTTGAGTAGAATTTTACCTCACAGGCTGTGTGCAGATGATTTTTTGTGGCTATAATGAAAATATATCGTCTTGTTGGTGGGGGACTTCATGCCACTTAATTCGTTGAATTTGGGCATCCAGGCAATTCGCGACGGCCACCTGGAGGATGGGGCGCGATTACTGCGGATCGCCTTGCGCAGCGACACACTCACAGGCAGCTTGCGAGCAACTGCTTTAACCTACATGGCAGAAACCAGGCCGGAGCGCGATTTCAAATTGAAATGTTATAATGACGCGCTGGCGGTTGATCCGAATCATGAAATCGCTCGAAAGAAACTGACCGAACTCTACAATACCGATCTGCTCGAGCAGACAGCGCCACGACCCCAACCAGTCATGTCCGAACCGCCGGCGAATCTCATGGATTCACAGCCATACGCTGTTTCTGGTACAGGGCCTCTGCCCGCGGTACCCGGCAATCGCGGTGCGTACTATGCCGGAGCATACCGCCTTGCCGGTATTTTTGGTGGGCCAAACGGCCCCGGTACGGCCTTTTTCGTTGAACCTGATGGTTTGCTGGCAACGACCCGCTACATCGTGGGCGGCATTGAGCAGGTTATGGTCGAATTGGAAACCGGGCGGCAGATCATGGGGCAGGTCGTACGAGCCTACCCGGAAATTGACCTGGCATTGATACAGATCGGACAAACCGTAACTGATCTGATGCCGGTAAGTGTACTACCCCGTATCCCTGAAGATATGCCTCTGACTGTCATCTCCTATAACGGGGAAAGCTTACGCGGCAAACGGCGAGCAACCCGTAAGGTTTTGCCGAATCACTGGTTCCCGACCAATATCTTAAATGACGCTCTGAAAGATGCGGGCGGCGCACCGATTCTGGATGACCGACAGTACATTATTGGCATGATTACGCGCAACATTAGCAGCACATCAGGCTATGTATACGGCTTGCACATTGGCGCAATTCGCACCTACGCTGAGACCTACCGGCAGGAAAAAGCGGCAAGCAGGGGTATTTACTGTCGGTCGTGTGGAAATTACAGCCGGGCGGCCATAGCCGGAGGGTATTACTGTGAAAAGTGTGGCAGCCTGATGCCCCGCGCCGAGCAGGTGATACGCTACTGGCATCAGCAAAGCGCGGCGCTCTATCACGAAAATCAGCGAGTCGTTTGCAGGAACAAAGACTGTAGGGCAGCTGTCGGTTTCCACAACAACCGCTGCCTCCGCTGTGGACAAGATCAGCGGACCTGATGACTCCCTGCACATCATAAAAGCCGGTGTAAAGCAAATCAATCGGATAGAGATAGGTGAGAGCTACTATGTTAGGACTTCGGGGACGTAACCGGAATGCATCACGACCTTCACTGGAAGCCTATGCCGGAACAGTAGAACAGATTCTTTCGGAGATCAGAGTTGATCCGGTGGCGGCACGAATGCCAACCGAAGAAGGTTTTGGTTGGTCATTCAAGCGCGGCTCTGCCACCATTGAGGTGTTTGTGTCTCAGCAGGAAAACGTCGGTTTTTTGCAGGTGCTTTCTCCTATCCTGCACCTGCCTCCGAGCGGGCTGCTGCCCCTGTATCGCCACCTGCTGGAGCTGAATTTAGGGCTTACCAATGCGACTCTGGGCGTGCATCTGGACGTTGTGTATGTGTTCAGCGAACGGCCACTGGAAGGAATGGACGCCATTGAAGCCAACTCGATCATCCAACTGGTCAGCGACTATGCGGACGACCTGGATGATAAGCTGGCTTCCGAGTTTGGTGGACGACGCTACGGCCAGGTTTAACAAGGGCGAGGACACAATCCTTTGTTCAAGGCCCTATCAGTTCGGCAGTGGCGGCGGATCAACCAATGGTAGTGCGCCACATGCGCCAGCGGTGACGGTGACATTTGCCGCAACCCAGATTCCATCGGCCAACCGCCACCATACTCCCCCATTAGTCGCCCGTGCATCCGGGTAAGCATAGTAGCCGCCGGGGACACCGCGCCGCAGCGGGTAATTTGTCCCTGGCCCGCCACGCAGATTGACATCCCCCGCCCAGGCCGCTACACAATCAGCATCTGCCGAAATACTGGTGAGAAAGCCCGAACCCGGCTCAAATGGGAAGATTACATCCCCCAGCGCGAATGGTAGGGCGAATTCGCGCGGCAGCAAAGGCAGCGGTAGGTAACGGGCGCGAACAAAGGCATATTCTTCTAAGGCAGATAACTCAAATCCACGCCCACGAAAGACAAAATGGGCGCGACTCCCGGCCTCCACTACC
This sequence comes from uncultured Chloroflexota bacterium, assembly GCA_937974245.1. Classification (GTDB taxonomy): domain Bacteria; phylum Chloroflexota; class Anaerolineae; order Aggregatilineales; family Phototrophicaceae; genus JACKCG01. Next base: position 9,990 of record CALJKV010000053.1, on the reverse strand, counting down.
TGCCCCCCGACCCGCGCAGAACCTTCCAGAACACTGACCAGCACCTCAGCCGGGGCGGGTATCTGCAACCAGACTGTGCCTGCCGTGACAAGTTCCAGATTATTCGTAATGAGGGTCACCTCACGCTCGGTATCCGGTGTCTGTAACAAAATGCCACCATCGGGTGCCGTACTACAGGGGCGCTTACCTGGTGTAGTCATCTCGAAGTTGAAGGCTTGCAGTGTGCCATACAGAAAGATGTCCGTTTGAGCGGGATCACGTACCGGAAGCAGCGCAACATCATAGTCAGCCCGCATCAACGGCGCGGATACCCAACCGGATACGCCCCCGGCGATCACCCATAGCCAATCACTGTCAGCGGTCCGTCCGGCGGTCTTCACCATTTCCCCGGTGAGCAGGGTATTAACCAGCGCAGCCGATTCATCCGGTTCAGCTCGCACATTCACACCCGTCGTGGCGGCGACGGCGACGGACAGCAGCACATAGTCCGAAGGCGCATCACTGGCATTCTCCACCTGAACATCGCCAAAGGCCAGCAGTGTAACCGCATCTTCCGGCAGGTTAGCGCGGACTTTCGCCAGCGCGATACCCCATTCTCCCGACTCAGGCTCAAATGCCTCTGTTGAAAAACCGGCCAGCGCCGAGGCATCAACAATATCCCCTGGTTCCGCCCACACCAGGCGCACATTCGGGCGGGGATCGGGCGCAGCTGGCGCATTACCGTAACACACCTGATTACTCCCGGTATCCGCACACACTTGCTGTGTTGTATCCACCGCTTCCTGGAACAACACGGCACAGTCGTCCTGTGCCAGTGCCGGCGCAAATATCGCCAACAGCATCGCTATGATAAGACTGATTTTATGCATCCACCCTACTCCCCCGCTGCCTCGTATAGTTCGACCAGCACGCCGCCCGTACTTTTAGGGTGAACAAAGGCATAACGGGTACCGTTATCGCGGGTGCGCGGCGACTCGTTTATGAGTTCGATACCGCCCGCCGTTAACTGTCCCATCACGACCTCGATATCCGCGACAGCCAGACAAATATGGTGCATCCCCGGCCCGCGTTTGGTGAGGTATTTGGCGATACCGCTGTCATCCGTCGTCGGCCTGACGAGTTCGACATGGGCGCTGCCCGCGTCCAGAAAGGCGATCTCTACGGCTTCATCGGTGACTTCCTGCCTGCCACCCATTTCCAGACCCAGGGCGTCACGCCAGAAAAGCAGCGCCGCATCCAGATCATCCACCACAACCGCCAGGTGGTCAATCTTAATTTTGCTCATATATGTGCTCCATACAGATCATGTGAAAAGCCCGGACTTCCGCATTCATAAACCCCATTATACCGGACACAGATTCGTAAGGGGATGTTTCCCACGTCCTCGGCCTGGGGTGGATTAATGTTATAATGCAGGAAATTGTCCGTAGATTGCCTTTTACCTTGAAAAATTATATCAATATGGAGGTATCCCCCCTATGACCAGTACAGTAGAGTCCACCGCCCTCCTGCTCAACATGACTGAAGAGCATGAAGCCTTGCAGCAAGCGGTGCGCAGTTTTGCACAAAAAGAGATTGCCCCGATTGCCGCCGAGCATGATGAATCGGGCGAGTTCCCGCTGGATACGATCAAGAAGATGGGCGCGATGGGCTTGATGGGCATTGAAGTGCCGGAAGAATACGGGGGCGCGGGTATGGATACCCTGGCGTATGTCCTCACGATGATCGAAGTCGCTAAAGCCGATGCCAGTCACAGCACCATCATCAGCGTGAATAATTCGCTTTACTGTCACGGATTGATGCGGTTCGGCACAGAAGCGCAGAAGCAGCAGTTCCTCGTTCCTGTCGCCAGTGGGGATAAGATCGGGGCTTACAGCCTGACCGAGCCAATGTCGGGCAGTGATGCCGGGACGATGGCGAGCCGGGCCGTGCTGAATGCCGCTGGAACTCACTATGTCATCAATGGGCGCAAGAGTTGGGTAACAAGCGGGCCGGTAGCCGATTTTATTGTGGTGTTCACGATGACTGACGCGGACAAAAAACACAACGGAATCACGGCTTTCCTGATTGACACAACTCAGCCGGGCTTCATCCGGGGCAAAAAAGAGCCTAAACTCGGCATTCGCGCCAGTGCCACCAGCGAAATCGTCTTCGATAACTACTTGTGTCCAGTAGAAAATGTGTTGGGCGAAGTGGGCAAAGGTTTCAAAATCGCTATGACGGTGCTGGATGCCGGGCGGATTGGTATCGCTTCCCAGGCACTGGGTGTGGCAGAAGCGGCCTATGAAGCCGCAGTGCAGTATGCCCGTGAACGCGAAGCCTTCGGCGGGCCAATCGGGCAACTTCAGATGATCCAGCAGAAAATCGCCGATATGAAAACCCGGATTGAGGCCAGCCGCCTGTTGATCTATAATGCGGCGCTTGCCAAGGAACGCAGCAAGCAGACCGGTGGACGATATACGCTGGAAGCCAGCATGGCGAAGCTGTTCGCCAGCGAGACAGCGGCCTTTGTCACTGATGAGGCAGTACAGATTCACGGCGGGATGGGCTACAGCAAGGAACTCCCGATTGAGCGTTACTACCGCGATGCCCGTATCACCCGCATCTACGAGGGGACGAGCGAAGTGCAGCGTCTGGTCATCGCCCGCAACGAGTTAGGACTGCGGTAAATCCAGCTAGGGGAGAGTTTTAGACTTTCCCCTGGCAATCTCCTAACATCCTATTGCTAAATGGAGTTAGTCAGTGACAAGAAATCAGGCGGGTTGTATGGCGGAGAAATCGTGAAAATCATCAAGGAACTAGATCAAATAGAACGAGCTGATCTTCGAGAAAAACACCAAACCACACCCGCCCCATCGAATCATATTAAACGTGTATTAAATAGACCGCATTGCTACAAGATGGATGTATACCCCGAAGATTACGATAAAATCTTGATTTGGTCGAGCATTCCTGGAAGTTCAGACAGCTACAATCCTATATCGAGTGTTATTGAATACATAAGAGCTTCCTGCAATATTCAAACTGACGCCGACTTAGGGGGATTGTGCGGTGACAGAGTTCGATGGCAATTAACCAAACTAGGAGAGTGCAAAGGCAACCTACAGGATTGCTTCATCACTCTGGGTGATTGTTTTATGTTTGACGGCGATGATCCACCTTACAGATCCACCGAAGTGACTGACGGTAGGCATCGGTTGGTTGCATATGGTCTTGCAACTAACATGAATTTAGAGCACTTCCCAATTTCAATATATTATGGGACTGAAAAATCCCCGGATCAGTTGAAATTATAAAATTTTAATCAGGCTGATGCCGTTGCCGCATCGCCCAATTCCCTTAATGACTAGTAAAGATGCTAATCAAGGATGGATTACACGATGAAAGCAGCAGTGATTACCGGACATGGCGGGCTGGATGTTATCGCCCTCGCCTCTGATTTACCTGTACCAGAGTCGGGACCTGGCGAAGTCCGGTTGAAAGTGGGCGCGGCGGCGCTCAATCGGCTTGACTTGTGGGTACGGGCCGGGTGGCCGGGGCTGCACCTGGATTTACCACATATCATGTGCGCGGACGGTGCGGGTGTGGTGGACAGCCTGGGCGCGGGCGTGACGCAGTTTCAGCCGGGAGACCGGGTGAGCATTGACCCGACGATTGTACCACCTGACAGCCCTGCCCTGATGACAGGCCTCGAAAACCAATCACGCATCGCCATCCTGGGGGAACACCGCCCTGGCGTGGCAGCAGAATATGTGGTTTTGCCGGCACGCAACCTGATGAAAATGCCCGATCATGTGACGTTCAGTGAAGCGGCGGCGGCGGGACTGGTCTATGTGACCGCCTGGCACTCCCTGATGACACGGGGCGGGCTACGAGCGGGGGAAACCGTGCTGGTTGTGGGCGCGGGCGGCGGGGTTAATACGGCCAGCATCCAGATCGCAAAACTGGCCGGCGCAAAGGTGTTCGTGGTGGGCAGTAGCGCCGAAAAGTGCGAAAAAGCACGGGAACTGGGCGCGGATGTGGTGGTCAATCGGGCGGAAACGCCAGAATGGGCGAAGACACTTTATAAGTTAAGCGACAAGCAGGGCTTTGATGTTGTGGTGGATAATGTCGGGCAAGCTACATTTAACGACAGCATTCGCTCGACCAAAATCGGCGGTCGGCTGCTGGTGGTCGGCAATACCAGCGGCCCGATGGTCGAGATTGACCTGCGGCAGGTATTCTTCCGCCATCTTAGTATTATCGGCAGCACAATGGGACCACACCAGGATTATGTTAAAGTGATGAACCTGGTGTTTGCGGGCAAACTCAAGCCGGTAATCGGCGCGGCGTACCCGCTGGAAGAAGCGCAACAGGCGCAGGCGGCACTGGAAAACTTCGACGTTTTCGGCAAAGTCGTGCTGGAGCTTTAGCGCATAAGAGCCAGAAAAACAGGCGCTAACAGGTAAACAACTGCAATTGTAATGTTCTTCTACTGAGGTGTATGGACTATCAAGCGTATTTACTGCGAGTCATCGCGGATGAATTAGGACTCAAACCGGCGGAGCAGATCGCCCAACGACCGGGGATGCGGGCTGTCTATCGGCTGACAATCCGGTATCATGACAGTCGTTCATATGATTCGGTGGCAACTCTATCGCGCTATGTAGCCGACTCGCCCCAGTTGGAAGTCGCCTACCGGGGATTATTCAACCGCAAACCACTGACACTGCCTGTTGGGCAGGAGCAGTTCGATGCCTTTGCGGGGGTGCTGCTCAAACTGCGTTTTGACCACTTGCCCGACCAGCCCAATATTCCGGCACATGGCGTTGACCTGTGGATGCTGGAACGGGCGGCGGGCGGGTTCGCCAAGAGCATCATCCTCGCCCCCAAACTGGCACAGGATGTTCATGCCGATCTGATTGCGGCGGTTCATGAGCATCTGCCAGAATCCGCGAAAGATGTATGGAGATAACATGACAGACTATATCGAAACTGAGATTAAACTGTATGTACCACACCTGGAAATCGTACAGATACGGCTTGAACGACTCGGCGCCCGTCTGACAGCATCCAGAGTACATGAACATAATGTGCGCTATGAAAACGCCGAGCATACGCTGGTTTCCAGCGGAATCGTCGTGCGGATGCGCCAGGATTCCCGTGCCCGCCTGACTTACAAGGACAGCGGCACGGCCAGGGACGGTATCATCAGCCGGTTCGAGGCGGAAGTCGAAGTCACCGATTTTAATACGATGCAGACTATCCTGGACAAACTGGGCTACCAGCCGTACATGATCTACGAAAAGTACCGCACCACTTATGAATTGGACGATGCGGAGATTGTGCTGGACGAACTCCCGTATGGCAACTTCATTGAGATTGAAGGAACACAGGAGATCATTGAACGCTTGATTCAACAACTGGAATTAAGCGAACAGCCCCGCATGAACGCCAGTTATGCCGGGCTGTTCGAGCAGGTCAAACGGCACATGGGGCTGAGCTTCACAGACTTGACGTTTGAAAATTTCAAGGAAATCACTGTGCCGGAAAGCGCCTTTACCCCGGCGTAACGCTGAGCGATCATCAGACCATCACTTTTTGTCGGAAGCAAGCCTGTTCTTGTTTTCCCGGTATTGGTACACGATTCCGGCGACGGCCAGTATCAACCAGGCGATACCCCCAACGAGCGTCGGCGACACACTGTTTGCCCCGATGGTCAGGAAGACACCTGGGAGAAAATAGGCCGCCCCGTATATCACGCCGCCTGCGCCGCTTAAAGCTGTGCTGAGGATAATCATCAGCTTGTTGATCGCCATAGCAACCACCGCGCCCAGGATAATGCCAACGACCACCAGCACAACCCCCAGAGCATTCGCATCAATATTCAAAGCAGACATCAACGTCACTGCCAGAAAAGCCCCGAGTACAGCACCTGATAGTGCCACGCCAATGAAGTACAAGGCATAGAAAATGACCGCACCGACGATACCCAGAATGATGCCAATGATAATCGCGGTAACCTGTTGATCGCCGCCGAACAGCGTAAGCCCTAACGAAAAGCCCAGCAGAAACCCGAGGAGAGCCAGGATGATACGAAACAGACGAAAGCCAAAGAAACAGCTTAACAGCCCGATTCCGGTGGCGAGCAGCGCTCCTAATGCACCATAGGCGACCATCGCTTATCCCTCCACAAGCATCATTTGAAAACAGATTATAAGCCTCGCCCCGTTACATCACAAATCTCCCCGAGGTCACACTGTGTATCAGCGCGGTTATTGCTATGCTTCGGTTTCCGGTCGTACAATAGCGTGCATACTGCTCATCATGTTATTCGCAAAGGGAGATACATCATGAATTCCGCGCTCTTCCTGGCGCTGGCTTCGATTCACATTGCCGCTGTGATGACTCCCGGCGCGAATTTCCTGACCGTTACGCAGAACGCGCTGACGTATTCCCGCCGCAGCGGGCTGCTGACCGTCGGTGGTGTCGCAACCGGGAGCAGCCTGTATGTCACTGCTGGTATCATCGGTTTCGCAGCAGTGATTTCCCAGTCGCCACTAATCTATAACGGCATTCGCGTCTTTGGCGCGCTCTATTTCACCCACATGGGATGGGGACTACTCAAGCGGGCACCCCGCCTAGCTGGAATAGTTGACTCCGATACACTCCCCTTGGATATGAGCTATGGCGGAGCTTACCGCAGCGGATTCATGACGGCCATCGCTAATCCGGCTTCGGCGCTGTATTTCCTGTCGATCTTCACCACATTTATCCCTCTGACCTCCACCCTGAGTGACAAGGTGTTGGCCGGACTGCTGCTGGTGACCATTACGCTCACCTGGTATACCAGCGTAGCGATGCTGTTCTCCTACATCCGGGTACGTGCCCTCTACCGCCGGGCTGAAATCGGGATGAATCGTCTTTTCGGGGTGATATGGTTCCTGCTGGCCGTCAAACTCCTGGCCGGATAGTTCCTGCTCGGCGCTGTTTCCAGCAGTTATGAGATGCGTTACAATCAGACCATTCATGAATCAGGCGACAAGGAAGCTCGTTTATGGCTGAACAAAAACCGGCGCTTCTGGATGCACAACGCATTTGGGAAGAACAGCTCGTTAATCCGGGGTTGAAGAAATTTCCGGAACGCAAAACAGAATTCACGACTTCATCCGGCATCCCGGTCAAACGGCTGTACACGCCGGATGATGCCCCAGGGGATTACGCGGAAGAATCGGGGTTTCCGGGTGAGTACCCTTATACGCGCGGCGTACAGCCCACCATGTACCGGGGGCGCTTCTGGACGATGCGGCAGTATGCCGGGTACGCGACGGCGGAAGAATCCAACGCCCGCTACCGCTACCTGCTCGAACAGGGGCAAACCGGGCTATCGGTGGCCTTCGACCTGCCGACACAGATCGGCTATGATGCTGACGACCCGCTGGCGGAAGGCGAAGTCGGCAAAGTGGGTGTGAGCATCAGCAGTGTGCAGGACATGGCGCGGTTGTTCGACTCGATTCCGCTCGATAAAGTCTCCACCAGTATGACGATTAATGCCCCGGCGGCAATTCTGCTGGCAATGTATATCGCGGTGGCGAAACGCCAGGGCGCGGCAGAGAACAAGCTGCGCGGCACAGTGCAGAACGACATTCTCAAAGAGTATGTAGCGCGGGGGACATATATCTTCCCGCCTGCCCCTTCGATGCGGTTGATTACCGACCTGTTCGGATACTGCCAGACCAATGTGCCGCACTGGAACACCATCAGCATCAGCGGCTACCATATCCGCGAGGCGGGCTGTACGGCGGTGCAGGAAGTGGCCTTCACGCTGGCGAACGGTATCGCTTACGTGCAGGCGGCAGTGGATGCCGGGCTGGATGTGGATGACTTCGCGCCGCAGCTTTCGTTCTTCTTCAACGCCCATAACCAGTTCTTGGAAGAAATCGCCAAGTTCCGCGCCGCCCGCAAGCTGTGGGCGCACATCATGCACGAGCGATTCAAAGCGCAGAACCCGCGCAGTTGGCAGTTGAAGTTCCACACGCAGACCGGCGGCAGCACCCTCACAGCGCAGCAACCGGAGAACAATATCGTGCGTGTGGCGCTGCAAGCCCTGGCAGCGGTGATGGGCGGCACGCAGTCGCTCCACACGAACAGCATGGACGAGGCGCTGGCGCTTCCCACCGAGAAGGCCGTCCAGGTGGCACTGCGGACTCAGCAGATCATCGCCTACGAGACCGGAGTCGCTGATAGCATTGACCCGCTGGCGGGGAGCTACCTCATCGAGAGCCTGACTGACGATATTGTAAGGCGGGCGCAGGACTACATCACCCGGATTGACGGCCTGGGCGGAGCATTACCGGCAATCGAAAACGGCTTCATCAATGGCGAGATTCAGGACGCGGCCTATGCCTACTTACAGGCGGTAGAACGCGGCGAACAGGTGATCGTCGGTGTGAACCAGTTCACGGTAGACGATGAAGTACAGCCCGACCTGCTCCGGGTGGACCCGGCGATTGAAGCGGCGCAGCGGGCAAAACTGGCAGCGCTGCGGGCTGGACGCGATAACGGGCGGGTAGCCGAACTCCGCGCCCACCTGGAAACGGCGGCGCGGGGCGGAGAGAACCTGATGCCCCTCTTTATTGAGTCCGTCGAAAATGACGTGACCCTGGGCGAAATCTGCCACACCCTGCGCGGCGTCTTCGGGGAATACCGGCCTAGTGTGAGTATATAAAGAGTATTGGAGAATAGCATTTTAAATTACTTCAATATGATAAACCTGAAAGCAATTCATTGCAAAGTGACGACAACAATCATATAATAACATCTAGCGTGTTATAGTAATAGCTTCATCTTAGGAAGGGTAGAATGGCAGTTCAAGAAATTGCGTTGGAAAATCTGATGATAGATCTAGCGAACCCTCGGAATGATTCTCAAAATGACCAACGACATGCTCTTGCTGCAATAGCCCATGAACAAGGGATTAAACTCGTTAATCTTGCCGAGGATATTGCAGAAAGAGGCCTTAATCCTTCCGATTTACCAATCGTTGTAGAAGCAGAAGAAAAAGGGATATATACCGTTCTAGAAGGTAATAGACGAATAGCCGCGCTTAAACTCTGTACTTCTCTCGAATTGTTGAATTCAATAGAATTGCCTAAAAAATTCGAGAAGCGGTTAATAAAAATTCACGAAGACAGGCTAGATTACTTACCATCGCTCATCGTTTGTAACATTGTTCAGAGTAGAGACGATGCTGAGCATTGGATCAACCTTAAACACACAGGGGAAAACGATGGCATTGGCATCGTGAACTGGGATGGTGTAGCAAGACAAAGATTTCGAGGTACTTCTCCAGCATTAACAGTGGTTGATCTGGTAAGAGATAGCGACTGGATTGACGAAACGACCCGCGAAAAATTAGCAAAAATCTCCATTACCAATATTACGAGACTTCTAAACACTCCTGAAGTGCGCCACGAATTGGGGGTTAATGTAGAGAAGAATGAGCTTACTATTGTCGGCGACAGAGATGTAGTTATTGGTCGCCTAGCTATAATAGTAAGTGAAATTGCCAACAAAGAAATCAAAGTTACAGATTTAGATACAAAAGAACAGCGGATAGAATATGCGCGTCAAGTAAATCAAAGACCATTACCAACACCTATAGGTAATTCAGATCCCAATCATAAAACCGCCACTGTGACATCGACATCTAAAAATGCGGGTAAATCCCCTCGTAACGTCAGCCCAAAACGAAAAACATTGATGCCTGGAAAATATAAAGTTGAAATACAACACACCAGAATAAACCAGATATACCATGAACTGCGCAGATTGGACGTGGAAAAATATCCTAATAGCTGTGCGGTCATGCTTCGTGTATTTATTGAGCTAAGCCTTGAAGAGTATGCACAGAAGAAGAACATCGTCTTAACTATCCCTCAAAAAAGTTCAAAGCCTAAGAAGCCATTTGAAAAGTCAATTTGCTGCCTGAAGTCGTACTAAACGGCGCAC
>CALJKV010000052.1 GCA_937974245.1 uncultured Chloroflexota bacterium | reverse complement strand
ACGCCATAGCCGAAGTAGTATTCCGGTTGCGGATAGAGCGCCGGGATATCGAGCGGGTCGGGGAAATCCCGGCCATAGGCATCGGCCACGTCGTGGGCGAACTGCTGCGCCATGAACACATCTCCTTTCGCGAGATACAGCTCCAACCCCGGCAGCGGCCAGGCCGAGTCGGGGTCGTTATCGGGCAGCGGCATGACCGGATACGAGTCGCGGCGCGTTTCGCCATCGGGCATATCCAACTCGCGGAAGTAGCGCAGTTCGTGGGTGCCGGGATCATCGGTCTCAACCACGTCAAACCAATGGGTCGTGCCGCCGCCGTCCACATGGCGCAGCGGGCGGTCTTCGGGGGCAAACAGCGGCTTGCCCACCGTCCGGCTGCCACTTCGTTCGGCTTCGACCTGCGCTGCCACCAGTCCGGCATCATCCCCTTCCAGGGCAAACGCCGCATCCACCCGCTCAACCGTGGTTTCAACCGGCTCACGTTCTCCCGTCTTCAGAGAGGCGCTGGCAACGCCGTTCGCGCCAATCGCCAGCAGGTAGGCGGCAGACGGGTCGCCATCGGGCGGATAGGCGACCGCCAGATACGTCACCGCCCCTTCGTCGGGTTGATCGCGCAGCCGTTCGGCATCGTCGCCCCACCCGGCCAGGCCATCCTGTTCGAGGGCGGTTTCGACCTGGAAAAGGTGTTCTTCGGCTTCCATCCACGAGGGATGCTGACCGACCGTCAGCCGCTGCTCGTGATCCAGCCCTAGGGTATCGGTCGTAGCCCGCACCAGGTCAACATGGTATTTCGCGCCGAGGGCGTCGTCCCCTGGCGGCACGATCTCGGCAGAGTAAATCGAACCGTCTTCATCTACATAATGGGCCGGTTCCTCACTCATGGCTCCCCCTTTCACTCAGGCGCACCGGGAAGGTGACCGTCTCATTTGGCGCGGCCACAAACTGCCCGACCTGCGGCAGCCGTCCCGGTTCGACCAGGGCCAGATGAATCGCCTTGCGGATGGTGGCCGACTTGTCGAGCTGGAAACGCGCAGCCAGGGTTTCGAGCAGCGCACGTTCCTCGGTCGAGAGGCGGACGGTGACGCTGTGTTCGCGGATGACGGAATCGCTCATAGTTCCACCTCCCACTGGTCACGGGTGTAGTCGGCAATGTCGCGGGCGGCATCGGCCTCAAGCGGCAAACCGCGCCCGGTCTCCCACAGGTCGCGCTGGTCGGTCGCCAGCGCCATGCCCTCAGCGGCGTCGAAAACCGGTTCAATCCCGCCCTTCTGGGCGACCTGGATCAGGTACTCGGCGGCGGTGTAGGCTTTGTCCCAGTCGCCGGGGACGCAGGGCGCGAGCTGCGCCTCCATCGCCCCGGTTTCGGGGTTGCGCCCCAGCGAGAGGATTGAGGTGATACAGTTCTCGCGGTCATCCTTGTCGGGCTGGAAGACGCCGATCCAGTAGGCGGTGCCGGTGGCGGCGTCGTAGAAGGGCGGCGGGTCCTGGGCCGGATTGAAACCGTCCGCCTGGACGCCAATCGCGTTCAGCGCCTGGAAGGCCGGTTCCTCGTCAAGGGCGGGCATCTCCCGTTCGACCACGACCCCGCCGAGTGCGATGGCGGTCTGGAGCAGCGGATCGGTCAGAACCTCCGGCGGGTCATCGCGCCCGCTGATGTCCCCGGCATCCAGGCCGCGCAGGTGGTCGTAAGCGGCGTACTCCTCCGACTCAGCGCCGCGCCAGCCCGCTGTCTCCGGGTTCATGGCCGCTGCCTGGCGTTCGGCGAACCCCGGCACCTGGTAAGCGGGCAGCCCCTCATCATGAATCTGCTCCTGGAGCGAATGATAGAAAGCCGACGCCACGTCCACATCGTCAAAGGCGGCCACCGGCAGGTAACTGCCGCCCAGGTCGCCGGTGTGCGCGTTGGCATACACATCCATCGCGCCAACCTCGTAGCGCGTCCCGGTCTCCGTCTCGCGTTCGACCCCAATCAGGCGGGCGTCGTGCCACGACCAGCCTTCATCCGCCGGTTCGGGCGGCTCGAACCCCTGCAAGCCGTCCTGTGAGAGTGGCGGTACATCCGGCAATGACCGGGCATCCGCGGGCACGAAACGGTCATCCGCCGGCAGCCAGGGATCATCGTCGGGGACGTAGCCGTTATCCTCCGGCGTCCCGGTGAACAGGTCATCGGGGAAGGGATCGTCAGGCATGAAGTAGGCGTCGTCCGGGGGCGGCGGCCCCCAGTCGTTGTCATCCAGTGGCGGCGGTTCGGGCATGTCAGGATAGGCGTTCATGGCGCTACTCCTCCGCCGGACGCAGCGTCAGCGGTTTGGGCGTCTGCCGCGCCTTGACCTGCCCCAGGGCATGCTCCGCCGCCCCGCCCACCTGCGGCTGGAACCCGGCCCAAAAGGCCTGCAGCACCGCCAAGCGGGTCGTGTCCCCGGCGGCAATCCGATCCAGGGATTCTTCCAGCCGGGCGGTGTAGTCATATGCCAGCACGTCGGCAAAGTGCGCCGTCAGGAAGTCACACAGCGCCATCCCGTTCTCCGTCGGCACCAGCCGCTTCTGGCTGACTTTCACATACCCCTTGTCCTTGATGGTTTTCACCATGCTGGCATACGTCGAGGGGCGGCCAATCCCGCGCTGCTCGAGCGCCGCGACCAGCGCCGCTTCGGTGTAGCGCGCCGGGGCGCGGGTCTGGTGTTCCTCAACCAGCAATGTGACCAGCGTCAACGCCTCCCCGCTCGTCAGCGGCGGGAGCGACCCCGACTCGTCCTCTTCCTCGCCCTCGTCGGCAGGCTCTTCGTACACCTTGAGGAAGCCGTCGATGACCAATGTCCGTCCTGCGGCGCGGAATTCCAGCGGGAAGGGCTGGCCGTGCACCTTGCCGGCGTAGATCACCGCCCCGATCACCTCGTACAGCGCCGGTGCCATCTGCGAGGCGACGAACCGTTTCCAGATCAGGGCGTAGAGCGCCGCGCCATCGCCATCCACATCCTCCGGCAGCCGGGTCACGTCAGTCGGACGGATCGCCTCATGCGCTTCCTGGGCGTTGGCGGTCCTGATGGTGTAGGTCGGTACCTCGGGCGGCAGGTAGTCCACACCATAGGTGTCCGCGATGTATGACCGCGCTGCCCGCTGCGCTTCCGGCGCGACCGACACGCCGTCGGTGCGCATGTAGGTAATCATCCCATTTTCATAGAGCGTCTGCGCCAGTGCCATCGTCCGGTCAGGGGACAGCCCCAGGGCTTTCGACGCCGCCTGCTGGAGTGAAGAAGTGGTGAAGGGCGGCAGCGGGTGGCGCGTTTTGACGGTCTGCCCGGACTTGCCGACCCAGACCTGCGCCCCATTGAGCAGCATCACCAGCTTATCGAGCGGCTCGCGGGTCTTAAAGGTGCTGTCTGCGCCTTTGACGCGGTGCAGTTTCACTGTGAACTCTTCTCCGTCGGCAGCCAGCTTGAGCGCCAGCGTCCAGTAAGGCTGGGGGGTGAAGTCCGCGATCTCGCGTTCGCGTTCGACCACCAGCCGCAGGCAGACACTCTGCACCCGCCCGGCGGAAAACTTGCCATCCAGCGCCTTGGCCGCCAGTGGCGAGGCCAGATAGCCCACCAGCCGATCCACGATGCGCCGCGCTTGCTGCGCCTCAACCAGATTCACGTCCAGCGGGCGGGGGTGGGTCACCGCTTCGCGCACCGCGTCCTGTGTAATCGCGTGGAAGGCCGCCCGGTAGACCGGCTTGTCCTTCGGCACGTTCGCAAGCTTCAAGAGATGCCAGGCGATGGCCTCGCCCTCCCGATCCGGGTCGGTGGCGACGTACACCGCTTCGGCCTCTTTGATCGCCTTGAGCAGCTTCTTGACGACATTGCCCTTGCCCGGCAGCACGGTGTAGGTCGGGCGGAAGTCAGCCTCAACCTCCACCCCCAGCGCATCCTCCGGCAGGTCGCGGACGTGACCGAGGCTGGCTTCGACGCGCCAGCCCGGCCCCAGGAACCCGGCGATCTTCTTCGATTTAGCCGGCGATTCAACGATGACGAGTTTCATGACTTACTTGCCTCCTTGATCCAGCGGCGTATCGCCGCCCGGTTGTTCAGATGACGGGCCAGCGCCCGCAGCAGCTGCCGGGCGGCGTGTCGAGAGATGGGCATCGAGTTCGCGCTCACGCAGGACCAGCCAGACCGGCCACTCGCGAAAGGCCTGGTAGGCGCTCTCCTCCAGCGCCTGAAAGGGATGGGTGTTGTCGGTTGTGCGTTTGGGCATGTTCTTTCCTCTGGAGTCATCAGTTGTCGGTTCTCGGTGGTCAGTAGAGTCATCAGTGGTCAGTTCTCAGTGGTCAGATTCCTTACGTGATGTTCCCAACTGATCTCCTGTCCACTCTTTTACTGAAAACTGATGACTGATAACTGACCATTACGTTGTCTGGAAGCGGGCGAGTTCCCCCGCCGCTGGGCGGTTATACAGGTACCACAGCCCCTCGTCCTGGATGTCGAGGACGTAGTGGAAGCGCGGCAGGGCGGCGATGATGTCGCGGTGCTGCTGATTCAGGTGCTGGAAGGCGGCGTCCTCGTGGAAGACATTCATCCCCTGGCGCTGTGAGAACACTACCCGGATCGGGCAGTTCTCGAACACTAACCGTGCCTTGCCCTGCAAAAAGATGGACATCTGTTGGTTCAGTAACAAATCACCAACGAATTGTGCCGTTTGACTTGAGCGACGTAGCGCGAGCTTTCGATGGCTCGTTTGCGTCGCGTTTTGCCTACCTGGAAGCCAGTCCGCCGACTGACGCTTCCACTTTTGATTCGGAGATATAGAGGAACAATGGCTAAACAAACAAAGAAGCAACAGCAGAATCTCAACAGCCTGACCGCAGGTGTGATTACCGTCGGTCTGGACATCGGTTATGGCGTGGTGAAGGTCGTCACCAATGAAGGGGCGCTCGCCTTCCCTTCCGTCATGGGTCACGCCCGTGAAATCAAGTTCCAGCAGGAAACCATCCAGCAGAAGTATCCCGGCGACCAGATCAGTGACGATGAGGGCACATGGTTTGTGGGCGAGCTGGCATTGGCACAGCTACCGCCCGGTGAATTGCTTAGGTTAAGAGGCAGAACCGCCAACGAAAAGACGATGGGCAATACATTCCGCCAGCGCCTCGCAAAGGTCGCCATCGGTAAGCTGGTGCAGGGGGTGTGGGGGCGGGATGTCGTCCATCTGAGAATCTCGACTGGCCTTCCTGTAGACCACATGCGGGATGCCGCCGAACTGAAAGAAGCCCTGCTCGGTCAGCACCTCATCAAGACTGACTCGTGCGAGGTCATTGCCAATGTGACCGAAGTCATTGTCATGCCACAGCCGTATGGGAGCGCATATTCGCAAATGCTCACGCCCAGCGGCGAGATCAACGTCTATCACACCTATATGCGAACCGGAATCGTGGACGTGGGCACGTACACCGTCGATATTGCGCTGGACGACGATGGGGAGTTCATGGACAGCGAAAGCGGCAGTGTTGAAGGTGGTGTGTACACCGCGCAGGAACGAATCAGCGCCATGCTGGAACGTGACTATCGCGAGAAGATGCCCTACAAGATCATCGAGCAGGTTCTCCGCACTGGAATCTTCACCGCCAGTGGCAAGCCCATCGACTATAGCGAAGAAGTCGAAGATGCTCTCTCCCCGCTCCGCAGTGCGACGGTCAATCTGATGTCAGAGAAGTGGCAGCGCGGAACAACTGTTGATGTCATCTATCTGAGTGGCGGTGGTGCGGAACTGGTCTATGAGCAGATTGTCGAAGCCTACCCGCAGACGAAGCTCGTGCCAGAAGCGCAGATGGCGAATGCCAGAGGCTATCTCTACTACGCCAACTTCGTCAGCCGCGAAGGATAGTTCAGAACGGGGGTTTTACCGGGTATGCCAGGTGCGTATACCGCGTAAAACCCCTATATAAGGAAGGATGCAATATGCCGAAGAAGAAAAGCAAGCGCGGGTTCAAGCTGATTGCCTTCAAAGCCTACTACGACACTGACCAGGACATTCTCGACTGGTGGGAAGGGATCGAAGAAGGTGAGCGAAGCGACTCCATGCGCGACCTGATCCGGGAACAACTGGGAAGCGTCCGACGCAGACCCAGCAAAGCATCCATCATCGACCTGCCGGAGCTGATGGAAGTGCGCCGCGACACGTTATGGATACGGGATGCGCTCAACGACATGCCTGCCTACCTGGAGCGCGTCATCCAGCATGTGGCAGCCAACACCGTCATTCAGCCGATGGTTGTAGGACAGCACCCACCCAGAGCATCGCCAGCACCGACCAGAGACGAGCCTGCTCTGACGGATGACGATGCCGAGCGTCGGACGAAGCGCATGAGGAAAGCCACATGGTGAACTTGTCCGCATGTCCGACGCATCAGCCCGCTGGCGCGGCCTGGTATCGCTGTGCCAGCCACAGCGATACTCCCATGACCCTGAAGAACCTCTGCGGTTTTCATAAGTCCACTAAGGGTCATGGGAAGCCAGCTAAATCGCTGGCTCCTCAACGCCGGAGGGGCTTGGTGCAGCGCACTTTCGCGCTTGCACCCATGCGGCGGTGTTGCATGTCCGCCGCACCTGTGGGGCTGGCAAACCAGCCCCACAGACCACACCCCAGCGTATTTTCGCGGTGTGTGGCGGTGTTGCTCCGATGAGCAACACCTCATCTCATCCTACGAGGGCTGACCAAAGCAAATGACAAGGACAGGAGAGCAAAATGATTCACCGAGAAGTAATCGCCGAAGTCGCCCGACGGCTGCCACACCGCACCCAGCGCGACGTGGCGGAAGTGGTCGAAGTGCTGACTGAAGTCTGGCTGAAAGAACTGGTTGCAGGACAAAGCATCATCGTGCCTGAAATCGGACGCTTGAGTATCGAAGTGCAGGACATGAAAGCGGGTGGCGCACTCAACCAACGTGGACGACTGCGCCGGGTGTATGGACGTTTCCGTCCTACAGAGAACTTGAAGGAACGCATTTAGGAGGTTGACCTTGAACAAGCGTAAGAACCGTGACGGCTACACCGAGCGCCTCAGCGTGGGCTTCACGCCGGAGCAAATGCGGCGGCTGGAAGAGATTCTGCGCGTCCGCGCCCGGCAGGGACAGATGCAGAACAAAACCGACCTCATCCGGGATGCGCTGAACCTGTATCTATCCCATCAGGACGATATTCCCGGCACGCGGGCAGCGATTACCCGCAAGCTGGAAGGTCGGCTGGATGCGGTTGAGGAGCAGCTTCAGCGACAGAGTGAATTGCTGGAAAAGATGGCCGCGTACTTCAGGCGCAAGCGGGAGGCGTAGGACGTGGATCGCAAGCAGATGTGTGTCTCGAATGTGAAGTACAAAAAGCCCACCGCCAACGAGAGCAAACGTATGGGCAATCTGTTGAAGTATTTGACCTACAGAGAATCGCGCACCGAGAAAGCGCGTTTTGCCGGAGGTCGTGAGCGCTGGTTGGATCGGGGTATGGGTGGTTCAGTCGCTGAGATTGCTGACCGCTGTGAAGCGTACAGAAGTGAGCATGTGCTGATGTTCAGCCTCGTGATTAATCCCAACGCAGACCTGATCCGCATGGTGCCGCCCGAACGCCGTGAGCAGTTTGTCCGCCAGCTCACCGAGCGCACGATGAACAATTTCTTCGATGCACGGGGCATTGATACTGGGGTCGAGTGGTCGTCGGTTTTGCATCACCGCCAAACCGACGGCGACGAAGCGCCGGGTCAGCATAACCCCCATAGCCATGTGGTGCTACCGGGCACCTACTACGATGCCGACGAAGGCAGGCGTAAACCGTTGTATTTCTCGCGCAACCGCGAAGTCAATCACATCGACATGCTGCATGAGGTCACGCAGGAGAACATGGTCGCGCTCATGGATCGTTTCGCCGGACGCGACTGGGAACAGCGCTATGATGCGCTGGCGGCTGTACGCGAACAGCAGGAACAGGTCGCTCATATAGAGGAATCGCATGGTCACGAACCGGGGATCGGCGCGGTGTGGGCTGGTGTGCGCCGGACGGATGAGGATACCAGCGCCGTCGGCTATTACGGCTATTTCAAGAATCGTGAAGACCAGACGACTCTGCAATTCCGTCCGGTGATGGATAACCTCGACCATGAGGAAGCTGAGCTACTCGCCATCCAACTCAAGGAGCAGTTACGTGAACGACGCGACCAGCGTGAGATTGATACTGTTGACAGGGAATACCCAACCATTGACCGATGATTTTATCCATAACGCACACAGGAGCCGGAAGCGCAGTCGTCGCCAAACGGAACGCGCTTCTAGCCCCTGTGTCCACCATATGAAAGTGATTCAAGTATGACACAGAAAACGACAGCGAACAACGAACGAATCGTTGCAAGAAGCGATTTTCTTGCGGCGCTCTATCCTGATATACCTGAGAAACTCTGGTTAGAACTGCGCTGTATCCATCCCGAAACAGGCGAAGTCCGCACGTTATGGCCAGAACCCGGAAACGACAAACAACATGAAGTCATCTGCAAGCAGGCGGATAGGCTCAATGCTGAGGGCTATGGCGTTTACTTTGCGCCTTGCCTCAGAAAAGAGAAAAAAGGCAGCGCGGCATCGGCGGCGCTCGTGCCCGCTTTGTGGGTCGATGTCGATTGTGATGGCGACTCGATCCAGCGCGACAAGGAACTGACGAAACTCCGCGAATTTGACCCTGCACCGTCCGTCATCGTCGATAGCGGCGGTGGCTGGCATGGATATTGGCTGCTGGACGTGCCGTTCCTGCTGGAAACCGATGAGGACAAGCAAAGAGTCGCTCATATCCTGCATGGGCTTTTCAGAGTGTTGGATGGCGACGAGGCCTATGTGAAGTCGGTGGCATCTGTCATGCGCCTGCCGGATAGCATTAATACCAAGCCCGACCGCGAGAACGCTATGGTGCAGGTGGTGGATTGGCATCCAGATCGGCGCTATGTGCTGAGTGGTTTCGATTGGCTGGCGGTGAAGCCACAGCCGAATGGTCATGCACCGATGTTCTCGACTAACGGCAACGGACACCATCCACTGCCGCCGCGAACCGAGCAATATCTCTCAAGCGGAGCGCACAACGGTAGCCGCAATGCCGAACTCTTCGCTGCCGCTTGCCAGCTTCGGGATGCGGGCTACAGCCAGAGCGATGCTGAACGGGAACTCATCACTCGACACGTCGCCGATGGGGACGGAAGCGAGAATCCCACTACACGCGAAAAGGAAGCCAGAGCCACTATCGCCAGTGCCTACCGCCAGTCACCAAGAGAACCCATCGCCGCGCCGAAAGAACATGCCCGGCAGGTGGTCGGTCAGCTTGTCAGGCGCTTCGAGGTCGAGCAGAAAACAGAGAGACTGACCACAGCGCAAATCGCCGTAGTCGTCGAAGCGTGCGTGCATCTCAACGCCATCGAATGGGCAGAGGAGCGCCAGCGCCTCAAAGCCTTGTGCGGCGATGGGCTGAAAATCAGCGACATCGACCGCTTGTATAAGGAAAAGAAGCGCGAACTGGAACGCCAGCGCCAGCAGGAATACGTCGATACCGAGAGCTACGTCCTACTGGATGGAAAGATGGTGTATCGCAAGGAAAGCTATCGCGGCACACACGAGAAGACCGTCGCCGATTGGTCAGCCACGGCACTGCATCAGACCTGCCAGGTAGATGACGACGGCAAGGAAGTCCATCACACTGCGCTGGAACTGCGTCGCGGTGAGGCACTCAAGCGACTGGATGTGCCCGGCGATGTCTTTGTCGATGATGTTGCATTGAGACGCTTCATCGGCGCAAATGCAGGGTCACAGTATGTCGTTCGAGCAGGGATGTCGAAGCATCTGGTGCCAGCCATCGTGCATCTGTCGGGGGAGTTCCCCACCCACCGACACTATAACTTCATGGGCTGGATGCAGTTGGATGGTCGCTGGGTCTACGTCTCACCGCAGGACTGCATCACAGCGAAGGGCAAGCTGGCTGAACCGCCATCAGTCGAGCTGGATCATCGTCTGCGCGACTATGGTTTGCAAGCAACGAGTTGGGCTGACAGCCTAGCGGCATTCGATGCAGTGACGAAGGTCTTGCCGCCTCACTTGGCATCCTGCCTGATTGCATTCGCACTCCTGCCGGTGCTTCAGCGTTTCTTCCCGACGACTGCGACCCGCCCAGCCGTGCATCTGGTCGGCACATCGGGCAGCGGTAAATCCGAGATTGCGTCGCTACTCAGTAGCTTCTACGGGCAGTTCAGCCGTGACACACCGCCTGCCCAGTGGGGGGACACCATCAACACCGTCGAGACGCTCGGTTATCCCTTAGCGGATACCATCTTCTGGGTGGATGACTACAAGTCCATCTATGCTGACGAAAAGACCTTCACCCGCTTCCTGCAAAGCTACTCACGCGGCATGGGACGCGGGCGGTTGACCCGTGAGGCGAAAGTCCGCCAGGAGAAGCCCTGTCGCGGACTGATCCTCTCCACCGGGGAAACCACCATCGAAGGTGAGATGTCGGTGATTGCGCGAATGCTTGTGCTGGAAGTGCCGCCATGGGAGAAGCGCGACCCGGACGGGCAGGTGCTCGTTCATGCCGAAGGTCTGCGGGATAGTCTACCCGGTTTCACCGCGCACTTTGCGTCGTGGGTGGCAAAACAGCTGGAAAACAGTGATCTGAAGGAGGACATCGCCAATCGCTTCAATAACAACGTGAAGGGCTACAAGGCGAAGCTCGCCGCTGAGATCGGCAGGCAGTCCAACAATGACCGCGTGGTGAAGAACTGGGCGGTGCTGGTGACAGTCTATCAGTTGCTGTCGAAGTTCCTGCATGAGATAGAAGAGGATTACCTGCTTCCAACCTGGCAGGATGTCATCGTTGAAAGCGTTCGCACTTTGCGACAGGAACGGGCGAGCGAACACTTCCTCAACGTTCTAGGGCAGTTGATCGGTAGCGGACAGGCGGTGCTGGATGATGACATGCGTCATCCCCGTGAGTATGCGCCGGGAACGACGGTTGTTGGTTATCGGGACGAGGGCTTCGTCTACCTGTTACCTGATGTGACTCTGCGCGAGGTGAACAAAATCCAGCCGCTGAAGTTCACGGCATACGCCATTGGCAGCCAGCTCCGAGAGGACAGCTTGCTGATTCCCGGCAAGACTAACCTGAGCGTGCAGAAGAGCGTGCGCGGCAGTGTTGTGCGATTATGGCGCTTGAAGTCCGAAGTTTTAGGTTGTGAAGGTTGTGAGGGCTGTGAAGCCGAGGATTGAGGCTACAATCCGTGCCGCATAGCGGCGAGAAAGAGCCTGTGAAGGTTGTGAAACCTGTGAATCACAGGCTCTTTTAGTTGCGAAGCTTCACAACTTCACAGGATTCACAGGGTGTGAAGGTCATTTCTACTGAATTTCAAAAATTTCATACGCCCACCACAAGTTGATGCGGAGTGTGCAAAATGGAGTTGTGAAAGATGTGAAGATGCTTTGAAGCATCTGTTACTCTACTTTAGCAGAGGCACACCACAAGGGCCCCCACACTTGAATCAAATCGGATTCCAGCAACATACCCGATTATTGATTGCTGCTCGCTACAGCCACAATAGTAGCGCCGGGAAGCACGAAAATCCAAACAACCACGACTAGGAGCAGCAAAACTACCAGGATTCACTTGTGTAACTCGCTGATACCTGCTTCCTCGTGCTTATGAGGCGACTGTTCGGGTCGCGGCTGACGGGGTATGTGCAATTAAACGAGCGGCAGTGTGAATTCCGCTACCTGGCTGTTTGACAGATCATCTCGGATGCGGTGTGCCCTGCCCACGCGCTCCACCGGGCCAATGCCCAGCGTCCGGAAGCCGCCTGCCAACCCCGCGTCAATGCCTGCTTCAGAGTCTTCAAAGACGATGCACTGCTGCGGGTTCAGTCCCAGTCCGCCCGCCACCCATAGGAACAAATCCGGCGCGGGCTTGGCGTTGACCACGCTGTACCCATCACCGAAGGCATTTATGTAATCCATGATACCCAGGCGCTCGCACACATCGCGGGCGTTTTTGCTGGCGGAACCCAGCCCCAGGCGTACTCTGGCGGCGCGGGCTTCGTCCAGGAGCGCCTTTACACCGGGGAGTAAACCCGCCGGGGTGATTTCTTGGAGGAATTCGCGATAATAATTGTTCTTCCGCTCCATGATCTGCAGCATAGTTGCTTCCGGCAACGTGCGCCCCTTGAGCAGTGTTTCCAGGCTGGCACGACGCGGCACACCTCGCAGTGCCTCGTTATCCTCGCGAGTGAAAGGCAATCCTTCTTCCTCTGCCACGCGCTGCCACGCGCGATAGTGAAATTCAGCGGTATCAGTCAACACGCCGTCCAAGTCAAAAATGTACCCAATCTGCATTACGTCGTCGATCCCTGTGATATGGTGAATGGTACTAACAGTCCTTTATACTGGACTTTGAAGCGAATTTCTCGCCAATGGGTTGGCAGCGCCGGGTTGATCTGCGGTCCGTGCGGCGTCAGTTCTAGACCGCAAAAGCCAAAAACCAGCGCCTGCCACACCCCCCCACACGACGCCGCGTGGATGCCATCACGCACATTACCCTTATGATCTTCAAGATCGATAGTGGCAGCGTAGATGAACAGATCATAGGCCTCATCGACCAGCCCGAGGCGTGATGCCACCCAGGCATGAATCGATGGGCTGAGCGATGATCCATGATCGACGACGGTGGAATATGTATCCCAGTTGCGTCGTAGGAAGTCGCGGTCGCCGAGTTCATCGCCGAGCAGCGCCATCAGCATAACCACATCCGCTTGTTTGATGACGCGCGCGTGCTGTGTCTTTTCACGTCCGAGGATCCTATCCATATTCACGGTACGCGGTGTGTAATCCTCCAGGTTGAAAGGTTGCAGCCGCTCGAAGAAGTCTTGGAACTGCTCGAATACACCCTGATTGATGTTGATCCACATCTTCGTAGTGATATCGTCCCAGTGCGCCAACCGTTCCGGCGTGATGTCCAGCATCGCGCCCAGGCGATTCGCGGTCTGCGGATGGTGCGTGCTAAGCCAATCCCATACCAGCTGCGCCTGCTGCAAATGCCACACAACGATGCGATTGGTAAATACGCTATTGTCGATGTTTTCGTGATACTCATCCGGGCCGATTTGCATCCGCAGTTCATAACGATCCTGCGCCATATTGTATTCCGCTCGGCTGCCCCAGAAGCGCGCCGTATCCAGCACCATCTCCGCCCCATAATCCATGAACCACGCATCATCACCTGTCCAGCGCCAATATTGCAAAATAGCGTAAGCGATGTCGGTGGAGATATGGTGTTCGTTATCGCCCGTCCAGATGCGGATACGCTCACCGGTTGTTGGGTGCGGATTCGTCCAACGCGGGGTGGTTTCCTCACCGGTATCGGTGCTTTCCCACGGGTACATCGCGCCTTCGTAACCGGCTTCCTGGGCTTTGGCGCGTGCGCCCGCCAGGTTATGATAACGATACATCAGCAGCCGTCGTGCAGATTCTGGATGCGCCAGCGTCAGCAGTGGTAGTATGAACAATTCTGTATCCCAGAAAACATGTCCCTTGTAACCAAAACCGCTGAGCGATTTGGCGGCGATGCTCACGCGCTCGTCGGCAGTAGGCACAGCGATGAGCATATGGTAGGTACAAAAGCGCACTGCTCGCTGTGCCGCCTCGTCACCCTCGATGACGATATCCATCGCATCCCAGTAATCTGCCCAGGCGGCATCATGCGCGGCTTTGAGGGTATCATACCCTTGCTCTATCGCATCAGCCAGTGTATGGCGGCTAGCCGTTACCGGATCTTGACCATCGCGCGTGCTGTGAATGCTGACCAGTTTGGTGACGACCACCTTCTGATTCTGATCAAGTCTGAAGCTGGCTGTATGCGCCGGAATGCGCGGCGCGCTGGCATCCGACCACTGCGGGCTGATGCCTTCCACCAGCAGCCGAGCAGCCAGCGCCACACAATAACTGCTCTGTTCGGTGACACCGCTGATGTGCAATGTGTCACCCTCTGCGCCTCCTTGTAGCACCGCCCAATGATCGATACCTCCGGGATTGAGGATCGATCCATCCAGTGCGCTTGTCACCGCCAGTTGATGACTACCCTCACTCAACGGTTGGATGAGCACGCGCAGCGCCAGCATATGTGGGTTGGACTGGCTGGCGAAGCGTTCAAACGCTAGTCGCAGAATCGTCTGATTGGGGCTGAGCCACAACACACCGCGCGTAAGTGTCGCCGTTCGCAGATCGAGCACACGCTCATAACCGAGAATTTTGCCCTGGTCAAGGTGGAAGGTATCACCATTGATGGAGACGGTGAGCGCCAGCCAGTTGGGGATACTTACCAGCTCTGGGACGAGCGTCCCCGGCTTATGATTGAACACGCCAGCGATGAGTGTGGTTGGTGCATCATTGGGATAGCCTTCTTCAAATGTGCCGCGCACACCTACCAGCCCGTTACCAATCGTCAGGATGGTTTCAGCGTGGGCGAGGTCCAGCGGTTTAAAAGGAGATTGTTTCACCTGCCATTGTCTTCTCTCGTAGCTTCGCATCACGGATTGTCCTATTAAAAAGCTCAATATTTCATTTGTTATGGGCTGCCGAGCTATCCAGCACTATTATGTAATGCCCATGTCGAGGATGCTGATCGTCGGGTTATTAATTGTCAAACCTAATCGGGGCAAATGCTTTATCCACAAGTCGGTCTTCATAATTTCAGGGCAATCTTCAACTTCATCCTTTAACGGCTCCAATCGTGAGACCGCTAAGGAAATAGCGTTGTAGGGACAAAAAGACACCGATAAGTGGTAGAATTACTAAAATGCTACCAGACATCATAACACCCCAGGGCGAACCCTCAGCCGCAATGAATTCGGACTGTAACAATCCGAGTGCGACATTCAAGGTCCACATTTCTTTTTGCTTCAACACGATCAACGGCCACAGGAAGCCGTCCCAGGCTCCCACAAAACTGAAGATGGCAACGGTCGCAATGGCCGGTTTACTCAAAGGGAGAATGATACGCCACCAGATTCCGATCTCGGAGGCACCATCGAGTCGTGCCGCTTCTTCAAGTTCTGATGGAATAGTGCTGATGTATTGACGCATCAAGAAGATGTTGGTGACACTTACGGAAAAGGGAACGATGATGCCGATATAACTATTGATCCAACCCAGATTCAGAATCACCTGAAACAACGGGACCATCAGCACTGCTCCGGGTATGGTAAGAGTGGCAAGCAGAATATTAAAGATGATGTCGCGCCCCCAAAATCGTTTTTTTGCAAACGCATACCCGGCTAATGAACAAATGACGACGCTCAAAATTGTCACGCTTGAGGAAATGAACAGCGTGTTCAAGAAGTAACGGAGGAAGTCGAACCGCCGAAATGCTGTCTCAAAATTCTCCAGGGTAAATGGATCTGGAATCCAATGAATCGGGATAGCCAAGACTTGCTCAGGCGTCTTCAGAGCAGTGGAGATCATCCAGAAGAACGGGAACGACGATACGACCGCGCCAATAATTAGGCAGGCATAAATGATGCTTCTACGCAAACTTTTGTCCCGATTGACGGGAATGATTGCAAGCCTCATGGTAAATGCTCCTGATAGATAACCAAATGAATTAAAACGCACATACCTCGCACCTCTCTTTTAGTCATCTACTAGAAAGACACATCCCGAAAAATACGCCGCTGGATGATCGTGAGTGCTAGAATAAAGCCAAATAGTATATAGCTGATCGCCGCAGCAAAGCCATATAAACCATTGCGGAACGCTGTATTGTAGATGTAGAAGGCAATGGTCAATGTGTGATTGGCAGGGCCGCCGCCTGTCATAACAAATATAGGTGTGAACACCTGGAGCGAACTGATAGTCAGAAGCAGCGCAACAACCAACGTGACTGGACGAAGCAGAGGCCAGGTGACATATCGAAACTGTCCCCATATGCTTGCGCCATCGACTTGGGCTGATTCGTAGAGATCACGGGGAATGGCCTGAAGCCCTGCCAGAAAGATCAACATATTAATGCCCACTCCCTTCCAGATAGTGAGCAGCACAACCATCGGCATTGCGAGATCGGGATCACCCAGCCAGTCTTGTGGGGCAAAGCCCAGTAAACCAATGACGTTGTTCAGGAGACCCCTTTCGCCAGCCCAATAGATCCATTTCCAAAGCAGCGATACAGCCACATCCGATGAAATGACTGGCAGGTAGAAAAGCACACGAAACCAGGCGCGCCCTCGAATTTCTTGATTTAGCAGTATGGCAATAAACAGCGACGCAAACAGCGTACCGGGCACGTTCAAAAGCGTGTATTGAAGGGTGTTGAATATGGCTGTCTTGACATTGGGTAGCTCCCAAAAGCGGAGGTAGTTGTCCAGTCCCACGAACTCAGAGTCGCCGAGCAACTGCCAGTCAAAAAAACTCATCCGGAATGCAGATAAGGCAGGATAGATCAGGAATGAACCTAAGATGAGCAAAGCAGGCAATACAAATAGATAAGGCCAGAAATTGAACCGTATCTCATGAACAATGGCATTAATTCTACGCCGGAAAAACCTACTAATCACTATAATTCACATCCTGAAAGCGCT
This sequence comes from uncultured Chloroflexota bacterium, assembly GCA_937974245.1. Classification (GTDB taxonomy): domain Bacteria; phylum Chloroflexota; class Anaerolineae; order Aggregatilineales; family Phototrophicaceae; genus JACKCG01. The sequence goes on along the minus strand of CALJKV010000052.1, from coordinate 15,445 downwards.
TATTTCTATTACAATATGTTTATGGCGGCAATGGCTCTTAATTGCAGACCTGATCTGTTTCCATTATATTTGTGGGTCTACGGGGCGGGAGAAGGCGCGCAGAGTTTCGCCAGAAGTCCTGTTTGCGCCTCTCCCCCCGTTTCAGATCATAGACGTGACTTACCTGTTAAGCAGCAAGTTTCCGCTGTTTTCCATGCTTTGCAGCGCCTCAGCCGGACTTACCTCACCAATGAACGCGCGTGAAAGCTCGGCCTGCACGACTTCGTTGTGTACGACACTCCATTCCCGCGCAATATCGAGGACTATCGGTGAATACCCATAACTCAAGCCTTCAACGAAGGGGATATATTCTGGATGTTCTTGGAACCATTCGTCTTGAACTGCGGATTGGCGGGTGGGGATGCGGAATGCAAATCCGGTGGAAACGAGTTTGACCTGATTCTCAACTTCGGTCAGGAAGTCAATCAGGCGCCAGGCAGCTTCTGGATTCTGGGTTGTCCGTGGAACTGTCAGCAAACCCGCCCCAGCCGTAGTCGCAGGTACCATACTGTAAGGCAGAGGCGCAACACCGACCTCAATATCTGGCGCTTCATTGTTGATGCCAGCCACTGCCCAGGGCCCCAACACATACATCGCGACTCGCCCCTGTACAAACAAAGTATTGGCTTCGCCACCGCCGGTGGTGGTCGTTTCGGGGGGAGCTACGTCCCTCAATCTGATATAGAACTCAAGCGCCTCCAAAGCTTCAGGGGAGTTCAAGGCAACAGACCAGTCGTCGCCATCCTGAGTAGCGAGTGTGCCACCATTTTGCCGCACGAAGTTATACCAGCTCCAAGCCATATCGTGGCCCTGAAGGCCGACCAGTCCATAACCATACTGCTCCCCTGAAGTCAACTGCTCAGCATAGGAATAAAGTTCCTCCCAGGTAGTGGGTGGGGCATCGGGGTCCAACCCTGCTTCTTCAAACATGGTTCTGTTGTAAATCAAAGCCATGCTGTGGGCAATCCACGGGATTCCGTATTGTCTCTCCTCAAACGTGCCGAACCCCCAGACCGACTCATAGAAGTCATTACGCTTGGATTCATCCCAGTCGGCTACAAAATCTGACAGGTCTAGGAACGCATCCTGCGGTGCAAACAGCACCACCCCGTCTTCACCGAACATTACGACATCGGCTGCATCACCGCTCAGCACTTCAGTAACGAAAACCTCGTTATTGACTCCTGTGTCCCTGATCTCGACCACGATGTCAGGATTGGCCGCCATAAAGTCATCAATCAGTGATTGGACGACCCTGCCACGATCCGAATCAAGGGACCACGGCTGCTGGAACGTGATCGTGACTTGATTCTGAGCCAGGCTAGCGCCATTTATAGCCAGAACCAAAAGAAGAACCAATGTGAAGAGATATGTTATAGAGCGTTTCGTGTTCATAGGTATTTTCCCTTTCAAGTTATTTCAATCATGTGTTAAATCAGATGAGCTGCGTTTACACTTCGATAAATCAACTAATATACGACACTCCTTTCTGGCAGCAGTAGGCTGCTTCTAAAATGTAAGTGCGTTTCGCTCATATCGAACCGGATGAGCAGGACAAGTGGATTCCGCTTACTCAATCCCTGTGCTGGATGCTCGAACTATCAGTTCTGGTTCCAGAAGGATGAGGTCTTCATCCACAGGCTCTTTACGAATAATCTGGAGCAATCGCTCTATAGATAGCTGCCCCACTTTCTGAATTGGCTGTCGCAATGTCGTCAGAGGTGGGGTCAAAAACTGTGCCATCGGAATATCATCAAAGCCGGTAACGGCGATGTCATGCCCTACTGACAAACCACACGAAGTTGCTTCTTTCATGGCTCCGACAGCCATCAGATCCGACAAAGCTACTATCGCTGTAGGTCGGAGTGAGGCAGGTAAATCGAGAAGCCGTGCAGTAGCTTCCCGTGCCGATTGAACAGCGTGGGTACTGCGAATGACCCACCTGTCATTAATCGTAAGATCATGGATATGCATTGCCTGACGATATCCTTCAAGACGATACCTACCCGAAAGCGAGTTTTCAGGCCATGCCAGGATGGCGATTTTTTCGTGACCGAGATCAATCAGATGTTCAGTTACAAGGCGTATTCCTGCCGTGCCATCAACATCAATGGAGGAAAAATGCCAATCCGGATTAGCGCGTCCAAAGGTGACAAATGGAAAGTTGATCTCCTGAAAATAGACTATACGTTGGTCATCAAGATTGGTGCTCGACAGAATGAATCCATCGACACGATTGGTATCGACCAACTCCTGATAGACCTTGATCTGGCTCGTATCGGAGGTCACAGGGAAGGGCAGGATGTAGTAGCCTGACTTTCGGGCAGTCTCAACAACTGTTTGCAGAAAACGGTCTAAGATCGGATTAAACTGATCAGGGGGAGCAGGCCGCCACGATAATCCAAGCGTGTGGCTTTGCTGCGAACGGAGACTACGTGCAATGATGTTAGGCTTGTACTCTAACTCGCGGACAGCTTGCCAGATACGCTGTTCAGTTTCTTCCGAAACATGTGCTTTACCATTAAGCACTTTCGATACGGTTTCGGGACGAACACCGACTTTTCTAGCAACATCCTTTAATGTGATTCTGTCGCCCATAATCTTCCATAAACTACTGGTGCTTCATTCGATAAATCATTCGCGTTGTTCCTGGATATATCTGACTGCCTCAAGTTTCCTGAAAATCCCTAATTAGCAGTTTAGGCAAACGATTGCGCCAACGATTGCCTAAGCCTATCATGATCTTATAATTTTGGCAAGTTCAATCAATGGTAGCGGGCTCCATGACCGTGTGGCACAAGATTCAATTTGATGTTTACTCACCCATTGGGACATACCCTGTTCCTTCATTGGATGATGCAGGTTTACATCCCAGTACACTTGTCCACTTCGTACACCGCCGACGCGGCGATTCTACAGCGCGTGACCCTTCCTATCAAACACCGGCAGGCAGTACGCTGCCCCCATCCCTGCGGGACGTGACCACCGAACTACCTGCCTAAAAGCCGACCCATTAATTAAGAACCAACGAGCCGACCGATTTTGGGTCGGCTTTTCGTTTGACAGGCTCCTTCCCTGCGCTGTCCCGCGTGGGTGAGCGTTGTGCTCGCCCGTGCTGGACGGTTTCCAGCCTGATGAGGAGTTGTCATCATGACTGAATCACGTTTTGGTATTCGCCCATTTCCCCGTGTTGCGACCTATCCCACTGGCTGGAATGGTGAGATGACCTTCGAGCAAATCTCAGAGGATATCCGTCCACGCGCCGCCAGGATGCTGCTGCGCCAGTATCGCGTCTGGGCACAAGACCTCGATGACTGCCTGCAAAATGGGCTGATGTATGTCTGGGAACAGCTTGCCGCTGACCGTGATTTCCTCGCCAGGAAGAGCCGGTTTGAAGCGGCTCTCATCGTTTGCTATCGGTCGAAATCCACCAGCATCCGTAAGCAGAATCTCCGCTACGAATACATGGAAGACTTCTGGGCGAAGCACGACTTCAAGCATCCCGAAGAGATGCGCATTGGCGGTCTGGAACGCTTCAAGATTGCCGGTGAACGTTGGGCGACATGGGCAACGCTGACCGACATCCGTATCGACATCGAACGCGCCGTGCTGACTGTTCATGAGCAGGTGAAGGACGACCCTGCCGGACTGCTGGCACTTTACGCGGCGGCGACCTCCGTGACCAGCAAAGACTTGGCGTATGTGGTGCCGGGTAAGGGTGAGGATGCTATCCGCTGGCGGGCTGCGGCTATTCGCAATCAGCTTCGTGGAATGCTGGGCGCGCTCCAGTGTGAACAACCGACCTGGCGTGAGAAGTTCGATGCTGGCGAGGTCGAACCAGCGATGAAGATGTTGGAACGGCATTCAGAACATGACATCAAGTACGCCGCCATTCGTGGACTTATCGAAGGTAAAAGCTCAACGCAGGCGGCAAAGACATTCGGGCACAATGTCAACACTTTGCAATATCATCGCCGACGGGCGAACAAGGAACTCGCACAAGTCTACGGCTGTACCGCATGAGGTCAGCCGTTTTTATTTTATGGCTGGTGAGCGATCATCAGCCACATATTTTTTTGCGATTACCCCTCCCACTCGTACAAGTCCGCTTTGACATCCTGTAGTTGCTGTTGATCTGCTGCTCCAGCAGGATGAGCGCCGCCAGCCGTCGAACCATCTACATGACTTCACGCACTTCATCGCCGATGAGGGTACGCCCTCACACCTCGCCTTAGGGATACTTCGTCGTCCACTGCCGTATACCGGTATATCGCCTTCGCAATTTTGCTGATGTTGTTGCGATGAGCGAATTGACGTAAACAAGCGTTACATTATTCATCATTAATCTCCTGTTTATGACAACCAGCCCCCGATGGAGTTGAGGGCTGGTACCGCGAACAACAACTAACGTCCCATCACACCGGGCAGGCTTAGGTCGCCCGAAACGATGTCGTCGACACCCGTCACACATAGGAAAGGATCATGCAGATTGACATTGACCTGCAGACCGGCTGTTACACCATCGAAGTTGAAGTCTTCTATGTAGTCAAGATCGGAGTGAGGTACAGTGACAACCACCTCACTTTGGAAAAGCTCAAGTTCATAGTTTGGGCTGTCAATCAGGATAGGCAACTCAGGCCATGTTTCCGGCACAGCAGGTGCTTCCCCTTCAGGAATGTCACGAACTCTGAGACCGCCTTCGCCACATGCTTCATCGGCTACCAGCACGACCCAATGACTGTGCCAGATTGCTCCGTCGTTCGTCAGGTCGCCGTCACCATCCTCATCCCATAGGGGCGTATCATCAAAGTCAGGATGTGACGTCACGGCAAGAGCAAGAATTCCCTGTTCAGGTTCAAAACCAACAACGGCTGTATCCAGCGAAGTCGGCCATACATAGCTCAGAACTTCTGCGCCCGCTACCTCTCCAGTGGCTTCCGGGATCGTAGTTCCTGCCTCACCGTTTACCACCATCTGAAACACAAGATTCGACCCCACGCGCACTACCTGAGCAAAGACAATATCAAATTCGGCATCAACCCCTTCTGTTTCGTCACCGTGGATTGGTTCCCCGTCATCATGTGCCGCGACAGGCACGGTGAATACGAGCAGCATTACTACGAGCAGCAGAACAATACGATTGAACACTATTCACTCCTTGTTTGAAATTGATCGATATCTACAGTCTAAAGACTGTGATACAATTAGTCCAACAGATGGTTCTGATAGAATCAATAAGCTGAGGTAATGATTATGGAGCTTCGCCAGCTACAGTATCTGGTTGCGATTGTCCAAGAAGCCAATTTCACACGAGCGTCCGAAAAAGTATTTGTGTCGCAGTCGGCTCTGTCTCAACAAATCCAGGCTTTGGAGCAGGAGGTTGGTACCGTGCTGTTAGACAGATCAAGGCGTGGTATACGCCCCACAGCGGCGGGTGAAATTCTATATCGTCATGCACAGCGGATTTTCTTGGAGCTTGAGCAAGCTGAAACAGCAATTCACGAACTCGAAGGGTTGCAACGTGGTGAATTACATGTCGGTGTTGTGCAAACAGTCAATGACTATCTAATGCCGTCGCTTGCGTCTACATTCGCTGAATGCCATCCACGGATTAAGCTCTTGATAAATGAGCTTTCCTCAGAGGCAATTGAAGCGGGTTTGGAACAAAGTAAATTGCAGATTGGCCTGGGTTTTTTGCCTAGCTCAAGCCAGCACATGAGTGTTCAGCCTCTCTTGGAAGAGCAACTAGTTCTAATCGTCCGTGACGATCATCCTCTTGGACAGCATACACGTGTGACTGTTGCTTCTCTGGATCAGCTACCGATGGTACTGTTGTCCAACACATTCTGCACGCGCCGCTTATGGGAAGAAAGCGCCCGACTGACTCCTGCTCAGCCTCGTGTTGTTATGGAAATGAATACGGTAAGCAGTATCCTGGCAGTTGTGGAGAATTCTAGCCTGGCAACTGTACTGCCAAGATTGACATTTGCACAAAAGATGTCTGATCGCTTGATTGCCATTGACCTCATTGAACCGACACCTTCTCGGCAGGTTGGTCTTATGTGGCATCGCGAGAACTATCTGTGTAGTGCATCCCGTGTATTCCTGGAAATGGCACAAACAGTCACAGAACGGCTTTCTCTGCTCACTCCGCCAGTCGAACTGACGAAGCTTGGTTTCTCCAACAATGTAATCACAACGAAACCAGCATAATGCCGTAGTGACGATTATAGCCTATTTGACTGTTACCGACGGGAAAGCGCAGGCATCAGGACAGACTTGTTGTAAAATAGGGCTAAAGTTGGAAGAGGAAGTTGTATGATGAGTACACTCGAACGCGAAGTGATTGAGAAGTTTCACCAACTGGACAAAGACGCACAGAAGCGCGTGCGGGAGCTGATCGTCCAGGAGACAGATTTGACAGGAGAGACTGACGCATCGGCGTTTGATTATGACGCATGGTTCCGTGATGTTGAATCACTGCGTCAGAAGATACGCGAAAATCACGGGAATGAGCTTCCTTCTATGGATGTTGTGGGAATCCTGCGTGATATCCGTGACGGTGAAGATGAATGACCGTCGTCGTTGATTCCAATATTCTCATCGCTTTTGGCTTATCGGATGAGCCTTTACATACCCAGGCAAACCAGATTTTGGCAGCATGGAAGGCGGCAGGGACTCCTCTTGCAGCACCCCGCTTGCTTCGATCAGAAATCATCGCCGTTATGCGTAAGGTAGTCTACCAGCAGCGTATCACCCATGAGCAGGGGCGCGAGATGCTGACTCGGCTCTTAATGTATCCGGTGGACTTCCATGAAGATGATGCTTTGCTGAAATCAGCGTATGAACTGGCTGAGGAATTCAATCGCCCTCGCGCTTACGACGCGCAATATCTGGCACTGGCGAAGCGATTGTCCTGTGAGTTCTGGACAGCTGACGAGCGCATGTTCAACGCAGTGAAAGACCATTTTCCCGGCATCCGCTGGCTGGGGCACTTGAAATAGATCACAAACAACATCGTGCTGAAATCTCTCTTTCAAACCCCGTAATTTTCCCAAGCCAAAACTGGAAATTTTCAACGGTCAGGCATCCTCACTTTGATATGCTGGTTATGTCAGTTCAATCAACGGGAAAACCCGATGCACAGCCTGCTTTTGAACCCATTTCCGCAGCTCTTTAGCCAACGTGTAAATTTACATTCAGATTGTCAAAACTGACGGGCTGAAACTGCAAAATTTCACAGGTTGCGGGAAGCGAGTTTGCTATGCTGAGTGCAGTGGTCAAACCGGAGCATACGAGGATGCACTTGAAGTCAGATAGCTTGCAAGAAAAACAACTGAATAACGGCACGAACCTGGTGGATGTCTCACGCACACTACTCAGGATCGTTGCGCGACTGCCCAAAAACGAGTATAGTGAGGACAAGTCAAACGGACCTATTCGACGACAGGCCGACGAGTTCCAGCTCGACGACCTGCCTGACCCCGCGAGTGAAGTAGACACATCGCAGGGCTAAGACGCATTGTACCTTATGCGCCTTGCTTCTGCGTAGAACAACTCGCGGAAGCTGGGCGCTTTTCATTTATGAGTTCGGAAAGGAGAAAAATCATGGTCAGAACCCTGAAGCGCCCTGACACCGCGTCGATTGATCCGTACAAATCGCAGCCCCTCCCACTCGGCAAACCGGTCTCGGTCTACTACCGGCAGTCCTCGGAGGGACAGATCGGCAATATCTCCACGACGTTGCAAACGGTGGATATGGTCGAACATCTCATCGCACAGGGCTGGCAGCGTGAACAGATCAACATGATCGACATGGATGCTGGCATCAGTGGTCAGAAGAAGATCAGCGAACGTCCGGGCATGTCCCTGCTCTATCGCCAGATTGAGAACGGCGAGATTGGGCTGGTGGCGGCTCAGGATGTGGATCGCTTCTTCCGCGACCTCACCCAGATCGAGACGAACATCTTCATCGATGCCTGCCGCCGCAACAACGTGCAGGTACTCACGCCCAGTTTCGTCTACGACTTCGCACACCCGACGCAGGGGCGCTATCACATGCAGATGTTCCGCGATCAGGCGCAGCGTGCCGCCGACTTCATCGAGTATCATGTGCGCGGTCGGCTGGTGAAAAGCCGTCACTGGCGGGCAGAGCGCGGGATGTGGACGGGGCGCAAGATCACACCCGGCTTCATGGTGGATATGCGCGAGAAGCTACCGGATGGTTCATCCAACCCCGACTGGCGCAAGTACCGCCGCTTTGATCTATACGCGGATGTGGTACTGGCGTACTTCGAGCTGTTCCGCGCTAACGAGGGCAACCTCTCAAAGACCTGGAAACAAATTGAAGCAGAAGGACCGTACCTCCCTGATCTCAGCGACGATAGGGTTCCGGCAGGCTTCAAGACCACCGATCACCTGAAACGGCGTTCGCGTATCACCGGGATGCTCACACCTTCTCATAGTGGCTTTCAGCAACTGCTCGTCAATGTGGCCTATATCGGACACTGGATTCACCAGCAGGTGATTGTCGAGTGGCACAACCATGAAGCGATCATCCCGAATGACCTGTTCATGTATGCCTACAACCGCATTTCGCAGACCGATTTCTACGGCGAACCGAATCCGCAGTATGTACCGTATCGCCCGTGGATCCGCCATGACAAGGCTGATCGTCCTGAAGCACCGCCGACCTACTCCAATCTGCTGTATACGGATGATCTGGAGCACGATCCGCATCACCGGCTGGCGACGGTCTGGAACACCTGGGCGCAGAAGTACCAGTACCAGTTGTATGATTACAGCCGCACCCAGTCGAATGTCTGGAATATCCGGTCATTCATCGTGGATGCAATCGTGGACGAGATGCTGCTGGAACGGTTGAAGGCGACCACCATTGATGAGGATGTTTGGCAGACGGCGCTCACCAGCCTCGATCACGGCGACCATGCTGAAGTCCGGAGACTGGAAGCAGCCATTAAGCAGGCGGAAATCTCGAAGGACAACCTCATCGCCAGCCTGACCACCCTATCGCATCCTGAGATGGTCGAACGAGCAGAAGCACGTTACAAAGCGCTGGAAGGTGAAGTCGAATCGCTCCGGGCAGAGTTAGTGCGGTTGAAGTCGGGCGAGAAGAAACGCTTCAACCTGGCTGAAGCCAAGCCCGTGCTAGAAACCGTCATCGCCCGTTGGGAGGATGTGCCGCGTCAGGAACGGCGTAGTCTGTTCGAGGCGTTTGCTACTCATATCCATCTGACCAAAATCACCCGTCACACCAAAGCCGTCACCGTCCACTGGCGCGATGGTTCCACTGTGTCCAGAAACGCCACGCACAAGAGCAAGGGATACTTCTGGGAGGATGATGCTCTGGAGCAGCTACGGGCGATGGTCGAGGGCGATGTAGACCAGTGGGAAATCCTCAAAGCCTTCCCTGACTACACCTGGAAAGCCCTTCAGGAACGCTATGCCTACCAGTTCGGCAAGGGACGCTGGCGGACAGACTATGCCGGTCACAAGCCTTATGGACGCTACACCCGCTGGCGCAGCACCGAAGAATGCAAAGCCGAGCAGAAGAACCCGCCACAACTCAAGCCGAGTGAGTGCTGTACTGATCCACCGCGACCAGCTTCTTTCTGCGAGTTCGGAAGGTCTTAGCCGCCTCAATCAGGAAATCGAGCAGCGACGGATGCCGCATCAGCCGGTAGACCTCATCCACCGCGATGATGCGCGGCTGCTCGTCGATCAGGCTGTCGCGCCGGATCGCACTCAGCACCTGCGTGTAGGCCAGCGCCTGCAGGATCGGGTCGCTCTCCAGTTCGTGGAAGCTGAACACACGCGGCTCAACCGCCCGGCGATTCCCCCGTGAGAGATCGACGTTGGTCGCGCCGTTGAGGAAGCCCGCCCAGGGACCGCTGCCGGTACACAACCCGGCGATCTCGTCAGCCAGGTCGCGGGCGATGTGGCGGGTGGCATCCTTGTCGCCTAACCCCGACAGCACGTCACACACCAGGTCGCAGGTCGGCGCGAGATCGGGCGTCACCCGGTTCAGGTCAGGAAAACCGCGATAGGCGGTCTCCAGTGCCTCGCCCAGCAGCCCGCGTTCCAGGTTCTCGCGCTGTGCCCCGGACAGCGACCGCCCCAGCACCGTCTCGTAGATACGCGTCACATGCGACACCTGCTCGATGAGCGTCGGGAACATCACGTCCTGCGGGTTGAGCTTGGTGGCTTTGGCGCTCATCACATACCACGGCAAACCGAAGGCACCGGCGATGTGGCGCCCATGCCCCATCGGCTCAAGCAGGTCGAAGGGGATGCCGTTCTCGGCATACTCCCGCGTCAAGTAGCAGTTCAGTCCAAAAGTCTTGCCGAAACCGGATACGCCGACCCAAATTTCGTGGGTGGCCCGTTTGTCGCGCCATGAATTGTGGAACACCGGGTAGGCGGCCCCGACTGCTTCCCCGCGCAGCACACCATCGGTGGCCGCCAGCTTGCGATACCCCAGCGGCGACAGCATCACCGCCAGTTCGCGCGAGGTCACCGGCCAGGTCGTCGTCGGTAGGTTAATCTCCTTCGTCCGTCTAGCGGTGAAGAACCCCACCGAACGCGCCAGCAGTTCCCCTACCTCCTGCCTGAGACTGAACCAGGCTCGCGTCTCGTTGACGACGGTCTGCGCCCGCTCTTTCAGCGTGTTGAGGTCATCGGCGGCGATGGCGACGGTCAACTGCACCAGGTGCAAAGCATCCCCGTTGTTGATCTCCTGGAGTGCCCGCCGGCAGTCGGCGATGCGCTGCACACTCCGGCTGTCCTCGCCGCTTGCTCCCGCCAGATGCACCTGATAGGCCTGGATGATGCCCTCCAGCGCGTCAATCGCCGCGTTGCGGTCGTAGGTTTTGGGGATGTCCACCGACAGCGCCAGCGGGAAGTTGAGACGTAAGAGCGGCGGCAGCGGGCGGAAGAAGTTCCAGGTCGCCGGAGCGAACTCGTAAGAAGTCAGGATCGCCCAGTACGGGCGTCCGCCCGGACGTCCCGACGGCGCCAGGTGCCAGAACGGTGCTTCCCGGATTTCGTAGCCTCCGGCGAACAGCGCCGGCCACGCGCCCTCCGCCACCGGCGTTTCAAAGGCCGAAGCCATCCCCCCGGCCAAAGCACGCGGGTTCTGGTCGCTCCACAGCGCCATCCCGCACAACGCCCGCTGGTACTCAGCACTGTCGTTCAGGCTCTCAAAGTGGCGGCGATATTCCATCAAGAGGGAGCGCCGCTGCGGGTCGGTTACGTCCTGCGCCTTGCGGCTGAGCAGGCTGATCTTGTCGTCCAGCGTGGCCGGCATCTGCCAGCAGACGAACCGCGCCGGGTCGCGCAGCGTCCGCAGCCAGGTCGAAAAACGGGCTTGCAGCGACTGCACCCCGTCTTCGGTGGCGTGCAGCATGATGTCAAAGGGTTCAATCACGAAAGTGCGCACGCTCATCGCAGCGCCTCCGTCATCGGGGCATCCACGAAGACCAGCCCGTTGTCGTGATCGGCCTCGGCGGCTCGGGCGAAGGTCACCCACTCGCGCATGTCCACCGGGTTGGCGGGCTGCGCCGGGGCGAAGATGGCCGCCGCGTCCAGCTTCACCACGTCCAGCGGCAGATCGAGTGCCGCCGTGAGCTTGCCGAAGACGCTCCCCGCATCGCGGGCCGCCGCCAGGAGCAGCGAGCCGCGCACACGGTACAGCAATCGCTGCCAGAGCGGCAGGCCGCCGCGCATCCCGGTCAGTACCAGCATGAGCAGCATCAGCGTCACCCCCAATGGGATGGCCCAGCCGGGGAAGATGATATTGCCCAGGGTGTAGGTCAACCCGCCACCCACCCCCGCCAGCAGCAGGCGTTTGAAGGGGATACCGAAGAACCCTTTCTCGTCGCGCAGCAGCACATGCGATTTGAAATCCGCAGCCATACACATCCTTTCAGAGGAACAGGCGCGAAGCGAAACCCGCCCCGCGCCGCGAATGGGGTGAGAGTGGCGTTAAGGCGCGGTGAAGGTAACGAGGGTGGTGACCGAGGCGGCGAAGATCACGAAGAGCAGCCCGATGACCACCTGGTTGGCGGCTTTCGGATTGTCGCGCTTCCAGTCGCCGACGATCGGCCACGAGGAACCCATGTACATGATCCCCAGCCCGAGGAAGCCTATGACAGCGGCGATGGGGGCGATGATCTGCGCCACATCCCGGATGTCGTTGAACAACTGTTGGATGAATTCACCGAGGTTCAAAGCGGTCAGCTCCTGACAACTAGCGAGTACGGATGGAGCCGGTGGGTGGGAGGCGGCGTGCGCCATGACGCTGGTCAACTCAGGGTGTGGGGTCATCTGGCACGGAGTCCGCTCCCCCAACCGGCTGACTCCAGCGTAGCAGAGTCGCCCGCCGTGACCTGACGAGGATTACAGTTTTCACTTAGCAGTTTTGATAACCGGATTGGCGAAATTACAGGGGGTAATTTTGTTGCACTAACGGTAGACAAACGGCATAATAACGATTGATCTAATAATTCAAATGGAATTGCAATGGCACATTTGTTTATCTCCTACTCGCGTAAGGATTTCCCCGTTGTTGACCGGCTGCGCAACGACCTGCGCGATGCGGGTATCAGTGTATGGATTGATAAAGTCGGCCTGACGCCCGGCACACTCAGTTGGGAACAGGCTCTGCGGGATGCTATTCGCGATGCCGATGCGGTGTTAATATGTGCATCCCCCGACTCGAGAAAATCGCCCCACGTGCAGGCTGAAGTGGCGCTGGCGCTAGCTCACAAAAAACCTATTTTCCCGGCCTGGGTCGCCGGTGATGATTGGCTCGATAGCATTGTATTCGGTCTCTTTAGTATGCAGTATGCCGATCTGCGCGGCGACTCTTATGCAGGAGGTTTATTGGGGTTGGTGGCCGCTATTGGTGGCGAGACGACTACAATTGCCCCGCTTATGGCTGAAGAAACCCCTATCCCAGAAGTGCCGCCGGATTTTGTGCCGCGCAACCCATACAAAGGGCTGCGGGCTTTCCACGAAGCTGACCAACCGGATTTTTTCGGGCGCGGGGCGTTGGTAGACGATCTGCTGGCGCATATCGAAGACGCGAAACGCGCCGCTCGCCTGCTGGCCGTGCTGGGCGCATCCGGCAGCGGCAAATCAAGCGTCATCATGGCCGGGCTGCTGCCCAAACTGCGCGAAAAACACCCCGATTGGGTCTACCTTGACCCGATGGTGCCAGGAGCGCAGCCGCTAGAGAATCTGTCTATTGCTCTGGCAGATTTCTTGCCCTATATCCCAGGCGACATTCGCCGTGAACTCGGAAATCTGAACACACGTGGCCTGCATGTCCTGGCAAAACAGGCGTCGAAGGGTAGGCGTCTTTTCCTCTACATTGACCAGTTCGAGGAGATATTCACGCAAGCGAACGAGGCCGAAAGCCGCCAGTTCATTGACCTGCTCAGCACCGCCGTGACCGAGCCGAACGGCGTGCTGTACCTGCTGCTCAGTATGCGAGCAGATTTCTATGACCGCCCGTTACAGTTTACCCCGTTTGGCAAGCTGGTAGAAACGCACCACGCCGCCATCACATCGATGACGCTAGCCGACCTCTACGATGTGATCCAGAAACCCGCCGCGCTGCCGGATGTGCGCCTGACATTTGACGACGGGTTGGTGACCGAGATGGTCTTCGCGGTGCGCAAGGAAACCGCCGCGCTGCCGCTGCTGCAATTCACGCTCGACCAGCTTTTCGAGCGGCGCGACGGTTGCATACTCACCCTGAACGCCTACCGGGAGATGGGCGGTATCCAAGGGGCGCTGGCGCGGCACGCCGACACAACCTACCAGAATTTGCCCACAGAACAGCATCGCACATTAGCACGCGCCCTGTTCCTGCGCCTGATCGAACCCGGCCAAACTGAGCAGGACACTACCCGCCGCCGGGCAACCACCAGCGAACTGACGCTGCCGGACGTCGAACAGACCCGCATTTTGCAGGAAACAGCAGATGCCTTCGTAAATGCCCGCCTCCTGGTCAGTAACCAGACCGATGACACGCGAACCCTCGAAGTCAGCCATGAGGCGTTGATCCGCGAGTGGAAGCGCCTGGGTGAGTGGTTGCACGCCGCCCGTGAGGATTTACGCTTACAAAAAAAGATCAATGTAGATGCAGCTACCTGGGTACGAGCGGGAAAACCTGAATTCTATGATGGTTTTTATCGTGGCACACTCTTGGCAGACGCGCAACTGTGGGTGGACCGGTCCGCGCCATCAATAGACGAAACTGATTTTGTGGCAAAGAGTGAAGCTGCATATTTGGCGGAGATTGTAGCGGAGACACGACACAAAATAGAACTTCAACGGGCGACAAAAGAATCCCGTGATATGGCGGAACTTGCCAAAGCACAAACTGAACATGCTGAACAACAACAATTGCGTGCCCGACGTGCGATTATTGGTGTCATGTTTTTTATCATCATGGCGGTAGGTATTGGGATGTTTGCCGTGTTTCAGGTCAATATGGCAAATAATAGAATTAGCGAGCTTAACGCCATTGCACCTGGGGCGACACAGGGAGCCCAATGGAGTCGATGGGCATCTATGGGTAACAATCTCTTTCGTATCGCTGAGATTGGATTAAACCCTGTAACTCGAAATGAGCACTGGGTTCCTGTTGAGATGGAAATTGGCGGCTTTACGATGGTGTTGGTGCCTGCGGGGTGTTTCATGATGGGAAGTGATAATGGGGATGATGATGAAAAACCAATACATCAGCAGTGTTTTAGTACACCGTTCTGGATAGACAAATTTGAAGTGACCAATGCCCAATACGGATCACCTGGGTGTGAACGGTTTGTGTCTGAACCGAACCAACCGCGAGACTGTTTGTCATGGAACGAAGCCCGTAGTTTTTGCGAAATATTGCGCGGTGCACGCCTACCAACTGAGGCGGAGTGGGAGTACGCAGCACGTGGGCCTGATGGGCTTGCGTACCCCTGGGGAAATGAATTTATTGCTGAAAACACAGTGTATCCTCAGAATTCAAATGCCAAATCCGCTCCTGTCGGAAGCAAACCCGGTGGGGCATCCTGGGTAGGGGCACTGGATATGAGCGGCAATGTGTGGGAATGGGTGAGTTCACTGTATCATGATTATCCATATAACGATAGTAATGAGGGTAATAGTGATGGTAACGATAAACGTGTTTTACGTGGCGGGGCATTTTATCTTAACGTTCGCTATCTGCGTTCCGCCGATCGTACCTGGCATTATGAGCGGGGCGCCGGAGGAGAAGGTTTTGGTTTCCGCTGCGCCCGCGACGTTGATGCACCTTAACTACTAACCAATGGGGCAAGTCATAACGAGAACTCGGCAATACTGAGTGTGAAGGCATGGTCAGGATGCA
>CALJKV010000051.1 GCA_937974245.1 uncultured Chloroflexota bacterium | reverse complement strand
TCTTTGCCATGCGGTCATTTTACATCAGCAGTCACCTTTTTGCTTTATCCATAAGCCACCGGACAGCAGGATGCCACCGGTGAAGTTGCGGGGTACAGAACGCCTGAAAAACAGGCGAGAACAGGAGAATATGACGGAAAACATTGCTTCACCTTGCGGGATACCTGCAAATCGTTCGCCAGCCTGCGCCGTTCACGCTACAATTTGCTCAATTAATCATGACGCCACACATGCAGAACGGATACCCATGCCTACGCTCTTTACCTCCTACAAACGCGACGACAAAGTAGCGGTCACCAAAATCACCGACCGTCTGGAACGCGAGTATCACTATGATATCTGGATTGACGCGGTAAGCATCCCGGGGGGCGAAGACTGGCGGGCGGAGATTCGCAAAGGGATTGATAAGGCCGATGTGGTGCTGCTGATGCTCACGCCGGATGCCTGCGCATCGGTACAGGTCAAAGAAGAGGTAGATTATGCCAGGAAAGTGGGGCGCAAAATCCTGCCGCTGCATATCAAGAAGGTGTCGAATGACGACCTGCTCAAGCTAGGCGTGGAACATCTGAATTACATTGACTTTGTGGGCAGCCACGATGATCGCTTCGCCTGGGAGAAGCTGCTGGCAGACCTGCCGCAGGTGTTGGCGCGAGACCGTCGTTTGCTTGACCTGGCCTACCGAGAGCAGCACCGTAATTACCTACGGACGCTGTACACACGTTACGGTTCGGTGAGCCTGAGCTACCTACTGGATGCCGCGCCGCGTCAGGCTGTGCGATTGATGGATGTGTATGTGCCGTTGTTTCTAGGTGTTTTGTTGCATGGAGAGATCAAAGATAAGCGGCTAGTTGATTGGTGGATTGAAACCGGCAATCGGGATGAAATTCGTGGCCGGGAAAAAGTAACCACCCTTGAATTCCGAGCGCAGGAAAAGCGCCCGAAGCAGTTCTCAGGTTTTTCTGCTGAGTCCAGCAAGGTAACGCTGATTGTTGAACGAATGGAACAGTTTGTAGCTGAGCTGGCCGAGAAATACAAAGACGAATTTAGGGATGGTGAACAAAGTCTTTGGCGTCTTGAGTCTGAGGAAGCGCCCGCGCTGTGTTCCCATCTGGTCATCACCGGTGATCCGGGCAGCGGGAAAAGCACGCTGATGAAGCATCTGGCGTTGTGCCTGGCCGGGGATGGTCTGGCGGAAGGTGACGAGTCCGAAGCGGATGTGAACAAGCTCGGTTTCTGGCCGCTGCCGGCCTATACGCCGGTGTTCATCGAACTGCGGGCGCTGGTGCGGACGGCGTTCCCTGGCGCGGAAGATACGGTCACGCTGGATAAGGTATTCGCCTACCTGGAAAGCGAGCAGCTGACACGATATGGCCTGGATACGGGTTACCTGAAAGCGTTGCGCGAGCAGATGAGCGAAGGAGACGTAATGTTCTTCCTGGACGGGCTGGACGAAGTGCCAGAAGCGGAGACGAAGGCGCGGCGGGAGCAGGTGAAAGCGTTGGTGCATCTGTTGCGGGGGCAATACCCACAGTGCCGCATTTTGGTGACCTCACGCCCGTATGCGTATTTTGCGGAGGATTGGCAGCTAGAAGATTTCGGGCACGTCAAACTGGCGACACTCGATGAAGATCGTCTGGAAGAACTGGCGCTGCGGCTGTTCCGGGTGGTGCTGGGGATGGAAGGCGCGGAGCAGGAAGCGGGGCATTTCAAAGAGCAGATCGCGAAAGTGCCGGAGAGTCTGCGACGGAATCCGTTGTTCTTCACGTTGATGGCAGCGATCTGGCTGAACAGTCATACAGAGCCGGTGGCGGAGCGACTGCCGGTGACCAGGGGGGCAATCTACCGCCGGGCGGTGGAGATGCTCATTGAACGGTGGACACGGAAGGACTATGGAAGAACCCAGTCGCTGGTCGAGGCGATTGGGTTGAGCGAAGGGCATCTACGCCAGCTACTAGAGACACTGGCGTATGAGGTACACAGCGAACAAGGCGATAAGGATGATGCTGAATTCACAGGTGGCACGCTCATGGACATCGTGGATACTCTGCAACTGCGTCCAAAAGACATGTGGCTGCTACGCGATGCGCTGGCGCAGCGGGCGGGGATCACCTATGCCAAAGCCCCCAATCGCTATCAGTTCGCGCACCGGAGTTTTCAGGAACACCTGGCGGCGTGCTACCTGGCGCAGGGGGAACATTATCCATCACAGATAGTAGCCTGCGTGCGGGAGGGGCCGGGGTTGTGGCGCAATGTGATGGAACTGCTGCCGGATGAAGTGCGGCGGAACAAGGGGGACCTGTGGGCGTTGGTGAAGGGGCTGCTGCCGGGAAAAGAGGCCGTTTTACCGGATACAGGCGACGATGCGCTGTGGTACAGCATCTATTATGCGACGCGGCTGGTGATGGATGAACTGCCGGAAGGCGACGACTTGCAGGAGGTGTACCGTCCCCGGCTGCGGCAGATTCTGGCGAAGTTAGTTGCGGTTGGGGCACTAGCACCGGCTGAACGAGCGGAGATGGGGCGCGCGCTGGCCGTGCTGGGCGACCCGCGTTTCGGCGTGGGCGTAAGAGACGGCCTGCCAGAAATAGACTGGGTGACAATCCCCGCTGGGCCATTCCTGATGGGGAGTGATAAGAAAAAAGACCCAAAGGCACGGGACAGCGAAATGCCGCAGCATGAAGTGACGCTGCCAGAATACCGGATGAGCCGGTATCCGATCACGTATGCGCAGTTCCAGGCGTTTGTGGAAGACCCGCAGGGGTTCTACAATGCCCGTTGGTGGGAAGGATTAAGCATACCAGAGGGTCATAACAATGCGCCTGGCGACCAGGCCTACAAGTTCTGGAATCATCCACGAGAACGGGTGAGTTGGTATAATGCGGTGGCATTTTGCCGGTGGTTAAGCGCGAATGTGGGGTATGAAGTGCGGCTGCCGACAGAGGCGGAGTGGGAGAAAGCGGCGCGGGGGACGGATGGACGGATATACCCGTATGGGAATGAATTTGACGCGAGCAAAGGGGACACGAGCGAGACAGGGATAGGGCAGACGAGCGCGGTGGGGATATTCCCGGACAAGGAGCTACCCTACGGGATGAAGGGCTTGAGCGGGAATGTGTGGGAGTGGTGTGCCACGAAATGGCGAAGTAGCTACACTGAGGCGGAGGATAACGACCTGGAAGGCAATGCCCCCCGGGTGTTGCGGGGCGGGTCGTTCGTCGGTTCTCGAGGCCTTGCGCGGGCGTCGTCCCGCCACAACCGCAATCCTAACGGCCGTCACTTCAACTTCGGTTTTCGGGTAGTGAGTCGTCCCCCATCTGAATAAGCCGCTGATCGCTGTGAGGTGCGTTAGCGCCAAAGCTTTTAAGTTTTTCATAAAGCGCCGGAGGCGCGAGTCGCGGTTGGTGTAAAGTCATGGGCAGGCGACGGTTCACTGAACGCAATAAAGATGTACAGAAAACAAACAGGGGCGCCGCTGTCCGCCGCACCCCTGATGATTAACTACTGAGCAGGATATCATCTGGTTTCAACACGGGCGAGGCAGGCATCGCCCCTACGAACCCTCTCTTTCCGGAACCCGCCTGGCCGCTACCTACTCGTCGTCGGAAGTGATGGCGATGCGCTTCTTACGTGCCTCGTCCTCTTTGACCTGATCATCCACTTCGTCGCGCCGGACGATCTCCACCCGGATGCGGGCGGCCATCGCCGCGATACCGAGCAGCGCCGACCACATGGGAGCCATCATCGCGCCCAGCGTACCCACCGCCGCGCCGGTTGCCAACGGCAGGTTGAGCAGGACCTTGCCCTTCTGCGAATAAACGACCATGCGCTGCACGCCCGGCTCCTTGATAATTTCCTTCACCCGGTCAACCAGTTCAGCACTGTTGATCTCAAATTCCTGTACCCGCACTTTGTTTCCCATGTTTCAATCCTCCACTTGCTTGCATTGTCTGCTGCTGTATACGCAGGCAGCGGGCAAGTGGTTGCGCTCACGCTTGCGGATTGGCGTGGTACCAGGCGATGGTCGTCTGGATGGCCTCGCGCAGCGGTGTGGGTTGGAAATCGAAAGCTTGCTTGAATTTGCTGTCATCCAGCACAAACGGCTCCTCAAACTCATAGAGCATCTCGTATACCTCACGGATCACCGGGTTGACGAACGACAGCAGTTTGACCGCGAACCTGGGTGGCACCGAGAGTCTGGCCTGAGTTCCCATCTCGGCATAGATCAACTCGATAAACTGGCGCGTGGTCAGGCTCTCCGCCACCGGCAGGTGCCAGACATGACCGAATGCTGCTTCGTTCTGACCGAGCAGGGCCAGCGCCCGACCAATGTCGGGCAGGTAGCTGTAGGTGTGAGGCAGATCAGGATTACCCAGCACCGAAGCCGGTTTGCCCGCCAGAGCCGCGTAAAACACGCGATCCCCCATCGCGGATTGCAGCCCGCGCGGGCCGAAGAAGTCGGATGCCCGCCCGACAACAACCTGCACCTGCCCACTGCGATGTGCTGCCATCAGGTCGTCGGCCATATGTGCCCGGACTTTGCCCTTGCGGGTATGGGCGGCGTGGGGCGTGGTTTCAGTCATCGGCTGACCGCCGGTGTGACCGTACATATACAGGTTATCCATGACGACGAGTTTTGCTCCGGCGGCTGTTGCGCCGGCCAGGACACCGGCCTGCAACGCCGGGAACAGTTCCGGCCACTGGTGGTAGGGCGGATTAACGGCGTTATAGACGACGGCAGCGCTGGCACTCACCTGTCTGGTGAAGGCGGTGACGGTAGCGTCACCGGTGACGAGTTCAATATCTGTTGGGAGAGTGGCCTTCCCACTTCGGTTAACCATACGGATATGCGCTATTCCCTGCTGGCGGAGGGCTTCCATAATCGCCATGCCCACCGGGCCGGTGCCGAAAATGACGTGCAGGTCGTTTGTGTGTACGTTCATGAGATAAGACTCCTTTTTGCTGGCGACAGGGCGCATTGAAGACACCTGCCGCCAAAGACGGTTGGATATACAGTGATGCTCAGGTTGATATTGTGATGCTGCTAGATCGTGAAGCCGATTGCCCGTCCCATATTTGCAAACTGGCTCCGGGCGAAAAATTCCATGTCCCCGACGACCGGCCCGATGTGTTCAAGAAGTTCGAGCATGACCAGCCCGTGAATCTGCGGCCAGCATACGAGCGCGAGGTAGAGGGCCAGCAGTGGGGCGCTGCCAGTGGGGTCGCTGTCCCGCATGATCTGTTCGAGATGCGGCCTTAGTTCCAGTGGCACGCGGTCGTAGGGCGGCGGCGGCACACATTCCCCGTTCGCCAGGGCCTCCACGAATAGTCCGACGAACACGACCAGAGTGCGTGCTGAGGCTGGAACGGTGATGTCCTGGGGGGCGTGGTAACCGGGTATCGGCGTGCCGTAGATCAGCTCAAAGTCCACGGGGTTATCCAGTGCCCAACGGCGGTAAGCCAGCGCTGCCGCCATGAGCTGGTCAACGGTTTTTTCCGGCGCTGCTGCCGCGTACGCTGCTTCCAATGCGTCGGCCAGGGCGTGAAAATTCTCGGTGATGAGCACCGTAATCAGGTCATCCAGTCTGTCGTAGTAGCGGTAGAGCGCCGGAGGGGTCATGCCCATCTCTTTGGCAATGCCGCGTACCGTCAATCCGGCTGTACCGTGTTCGGCCATCAGGCGGCGAGCCGTTGCTTTGATCTCCAAGAAGGTTTCTTCGCGCCGCTGCTCCCGGTTGGTTTTTGCCATAAAAGCCCCTGTCACCCAGGAATGTTAACACCGTAAACAGTTTATACCGTAAACATTTTGTTGTCAAGACCCCTTCGCCCTCTTTTTTCTGTTTTCACGCGCTATAATGCCTGCCTATGGTACACATTGGGCTGAATGCACACTTACTCTCCGGTCAGGCGGGGTATCGCTCCGCCGGGATCCACGGCTATATTCATAATACGCTGCGGCATTTAGCGGAGGTGGCCCCGCCGGATTGGGACTTCACGGCGCTGGTGGGGGCACAGGTAACGACGCCGTTTCCCGGCCTGGCACTGCGCCGTTCGCGCTGGAACACGGAGTCGCCTTACCGCCGCATTCTGTGGGAACAGGCGGTACAGCCCTGGCAGTTAAGTGGCTTTGACCTGTATCACGCGCTGACATTCGTCTCGCCGCTGCTGCTGGCCCGTCCTGGTGTCGTCACCGTGTATGACCTGAGTTTTATCCACTATCCGCAGATGCTTTCCCCGGCACGCCGCCTATACTTGCGGTTGTTCACCGGGTTGTCATGCCGCCGCGCTCACCGCGTAATTGCCATCTCCCAGAGTACGGCGCGTGACCTGGCCGAGTCGCTGGGCGTTTCCCCGGAGAAAATAGACGTGGCCGTCCCCGGCTATACGGCGGAAATTTACCGCCCGCTGCCAGCAGCGGAGGTCGCCGCGTTTCGCCAGCAGAGGGGTTTGCCGGAACGCTTCTGGCTGTTTTTGGGAACACTCGAACCGCGTAAGAACCTCGTTACGCTGCTGGAAGCCTACGCCGGACTGTCGCCCAATGAGCGCCTGCCGCTGGTATTGGCCGGTGGCAAAGGCTGGGATTTTGAGCCGATTTTCGCGGCGGTGGAATGCCTGGGATTGGGCGACGCGGTACACTTCCCTGGCTTTGTCCCTACCGCAGACTTACCCCTCTGGTACAATAGTGCCGAGTTATTTATTTACCCTTCGGTGTTTGAAGGGTTTGGGCTGCCGGTGCTGGAGGCGATGGCCTGCGGTACGCCGGTAGCGGTATCGGCTGCGTCGTCACTGCCGGAAGTTGTTGGCGATGCCGGTCTGCTCGTTCCACCCCATGACGTTTCGGCCTGGACGGATGCGCTGCAACATGCCGGAACCGACGCAGTCTGGCGAGAGACCGCTCAACAACGCGGGTTGGCTTATGCTACCCGTTTTACCTGGCAGTCCACCGCCCAGTCTACAATCGCGAGTTATCAAAAAGCACTGAGTCAACAGTAGCAAAGGTTAGCATGGAACCAAACGATCCACCTGCACGCCGCAATCTCTATATGCCTGCCTGGTTCTATCCCACCGCAGATATGGTGCTGGTGTTCCTCTCATTTGTTATTGGCTACCTGATCCGCTACGAACTCCAGATTTTCCGCCCGGTGCTGGAAGTTAACCGCGCTGACTTCAGCCCCTACCTGGTGTATGCCGTGTTCTATACTGTCTACCTTTTCCTGAACTACCAGGGCGACAAGCTCTATAAAAATGTGCGAGGCCGCTCGTGGTTTGAAGAACTAACGGTCATCATCAATGGCGTCGCCCGGGCGACGGTGGTGGCGATGGCAATTAGCTTCTTTTTCCAACCGCTGGTTTCCAGCCGGTTGATGCTGGCGTATGTGGCCGGCATTACGATTATCCTGCAATCCGGGATGCGGCTGGCGCGTCGCTTCATCCGCGCCTATTTACGCACGAAGGGTATTGGTGTGCAGCGGGTGCTGGTGGTTGGGGCAGGGGATGTGGGTAAAGCGGTGCTGCGTACCATGCTCGCGCGGCGCGAGTTGGGGTATGTACCGGTGGGCTATGTGGATGACAACGCCGAACGTGCCAGTGTCTCCTTAGGCCGGTTAAAAGGGCTAGGTGGCACCGAAAACCTGGCGCAAACAGTCAGGAATAATTTCGTAGAACTGGTGATTATCACCTTGCCCTGGTCGGAGCATGACCGTATCCTTGAACTGGTGCAGATCTGCAAGCGGGCCGGGGTCGAGTCACGCATCGTGCCGGATGTCTTCCAGTTGAATCTGCGCCAGGTGCATATCGAAAACCTGGATGGTATCCCGCTGATGGGGGTCAACGGTGAGGTCGCTTTCCAGGGGAAACACTGGGTACTGAAACGGGCGATTGACCTGGGGTTGATTATCGTGGTGTCGCCGGTGCTGCTGGTGCTGTTTGGGCTGATCGCTTTAGCGATTCGCCTGGAGGGGGAGGGGCCGGTATTCTACAGCCAACGGCGGGTTGGATTGAATGGTCGCGAGTTCAATATCTACAAGTTTCGCAGTATGATTCCCAATGCCGAGGCGCTGCGCGACCAGTTGGTGAAGGAACACGGCGAAGACCCGCGTCACCCCAAAATCAAGAACGACCCGCGTATCACCCGCGTGGGCAGCTTTATCCGCCGCGCCAGCCTGGACGAACTGCCGAACCTGATTAATGTCGTACGCGGGCAGATGAGCCTGGTCGGGCCACGTCCACCCACGCCCGATGAAGTCCAGCTGTACGAACCCTGGCACATGCAGCGGTTGCAAGTTCTGCCCGGCCTGACGGGATTATGGCAGGTGAGCGGGCGCAACGAAGTCCCGTTCGACGAAATGTGCCTGCTGGATATTTACTATATCGAGAACTGGTCGGTCAAAATGGACGCGCAAATCCTCATGATGACAGTACCGCGTGTTCTGCTCCGGCACGGGGCGTATTAGATGCAGTAGTGAACCTTGAGGGATGAGGTTAAAGCACGACACACCTTATCCGCCAAAAACAGAGTACCACACGACAGGAAAAACCATCTTGGGCGGCACAATTCTCAATATCATTACTGTGGCAGTCGGCAGTGCCTTGGGGCTGCTTGTCGGCAACCGACTCTCTGCGCGAATCCAGGAATCGGTGATTACCGGGCTGGGGCTGGTTACATTCTTTGTGGGCATTGATAACACCGGCAAGACCGGCAATATCATCATCCCACTCTTAAGCCTGGTGATGGGTGTCATAATTGGTGAACTGCTGCGTATTGACCGGTTGTTAGAGGGGCTGGCCGGGTGGCTACAAACGCGCTTCGGCGGTCAAAAGGGAGAGTCTCAGGACGAACGCGCTCGCTTCATCACCGGTTTTGTCACCGCGAGTCTGGTGTTTTGTGTTGGGCCGCTTACGTTTCTGGGGTCAATTCAAGATGGTATGGGGCTGCCAATTGGTTACCAGCAGTTGGCGATCAAGAGTGTGCTGGATGGTTTCGCAGGGATGGCCTTCGCCGCGAGTTTCGGTATCGGCGTTAGCTTCAGTATTGTGACAATTCTCGTGTTACAGGGCGGGCTGGCACTGGCGGGAAGTGTCCTGGGCGAGTTTATGTCTACCCCGATGATTAATGAAATGACCGCCGTCGGCGGTCTGCTGCTCATGGGATTGGCGCTGGTGCTGCTGGATATTAAGAAACCCCGCGTGGCAAATTTTCTTCCCGCGCTCATCGTTGCGCCCCTCCTGGTGGCGACAGCGACAGCGCTCGGCATCAATATCTACCCCTTGTAAGGATTAACCCGCCAGACGGTGGTCGCCAAGGGGCTGCTCATCCAGCGTGCGCTTCACCGAGTCCAGTACATCGTAAATATCGAATGGTTTTGGCAGGTAGTCCGATGCCCCCGAGTCGAGGGCGTGCAGCAGGTCATCCAGGCCGTATTTATCTGAAGTAAGGATCACCGGGATATGCCGCCACTGGCGCGAGGTGCGTACCGTTTGCAGCAGATCGTAGCCATTCATCCCCGGCATTTCGACATCGGAAATCATCAGGTCAGGGGTCTGCAAGCGCAGGATATCGAGGGCTTTCTCGCCATTGGGGGCGGTCAGTACCGAAAAGCCGGCGATTTCCAGCAAGAAGGCGAGTTTACGTAATAAAGCGATTGAGTCGTCAACCAGCAGGATAAGTTCATGATTAAAAGGTGTTCCGGGCTGTGCATCCATGATTTTTCCCCTCAATAACTCCAATATCTTTAGAATAATCCCAAGCCATGTATCTCGATACTTAAGATTTACAGAATTCACAGAATTTTCGGTTTTGGGATGGTAAGATCCATCTTATAGGCTATCCGGGGAGACTAATGGCAGCAGGTATATGACCGGTTCTTCGTAGGGATGCACAGCGCGGATGGCAGCCAGGACTGCTTTACCGTTCTCCCGGTCACAGAAGGTTTCAATTCGCACCTCATTCACAGCATTGAGCGCTGTTTTCTGGCCGATGTGCGGGTTCGCCACCTCTGATGGCTTGAAATGCCCGGTGCCGCTATGGGTGAAAGCGCAGTGGGTATACTGGCCGATTGTGCCACCGCCCGCCGCTGCAATCGCATCCAGTACCTGCTCAACAGCCTCGGTGGGAACAGTGGTGATAAGCAGAAGTTGACGGAAATCCATAAGTACTTTCTCCTTCTACGCGGCAGTTTGTGATAGGCTGGTATTGTAGCACGAGTACGGCGGGCACATACTGGGCAGCAGTGTTTCCGGCTGATTGTTGCAATTCTCGCCGTAATTCTGTAAGATTCAGCAGGTTTTATTCGCAATAGAAGTTGCGGAGTTGACTGAAGAGCCAGCGGGCTTATGCGCACTGTTCTACCGAGGCAGTCTTCTCCAGCTGAGTAAGCATTATTATAAAAAAGGGATTCTTTTGGCAGGTATCATTCGTATTGCACCGTCTATCCTCGCAGCCGATTTCACCCAGCTTGGGCAGCAGATTCAGGATGCCGCCAGCGCAGACCTGATTCACGTTGATGTAATGGATGGCCGGTTTGTTCCGAATATCACCATGGGGCCGCTGGTCGTCGCGGCGGCCCGGCGAGTTACGACGCTGCCGCTGGATGTGCATCTGATGATTGTTGAGCCGGAGCGTCACCTGCAAGCCTTTGCGAAGGCCGGAGCGGATATTATCAGCGTCCATTGGGAAGCGTCGCCCAACCTGCACCGCACCATACAGACGATTCGTGAATTGGGCTGTCGCGCCGGGCTTGCCATCAACCCCCATATCCCTGCCGCATTCCTGAGTGACATCCTGCCACTGCTGGATACGGTGCTGGTCATGACGGTGAATCCGGGGTTTGGCGGGCAGGCGTTTTTGCCCGAGACACTGCCCAAATTGCGTCAGTTGCGCCAGATGATTGATGATAGTGGCCGGGAGACTGCATTAGAAGTGGATGGAGGGGTCGCGCTGGATACGGCGAGAGATGTTGTCGAGGCGGGTGCAGACACACTCGTTGCCGGGAGCAGTGTGTTCAGCGATGCGGCTTCAATCAGCGCGAATATCGCGGCGCTGCGCCAGGCAGCAGGAACATAAAAAGCCGGTTGTCCGGCTTTTTACATAGGATAACAATGAAACATACTGCCGTCTCAGGGCTTTGCCAGCGTCTTGATGCACTTGGTACAGAGCGTCTTGCGCACGTACTGCCCCTTTTCCATCACGCGGACGCGCTGGAGATTGGGCTTAAACTTGTGCCGGGTGGCGCGCATCGAGTGACTGCGGCGGTTGCCGAACATCGGGCCTTTGCCACACATCTCACATTTCGCCATAATTTCGCCTCAACTCACGAAGTTATTTCACTGAAAGAATGTTTTGATGCTATCATAATGCCCCTTCAGATGCAAGGGCAGTATTCTCGACGGGCACATCAATGCCCCATTCACAAGGATTATGCACGATGGCTGTAGATTTAACCGCCTGTGATGGTCACATGCTTAAAAGGCTGACAGGAGCGGGGTTGCGCTGGTTAGAAGCCAACCAGGAAAAAGTCAACCAGCTCAATGTTTTTCCGGTACCAGATGGCGATACGGGCACGAATATGTTCATGACGCTGCGCCGTGCGTACGAGGAGATTGCCGCTGTTGAGGATGGGCATGTGGGCAATGTCAGCCATGCGATTGCTCAGGGCGCACTCATGGGGGCGCGGGGCAATTCCGGCGTGATTCTATCGCAGTGGCTGCGCGGGTTTGCCGATGCGCTGCTCGGGCAGGAAAGTTTTAACGGAATGCTCTTTGCCAGCGCGTGCCGCTCGGCGGTAGATCTGGCCTATAAAGGGGTGGTCAACCCGGTGGAAGGCACGATCCTCACTGTGACCCGCCAGGCGATGGAAGCTGTGCAGCAGAAAGCGCAGGTGGAGCGCGATTTACAGAATCTGTTTGAGACGAAAGTGGAGGCCGCATATACGTCGTTGCAGCATACGCCTGACTTGCTGCCGGTACTCAAGGCTGCTGGTGTGGTCGATTCCGGCGGGCAGGGCTGGACATATATCGTAGAGGGGATGCTCCGGGCATTACGCGGTGACGATATCCAACCCAATGGCGGCCAGACGATTACCGTGAATACCCGGAACTGGCAGGCGGCGCTCGAACCAGAAGACGCGGAAGGCTACGGCTATGACATCCAGTTTCTCATGCGCGGCGAAGGCCTGAACGTGAACCAAGTGCGTGCCATGATTGATAGTATGGGCTGGTCAACGCTGGTGGTAGGGGATGACGAACTCATTAAGGTGCATGTACATGCGCATGACCCTGGCAAACCTTTGAGTTATGCAATTGGGCTGGGCGCAACGCTGGACGATGTGGTTGTAGAGAATATGCAGCGCCAATACCATGATTATGTGACAGCACGACAGGCACGGGAGGAGGAAGTCCCACCGCCGCCCCCCCCGGCTATCCCGGAGACCAGTGTGGCGGTAATTACAGTTGCCAGCGGTGACGGGATGCAGCGGTTGTTTCGGGATCTGCTGGCCGTGCATGTGATTGCCGGCGGCCAGACAATGAATCCCAGTACCGAAGATTTCCTGAGCGTTATTCGTCAGCTACCGCACAAAGACATCATACTGCTACCGAATAACGCCAACATTGTGATGGCGGCGCGCCAGGCCGCTGCACTGGCAGAGGGCAAAGCTGTAACCGTCATCCCCAGCCGCACCCTACCCCAGGGTATCAGTGCTATGCTGGAATATGGTAACATACAGGCTATTGGCTCCACCGAGGAGATGATCGCCGCGATGCACCAGGCGCTTCAGCATGTTGTCACCGGGGAGATCACTACTGCGACCCGTAACACCGAACTTGATGGTGTAACTGTGCGTAAAGGTCAGTTGATCGGCCTGGTGGATGATCGTCTTGTTACCACCGGGGAAGAGATGCTGGAAGTTGCTTTCAACCTGCTTGAACAGGCTCAGGTGCGGCGGTATGAGCTTGTCACCCTGTACTACGGGATAGGCGTCACCGAAACGCAGACCGAACAACTCGTCGAAAAGCTGTGCGCGGCCTATCCTGACCAGCAGTTCCAGGTCGTGGACGGCGGCCAGCCACTTTATCCGTATATCATCAGTATAGAATAATGTGATGCCAAATATCCGTATTGTCACCGACAGTTGTGCGCACTTCACAAGCCCGTACTTCGTCCAGCAGCACGGCATTGTCGTCGTCCCCAACAAAATCAGTATTGCGGGGAAAATCTACCGCGAAGGGGTTGACCTGAATGCCGAGGAGGCGATGCGCCTCATTGTCCATGAGCCGTATGCGCCACTGGTATCCTCTCCTACCGAGACTGAATTCCTGGAGGTATACCGCCAGCTGGCACGCACAGGTGACAGCATTATCTCAATTCATGCTACGCGTGAACTGTTCACAAGCTGGCAGAATGGGATGGAGGCGGCGCGGCAGATGGCGGGGGAATGTGAAATTGCGATTATCGACTCGCACACATTGGACACAGCGCAAGGGATGCTGGTGAAGCTCGCGGCGCAGGCTATCCAGCAGCCTGGTAGCCTGGAAGACACGGTGCGTATCGTGCGCGGCGCGGTAGACCGTATTTACTCCGCCTACTATGTTGAATCAATGAACTATCTGCTGCAAAATAAAATTATGAAATCTTCCCATGCCATCCTGGGGACTATGATGGGGGTCAAGCCGATATTGGGCATCGAAGAGGGTCGTATTCTACCGATGGAGAAAGTACGCACCCGTGCCCAGGCGGTTGACCGTCTTGTGGAGTTTGTCACCGAGTTTGCTGATATTGAGGAAGTGATTATTCTCCAGAATAAGGCTTATCTGACTGAGCAGACCCGAATGATTCAAGACCGGCTGGCGGTGGAATTTGCCGATCAATACTTTCCGTATAGTTACTACGGGCCGACGATGGCCTCAATGATTGGCACAGACGGAACGGGCGTGGTCATTTTGGAGCGCGAAACGGAAGATTTTGACGATGACCTTTAAGAAAATAGGCTTTGTTACCGATAGTGTGGCCGATGTTCCCCCGGAACTGGTCAAAAAGTGGAACATTCGGGTTGTCCCGATTTATGTGAATTACGGTGGGCGAAGTTACCTGGATGATGGCATACAGCTTGTGCGCGAAGATTATTACGACCTGCTGCCTACCCAGAATCCGCTGCCGACGACTGCCGCCCCTTCGCCCGGCATGGCGCAGGAAATCATTCACCGTACCTTTGCTGAGTATGACCATCTGGTGATTATTACTATTCCGCAGCAGTTGAGCGCCACTTACAATGTGCTGCGTCTGGCCGTACAGGACTTACCGGCTGACCGTGTTACACTCATAGATGGCGGCGGGGTATCACTGGGCATCGGTTGGCAGGTCGTGGCGGGTGCGGAAGTTGCGGCAGAAACGGGTGACTTGGCCGCTGTGCTGGATGCGATTGCGCAGGCGCGTGACCACACGAAATTTGCGGCGATGCTGGCGGGACTCGAATATCTGCGCCGCAGTGGGCGGATCAGCATGGCGAGCGCCGGGCTAGGCACGCTGCTGCAAATCAAGCCTATCGTCACCGTGACGGATGGCGCTGTCGTACCCTTAGCCAAAGTCCGCACCGCCAACCGCGCCAAAGCTGAACTGGTTGAAATGGCACGGGCGGTGGGTGCGATAGACAAACTGGCGATTTTACATACGAATAACCTGGAAGATGCGGCCTGGCTGCACGACCAGTTGGCGGACATCGCGCCAGGAGATACCTATACTGTCAATGTAAACCCGGCCCTGGGGACACATGTCGGCCCTCAGGCTGTAGGTTTTGCAGCCTTAAGTAAGCGTTGGAGACGGTAAGCACATTATGCCATCGGCGTTGGAAACTCTGGTTAAAATTCTCAAGTTAGAGCGTGAACAAGGCTGCAAAGATGCGGCTGTAATCGGCGGTCTGTCTGCTTTTTGCGAGAAGTGGCAGCAAAACGCGCATACCCAGGCACGTCGCCCCGAACATCACCTGCTGGTAGATGAACTGGCGGACTTATTGCGCCAATACGAAGCCATTGACAGTAAAACGGAGCGGGCCAAGTCTATCGGCTATATGTTGGATCG
This sequence comes from uncultured Chloroflexota bacterium, assembly GCA_937974245.1. GTDB lineage: Bacteria > Chloroflexota > Anaerolineae > Aggregatilineales > Phototrophicaceae > JACKCG01. The sequence continues at coordinate 14,536 of CALJKV010000051.1, read as the reverse complement.
AATCGTGGGGCGTATTCCGCCGCCACCGGAGCGTCTGGCCCAGTTGGCTCAGTTGGAAGCACAGTTCGAGGAAGCGCCACCCCCGGCAGCAGCGCCGGAGCCGCCTGCCGAAACCCGGCCCCCGGCGTATACCCGCGAGAAGAAACGTGAAAAGCGCGAAAAGCGCCATGAGCAGCGAAAAGCGACTCCCACGCAGGCTGCCGGAGAGCGGCGGGAAGAAGACGATGAGGACGAATCCCAACCGGCAGAGTCCAGGACATCAGGCTCAGCGGACAGCGGTAAGCCAGTTTTTGAGACTGAGGATGATCTTTTCACCGCTGCCGGACCGATCACGCCCAGCACGCCGGATATTCCGCCACAGCCACGCCTCGCCCGGGTGCCGCGTAAACCACGTAAGGCGCTTGACCCGGACGCTGCCGCCGATATTCTGCGCGGTCTCAAGCAACCGGTCACAACTGTGAAGGGCATCGGCCCGAATATGGCGGAGAAGTTGAGCAACCTGGGGATCATCACCATCGGTGATCTGTTGTTTCACCTGCCGCGTCGTTATGACGACTATACCCGCTTGCTACCCATCAGCCGCCTGCCGATTGGCGATACGGCTACCGTGATCGGCACGGTGCGCCATGCTGAAGTGCGTGCCGGGCGCACGGGGCGCAAGGATTTCTTCATCGTGCTGGATGATGGCACGGCGCACATGGGGGTTACCTTCTTCGGCCAGAACTACCTGGCGCGGCTCATCCGTATCGGCCATCAGATTGTGCTGAACGGCGTCACTTCCATCTATGGCAGCCGCGTGCAGATGGTCAACCCGGAATGGGAACACCTGGATGGCGATAACCTTCGAGCGGTGGGCATTGTCCCTATCTACCCGCTCACGCAGGGAATCCGCGCCCGGACGCTGCGCCGCATTATGAAAAATGTGGTGGACTACTGGGCCGACCATCTGCCGGATTATGTCCCGGAAGCCACGCTGGAACGCACCGAACTGGCTGACCTGGGCTGGACAATCAAGAATCTGCACTTCCCCGAAGGTTGGGATCATCTTGACCATGCCAAACGCCGGTATATTTTCGATGAGTTATTGACGCTGCAACTGGCCGTCCTGAGCAATCGCCGCGAATGGCAGGGCGTCCCCGCCCCCGCTATACCCGTCAGCGACGAATACTTACAGCAATTCATTGAAGCCGTCTTTCCTTATGCATTGACGGGGGCGCAGCAAAAAGCGGTGGCGGACATCCGCCAGGATACCAGCACCGATATACCCATGAACCGGTTGCTGCAAGGGGATGTAGGTTCCGGTAAGACGGCGGTGGCGACAGTGGCACTTGCATTGGCGCTGGAAAATCACAAACAAGCAGCCTTGATGGCACCGACCAGTATCCTGGCTGAGCAGCATTATCGGGGGATTAGCGCGACACTGGAAGGATGGCCGTTTGAGCGTCGCCCGGTGGTTGCTCTGCTGACCAGCGCCCTTTCTACTGGCGAGCGACAGTCCATCTATCGGGGTATCAGCGACGGCTCGATTGACGTGGTGATTGGCACGCACGCTGTCATTCAGGAGGGGGTTGAGTTCAACGATCTCGCAGTGGCGATTATTGATGAGCAGCACCGTTTTGGCGTGGAACAGCGGGGACGGTTGCGGGGCAAGGGGACCAACCCGCACCTGCTGGTCATGACGGCAACGCCTATCCCGCGTACACTGGCGCTCACCGTTCATGCTGACCTTGACCTGTCGGTTATCAATGAGATGCCGCCGGGACGGACGCCAGTGGAGACGAAAGTCATCAACCCGGTGGAGCGGGAACGAGTCTATAGTTTTGTTGAATCGCAGTTGAAACAGGGGCGACAGGCATTTGTCGTGCATCCACTGGTGGAAGAATCGGAGCATATTGATGCGCCCGCGGCAGTTGAAGCCTACGAGCAGTTGAAAGAGGTATTCTTTCGCTACCGGGTTGGGCTGCTGCATGGTCGCATGAAACCCACTGAAAAAGATGAGATTATGACCGCATTCAGCAAGCATGAGTTCGATGTCCTGGTTACGACCTCAGTGGCTGAGGTTGGGGTGAACATCCCCAATGCGAGTGTGATGGTGATTGAAGGCGCGAACCGCTTCGGGCTGGCGCAGCTTCACCAATTCCGGGGACGTGTGGGGCGCGGTGAACACGCCTCATACTGCCTGCTCATCTCCGACACCAATTCTGATGAAGCACGGCAGCGTCTCCAGGTGATGGAAGCTACCACCGATGGTTTTGTGCTGGCGGAGATGGACTGGAAGCTGCGAGGTGCGGGCGACCTGGTAGGGACGCGGCAGAGTGGCGGGGGCAAAATGCAACTTATGGAGGGGATGCGCCCTGAGCTGGTCGAAATGGCGCAGCGTGAAGCCCGCACGATCTATGCGGAAGACCCGGAATTCAGCCAGGAACAGCACCGTCTGCTGGCGCAGCGTGTTCACCAGTTACATGACGAACGCAGTGATGTGAGTTGAATTGCCTGTACTGTTGGGTATCAGGTGTAGGGGAGGGACTGAGACCCTTTCCTACAGGAAACCAAAGAGGTTTATTGGATGAGGCACTAAATGCGTCGTCCGGGAAGTCAGTAAGCAGGAAATTGTAGGAACAGATTCCTGTCTGTCCAGCGGACTCCCAGAAGGGTGTGCCCGCTAAATGGATGCATCTTTTATTATTCGGTTTTGGAGTGATCATATGATTCGCCGAGCAGTCTACCCTGCAACACTCGACCCTATCCACAATGGGCATATTGACGTCGCTGTGCGGGCGGCCAATATTTTTGATGAGGTGATAGTCGCCATCTACGACCTGCCCAAAAAGAAACTTATGTTCAGCGTGGAGGAGCGTGTTGCGCTGGCGGAACGCGCATTTGCCGGGGTGGATAATATTCGAGTTGCGCAATATTCTGTTTTAACTGTACACTATGCTAAAAGTATTGGTGCAATGGCGTTGATTCGCGGGCTGCGTGTGTTTTCGGATTTCGAGTTTGAATTCCGTATGGGGCTTGCCAATAAGAAATTGCAGCCGGATATTGAAACCATCGCCATCATGACTGATGAGAAACACCTGCATATCAGTTCAAGCACCATCCGTGAGATTGCGGAACTCGGCGGTGATGTCAGCAGCATGGTGCCGTCTTTTGTGGCGGAGGCTCTACAAGCGCGATTCGCTGAACTGCACGCCAATCACAACAGTCCGGGGTATACGATCAGCATCCGGGATTGAAACCAGTAGAGGGGATAGGTTTTATGGATATTCAACATTTGGTTGACCGGCTGGAAGACCTGATTGACGAGGGGCGGCACATGCCCTTCAGCAAGTTCACGATGATTGATGAGGAACGGGCACTGGAACTCATTGACCAGATGCGCATTTCGATTCCAGAGGAAATCGAAAAATCCTCGAAGGTGCTGGCGCAGCGGGACCGGATTCTGGCACAGGCCAACGAGGAAGCCGCCCGCTTGCTGCAAGCTGCTCGTGAACAGGGATCGCAACTTATTGACCAGGACGTGAGTGTGCAGGCGGCTCACACGCGTGCAGCACATATCCTGGAGGCTGCACGCCAGGAAGCGGCCAACATCACCAACGAAGCTGATGGCTATGTGATGGAAACACTGCAAAGACTGGAACAGCAGTTGACCAGGGCGCTGAGTGTCGTGCGCAACGGGATTACCGAGGTGGCGACTCAACCGCCTGCAACATCCCCGGAGCAGACTATGCCGGTGCAGTTCCTCGCGCAACGCCAGACAGTGGATGTTGAGGCGTCGAACAAGCTGAACGAAAAGAAATAACCCGCAGCTCACAGGTTTCCTCAGACAAGGGTTTTTCTGATCGCTTGATGAGGGAAATCTTCTTAATGAATTGCGTGGCCCCTGCTTGATGAAGAGAATAACGGCAGTGGATTAAGACTGCCGTTTTGTGTTTCTTCTCACTTCTCCAGAATCCAATGCAGTAAACTGACCCATTTCCCCATTTTAAATTGTAGAGACGACCGAGAGCGAGATGACCGATCTTGGCTGATAAATATGCTGCCGCAACTGAGGAATTTCTGATTCTGCGAGCACGTCATGATACAGACGCCTTCTGTGAGATATACCGTCGCTATTTTCCGCGCGTATATGCGTATGTCGCCTATCGTGTGTGGTGGTCCTTGGATGCGGAAGACATCACGGCTGACATCTTCCTGAGTGTTGTCAAATCATTTCATACATTTGAGTATCGCGGAGAAGGTGCTTTTTCCGCCTGGTTGTTTCGCATCGCACATAATGCGGTCAACCTGTTTTTTCGTTATCACCATGAAGATAAGGATTTTCTACCAGTTGACGATCTCCCTGATATTCAAGGTGGCGATGCGAATCTGGAAGAATTCATAATTACCCAAGAGCGGTTCCGACGTCTGCGTGAGCGTATCGCCACCTTATCACCACGCCGTCAGGAAATCATCACCCTCAAGTTCTTTGGCGAACTCCGAAATCAGGAGATTGCCGCTGTTCTCGGCCTGGATGAGCGAACGGTTGCTTCGCATCTGTGCCGCGCAGTTGAAGATTTGCAGCGCCGCTATACCGATGAGTTGGATAGGAAAACCGCTGATGAGCCAGAACCACAACCACGATAAAAACCTGCTCGACCAAATTGAGCGTGCGGCACATGAAAAACAGGTCACTGGTCAACCAGCGTTGGATGATCTTGCCCGGACGATTCCCCTGGCAAAATCGGCGTTCCAGCGGCAGCTTGAAAATGATCTGATCGCTCATTTGCAATCGTATCCAAGAACTCAACAAGAGGATATTATAGAATCCATGCGTGTTTCACCATTGATGAATCAGCACCGTAAACGGACAACTATCCCGGTGACGCTGGTTGCCACGCTCATTATGGTCATATTCGGTAGCAGTATGCTGATGTTTCTGCGCAGCCCACAACCGGGGGTAACAGGTGCCGTTATGCAGGCAACCGCCAGCCCAACCGTGATACCTACAGAAACTTTGGATGGTGGAAATTTCCTCCCTGCTACTCTGGTGGTTTCGCCAATCACAGTTGTTCCTACAATTTTCTCCTCTACCAAAGGTGTTATCGCATCGCTGGATGTAGTGGCCGTATATGGAGGGCCAGGTGCAAGTTTCAGTGTTGTTGCTAGACTCATCCCCGGAACGGAGGTTGAGGTTACTGCCCTCACGGCGGACGACCACTGGTTGTACATCACCATGCAGGATGGTCGTCGGGGGTGGATCGCTGCTAGTCTGGTGCAGATAGATTCCACGCAAGTGGATGAACTTATGGTTAGGCTAACAACCATGCCACCGGATATACAGCCGGTTATCATCGCTCGTCAGAATATCCGGCGCGGTGAAGTGATTACTGACGAGATGCTGGGGCAGGTCTATATGCCCTCGTCTATTGCCCCCGAAAACACGTTTGGTCAGGCTGAATCACTGATTGGGCTGGTTGCGACTGCGATTATTCAGCCCTGGCAACCGGTACTCAGCGAACAGGTTACCGCCGATTTTCAGGCCGGGATAATGCCGGATGGCACTGTCGGGATCAGTATACCGGTTGACAGTGCATCTGAACTGGAAGGTATTGAAGTTGGCAGTAACGTGGATGTCATTATTGCGATGCTGGTTGCCGAGGCCACCCCATCAACGGGGGAAACAATCTCTGATACCATTGCGGTGCTAGCTGCCACCCCAACAGCCGGAGAAGGGGATTCTTTCACCCAATTCCAGTCAATCGTAACCACGCTACCGGGGCAACTCCTGATGCAGCGGTTGGTTCAAAGTGCGCCGGTTATTTGGATTACCGGGGAGACAACGCAACCGGCGGAAGATGCCGTCCCCATGAATGTTACTCTGGCGGTTGATCCTGAACAGGCGATCGCATTGAAATGGCTTATTGAGGCTGACGTATCCTTTCTCATTCTACGGAGCGATATTCCTTAGACGGTAACGCCGCATTAAACACGGACACATGACAGGGCACAGACTTCTGTCATGTGTTTTTGATTTCCTGGCAGTAAACAAAAGAGGACGCATCAATCGTCCTCGGTTACTGCTGGTATTCATGATGAAGTGTGGCGGAATCACTCAGATAAGTGATACGACATTCGAGAAGGTATTGCCGATAACCGGGCCAAGCAATGCTAATATGACAATCACGGCCATCGCAACCATTACCAGGATTAATGCATATTCAACTAATCCCTGCCCCTGCTCCGCTGGTTGGTACAGCATAATGAGAACTCCTTACGGCTGAATGATAAGGAAATGATAAAGCTGATCAGGTATCTATATTCACGTTATCACGGGATTTAATTTTTCGTCAAGCAACTATATCTTAATTTTTCGTTACGCACATTGATTGAGAGTATTCTGATGAATCATTGGGATTTTGAGTAGATGAAAACCAACAGTATACTTTGAAACGGCGAGTCTCAATGCGCTCTCTCAATATTACAAGTACAGGGGCATATATTATGATTCGCAAATTATGTATGACTTTTTGTCTGTTTGTTTTGCTTGTGGCTCAGTCCATACGATGCTGCGCAGTCCAGAACTATATGTCTATGAGGTAGACGGGGTTTGCCTGGTAGACTGGGTGGCAGCGCTGGCTGCGGGCGATATGGTAGAGAACGTGGCCGGCACCGACTGTGAGAACCCACTTACCGCCAGCGAGTAAAGCAAGAGTTGAGACTCACCATTATAGAGGGAATATCAGAGGTGGTTAAAACAACCACCTCTGTTCTTTTGAGCATTATTTCAGTTTGCCGGTTTCTTCCATGAAGTGGATGGCGGTATCAATCCCTTTATGGAACATCTCGATGACGAAATGCTCATCCGGACCGTGTGCGCCGTCGTCGCTCAGACCGAAGCTCAACAGAATAATCGGCAGTCCGCCCAGAAACCGCTGGAAGTCGGCCAGAATCGGTAGAGTGCCGCCGCCGCGCTCGAACAGTGGGGTTTTCCCCCAGCCCTTTTTATAGGCCGTGACAGCCGCGCCCATCATCGGGGAGCGTATATCCATGAGCGCCGGGTATGCGCCCGCAAGCAAGCGCACTTCGCTGCGGACACTGGGCGGGGTGATCTGTGCGATGTAGTCGCGTACCAGTTCGTAAATGTTGGTTGGCTCCTGGTTAGCGACCAGGCGGCAGCTGATCTTCGCCAGTGCCTTCGCCGGGAGGACGGTTTTCTGTCCGGCGCCATAAAACCCGCTGGCATACCCGTTGATTTCGAGGGTCGGCCGCGCCCCAATGCGTTCGTGCAGGGCGTAACCCGGCTCACCCCAGAAGGCCGGGGCACCGGTAGCCGCCTGCCACTGTGCTTCTGTCCAGGCACTTTTTTGCAGTTCGGCGCGTTCTTCTGGCGAAAGCGGCAGAACGTCATCATAAAAGCCGGGGACGGCTACACTGCCATCCGGCTTATGCAACTGGGCGATGATTTCCGCCAGGGCTTGGGCCGGGTTGTGGACGATGCCGCCAAAGCCACCGCTGTGCAGGTCTTGCTTGGGGCCAAAAACCTCGACTTCCATATAAGTCAGCCCGCGTGTCGAGTAGCCGATAGAGGGTTGGTCAACTGCCAGAATCGAACCATCGGAAACAACACAGACATCGGCCTTGAGCATCTCCCGATTGATCTTAACAAATGCGCCCAGGTTGGGTGTGCCGATTTCTTCCTCGCCTTCTATCAGGAATTTGAGGTTGACGGGCGGTTTGCCGGTTGCCAGCAGTGCTTCTGCTGCCTTCAACTGCGCGAACATCTGCCCCTTGTCGTCGCTCGAACCGCGCGCATAAAGGATGCCGTCGCGCTCGACCGGGTCAAAGGGGGCACTGCTCCAGCCATCTTCCATGTGGGCAGGTTGGACATCGTAATGCCCGTAGATCAGCACCGTTGGCGCGGATTCTCCCGCACCCAGCCATTCACCGTAGACAACCGGATGCCCGGCAGTGGACAGTATCTCGGCACGTTCAAAACCGACGCGCAGCATATCGTCGCGCAGCCATTCCGCCGCTTTCTGCATGTCCCCTTTGTGCGCCGGGTCGGTGCTTACACTGGGGATGCGAATCCAGGTCTTGAGTTCCTCCAGGAAGCGCGCCCCATTAGTCTGTGCGTATTCGTGTGCGTTTGTCATTGGTATCCTTCCAATAGGTAAGTCATTATTTGCCGGCGGTCTGGGCGATTTCATCGTAAAAATACAGCATGGTCTCCATGCCGCGCTGCCACATATCGAGGTAAACATGCTCGTTCGGGCCGTGAGCGCCACAGCCCTTGTAGCCAAAAGCCATAAGAACCATTTGCGCGCCCAGTTCCCTCCGCAAGTCAAGCGTGATTGGCACACTGCCCCCGGCACGGGAATAGTGCGGGCGGCGTCCCCAACTGCGCTCGTAAGCACGTAACCCGGCCTGTACTGCCGGTGAATGGCGGTCAATCACCACCGGCTCACCGATCGAGATCAGGCGCAGTTCAGTACGAACGGTAGGTGGTGTAATCTGGGCGATATAGTCCCGCACCAGTTCATAAGTGCGCTGCGAGGTCTGGTCGGCGACGAGGCGACAACTGATTTTGGCGAGGGCGCGGGCGGGCAGCACGGTCTTAAAGCCCTCTCCGGCGAAGCCCCCGGCAATCCCGTTGATTTCCAGTGTCGGACGTGCGCCGATACGTTCATGCAGGTTGTAGTCCGACTCGCCCCACTGCGCGGGCGCAGCGGCAACATCGTGCCACTCGGCCTCTATCCAGGGCATGGCCTTTGCGAGTTCGGCGCGTTCTTCGGCATCCAATGGCAGCACATCGTCATAGAAACCAGGAACGGTCACCCGGCCAGCGGCGTCGTGAAGTTGGGTAATAATCTCCGCCAGCGCCTGAATCGGGTTATGCACCGTGCCGCCAAAAGCGCCGCTGTGCAGGTCGCGGGGTGGGCCAAAGACTTCTAACTCCATCGAGACCACGCCGCGCAGGGCATAACCCATGTCCGGTTGTTCCCGGTCTGTCATGCTGCCATCGCAGATTACACAGACATCGCAGCGCAGTCGCTCCTGGTTCCGGGCCACGAACAGCGCCAGGTTCTCCGAAGATGACTCTTCTTCACCCTCGAACAGCAGTTTGATATTGACCGGGGGCGTGCCGGTAGCCAACAGCGCCTCAGCGGTCTTGATCTGCGCCATGACGTTGCTTTTACTGTCAATCGCGCCGCGTGCGTAGATTTTGCCATCTCGTTCCACCGGTTCAAATGGATCGCTGTCCCAGCCATCCGCGATTTCGGCGGGCTGGACATCATAGTGGCCGTAGGTCAGCACAGTGGGCGCGGCTTCTCCCGCTCCCAGCCATTCCCCGTATACTATCGGCTTGCCAGCGGTGGGGATCACTTCGGCCTGCATCCCGATGCGCCGCATATCGGCCACCAGCCACTCAGCGGCGCGCAGGATGTCGGCATCATGTTTTGGAAGGGTGCTGACACTGGGGATTCGCAGCAGTGCCTTGAGTTCGTCGCGGAAGCGTCCCTGGTTAGTATGAATATAGTCAAAAGCGGTGGTCATACTCTCTCCTTATACGCCGAATACTTTTGCGGCGCTTTTCCACATGATTATCTTTTCTTCTTCCTCCGGCTTAAAGGGGAAGTAATAGCCCACACGATCCAGCAGGCCGTTGTAACGCTCTCTGATTTTGTAGGGCAGTTCGTCGGGGGGAGCGACGACAGCAATTTCATGGAGCATTTCGTCACTGATCTCCCGCCACATCTCGTCCCATTTCCCTTGTCGGCTCATCATATTCAGCCGTGTGGCGACATCGTCCCAACCATGCAGTGCCATGACCGAAGCGTAGCTGGGCGTGCTGGCATAAAATGCAATCTGCGTCTTGGTCATCAATGTGTTTTGCGCCATTTCCTCGGCATTCCGTCCCGTCACGACGAAATTGGCGCAGGTCAGGGCAACATCAGTGCGAGAACGTCCGGCACGGGCAGCCCCGGCTTCAATGTTGGGGATAATCAACTCTTTCAGGTAGCGCACTGTATGAAAAGGGTGGACATGAAAGCCCTGGCAGAGTTCCCCGGCCAAACGGCATAGTACCTCGTTCACCCCGGCAATATACACCGGGATGTCCGCAAAGGGCATGGGCGGGGGCGCAAAAAATGGCGTCATCAACGTAAAACGGTAATATTCGCCGGTATAGCGCAACGGAACGCCGGTGTGCCACGTATTCCAGATAGCCCGCATGGATTCGATGTACTCCCGCAGACGCGGGGCAGGGGGCTTCCAATCGGTCGAGAAGCGTTTGGTGATGTGAGCTTTGACCTGTGTCCCCAGACCAAGAATGAAACGTCCCTGAGACTGTTCGGCTAAGTCCCAGGCCATCCCCGCCATGACCATCGGGCTGCGCGGGAAGGCAACGGCGATGGCCGTCCCCAGGCTGATACGCCCGGTAGCGGCGGCGGCGTGGGTGAGTGGCAGGAACGGGCTGTGGGCGGTTTCGGCAGTCCACAAGCCACTGAAACCGTAATCTTCTACCCGTCGCGCAAGGTCGCCGGAGGTGTTGAGGTTATCGGGGAAAATGGTGACATCAAATTTCATAAGTAAGAAAACCTTTTTCATTGTGCCAGTGTGCCAGATCAATCAGAATGATGGTAATCGGTTTACGAGCAATTCGCTAGGCCACCGGCATGGTGCTATAATTCAAAGTGTGATAAATGAGGGAATTAAAGGTGTTTTATGTCTGACCAACCGTTACCGGGTACTATAGGCTCGGAGCATTTATTGACGTTATACCAGATCACCCTGGCGATGAATTCCAGCCTGGAGTTTGATGATGCGCTGGAAAACATTATGAACTCGGTGATGCAGGTTACAAAGGCTGAGCGTGGCGTCTTGATGGGTGTGAATGACGATACCGGTGAACCGGAAATCCTGGTGGCGCGGGGCGTGACCGGCGAAAAGCTGGCACGGGAAGACGCATACAGCACCACTATCGTGAACCAGGTGTTGCAGACTCGTGAACCGCTGCTCACCAATAATGCGATGCACGACACCAGCATTAACCCCGGTCAGAGTATCATTATGCGTGGGCTGCGGGCAATTCTGTGTGCGCCCATGCTTGTGCAAGACCGGATTGTGGGCATTATCTACGTGGACACCTCCATGCGTACCGGTAATTTCACTGAATCCGACCGAGACCTGTTGAGCGCAGTCGCCGGACAAGCTGGTGTCTCGCTGGAGAATGCCCGACTCTATCGGGTCGCAGTGGAAAAAGGGCGTATTGAGCGGGAATTGCAATTGGCACGTGACCTCCAGGAAAACCTGCTGCCGGAAAAAATGCCGGAAATGGCAGGGTACGAGGTTGCTGCAGCCTGGCAGTCCGCGCGAGAGATGGCCGGCGACTTTTATGATGTGTTTAAACTGAATGATGACACGCTGGGCGTTGTCATGGCCGATGTATCGGATAAAGGCGCTGGGGCGGCGATGTTTATGGCAGTGGCACGCAGTATGATCCGCACCCATGCGTTTTCTGGTCTTTCTCCCTTTGATACCCTGTACCGGACGAACGATCTCATTCTGGATGATGCCCGCAGCGGCATGTTCGTCACGGTGTATCACAGTATTTTCCACCTTAATGGGGAGAGTGTGCATATCAATGCTGGGCATAACCCCTCGCTCATCTACCGGGCGCGAACGAATCAGACATCGTATATGTCTCGTGGCGGGCGGGCGATTGGTTGGTTCCCGGATAACCCGCTGCACGAAGAACAGACACGCCTGGAATCGGGTGATGTGATGGTGTTCTACACAGACGGCGTGACCGAATCGGAAAATATGAGCGGTGGTTTCTTCGGTGAAGAGCGGTTGGCGCAGTGTGTGCTGGACTCGGCGCACGGCTCGGCGCAGGCGATTCTGGATCACATCATCCACCAGGTCGAAGTCTTCCGAGATGGTGCGCCTCCCTTTGATGATCTCACGCTGCTGGTGGTGCGTTACACTGGGTAGAAGCCTTCATCCTAGCATCTTTGTTTGAATCTTTTGCAGATTGGACTTCAACAATGCAAAACTTCCTCAAGCGACTGTATCTCCTCTTGTTGACAATCATCCTGGCGGTTGTCGTCTTTATTGCCCTGCTTGCTCCGGCGCAGATGGGCAGTTGGTTGACGAATTCGCTTTCCGAGACATCCAGTATTTTACGAATCGTGCTGGCAGCTATTGTGGGAGGCGGCCTGCTGGCAATCACCTATTTCCAGGTGCGTCCGGTGCGACAGGAACACAGTGGGTTGATTATGAAGGTTTCCGGCGCGATCACGGATGTGAGTATTGAGTCTGCGCGGGATCGCATCCTAAAAGCCGTCGAAGCCGTCCCGGACGTCATTTCGGCCGAGGCGACGATCAAACCGGTGCGCGGCAAAGCCGACATGGAACTCCAGGTGATTGTCATGGGACATGGGGTTAAGCTGCCGGATAAGCAGAAAGAGATTAACCGGGCGCTCAAACAGGTTATCAACAAGCAGCTTGGCCTGCAAATGGCTGGACGGCCGCGTGTGCATATCGAACTGCATACTGAAGCGGGACAAAGCGCCGCTCCGCAGTTGCACAAACCAGCGGAGGAAAAAGCGCCTATCAAGCCCGCCGAGTTACTCAAACCCTTGGAGACAAAAACGCCTGCTAAACCAGTAGAACTACCCAAACCGGTGGAAACTGTTGAGCCGGAGCCAGAAGCGAAGAATGGCGGCGGACTTTTCGGCGGTTGGCGGCGCAATCGCCACCCGGAAGATGCCCCCGAAGCAGATGCACCTCCGGCGGTGATAGCAAAGGATGTGCCACTCGTGCCCTTGTCACCTCCTCCTGCAGTGGATGATGCGGACGACTCTGATAACGACATGGGCGACTCTGATGAGGCTGGTAGCGATACATTGATTCTGAATAGTGAAGAAAAGGCTTCGGCACGACAGAAGTTGGCGGATATTCTGGGGATGCCGCTGGACGATGAGAGTGAGGATGACAGCCTGGCATCCGGCGAAGTAGAAGTAGACGAGGATGAAGCCAGACCGCAGGATGATTAGATAATAATGAAGTCGCCGTATCGAAAAAGCATTCAGAGTGTTTCGTTTTTGAATGCTTAATCTATTCATGCTGGCTGTGCATCAGGAAAAGTGATGTCTCGCGGATCAATGAGCATAATTTACGGTCAGACGACCCGTTGGGTGCTGATCGCGGTAGTGACGGTTGGCCTGCTGGTCGCCTTGTGGCAGGTGCACAACACACTCCTGCTGGTTTTTACGTCTATCATCCTGGTGGTATTGTTCACGATGCCCACCCGGTTTCTTGTGCGGTTAGGTGTGCCGAGGACTCCTGCGGTTTTGCTATCGCTGTTCGGTTTTTTGATTATCCTTATCGTGCTGATGTTGCTGGCATTCCCCTCATTATTCCAGCAATTCACGACTCTGGCCTCGACAATTCCCGAAGGCGTCAACCAGATTGTGCAGCAGTGGGAAGACATCCAGAATGACGAGACCGGCGAACTTAAGGAACAGTATCCTTTTGTTGCCAGCCTGCAATTGTTTCTCAAAGACACCTTCCAACTGGACAGTTTAGAAGAGCTTTTTGCCGAAATCACCCGCCAGCTTGGCGGCGCGATTGGGCAATTGGGTGGTTCGGTGCTGCCGGTAGTCAGTGGCTTTGCGGATATCCTGCTCGGTCTGGTAATCGTCATTATTGTGACATTGTATTTCCTGGCCGACCCTAATAACTACGAGCAGGGGGTGATCCGCATGTTTCCCCTCAGCTATCGTCACCGTGTCCGTGAAATCATTGACCGGATTGACTTCACACTGCGTATCTGGTTACAGGGGCAGCTTTTGTTGATGCTGATTGTCGGTGTAGTCAGTGGCATCGGTCTGGCATTGCTGGGAATCAAGCAGGCGGCAGCGCTGGGGGTGCTGGCGGGAGTCTTCTCGTTTGTGCCGAACTTCGGCCCGATTGCGGCGCTGCTCCCGTCGCTCGCTGTGGGTCTGGTGCAGACGCCGGATAAAGTCTTGTGGATTGTGTTGATTATCTACGGGACGTCGGCACTGCAAAGCCAGATTGTTGCCCCGTTGATTTTCCAGGAAAGCCTGAATATCCCCCCAGTACTGGTGCTGGTCGGACAGATCATCGCAGCAGTTTTCTTCGGTGTGCTGGGGCTGATGATGGCCGTGCCGTTGACGGCGATCACGATTATCCTGGTGCAGGAAGTATATATAAAGGATATTCTGGGGGACCGTCCGCCAGTGGAAGCTGTCCCCGAGACCGAACCCTGTATTGAAGAAACTGTGATGACAAATGCCCTGCCAGAGCAAGGTGTTTAAGGGCCTTATTCGTTGAGGAAACCGTAAGAATCAACCCGCATAGTATATCTTTTCCCAAATATCCCAAACGAATTTTAAAAGCATGTGAAAAACCAGTATTGACAGGTATGGGGACGGTTGGTATCCTATTCGCACGTTGACACGCCAAGATTAAACAGGCGGGGCGCAGGTTAACAACAGAAGAGTGCAGACGGAAGAAAACAGCAGAGATG
>CALJKV010000050.1 GCA_937974245.1 uncultured Chloroflexota bacterium | reverse complement strand
TCAGGTCGTCCGAGCGATAAAGACGCTCGTGGACGAGGGCCATCGAGCGGATGCGGTTCTGACTGTCCTGGTACTGCATCTGGATAGTGGGGTCATCTGTCGCACTGGCCTGCAGGTGAAGTAAGCTGGAGATGATCTGCAGATTGTTCTTGACACGATGGTGGATTTCTTTCAATAGAATCTCTCGCTCTGCCAGCGCAGTTTCCAACTTCAATTCTGTCAGCTTCCGCATAACGATCTCAGAACGTAGTTCTTCTCGATCTTGTTCGAGTTGGATTGTATGAGAACGCATTCGCTCCACCAGTTGGCTCGCCCAGCCGGCCAGCCAGCCGAGCAAAATCAGTGTGAGACTGCTCACTCCGCCGCGACCGAATATGATTTCCCATCCGCGTTCACCGGCAAGAGTGAGCAGCAAAATATTCACCAGGACTGCCGCCGCTCCCGAAAGCATTCCAGCCCTGCGCCCCATCAACCACGAAACGGCTGCGACTGGCACGAATGATAGAATGATCGCTATGCCGCCAATGACAGGATACAAAATGGCAAAGGCTATGAGAAATGCCAATAGGCTGCCAAGAAGGATCGACAGCTGTTTCCAGGGTGACCACAGCTGGAAACGTGGCAGGCACTCGACAATCATGATGCTGTGTCCCTCATGTTTTCCGCAAGATGAATCGGCCTTATCCTGGCATAGTATGATTCATTGTGCCCGTCATACATGGGAATCGTCACTTTCCACCTCGAACGCTACCGCTTTTGTGCCCGCTTCTGTGCTATTGGCAGAAAAGGACGCGACAACCGATGTCCCCTCGTCCGTACTCAGTGAGATTGTCCCTCCCAACTGCTTGGTCAGGTTTGCCACCAACTGTAGACCAAGGGTCTTGCTCTGCAATAAGTCAACATCGGCAGGCAGGCCGATACCATTGTCGCACACTGTTAGCCGGTACTGCCCATCAACACCGTAGCGCATTTCAACGGCAATCTCGCCATCACGCCCATCCGGAAATGCATGCTTGAATGCATTGGACACCAATTCGTTTACCAGCAGCCCACACGTGACGGCGGTGTCAATATCGAGCAGCACCGGATCGGTTTCTATCTTGAGCTTGAGGCGCTGGGACTGACTGCGGTAGGTCTGCACCAGCGAGTCCGCCAGGTCATGCAGGTAAGGACTGAAATCAATGCTGGCGAGATTACCAGAGCGATAGAGTCGCTCATGAATCAGTGCCATCGAGCGGATGCGGTTCTGACTGTCCTGGTACTGCATCTGGATAGTGGGGTCATCTGTCGCAGTGGCCTGCAAGTGGAGCAGGCTGGAGATGATCTGGAGGTTATTCTTGACGCGGTGATGGATTTCCTTGAGGAGTACCTCTTTCTCACCCAATGATGCCTTCAGACGTTCTTCTGCCTGCACACGTTCGGTTACATCGCGGGCATTAACGACGATCCCCCTGACAGCCGGATGATCGAGCAGATTGTTAGCGACACATTCAAGTTTGCGCCAGTCGCCATCGGCTTGCCGAAAACGGGCGATGATGGGGGCGGCGATGCCCGGATTCTGAGCCGAGGCAGTCAGAGCCGTCAATACCGGATAGGTATCATCCGGGTGGATGAAATCAAAAGCGCTCTTCCCGATAATCGCAGATTCGTTGAACCCAAAGGTTCGTTCAATGGACGGACTGGAATAGCGTAGCAGACCGTCGCCATCAACAATGATGACTATATCCGTGGCGTTTTCCGTGAGCGCCCGGAACTGTTCCTCGCTTCGGCGCAATGTTTCTTCAGCGCCGACCCGTTCGGAGATATCTCGTAAGATCAGGATGTAGCTGATGATCTGGCCGCGCCAATCCTGTAAGGGAGAAGTGCTCACATCGAAGGTACACGCTTGATTATCTTGATTCAGCCTTATTACAGCGGAGGAAGAAGTGTCCTGCAAGAGCGTTTCTGAGTAATCGAGCCAGGCCGGCCAGACTGCTGTGAGGGGTTTTCCTCTCACCCCGGGCAGTTCATGTCTGATCAACTGCTGCGCCGCCGGATTCAGATCAATGATCCGGCTTTCATGGTCCAGCACGATTACGGGATCTCTCATCCCCTGGATCACGTTACCGCGCGCAACCGGCACGATGTCGATTCGCTGTAGACGAACCAGACTCGCGATAAACACCGGTACGGTGACTATCAATGCCAGGGGCGTCAGACTGACCTCTCCCCATGGCGACAGGTGAGCCAGATCAAGGATATTGGCACCAATCGCCAGAATGGCCGCGCTCAGCAGCATGCTTCCTTGCCAGCGAAACCCACTGCGGCGAGTCATCATCCATACCATCAGAAGCGTGGCGATCAGGAGCAGCCCGTAACTATAGAACGCTCCTAGCCACAGGACCGGGCCGAACTCGGTCTGAAGCGCTCCGGTGGTATCCAGCCTGGTGCGCGCGAAGATCAATCCGGGGAAAGGGTCCGTCACTATCAAAAGTAGTTCTATCCCGGGAACGATACCGAGCAGCAGCAGCCGGCGGCGCGTCAGAAAACGGTCAAATCCGGTAAACTGCGTGGCTAAATACAGCCACAGGACCGGGATGGGCAGCATGCCGAAAAACTGGGCTCGGTTCCAGACCAGTTTGGTCTCTAGATCAGGGCTCACCAACTGCAGCGCAATCGTGAGAAGCCAGAAGGAAGCACTCCACAGGACATAAGCGCCCGTCCGCGCCTGAGGGCGTCGGTTCCGGACTCGCCATCTCTCGAGTCCAACTCCTGCACCAATAAGCGCGGCAGCGATGAGCAGAAGGCTGGCAGGAAGATCTGGCGGCATCGGAATCATTTCTGTACCCGTAGTCCCGCTTCGATGGCGCTCTGCAATTCCCGGTCTTCAAATGGCTTGGTGAGAAACGCCACCGGCGCTAAAGCCACAGCCTGTTGTTTCGTTTTGACATCCGCATAAGCCGTCAAAAACACAATCGCCACGGCGAAACGGGCGACAATCTCTTCCGCCGCCTGGATGCCATCCATGGGGCCACTCAAGCCGATGTCCATGATAATCAAGTCTGGTCGCAGACTCTCGGCACAGGTGATGGCTTCCGCGCCGGTCATGGCAATAGCCGGCACCTGGTATCCCAGACGATCCAGTCGGTTCTGAAGGTCGAGGGCCACAATGGCTTCATCTTCAACGATCAGGATGGTCGCCTCGTTCATCTCGCCTCCTTTTGCCTGCCTGCACCCAGATCAGGAAAACGGATGTCGAACTGCGTGCCATTCTCCCGACACAGCGCGATGGTTCCATTAATCTGGCGTGCGAGGCTGTTGACCAGCTGCAGGCCCAGCGAAGTTGTGTGCTGATAGTCCAGATCCCCCGGAATGCCGATCCCATCGTCACCTATGACCAGGTGGTACTGTCGTTTGTCTCTCTCGTGACGGAGCACAATCCCGATCTGGCCCGTTCGTTCCTGCGGGAAAGCGTGCTTCAGGGCGTTCGACACCAGTTCATTCACGATCAACCCGCAGGGAATGGCGGTGTCCATATCGAGCAGCATTGGATCGGTTTCTATCTTGAGATTCAGGCTCTGGGACTGACTGCGATAGGTCTGCACCAGCGAGTCCACTAAGTTATGCAGGTAAGAACTGAAATCAATACGGGCAAGATCGTCGGAGCGATACAGGTGTTCATGGATGAGGGCCATCGAACGAATCCGATTCTGACTATCCTGAAACTGCGCGAGGGTGAGGGGATTGTCAACTGTGTTGGACTGCAGGTTCAGTAGGCTCGAGATGATCTGGAGGTTATTCTTGACGCGGTGATGGATTTCCTTCAGCAGAGTTTCTTTTTCACACAATGAGGCCTGAAGTTGTTTCGTACTTGAGATCATCTCAGTGATGTCCCGCACCACAATGACTGATCCAATGGCAACTTTCTGCCAATCAACAAGGGCGGACACCCGGATATCCAGAGTGCGTGTCTCGTCGAGATTTTGTACAACCCAGCTGGTCGTATGACCAGAAGTTTGTGAGTCATTGGCCATCAGTTCAGCTACCTGTGGCCAGACTTGGGCCATCGGCCTGCCAATGTAATCGCGCTCATTGACCTGGAGGAGGTTCTGCGCGGCAGGATTGAGGTCCACCAGACGCAGCGCTTTATCCATTACCAGCACACCGTCGGCAATACTTTCCATGACGAGTTTGCGCGCTATCGGAACGATGTCCCCTGATCGGAAGCGGGTAATCCCCCAGACTACCGCCACCACGCCGCCAATCAGGGCCAGCGGCAATGGATTGAGGTGACCAAAGAGATCAGGACGGACCAGGTCTAATAGGCTGACAGATAGTGGTATAAGACCGCTCAGCAGAAATGCGCCCGCTTGTCCTTTGTATAGATCTCGCTCACGCGCAACAGCGCGCAACAACAAGAATGTGGCAACAGTGCCCAGGATTGAAGCATACAGATAGTACAACCAGTAGACGATACCATGTCCATTGATCAAAACATAAAATGAACCTGTGAATCTCAGTTCATGGCTCGACCAGACCAGTCTGTGCCACTCGTTGGTCCAGGCTGCTATCAGCGTGAGCATCGGGACGAAGGCCAGACTCGCAACGTGCGTAGGTTTCATCCATTGAGGCTGCCCTAGTATCCTCCCAGCAAGCAACAGCCACCCGAGTGGCACCGTAACCGCTCCAAAATACTGCACTTTGTTCCAGAATATTTTTGTTTGCAGGTCACTGCCAGCCAGCTCTACTGTCACTCCGAATAACCAGAAAGCACTGGCTAGAAGAAGTAGGGCAGCGTGCCGAACAATGGGTGTACCCGGCGTTACCCACAGATAGGCCGCCATCAAGGTCACGGCAATCACGATACCCAATAAGGGGATGGTAAACGGCGTCGATTGCCAGGTCACGTTTTGCTCCCTGAGAAACTGGTTCCTCGATCCTTTTTGGTACCTGGGTATCCCGACTTCGGATTCACGCTAGCGTCTATGTATCTCATGTTCAAACGGCTTTATCCCGCTCATTCTGGTTGAGTAAGTATCACTCTATTTATTATGTAGTCTTTATTTCCTCCCTTATATGCAGTAGTCATGAATATTCCATAAAATCCGATACAGTCCGACTGTGCGCTTTATGATGAGCTTGTCCAATAACCGACAAGAATAATGTCGTGGGTATTTTAAATTGGTGGGGACTCCGCATAGAGTCTACTCTGCACAGGTCTTGACGAGTCTTGAACACCAGATCAGGTATGGCTGCTACAGGCCTCTAGTCTTTCTGTGAATTTACACAATTCACAGAAACTTCCTGTTCTTGCAATGCCTAATAATGATACCTTACACAAAGTCATCTTTGTAAGATTAGGTAATAAACAAGCCTCAGTCAGGAGAATAACGATGGCTCCACAAATCATCATGGACAACGAATATGTAACTCTGACCTATCACCCCGAGAAGAAAATCGTCCATCACCAGTTCCACCAGACCGTTCACGGCAAGGTTTTTCGCGAAGTCTTAAATGCGGGTCTGGCCGTGTTTGAGCAGCATCATTCTCACAAGTGGTTGTCCGACGACCGAAAGAATTCCGCGCTGCCCGCTGATGACACGGCTTGGGCGCAAACCGATTGGTTTCCCCGGGTGGTCAACGCCGGATGGAAATACTGGGCGCTGGTCATGCCACCCGAGATCACAGCCCAAATGAACTTGCAGGAATTTGTCGATACCTATTCGGCCTACGGGCTACGTGTGATGGTATTTAACGATCCTGACAAGGCCATGATCTGGCTGGAGCGTCGAGAATCCGAGGACGTTTATATCCAATCGCCTTCTGTTTGAGTGAGGATAACCGCGGTGGAAATCAGTGTGGAATGGGATAACCAAGAACAAAGCCTGATGCGCTGGACATTTCCAACGCACTGGACGTGGCAGGATTATGACACGGCACAACGCACAGCCAATGGAATGCTGAAAACTGTGCCACACAAGGTCGGTATTATAGGGGATATGCGGGCTACTGTACTCCTGCCGCGCAATGCCATTGCAGTTTATCACTCAACTTTGGCAAAGCTGCCAGCGAACAGAGGGCGTATCGTTTTGGTGGGTCCCAGCGGATTTGTCCGCGAGATGGTCGCCATTTTTCGGAAGCTATACCCACGGAAAAGCTACGATTTCCTCTTTGTATTTGCCAACACCTTGGAGGAGGCACGAGAAATCCTGCTCCCGATCTATTCGCAGACAATTTCATGGGATCTTACTTAAGCTTAACTAATCCCCTTGTTCGTTAATGTCCGGATAGGTGTGAAGTGTCTATCCGGACATTTCTGAATCCAGCTTATTTGGGGCGCAGGCAAGTTCGCCCCAGTGTTTTTGAATACTCCAGATTTTCGGAATTTCAACCAACGAAGAATCTTAACTATTGATTCAAATATTGTGATGTAACATTCAATCAACTGAAAAGTCATTCAGTATCAATTCAACGACAACGAATGAATGGCGCAACTTGTTTAGTCAGCCAGCTACCTGTAAGGAGCTATAGACCATCATGTTCAATCACCAACATCTTCACAAAGACGAAAAAGGTCAGACCGCTCTCGAAGCCGCTATCATCCTGATCGCCTTTATCGTTGTCGCATCCGTATTCGCCTTCGTTATTCTCTCCGCTGGTTCCGCCTCCACCGATAAGAGTGAAGAAGCCATTTATGCCGGTCTTGAGGGCGTCCAGTCCTCCATGAGCGTCAAGGGTGCGATCATCGCCCAGGGCGCCGCTGGCAACGTCAGCAATGTCGTCTTCACCCTGGCCCTGGTTGCGGGCGGTGACCCGGTTGACCTGACCGATACCACCGGCAGTAACGTCGTCGTCATCGGCTATCGTGACGGCACGAATTTCGAAAGCAACATCCCCTGGACAGTGAACTGGATCGTCAACAATGACGGCGGCACGGCAGATGCCATGCTCGAAGATGGCGAACTGGCCGAAGTCACCGTTGACCTGTCTACCCTGACCACAGCCCTGGGAGCCAACACCGAATTCACCCTGGAAATCAAGCCTCCGACGGGCGCCGTCCTGAACTTCAGCCGCAGCACTCCCGCCGCTATCGAAACAGTCATGGAACTGCGCTAAGCGCAACACTATGGAAACCTGGATGGCTGGGCATCATGCCAACACAGCACCGACCAGCCATCCACCCGCATTTGAACAGGTTTAACAAGCACAATCCAACATCAATAGGCACGGCCAAGTCATCCTCTGTAGTTCCCGGTCTTGCTACCTCAGTCGAGCCCGGGATACCACCCCATCCGCACGGCCAAGTGTGGTGGGGTGGTTTTGGTTCAAAATTGAGCGTGTTTTGAAAGAACATGAACATGCGTGTTTCACTGCTATGCTGTACAATGAATGGTAATTCGTCAATTCGCGCTACCCGTTATCTCGTTACGAATATAAGCGACCGTGACCAGTGGTTTGGAATGACTAGATCAACAAATGTACAGATCAGAAGTGGCTGAAGTATTGTGTGACTGCTTCAGTATGTTTTCGCTCATTCGGCTAGCGATTTGAGGAGAAAAACATGTTCGGTGAATTCAAGAAATTTATCATGCGGGGTAACGTGATCGATCTTGCCGTCGCGGTCATCATTGGTATTGCGTTCGGTGCTGTGATCAATTCGGTGGTGAACGATCTCATCGGGCCGCTTATCGGTGCAGTGCTAGGCGGCATTAGTTTAGCGGGTCAGACGTTGACCGTCGGCACGGTCGAACTGGGGACTGGGAATTTTGCGCAGGCGGTCATCAACTTCTTGATTATCGGCTTTGTGTTATTCATGATCATACGAGTGATGAATAGAGTCATGCCCCCTCCCCCGCCACCCCCGGCTCCTGGCCCCAGCACAGAAGAGAAGATGCTTGATGAATTAAAGAAACTCAACGAAACAATGGCGAAGAAATAGACGTTTGTTCAGCAGCTTATTACTGGTTTTGCAACTGGCGCGGTTATTGTGAACTTATCACCGCTATGGTGAGCACGCCAGTAAAGTAATCAATACAACCATCTAAAATCGTATCACAAGCCGCCACAAGCGGCTTTTTTGCTGCTTGTTCGCCGGCAGGTCGCCGAGGTAAATGGGGCATAAGAGGAAGTTGACTAAAAAACCTACTTATACTGAAACGCTCCTTTTTGCGTGAGGCTTCTCTAAATTGGGAAACGGTGAGTAGCGGAACGAAAAATCCCTCTAAGCTAAGCTCAAGCCTTCAAGTTTTATCAAACGTTGGTTAGGCGCAACGGTCGATACAGTTTGCTACACAAGTGGCCCCTGGTGACATAGATGTTAAACACACCCCAATATGTACAGTACCCTGGTCTGACTGATGTTGCCACTAGATTTAGCTCGCGCCACTGCCTCGCGCTTGTAGCTTTCGCTGTATGTGCTCTTGCGTCCCATTTGCTCTTCCTGAGCCCAACTTATTGTATAATCTCTCGGAGCACCTGTTACCCGATCTTATCGGTGGTATCCCATTTTTTCGTATGTTTGGATCATCCTTATTGCCAAACTCATTTCATTCATGATATGGAAATGAGCGCGACATAAATTGAAAATCACCATCATCGCGA
This sequence comes from uncultured Chloroflexota bacterium, assembly GCA_937974245.1. Taxonomy (GTDB): domain Bacteria; phylum Chloroflexota; class Anaerolineae; order Aggregatilineales; family Phototrophicaceae; genus JACKCG01. The sequence continues at coordinate 5,881 of CALJKV010000050.1, read as the reverse complement.
GTTTCACAACTGGATCACCGGCGACCGTGTAGATATGTTTTAGTTGCCTATGATCCATATAGGTTTGGGCTGCACGGATCTCATTAAAATTGTAGGGGCGACTCATTTTCCTGGCATCAATAATTATCGAAAGCGGTGACTGACACAGATTAAGTTGATCCAGGACAAGCCGATTAACCACTTGGGCATCGTCTAATGCGTAGTCACCCTGAATGGTCAATATCAACACCCGGTTTAACGTGTGCCATGCCAAATCATAGCTCATGTCATCTCTCATTCGGTAGTTACCATGATTCAAAGTATGGTCTCCAACTCACGCGCAAAGGAAGTCGCATCAATGGGTTTGGAGAAATAAGCATTAAAGCCGACTCGTAAAGCTTCTTCTCTGGTTTTTGAAGTGTGAAATGCAGTCACTGCAATGCAGGTCAGCGTTTCGGTATCTGGATTCGACCGAATCTCTGCGAGGAGCTCCCAACCATCTTTGCCGGGCAAGGCCAGATCAATGATCACCGCCTGGTAAGTTCTGTTGGTTGCCTGTAATTTTTGCATGGCTTTTTCAGCATCCCCAACAACATCGTGCGGGATATTCATATAGTTGACGATGTGCGAGACCATGAGCTGCCCATCAGGGTCGTCCTCAACAATCAAAATTGGTCTTATCATAATACTTGTATCTCCACTAGATTATCAGGTATTCGCTGAGTTGAGGAATGTCAAGAAGAAGCGTGAGCAGTTCATCCATGAACGTGTTTGCGGTGAGCGGCTTGGTGAGGTAATTATGGAATCCAGCTTCGATTGCCCGTTCACGGTCCCCCTTCATAGCGTGGGCGGTCAAGGCAATCACGGGGATAGACTGACTGCGGGCAGCTGATTTCAATGTGCTCACGAACTCCCAACCATCCATCTCCGGCATTGATAAATCGGAAATGATAAAGCGCGGCTTGATCTGCTCAACAAGTCCAATGCCTTCTTTACCGTTTGTAGCGGTATGAACATTTGCTCCATAGAAGGCGAGAATAAAACGAGCAACCTCAAGACTGTCCGGTTCATCGTCAATCACAATGACATCCCAGCCTTCCAACAAGTTAGATGGTATTATGCTCATACTGTGCTCCTTCTCCGCTTTCTGTTGGTAATTCTAAAGGCAAAGTGACGGTAAAGGTACTTCCTTTACCAACTTCGCTTTGTACGTTTACATTCCCGCCCATTGCCCGCGACAGTTTCTGCACCAGAGCCAAACCCAAGCCTGTTCCACCGTAAAGACGCTTGGATGAGCCATCTACCTGACGAAATTCATCAAATATGTATTCGCGCGCGTGTGTCGGAATTCCGATACCTGTGTCACTTACTGAAATCGCCCAGTCGCCATTGGCCTGATACAAATCAAGCGAAACACGCCCCTGATGGGTGAATTTGAAGGCATTACTCAGAAGGTTAAGGGTGATTTTTGACAGAGCATCCTCATCTGATAAAACAGTTTCCGGCAGGTCGTCACTCACATTGACAACAAACTCAATGTGCTTGTGTTGGGCCAGAATGCCGATTTCACTTTCCCATTTACGCACCAGCTTTTTGGGGCTAAGCGCTTCTTGAACAAGTTCCAGGCGACCTGACTCGATACGAGACAAATCCAGAAAATCATTGATGAGGTTCAGCAGGCGCTTGCTATTGGCACTCACCCGTCTCACCATATCTTCAGCAGTGGGGCTAAGTTCGACTCCCATCCCGCCAAGCATGATGCTGGTGAACCCTTCAATCGCATTCAAAGGGGTACGGAGTTCATGTGACATAGTTGAAAGAAACTCAGATTTCAGGCGAGAGTTTTCCTGGGCGATGCGCTGGAGCCCGAGAGCTTCGTCGCGGGCTTGCTTGAGATCAGCGGTACGATCAGCAACACGGTGTTCGAGAGACTGATTCATATCTTCTAGCTCATGTTGGCGGGCCTGGATATCAGATGCCATCTGGTTAAAGGTTTGTGCGAGTTGGTCGATTTCATCCCGCCCCTGAATATCAAGACGTACATCGTAGTTTCCCTGGGCGATGTTCGTCGTCGCTTGTCGTAATACGGTTAAGGGACGGATTAAGGTAGACCGTACTAGTACAATGGCTCCTACGATGACAGCGGATGTAATCAGGAGGATGAGCAGACTGGAGAAGCTCAGAAGATTATTACGGAATACGGCAATTGTGCCCGTATTCACCCGGGTCAACAGAACAGCGGATGGGGAACGGTCATCAAGGCCTTGAACCGGTAAATAGGCTTCGTAGTAGGGGACAGTTCCTAAATGAATCGTTTTAGGATTGATCGTGACATCACCCGACAACGCGGTAGCCATGAATTCAGATTGCAAGACAGTGTATTGAGTTTCATTGTTTGACCCGCTCTCACCAAGTGTAAAGCTCGTTCCGATAATTTGATCATTGTAGACCAGGCTTAATTCAATACCCTCACGCTCGAAATTGAGTGTATTGAGGAATGAATCATTTAGTTCCCGTGTGAAATAGAAACCGCCAACGATTGTTCCTGTATCATCCCGTAATGGACGTGCTGATATAAGAAACAGTCTTGAGTCTTTGCCTTGTGACACACTTACCAGGCTCGTTCGCTGGATGCCGAGCAGGGTTTGGGCGACGATCTCATCTTCCAGTTTTTCATGGGCTTCATCAATCGACCTCGTATCTACCAGTCGGGTTCCCTGGGCACTGACGACGTCGAAATCATCAACACCTAATGCCGGCACCGCACCGAGTGATAACGAACGCAACGCGGTTACATCATTCATTGCCACTGCGCTGACTAGCCCAGGTGTATTGCTGAAGAGAGTAGCTGCTGTTTCCAATTCCTCTTGTACCTGCATGAGCTGGCGTTCAAGAACGACAACTTCCTGATTGATACGTGACAGACCCATCTCATCAATCAGTCTGGCGGTAAATATAGCTTCCACCCCTAGAATGACAACGGCCAGAATGACCATTGTCTGAATTATCAGGAGGTTAATCTTGAGGCCAAGAGACATATTCCGAAGGAAGTGCATCGCGGTTGCCTTTGCGAATTTACTGGGAGATGATAGGCGTTACACCAGCAGATTGAAGCGCACCTTGCCCTGCATCAGATACCAGCCAATCAATAAATGGTTGAAAATCAGCAGCACGATCGGTGAGATAACCAATGCCCATGATTGTCGTGAGTGATTCCGGTGCATTTTCAACCCCGATACCGTCTACGACGAGATTCATCGCATTGGTGCCATTTGCAACAATTGTCGCCCAGGTGCCATAGCCGATTGCGCCTTCAATGCCGCTTACAATATCCTGCATATCCGTTTGACTAGTCATGACCTGTGCAGCACTCGTGAAGGGTTCTTCCCCAATGAAGGTTTTTCGGATATCAGTCGTGTTGCTTTCTGCAGGGTCTCGAACATAAACAATGATGGAGAGATCGTTTCCCCCAACTTCCGACCAGTTCGTAATTTCACCTTTAAAGATACCAATCAATTGTTCGGCGGTTATGTCGCTGACACCCACGCCAGGATGTGCAATGACTACGGTCACGCTATGACCAAACGGTATGAATTCGACGCCCTGTTCTACTTCGCTATCGTTGGCTGGGCGAGACATGGCGGCGATATCCAGCGTGCCTTCAACGATCCCACGCACCCCGCCGCCGGTGCCAGACCCAGGCAGAACTTCCAGCACAAAGCCAGGATTTTCAGCTTCAAACTCGTCGGCAATAGCGGCGAGAATAGGCGTTACGCTGCCCGAACCCGAAGTGGTCAGAGTGATGGCAGGTGCTGTTGCGGTCGGCACTACTGTGGCTGTTTCCTGTTCTGGTGTACAGGCAACAATCGAAACCAACAAGGCGATTAAAATTGTGGGGACATGTATGTTTTTCATGGGCAATTCCTGATTTATGATTTTACGCATATTATACGATGTGTGCTTGCCAGCCAGAATACTATGAAGACGAATAGTTTATGAATTAATTCCCTGATATAGGGCGCTTTCAAGGTAGGCCATTGCCTCATCTTCGGTGTCAAACCAGTGTACATTGTGCCGCCCAGTCACCGAAGCCAGGGTTCTTTCGATAACTCTCGCGGCAGGATTAGATGAAATGATGAGCCACTCTTCCAGCTTGGAATCGCGATATGGGCCGAAAAATGCCCCTTTGAGGGTTACTCCTATCGGAAAATTGGGGTCGCGGCGCAAGTCTACGATGACATACATAGGGATCGGGGACTGATATAAAATTTTGGTGATTTCGGAAAAAGCGGTATCTACGTCGAGGGCATTGACGTGGCGATCCCACTTCATGCAAATACAGTTCCGTTGTTCAATGTGCTCGATGGTTACCGTGGAAGGTTCGCTATTCATGGTGCTTTGTCTCTAGTCATGTTTTACCCAACGTATGATAAAAAGTGTATTATGTAATGTATTGTAATACTATGAAGAATTGTCCAATAATTCCTGAATTTTAGTAAAGGGAGCTGATCTGCCCCATCGACTGGACCACTGCGAGTGAGAGTCGAGCCTGTTGTGCAGAGGCAGCCGGTGAGGGGCAACCTGTCAGAAAGGGTCGTTTTCGGGAGACCTGTGTTGCAACCCATTCAGAACTCAAATCATGTCCTTTTATCTCTCAAAACAGTCTGTATGGCGTTTTCAGAGCGAGACCAGGTAGAGCGCACGGACATCGTGACCACCCCTGGCTAGAATTCTGGTCGAAGTGCCACCCGGTCTTCGTCTAATTCAATTGCCTATAGAACTCATTCGAAACCGCGAAAATCGGTTTTACCTGGTCGCGATGTTAATGCGTAAAAGGTGGTCACAATCTGAATGCTTTATACAGTCTCTTGAAATAGCCATACGCTGCTTCCCCCGCCTACTTCGTCTCGGCTTCACTGGCTCAAACTGGATCGTGCATTCGTCCTGGTGCGCCTGTTTCCAGTAGCCCCGGACAATCGTGATGAGCAGCCCGGCACGGGAACGCACGGCATCCGGGTCACGCTCAATCCTGGCCCGCAGGTTCGCCAGCCCCTTCCCTACCGCCGTGTAGCCATAGGTGTCTATCAACTTGCGGGCATTCATCAGGCTCAAGCCGTTCGGCTTTGTCCAGACATGAATGTCGTTGGCGAGTTTCTCGGCCAGGGCATCCGCCAGCGGTTGGGTCAACTGGCGGCGGCTGAGCTTCGGATTGGGCTTTGGCTGCTCCTGGGTGGGCTGCTTTGGCATTGTGGCCGGGAGTAGCAGTCCAGGTAGTGCGGGTTGCACCTGGGTTGGAGGGGATGTTCTCGCCCTACCCTCCTGAACCGTGCTGAGGTTCAGTGGTGCCGGTTCGGTCAGGTGCCACTCTGGCCGGATCTCCTCACAGACCGGGAATTGTGTTTGCGGTATCTCTCCGTAGGAGTAGAAACTGGGACGCTGCGCCAGGAGACAGACGGTGTGGTTCTTCTTGAGCAGGCTGGCGGCGATGACGCGCAGCGCCGGGTACTTTTTCCCGTTCTCATCGGCCAGGAAGACGCTGGGATCGATCTTCTCCTCCTGCACCCGCTCCAGGTTGTGCCAGCCGATTTTCTCCCGTGTGAACGCATGAATCACGTTAATCGGGATGTCTCGGTTGTAGGTGTCGAGCGTGACCAGGCACACACCGAGGCGTTCGGCCAGCCATTTGCGGGTGTAAGTCCCCGGACGCCGGCGGATCAGCTCCCGGTGAACGGCTTTGCGCGTATCCGGGGCGGTCTTCAGGTCATCCAGCGTGAGCCTGTCGCCGCCGGTATCGGGCACCCCCAGCAGCTTGCAGAGTTTGGCATTGGAGGGCATAACAAACACACTGGCTTTGCGCCCTCCCCTCCCCGCACTCGAGGGGTCAGATGAGGTCAATAACGGG
>CALJKV010000049.1 GCA_937974245.1 uncultured Chloroflexota bacterium | reverse complement strand
AAATTGGTAATTCTAAGAGAGGTAATCATGCCAACAACATGGACAATCGCGGTGGCAGCAGTCGCACAGTCGTGCTATGCTACTTTCAACTCTTTCTGATGGGTTCCAGAAAAATCGCCACCCTGCACAGAGTCCAGCGGATTGTGCCCGCGAGAATCAGGAGAGGTGTTTCATGAAGATGTCCGACCAAATACCGGAGACTATGCTGGCTCCTTGTGGGGTCAATTGCTATGTGTGTTATGTGTTCTTGAAGAAAAAGAAGCCTTGTTTGGGGTGTCATGGAGTCGATGCGAGTAAACCTGAGCATTGCAGGAATTGCAGCATCAAGGATTGTGTAAAGGAACACGCAGTTAATTTTTGTTTCGAGTGTTCAGACTATCCCTGCAAAATAATCAAACGCCTTGATACGAGTTATCAACAACGATACCAGGTTAGCCTGATTGAAAATGCCGGCATTCTACAGTCTGTTGGTGCAGAAAAGTTTTTACTTGCTGAAAAGGAAAAATGGTCATGTGCAAGTTGTGGCGGCGTGATCTCGCTGCATGACCACATCTGCTCAGAGTGTGGAAAATCGCCATTATCAGAGCATGACGCGACAGAGATTTAACACACCCGGTTGAAACCCCACAGAAGTATGAGGACTTACGCCGTTGCCTGGCAGGACAAGGGTTTAAACGCCTTACTCAAACAGAATTTCTCTCTCAACTTCGCAACTTCCCGGTATATAAACTGAATTGTTTTAGTGCTTCATCCGGTCAACCTTTGTAATGGCATAGGGTTGGCGTTCTTGCCGTCCGCCGGGGTAAAGTGTCTCCCTCCTGTATTTTATTTGTTGCGCCTTGCACACTGATTATGCAACCAAACGAATTAATGCTACCATAAATTATACGACACGCTGGAGTCTCTCCAGTGACCATCTTATGAAGGTGAAAAATGTTTAAGCGATATCATTCAACAACAGCGGCTTCTTTTATCTTTATTCTCGGCCTGCTCGTTTTAGTCGCGGGATGCACCCCGGAGCCATACACACTTGAAAAGGCGGCTCCCGTTACGCTCGAAAACGCGGCTCAGATGGCAGGATTTACCTCGTTAAGCACCGACTCTCATATCCAGGCGCTCGCGTTTAGCCCAGATGGAGCCATGATCGCCTACGGGATGAAAAGCGGGATGATCGGGTTATGGACGGTGGCCGCGCCAGCCGATACAGAACCCACGACGCTCGAAGGCCATACCGACGCCATCAACAGGATTGTCTTCAGCCCGGATGGCACCAGACTGGCTTCAGCCAGTGATGATAAAACGGTAAAGCTGTGGGACATCCAGACCGGCCAGGTAATCCAGACATTTGAACATGATGACCCGGTAGTGAATGTCGCCTTTAGTTCGGATGGGGCTACAATCGCCACAGCCAGCGCCGAACAGGTCCGTTTGTGGGATGCTGCGGCGGGTACGCAAACGAGCATCCTCGAAGGCCATGAGAGCCGTGTTCTGGCGGTCAGCTTCAGCACGGATGGCGCGAACCTAGTTTCGATTGACGCTGATGGGTCGGCACTGCGTTGGGATGTACAGCCCGGCACCCAGGCAACTGTCTTCGCGGCGACGGATAGCTCGTTTTCCGACGCTGTCTTTAACGCCGATGCGAGTATTCTGGCATCTGTAGTTTCAAGCGGTTGTGTTCAGACACGGGTGATGGCGAGTGGGGAGGAAGGCGCTGCCCTGAAATGTGACCCGACGCTGGTCGTGACCGGGGTTGCCTACAGCCCGGATAGCGCACTGTTGGCTACCGGTCACGGCGACGCCTCTGTCCACCTGTGGAACGCGCAGACCGGGGACTCGCTGGCCGTCCTTAAAGGCCACACGGGCAGTGTGGAGGACCTTCAATTCAGCCTTGATGGGAAATTGCTGGCGTCGGTAGGCACAGATAACACCCTGCGCCTGTGGGCCACCGGCGCGCCGGGATTCGCAGCACCCACCGGGGGGTCTCTGAGCGGCAAGTTTGAGGTAGTCGGTGATCTTGAGACCAATTCATCGGTGCGTCTGGTTTCTGTCCCTAATTCCGGCCCGGAACTGGTAACGAGATCCGACGATCAGGGCCTGTTCAGCTTCCCACTGGTCAGCCCTGGCACGGTCTCTATTGAGGTGACGACATCCCACCTGTTCTCAGCAGACACACAATGCTCGTTCCCCGGCTTCAGCGGCTCGACAATCTCGCTCACCGGGACAAACGCGCAAGGCCAGCGTATCCTGATCGGGATTTTCTCACTGTCATCTGAACCGGCCATCGAAATTGCCGCCGGAGATCAGAAGAATCAGGACATCATCATCACCTGTGAATAATTCGCCTCTTCCGGGATGTCGCAGCAACTGGCGTCGAAGCCTGCGCTGCGCGGTAAGGTGTATTCGTCTTCCCTGATACAACGTGCCCCCAGTCAACCGGCCTGGGGGCTTTTTGTAGAGATTAGCCAACGCATTCCCATTCTGGTAAGGGGTACTCCCCCTTTGAGACGGAACGCGCCTGGCCTGTCTCCTGGGGCTGTTCCGCCACTAAATCGGGGCGCGTTCAAACGCCGCGCTTACCCGCCCGCCGCAGCCAGCAGCGCGTCACGGGCGACTGCCGCCGGGGTGAAGTTGGGGTTTTTCTCCAGCGCCGTGTTGAAGTTCGTCAGCGCCCGGTCACGTTCACCCAACGCCTGGCGGGCCAGACCGGCGTAGTAATAGATTTCCTCGATCTGCTCGGCGGTTCCACCCTGGTCGAGCGTCGTCCGCGCCAGCTCGATCACGTCCTGGTAGCGCCCCACCGCGTTATAGGCTTCGAACATGCCGAACTCGTACCAGGTGATGCGATACGGGAGTTGCAGCTTGCGGGCTTCATCATAGGCCACCGCCGCATATTCATAGGCCTGCGGGTCGTAAGCGGCCAGCGCCACATAATTGGTGCCGATATTGAACCAGGCAAAAGGATCGTTGGCATTCGCCAGGGCGTCGTTCCGGGTGATTTCCAGGGCGTTGAGCGCGTTCTGTGTCAGGTCAACATTATCGCCCAGCAGCGCCAGCACCTCGGCCTCCCGGCTGAAGTCGTAGAGCACGATATACGTCCGGTTGAAGTGTGCCCAGAACTCGTTAACGTGGTCATAGGTATAGCTGACATTCGGCCCCAGGTAGCTGTCGTAGCTGTTGAACGCCCCCAGGTTGTCGTCATACGCCACCAGCAGCAGGTAATGCCCCATCCAGCCCAGGCGTTCCGGTTCCGGGTCGTAGCCGGATTCGATCAGCACCGGGAAGTTATTGGCGATCAGCGACTTGAGCAGTTGTATATCCCCACCCGCGCGGGTGATCGCCCGGGTCGTGCCGGGGAGCTGCGTATTGACATACTCGACCATCTGCCAGGGGCTGACGTTACCATCGTTGGTATTCGGCTTCAGCCAGTTTGCTGCGATTTTCTGGTCGGATTCGTAACCGAAGTAGGTTAGCCCCATCGTCAGTGTCGCCGGGCCGCAGTTATTCCACATCTGCGGAATATGCTGGAAGCCGGACATGCTGTATGCAGCGGGAAGCGGTGCGGCTTCCGCCGTGTCCTGCGCCAGCGCCGCCGCCGGGAACAGCGCCAGAATGATGACCAATGCCAGTATGCGTCTCATCGCCTTATTGTCCATGTTTGTCCCTCTCTTGCTTTCTATTGGCTATTATAATGCAGCCTGGCCAGAAGTAACCCCTTTCCTCACCTACGCTTCACCCACGTGCAGGGAGCGAACCTGACGGCTGACCTGCTGGGGGGCGGCAGGTGTAAAGCCAATCGGACTGAACAAAAAATCGCCGTGTGCTGGCGATTTCCGATTGCAGAACAGGACTTTCCCGCGTTGCATGGGTGACATTCCAGGTGAAAAGTGGATTATTCCGGGTTGTTGTCGGTTGAGAGGACGACACTTTTTAAAATGGGTGGTACGCTCCCCGTAGGGACGCACCGCCGGTTACCCGACGTAGGGTTAACCCGGCACATGCGACACCGGGTTAGCCCGCTATTCGCAAGAGTCAACTGAGTTGGTCTTTCGCGCCGAGGGATGAATCCCCCGGCTAAGGCAAAGCCAAGCCCGCTGAAGGGGCTATTTTTGAACCTCTTTAGCAGGTTTGAAACACCTTGCCGGGTATTTCAATGCCCGGCAGACGGCCTGGAACACCTATCGGGTTTTCTCTTTGTCGGATTATACCCGGTCTAACCTTACGTCGCATGACACGCCGTGCGCCCCTCCCTGCCCCTCATTTTGGGGCGATTCTGTAGGCACATGACCGCCCGGTTTATCTCATGTTGAATTGTGAAATTGCATTACCGCGCCCGCAGACCTGTCAAATGGCTTCTCAGACCTTCAGCGAGCCACGAAATCCCCTGGCGGCATAGTACGAGTCCGCGCCGTTATGATACACGAAGACATGATCGTAGCGGCGATCGGCAAAGATAGCGCCGCCGCGTTCTCTGATTTCGGGAGGCGTTATGATCCAACTCGATGTCTTGGTATCGAAATCTCCGAGCTTCTGCAACGCCCGATATTGTTCTTCCGTCAAAAGCTCAATGCCGATGGCAGCCGCCATATTCACAGCACTGTCTTTTGGTTTGTGTTCTTTCCTCGCCTCCAATGCTTCCCGGTCATAGCAGAGACTTCTGCGGCCTTTGGGGCTTTCCGGGGAGCAATCATAGAAAATGTAGTCGCCCGTCTTTTTATCATGACCAACAACGTCCGGTTCACCGCCCGTTCTTTCCATTTCATGGAGTGACCACAGTTTGTCAGCATTCGCTTCCAGCTTTGACTGTATTTTGGCCCAATCAAGACCTTTGTGGCGGTTCATGTTTTTCTCAAAACGGGCTTTCAACCCTTTGAGCAGTTCTTCACGTTGCTGTGCTGACAACTTCATAAGTAGTGCTCCTTATCCATGCTCATAAGAGAAAATGACGCGCACGTTCTACAACAATAGCGTACAGGAGAACCTGCATCAGTCAAGCTGTCGCCACTGCTCCGGCGCTATCCGTCGTAAGCCCGCTGCAATCCGGCTATATCAATCTTCTTCATCTGGAGCATGGCGTCCATGACCCGTTTTGATCGTTCCGGGTCGGGGTCGCTCATAAGTTCCCCCAGGGCACTGGGGATAATCTGCCAGGAAACTCCGTACTGATCCTTGAGCCAGCCGCACTGTTCGGCGCCGGGGTCGGCGGAAAGTCTATCCCAGAAATGATCTACTTCAGCCTGCGAGTCGCAGTCCACATAGAATGATATGGCCTCGGTGAAGCCGAACTGATGATTGTAGTCACTGTCCATAGACATGAACGCCTGACCAGACAGCCGGAATGCGGCATGTTTTACCGCGCCAACAGCCCCGTTTTCACCGGCCTGAAACCGCTCAAGATGCGTCGTGCCCGCGTCCTGAAACAGGGACGTATAGAGCTGGATCGCGTCCGCCGCTTTGCCGTGCTGGTCGCCCACAAACAGCAGGAAGGGGGAGATCTTCTGCGCCCGGCCACCCAGGTTCAACTGCCATGAAACCCCGTACTTATCTGCAACCCAACCGAACTTCTCGCTGAATGGGTACTGTTGAAACGGCATCAGGGCAGAACCGCCCTCCGAAAGCGCCGCCCACAACCGGTCTATCTCCGCTACCGTTTCGCAGTTGACAAAGAAAGATATGGCGGGGGTGAACTTGAACGTCGGGCCGCCATCAAGCGCCATAAATCGCTGGCCGGCCAATTCGAAGACACCGGTAATAACCCGGCCTTCCATCCCCTGCATCGGGCCGGTGAGCGGCCCCTCTGGATAGCGTTGAATGCTCACAATCCTGGCGTTTTCGAAGATGGTAGTATAGAAGTTCATCGCTTCTTCTGCCTGGGTGTCAAACCACAGGAATGGCGTTATTTTTTGCATCAGCATAGTCTCCCTCATGACCATTTGACAGTTCACTTGCATAATACAAGTAAAGCTAATATATTCCCGTACAAGCCAGAAGTCAAGAACAAATTTTCTAATTCTGCGAGTTTCCGGGCAGACTGAGGGGACGAAACATCCATGATGGATTACGAACTGCAACAACTGCTGCGCGAACTGGGAAACCGAGGACAGCAGAACGACGCGGCAGCGCAGACCCGCCGTGACAAGCTGCTCAACCTCGAACCGGATACCGCCCACCTCATCAGTCTGCTGGTTCGCAGCAGCGGCTGTCGCAGCATCCTGGAGATTGGCACATCCAACGGCTACAGCACCATCTGGCTGGCCTGGGCAGCGCGTTTCACCAGTGGGCATGTGACCAGTATTGAGCGTGACCCGGCCAAACAGGCTATGGCCGATGCCAACCTGCGCCGCGCCGGGCTGCGCGACAGCATTACCCTCCTGTCAGGCGAAGGAACGGAACTCGTCAGGTCACTACCCGGCCCATTTGACTGCGTGTTCTTTGACGCAGACCGCACCAGCGCCCCCGACCAGCTGGCGCTGCTGCTGCCCAAGCTTTCCCCTGGTGTACTGCTGCTGGCCGATAACGTACTTTCTCACCCGGATGAAATCGCGCCATACCTGGCGGCTGTGGCGGCGCTGCCCGGCTTTGATCACATGGTTGTTCCCGTTGGGAAGGGGTTAAGCCTTGCCTATCGGGGGGATACAGCCGGCTGAAGCCAGTAGTCGAAAAATCCACCAAAATGGTCTGGATGCATAGGGATGGGGACTGCCTCATCCGTATACCCATTTTCAGGTGTGGGGTGAGTTTGAAACCCGCCCGCGAGCTTCTCAGCCGGTCTCGCAAGGTCATTGGGCAGGCCAGCCACTTGAATCCACAAAGGAATTCTGCGCTCATTTTTTCCCAAAACCGCTTGCGATATATTGTTACAAGGTTTGTTAATTTCCCAAGTATTACGGCAATATATCCCTTGTTTTTCCAAGTAAGTCGAGGACTCACAAACCTTACCTGTCGAAAACCTGTAGATAACCTGTCGAAAACTTTCTACAGGCAGACCCAAACTGTAGATAAGTATAGGCGCGTCTGTAGATAACCCCCTTCTCTGTAAGTTACTTAAGACATAAAATGTCGATAATTCGGGGGGGGCTGTTCAACCTGTCGAAAGTTATCTACAGGCATCTGTCGAAAACTTTATCCAACACGAGGGAATTGTATATCGCAAATTTTGGGTTAATAAGGGTTAACTTTGGGTTATAAAGTCGTAATCTGCGATAAGAAACCCACATTACAATGTGGGTTATGAAGTTTTCGACAGTTTCGACAGCCCCTACTATGACTACTACCCTATATATAAAAAACAACACCAGAGAGATGAAAGTTAAACCGCGCACGAAGCAGCCTGCATTTATATTTCCCAAACAGATGATACACTACAATCATGAGAGGAGTGTTTTGGGATGCCGATTGAACCACAAGAGAATGAGATCACACAGCTTAAATCGAAGATCGGGATATTGCAGCGGCTTGCGGAAATCAGTCTGGTACTGAACTCCACGCTGGAACTCCCCGACCTGCTCGGCTATCTGATGGACGCAGCTGCCCGCATTACCGATTCGGAAGCGGCATCGGTTTTACTGTGGGATAAAACCACCCGCGAACTGCGTTTCGCTGCGACCACCACCGACCAGACCGACATTAACCTGATCGGCCAGCCTGTCCCGCTGGAAGGCAGCATCGCCGGGGTGATTATGCAGCGCCAGATGCCCATGCAGGTGGATGATGCGCTTTCCGACCCGCGCCACTATGCCAAGACCGACCAGGATAACCAGTTCCAGACCCGTTCGCTGCTGGGTGTGCCAATGGTTTCCCGCACCGATGTGATTGGCGTGCTGGAAGTCGTCAATAAGCAGCAGCTTCCCTGGACTGAGGATGACCGGGATTATCTTTCCGTGCTGGCGGCGCAGGCCGCAGTCTCCATTGAGTCGGCCCAGATGGTGGAAGCGCTGCGCCGGGCGAACCGCGAACTGAGTGAAATTGACGCGCTCAAGAACCAGTTCATCGCGCTGGCCTCCCACGAGTTGCGGACTCCGCTGGCCGTTATCCTGGGGTATGCCAGCTTTTTGAGCGACTCGGCAGAAGGTGAAACCGGCGTCCACGCGAAGAAACTCATGACCGCCGGGCTGCAACTACGCGATATCATCTCCGACCTGACCAACCTGCGTTACTTGCAGCAGAATGTGGCCGAACTTCAGCGGGGCGATGTCTCTCTGCGCGACATCATCACCGATGCCTGCAAGGACGCGAACACACTGCTGGACGCCAACCGCCACACCCTGACCATTGACCTGCCACCCAACGGTATCCGCTTATATGTTGACCAGGTGCGTATCCAGATGGCACTGGCAAATATCCTCAACAATGCCGCCCGTTTCACACCTGAACGCGGGCAGATCACGATCAAAGCGGAACGGCGCAACGACGAAGTCTGGGTCAGCGTGACCGATACCGGCATCGGCCTGGAACCGGACCACTTTGAACAGATATTCCAGCAGTTCTACCAGGTGGAAAACCCGATGACACGCACCTACGGCGGGATGGGGATCGGCCTGAGTATCGCGCGGGCGCTGGTGGAGGCGCACGGGGGGCGCATCTGGGCGACCAGCCCCGGACTTGGGCAGGGGACGACGATTACGATTGCGCTGCCGTTGGCAAAGCTGACAAAAAGTGAATAGAATGAAGGGAAAGTGTGTGCAAATCTGCGTCTCCCAACGTTCATAAGGAAAATCTATATCTCAATTTTGCCTTATGATGCACATCGCTCAGTTCCTAATTATTATGGAGATACGACAACCTATGAGCGTGCAATTTACCTGGCTAGGGCATTCCGCTTTTTCACTGAATATTGAAGGCCATCCGGTCTTATTCGACCCTTTCTTAACAGGCAATCCGCTGGCTTCGACAACGGCTGACCGGCTGAATGCGCAGATTATCTTCCTTTCGCACGCGCATGGCGATCACCTGGGGGATACCATTTCCATCGCACAACGCACCGGGGCGCGGGTGGTTGCCAATTTCGAGATCTGCAACTGGCTCAACGACCACGGTGTGGACAACACGCACGCTCAGAACCCCGGCGGCGGTTGGGATCACGGCTTCGTCCATGCCAAGTGGACGATTGCGCACCACAGCTCATCCTTCCCGGATGGCACGTATGGCGGGCAGCCAAACGGCTTCGTGCTGACGACTGAACGCGGCCAGCGCATGTATTTCGCCGGGGATACGGCGCTCTTCAGCGATATGGCTTTGATCGGCAAAATGGGGCTGGATGTGGCGTTTTTGCCAATTGGCGATAACTTCACGATGGGGCCGGACGATTCGATTGAGGCGATTCATCTGCTGCGTCCGCGCTTCGTCGTCCCGATGCACTATAACACCTGGGATGTCATCGCGCAGGATGCCGGGGCATGGGCCAACCGGGTGAGCAGCGAGACCCAGACACAGCCGATTGTGCTGGACCCTGGCAATTCGTTCACGCTGCCGTAAAGAGTGTCCGGCGGTCTATTTCTCGGCCACAATCACGAACAGATCGCTGGTCTCCCCATCTCCGGCCAGTGTGGGGTGAAACCGGACTTGCCTGAACGCCCCC
Organism: uncultured Chloroflexota bacterium; assembly: GCA_937974245.1. Lineage (GTDB taxonomy): Bacteria > Chloroflexota > Anaerolineae > Aggregatilineales > Phototrophicaceae > JACKCG01. The sequence continues at coordinate 14,669 of CALJKV010000049.1, read as the reverse complement.
ATCAGGCGGCGGTACTCGCTGTCTGTATAGGCGTGGAGCATAGAGGTATAGCAGGCCATTACGCCCGACTCCGCCAGGAAAACATAGATGTCCGTGATGGCGCTCCCCTGTGCATAGCGCGATTCGGTCAGGCACAGGTACGGCTCATCAGCGAACAGCCCTTTTTGTGCCGTGTGCCATGACGGGGCTTCCTGACTGAGCGCATAAACAAAGGCATACGGATGGGCTTCCAGCAGCAGTTTTCCCTCTGGTTTGAGCGCGGCATGTGCTTTAGCGATAATCCGCGCCGCTTCCTCCGGGGCGAAGGCGTTGAACTCCCCGAAAATCATCATCACCAGGTCGTAGCCATCCCCATAATCAAGTTCGCGCACGTCCCCCAGCACGTACCGGCTGGCGGGGTGATGCTCCTGGGCATAAGCGATAGACGCGGGCGAAAAATCCAGCCCGGTGCAGGTGTGCCCCAGCACCGTTAAGCGCCCGGAGTAGAACCCCGGCCCACACCCCAGGTCGAGAATACGGGCGGGCTGCTCGCCGAGCAGTTCACGGTGAATCCACGCCACATGCCGGTCAATGGTGGCCTGGCGGCGGCTGGCGAGGTCGTGTTCCTGGCTCAGGTGTTCGGCCAGCATCCGGCGGCTGAAATCCGGGTCATCCCAGGGGATTTTATGCCATTCGGTGTCGTTATGGCGGCGGTTGATGAGGGCGTTGAACACGGGGTTCTCCTTTATATCCACTACTGCGCCCGCTCCTTTTCGGCGGCTTCTTCCGGTGTGGGCTGCGCGTCGTCCCGCAGTTTCATCACGCGGAATTCCTCGGCGTAGGTACACCCGGCCTTCTCGCCCGATTCGGCTGACCACTTCCGTACCATCTCCCCGACTTCCGGCCCGACCTGCGACTTGTGGCAAAGCAGCGCCGCGATTTTGCGGTCTATCGTGTTGGTAATGTCCACATAGGTGTCGTGTGTGTAGCTGAAGTTGACGTAGAGTTCGGTCACATCATGCGGCTCGAAGCCTTCCGTCAGGAGTTCGGGGAAGATAGGGCGTGTCCCGGCGCTGGGGAAGGTGGCGTACAGCGCGGCTTCAGCGGCGGCACGGTGGTCAGGATGGTTGATGTAGAAATTATCCACCAGCACCACTGTCGGATCCATGATAACGACGCGGTACGGCCTGAGTTCACGGATGAGGCGGGTGAGTTCGCGCCGCAGTTCCAGGGTGTGGACGAGAATCCCATCCGGGTAGCCCAGGAAGCGCACATCTTTCACGCCGACCATCGCCGCCGCTGCCCGCTGCTCCGCCTGCCGGGTGCGTGCCAGTTCTGCGAGGTCGGTATCCGGGGCGTTACTGCCCGCCGCGCCATCGGTGACAATACAATACGTGACTTCCGCACCCTCGTCCGTCCAGCGGGCGACGCTGCCGGCCACGCCGAACTCAATATCGTCGGGGTGGGCGACGACCACCAGAATCCGCATGGGTGTTCCGTTAAGGTTGCTCATGATTTCCCTCAGCCTGAAAATCTATCCCCATTCATTGCCATAGAATAGTATCGCGCTGCCCGCTGGTCAAGCGCCACTCAGGCCGGGGGGATCAATAAACAGAGCCGAGGACAGCGATAAACCGCCAGAATCAAACGCCGGAGGCTGGAAGCCATCCGGCTAATGGAGGGGAAGCCCTATAAATGCGGCTGTTCAGGCTCGGAATGACCCGTCAGCCTGCTTTTGTGTTTATGAAATTGGCGCGGTGCTGTGATCTGGGGGGGACACAGCCGTGCGCCCCTACAAACACCACAAAGAACGTTTCCGCCTGCACTTAGAACCTGTCCGTAAAATCATGTTAATGCTTGACCTCACCCCTTCCGAACCTGCGGTTCTTCCTCCGCTCTCCGTTGATCGAGAGGGGAAAACGAGCGCAGCGAGTAGGGGTGAGGTTGGTGTGACGAATTTACGGACAGATACTTAAATTACCGTATCTGACCAAAATAGGCATGGCTTACCCTGTTTCGATCTGGGTGCGGCAGTGTTCCGCCTCGTCGGGATTGGCGATGAGTGTCAGCACATCGCCCTCCTCCACGATGGTCGTCCCGTGCGGCGCAAAGAGATGGTCGCCGCGCCGCACCAGCACCACCAGGGCATCGCCCTTCAGCCCCCAGTCGCGCAGGGCTTTCCCGGCCAGGTGGCGGTTCTGAAGCCGGGCTTCGATCACCTGCTGTTCCGGCAACTGGCTGGTGAGCAGTTCCAGCGCCCCCGGACGCCGCACCAGGTTATCGAGCAGAATCGCCGTCGAAATCACCGGGCTAACCACGCGAATCCCCAGCGACGTGAAGTTCTCCACGTTTTCCGGCTTGTTCACCCGCGCCACCACATCGGTGAGGCCGAAGCGTTGCATGGCGATCTGGCAGGCGAGCAGGTTGGTGCGGTCACTGGACGTAGCCGCCACAAAGACCTTAGACTGTTCGATTCCGGCACGTTTGAGGTCATCCACGTCAGTGCCGTTGCCCTGGATAGCCGTCATTTCGGCGCGGCGGGCGGCTTCGACCTGCACGATGTCGGTATCAATCAATGTCACGCTGGCGTCGTTACCGATCAGGCGTTGAGCCAGTTCACGGCCAATCGCGTCGGCGCTTACAATCAGAATATGCATATTTGTCACTCCCAGGCGGCGTGCTAACGGTCTTGCGTAAAGTCCCTGTAAAACAACCGTGCCAATAATCGTGAGGAATACCAGCCCCACGAAACCGGAAACTCCCTCATAACCATGTGAAACCAGCTCGAATTCCGCAAAGGCGGCCAGTGAAGCAGCCACGACCCCGCGCGGGCCGATGGAGGCGATATACAGGCGCTCTTTCCAGGGGACACTCGTGCCAATCATCGAGACATACACACTGGCCGGGCGCACCAGGGCCATCATAGCGACCACCGCCAGGATGCCGCCCCAGCCCCCCAGATCGAACGAGAACAGCGTCTCGAAGCGCAGCCGCGCTGCCAGCAGAATAAACAGCAGGGCGATCCCCAGGTTGGTTAGATCCCCCTTGAAGCTCTCGATCTGGTGGCGATAGGGGATATCCGCATTGCCGAAGACGATACCGGCCAGCGCAACGGCGGCGATACCGGCTTCCGGCACGATGATCTCGGCCAGCGTGAAAATCGCCAGCGCCCCACCTAATGAACCCAGGCGCACGACACTGGCGGAAGATGTCTTGATCTGGCGCAGCAGCAGGACAAGCAGATACCCCCCCGCCAGGCCAACCAGAGTGCCAACCCCCAGGCGGATAAACACGCCGCGTAGGGTTTCGGCCAGCGGCAAGGTGGGCGAAACAATGATGATTTCCAGCACGACCACCGCCAGCACCGCGCCGATAGCATCCACCAGCACCGCCTCGCTTTGCAGGATCGTCTGCAACCGGCTGTTGACGTTGGCGCGTCTGAGCAGGGGGGTAATCACGGTTGGGCCGGTGACGGACATGAGCGCACCAAAGAGCAGCGCCAGTTGGAAGGACAGCCCGGCGATCAGCCAGGCCGCCAGTGTGCCGCCAGCGACGGCGACGGCGACGCCCACCGTCATGAGGTTGCGTATCGGCGGCGAAGCAGCCCGCATCTCGCGCAGGTCAAGCAGCATCCCGCCTTCAAAAACGATAATCCCGACGGCGACTGAGACAATCACCCGCAGGCCATCGCCCAGGGCAACCGGGTCTATCAGGCCAAGCACTTCCGGGCCAACCAGGATGCCGACCAGGAGCAGGAGTACAATGGGGGGAACGCCGATGCGGTCTGCCACCACGAAAGCCGCGATGCCGACCACGATAGCGAGTTCGACCATAATAAGCAGTGAATGTGGATCCATCCCGGTTCCTTATAACTGATTGAACGGTGTGGGTCTGTGATGCGATTGTTCGGTTGTCTGCAACATTCTCTATGACTGTATAAGACTACCCGGCGACATCCAGGAAATCAACGATAATCGCCGCCATTTGCCGGGCTGTTTCCGGGGTAATGTGCATTCCGTCGAACGACCAGGTGAAGCCGCCACGCTCCCGTTCTCCTTCGTAATCCGACCACCCGGCACGGACGCGCTTGCCGATGAGCGCAATCGAGTCTTCAGTAATCGGCGGGTGTTCCGCCGCTGTTCCCGCCGGAAAATGTGCCCTCAGGTCGAGTACCGGCACGTTGAGCGCACGGGCCTCGGCTGCTGCCAGCGCGTTAAACTGCCCCAGTACCGCCGAAAACGCCGCACTGTACTCGGTGCTTTCCAACCCGACCCACGTCTGAATATGGCGAAGTTGCAAGCGCGTGAGCAGTTCACGGTAGCTGCGGGCGAACAGGTCGGGCGTCATCCAGCCATCGGGGGCGCCTCCCGTCAGCCGGTAGTAACTGTGCGTTTCCGGCTGGCTGTAGGAAATCGCATCGTTGCCGCCGGTCATCACGAACACGCCGTCCGGCTCAGAATCCAGCACCGCGTCCAGGCGGTTGAGCAGGTTGATGACCGTATTCCCGCCCACCCCGGCATTAATGACCGCATGTCCGGGGAGCAGGCGCGCCACCTCACGCACGAAATCTCCGCCATAGCCGCCGGCTGTCAGGCTGTCTCCCAGAAAAATCAGCCTCATACGACACCCTGCTCCCGCAAAAACGCCACGATCAGATCAGCGAAACGCCCCGCGCCAGCTTCCGTCAGGTGAATGCCGTCGAAGGTGTAGCTGTAGCCGCCCGCATCACGCAGCCGGTCATACGGATTGCCGGTGAGTTTCGTCGTTGCGACTTTGCGGAAGTGCGCGATGCCCATCGGTGCACGTCCGGGCACATCCCCCGGCACCAGCGCCGTGAACAGGTCAAGCATGGGGATGTTCATCTCCCGGCAGACGGCTTGCGCGATCTGGTTATACCGCTGAACGGCACTGACCAGCGCCGGGCGGTACTCGACTGGGGTCAGCGCGAACCATACCCGGGATATTCCGGCGGCAGCCAGTTGGATGAAGATCGCACGCAAATTCGCGCGGTAATCATCCGGGGCGAGGATGCCTTCCGGCACATGCTTGCCCAGACGGTAATAGGGACGCGCCCCCGGTTCGCTGTATGTGGTGGCGTCATTGATGCCCACCAGGATGAACACGCCGCCCGGTTGGTGAGCGATCACATCATCCCCGACGCGCTGGAGCAGATTATGGGTTGTATCCCCGTTCACCCCGGCGTTGATAATCGTGTGGGCGGGCAGCGCCGCCGCCACTTTATCCACGAAGCCCGCGCCATACGTGCCGGCTGTCAGGCTGTCCCCGAAGAACACAATACGCATATCCAACAGACTCTTTCACTTCACCTATGTTGCTGCCCCTGTGCGGGACGGACGCCGGAAGCGCGTCCCCGGATGCAGAAACAGGTAATAAATCGCCAGCAGCCCGCTGTAGACCAGCACACTGACATAAATAATCAGGTTTGTACGCAGTTCCGGCCCTACAGTTGGCAGCCGCTGCAAAAAAGGGATGATTAAAACCAGGTCGTAGGCCAGGAAGCCCGCCAACTGCCCACCCGCGTTATACCAGCCGGGACGGAGCAGCCCGTAAGCGAAATAGGCCGCCGCTCCCAGGAACATCCACCCGTAAACAATCGTCGCATCAGTTGAAATCTGCCAGGGCATGATGTGCGTGTTCTTCAGCACCATCTGGCCGCCGGCGATGATGAGCGCTACGACAAAAACCCCAAATGAAACCCGCACCAACCGGGGGACAGGCCGCCGGTCACGTACCGGACGCCGCAGACTCCAGGCCAGCAGCGCCAACCCGACAACAACCTGCGCGATGCAAACCAGGCCGAAGGTCGTCAGGGCGCTATTGCTGCGGCCACCGGCTAATTGGAACATCAGAATTGCCAGCGGGATGAAGATGGCGACATAATCCAGTGCGACCCCGGCCAGCCCCGCATCCTCCCGCATGATGACACACCACAGTGTTGAAGCCGCCGCTGCTGCCGTGATGGATGCGATGAAGATGAATGACAGCGCGTTCGTGTAAGGCAGCGGCCACAGCCGGGTGATCGCTGTGACCTGCATGAAGAAACCAACCGCAAAGATAAGCTGAATGACACCAATACCAACCAATATATAACGAATATAGCGGGTCACGGTGGATCCTCCGATCCGGGAATTGCCCCACATTGCGTTACCCGTTGGTTATACAGTTGGCGATCTGCTTATGCAAATGGCAGCTCACGTTCCCCCATTTGCCGACTGCTATTGTACCCGATTCCGCCGGGGTATGAATAATAGAAACATGAGAAGCCCCCCTGTTTCCCCGCAACTTGTCCCGCTGCTGCTGCGTATACACCAACAGAACAAACGCCGAATTATTGGGGTTCTTCTCCCGACACTATCAGGTTTTAATGAAACTGATGGTACAATGGCCGGCAGATACCTGTCGGTTTGATGTCGGCATTAACGAAGAGGAGGGCCTGGGGATGGCAACCTGGTGGGGAAGCCGCAACAATGTATCCCCGCGTTTGCGCTTGGAAGTGGAAGCCATGCGGGCGACGTTTGATAATACGTTTAAGCTGGTTGTCCCGCAGTTTGGCCTGCTGTACTGGGAAGGGACAGTCGAACTCAATCTTGCCACGCTGGATTCAAGCCAGCATACGGTGAAGATTGTGTACCCGGCTGAGTACCCCAACCGTCCGGCAGAAGCCTATGTGCTGAGACCGCGTGTATACAGCGAGAAACATCAATATGAGGATGGTCAGTTGTGCCTGTTCAATCCCAAAGACGGGATGCAGTACGGTTGGAATCCCAGTCGCTCAACGGCAGTGACGGTGGCAGCCTGGGCTGTACAGTGGTTATATGCCTACTACACATGGAGGGCGACTGGTGACTGGCCGGGAACTGAGGAACGTATTGACCCGAGTACGCCGTTACCGCCACGGCGGCGGCGCTAACCAAGGTTTCGGGACAATGAACCGCCTGACAAATACGCCGGGGCAGGGCGTGCCGAATCTCGTGGTGGCGCAGCGCGTCATTGACAAGATGGCCGCCGCTGCCAGCCATTACATTGAGGACGAAACCGGCGAGGCGATGGTCGGCCTGCTGGTTCCGGGAGCGAATACCAACGGCATCCCGACTATCTATGTGCTGGATACCATCGCGCCCGACGAGAGCGCGGTGCGGCACATGCACACCTTCCAGCAGGGAGACGCCCGCCAGGACGAGTTGATCTGGTGGTTGCAGGAAAACTGGCGTGTCTACCGGGAGCTGCGGCACAACGATGCTGCCGACGCGCTCTCGCAAAAGTGGGACGTGCCGCTGCGTTACCTGGGGGATTGGCACAAACAGCCCGGCTATATGATCCAGCCCAGCCAGGGCGACCTACACACAGCGGAGGATTGGATCGCCGACGAAGAAAACGGCATGGATTTCCTGCTCGCGCCGATTGTCACGCTGGGGCATCCGGCTACCACGCTCGGCCAGACGACCAACGCCAATTTCGTGACGGTGCCAACCGGGGACGGTACGTGTATCCGCGTGGATTTCTGGTATCTGGATACCAGTGGCCGGGGGTTCCTGCCCGTCAGCCCGTCTATTTATCCTGACGCGCAGCTCCCCCATCTGAGTTCGTATCCCTGGCACCTGGTCAACCCGGAGCGATTCAGCATCGAATACGATGCCCTTGAACGTGACGGCCTGTTCACCTCGATGATTCTGTGGAATGCCAACCAGCAGCCACCGCTTGAAGTGTGTTTCATGCTGGGTCGGGTCGGGGCAGGTAAAGTGCTGATTTTGATTACACCCTGGAACTTCCCGCAGGCCGCGCCCAGCGCCCGGATCACCCCGTTTATCTCGATGGGGCCGGACGACGACATTTACCAGGTTTTCGAGGCGATGTGGGAGAAATCCGACCCGGTGAGCGACCCGTCCGGTTGGCAGTGGACGCCGGAACGCCGCTTAATTGACTATATTTTCGCCCTGGAAGACGCGCTCAACCTGCGCCCGGCGGCGAATCCCCACAAACCGCTGCACCAGGTCGTTGTCGTGGATGTCAGCGATGACGACGACGATAACGATGATGAAGCTGATGACGACAGCCCTAGTGCCGGTCAACCCGCCGAACCCGGCCCGCATGAACCGGATGCACCAGAGGATTAGCTCATGACAACAACCTGGGATCGTGTGCAACGCTTGATCGGCGCCGATAATCTGGAACGGTTGGCGAGCCAGCGCGTCGCCATTGTCGGCCTGGGTTCAGGAGGCGGCTTTGTCGCCCTCAGCCTGGCGATGAGCGGAGTCGGCCATTTCGTCCTGATTGATGATGATGTGCTGGAAAATACCAATATTGTCCGGCATGTGGCCGATGACCGTTATATAGGTCGCCCCAAAGCCGAAGTGGTAGCCGAACTGATCCGCCACCGCAACCCGCAGGCCACCATTGAGGTGCGCTTCGGCAAAGTCGAGCAGCACCTGGACGCCCTGGAAAATATTGATCTGCTGGTTTCCGGCGTGGATGGCGAAGGCCCGAAGTACACGTTGAACCAGTTGTGCCTGGAACGCAACCTCACGGCGGTGTACGCCGGGGTGTATGAACGCGGGATTGGCGGCGATGTCGTCGTCATCCGTCCTGGCAAAGGCCCATGCTATGCCTGTTGGGCGGCAGAACTGCGCGAAGGAATGGTCGCACCTGCCCCCGGCAAGGAGGGTGAAGAACTGGATTATGGTATGATTGGATCAGAAGGAACAATAGCCGCCGAGCCGGGATTATGGCTGCATGTCACGCGCATCGCTTCGTCACAGGCCGACCTGGTGCTGAATGAACTGCTGCGCGGCACCAGTGCCTTCCGTGTCATGCCCGCCAATACCGTGATTATGGCGAATACCGCCCTGGAAATTCTGACCGGGCAGATGAGTCCGCCCTATACCGCGGTGTGGGTAGAGATCGAGCGCGACCCGAACTGCCTCGTGTGTGGCGATAAACTGCGCCATGAATTGTCGGGCGAATCGGCGCAAGTCGGTGTAACATTAGATGAGTTGATGTCAGCAACAGGCATTGAGTTGGATGAAGCAGCAGGAGATTCGGATACGTTATGACGGACCAAACCAACCCGCCGGTGGAAAACGACGATATGGAATTCACAACCACCCCCCCCGAAGCGTCCACCGCGCCCCAGCCCGAAGAAGCCGTTGTGCCTGACGAGGATAATTCCCGCATGGATGAACGGTTGGAGCGGTTGGGCGGTGAACCCGCCCCGGTGATTACGCCAGAAGAATTTGCCCGCCTGCAAAAAGCCGGGCAAGTGCATATTGATGCGCGTGGGCGCGTGCGCACAGCCCGCCGCAGCGACGCCGAAGCCGGTGTCTCGCTCCGCAAGCGCCGGGCATGGTATGGCTGAGAACGAGTTGACCCTGGCACAACGCCGGGCAATGGTTGAGGCGCTCAGGCAAAAGGGCGACTGGCTCGACCCGGCCTTAGAGTCCGCTTTCCTGGCTGTTCCGCGCCATCTTTTTTTGCCGGAACAACTGTTGAAGCAGGCATACACTAATGAAGCCATCCCTATCAAGTGGGATAGCAACTATGTGCCGGTGAGTTCATCCAGCCAACCGGGGATGATGGCGATTATGCTGCGCCAGTTGCAGCTCCAGCCCGGCCATAATGTGTTGGAAATCGGCACCGGCACGGGCTATAACGCCGCGATCATCCGGCATATTGTGGGCGAAAGCGGCATTGTCACGACCATCGAACTGGACAGCGATCTGGCCGAGCAAGCCCGCCGTAACTTTCAGCGGGCGCGGGTGAGCGGCGTTAACGTCGTACAGGCCGACGGTGCGCTGGGCTATGCGCCGCGTGCCGCTTATGACCGCATCATCATTACCGCCGGAATCTGGGATGTTCCCCTGGCCTGGTTGAAGCAGCTTAAACCCGGCGGGATTCTCGTCGCGCCAATATGGGTGGAAGCCTTCCAGGTCAGCGCAGCTTTTGTCCTTCAGCCGGATGACACATTGATGAGCGCCAGCAATGCCCCCTGTGGTTTTATCCACCTGCGCGGCATGGCTGCCGGGCCGGAGCATCTGCTCTCAATCGGTGGCGGCGCACTCACCCTGGCACTGGATACCCCGGCGGTGTTCGACAGCACTGCCGTCAGCCTGCTGCTTTCAGAGGACTGGGAGCTGTGTCACCTGGGTTTTTCGCCCACTGCCGGCGAATACTGGCACAGCCTTTTGCCCTACCTGGTTTTGAACCTGCCGCCAGAGTACACGCTGGCGCTGTACACGGTTGCCGCCGATCAACAGGCTTTTGGCCTGGAAGAGGGTGGCTTTGCGCTGTTTTCCGCCGGGAGCGCGGCCTTTATCCCCTACCAGGGGGCGGGCATGACCCACTGTTTCGCCGGGTCGGATGCCTTCATGATGCTCCAGCAGATCACGAGCGCCTGGGATGCCGCCGGACGCCCGGATACCCACCGCCTGCGTTTGCGGCTTGACCCTCTTGAGGGTGATGACACCGCGCCTCTGCCCCCCGGCGCGAAATCCTTTCCTCGCAACGACCATGCTTTACGCATGTGGTTAGTGCCAGAGACTCGTTAGCCTGTGACCTCACCGCCAGTCAGCCTGCAAGACATTCACGACGCACTGCACCTGCCCGAATTTGACCCGGCGGCGGCGCAGTTGAAGATGGCACCCGAAGGACGGGGGATGCGCCCCCCGCCGGGCGTGCAACCGCGACAGGCCGGGGTGCTGGTCCTGCTTTTTACCGCTCAGGCTGGGCTGCACCTGGTACTCACCCGCCGCACCGACCAGTTGCGCGGCCACAGCGGGCAGATCAGCTTCCCCGGTGGCCGGCGTGACCCCCAGGATGAATCCTTCACCGCGACGGCACTGCGCGAAACCTGCGAAGAGTTAGGGCTGTGTGACGCCCCCTTCCAGATCATCGGGGAACTCTCACCGCTGTACATCCCGCCCAGCAATTACCTGGTGTATCCAACGGTGGCGGCGCTGCCTGAACGCCCGGACTTCCGCCCTAATCCGACGGAAGTCGCGGAAATACTGACGTTTCCAGTGGACGCCCTGCTCGATACGCGGTATAAATCTCAGGAAACCTGGGTGCGCGGCGGAGTCAACATCCTGATTCCGTTCTATGATGTCAATGGACATAAGGTTTGGGGCGCAACCGCCGTCATGTTAAGCGAACTCGAACACCGACTGGGCGTAGTGAAGCGCCGGTAATCTGTTCAAAGATCGTAGAACCGGGAGGGCGTCATGGATGAGGGTTATGTACTGGTCATTGGTTCGGCGGGGGTTGATATTAAAGGCTCTCCACTCGGCCCGCTGCAATGGGGTGCCCCCAATCCGGGGCGGGTGCGCAACCGGGTGAGTGGCGTTGCGCGGAATATCGCGGAGAACCTGGCGCGGCTGGAAGTTGAGACGGTGCTGCTGACGGCGGTGGGCGATGACCCGGAAGGGGATCGCGTGCTGGATCACTGCGAGGATAAAGGCATTGACTGTTCCCATGCGCGCATTGTCGCAAACGCCCGCACCGGCACCTATATGGCACTGCTCGATCCGGAAGGGGATTTGCAGGTTGCGATTGGCGATTTCGCTGTGATGGAGGCGGTTGACCGCGACTATCTGCTCACGCATGAAACCCTGCTGGCGGAAGCCGAAATGCTGGTGATTGATACCACTCTTTCCGAAGAAGCGCTGCGGACGGTGTTTGAACTGGCGGAGCGCTACAAGGTACGGGTCTGCGCCGACCCGACGACGCCCGCTCTGGCGGGGAAACTCTGCCCGTATATTTCCCAGTTGTACTTTGTCTCCCCTAATGCCGGGGAAACCACTGCGCTCTGCGGCTTGAAGAACCCGGCGCACGACCAGGATACCGCCATCAGTGCCGCCCGGCAGCTGGTCACGCTGGGGGCGAAAATCGCCGTCGTCACGCTGGCCGAAAAGGGGCTGACGTATGCCGATAGCAGCAGCAGTGGCTTTATCCGCGCCATCAACACCCACATTATCGACTCAGCCGGGGCGGGGGACGCCCTGACCGGCGCGGTGATTTTCGGCCTGCTCAACGAAGTGCCGCTCGATGAAGCCATGCGCCTGGGCGTGACGGCGGCCACCCTGACGCTGCAAACGACTGAAAACGTCCTGCCGAATCTAAGCCAGGAACTGCTGTACGACAAACTCGCGGTGTGAGCAGCGCCTTACGCTTTCTTCCTGCGTTTTGCCAGCGCTTCCTGCACACGGTACTGCACGATTTTCGTCACCAGGTCGAAGGGGATCGGCTTGTCTTTGGGGAAGTGGATCGAGCCTTTACTGACGACATACGGGGCTAATTCCTGCGCGAAGGCGTCAATGCCCGATGGCGCAGGGTAGAGGCCGATGTGATTCTTGAAGGCGGCGAAATGGATGAGATTGCCGTTTAGCTTAAAGGTGGGCATCTGGTAGCTGATGGCCTCGGCAGCGTCGGGCGCGGCGGCCTGGATGGTCTGACGCAGTTGTTCCAGGATGTGCCGGACATCTTCGGGGAAGGTGGCGATATACTCATCTATCGTGTTGAACTGTTTTTTGGGTGTATCCGTCATTGGGTTTAACCCCTCATGGCTATGTGCGGCCCGCTTGTGAATCCGCTTACGCATCATCCTCAATCATTATACGTTACCTCCCGATAATTGCCTGCTCCTGGCGTTGTGTTTCTCCGCTACCTTTTAGCCCCCGGCATGTGGCATAATTGTTAAGACCGAAACAATCAGAGAAACGTGTGTAACCCAGTGAAAGAACGTGTACAGAAACTCATGGCGCAGGCCAATATCGGGTCGCGCCGCGCCTGTGAAGACATCATCCGGCAGGGGCGGGTCAAAGTGAACGGTACGGTCATCCAGTTGGGTGACCAGGCCGACCCTCATACGGATGTGATAGAGGTGGACGGCGAGAAGCTGGCCTTCAGCAGCGGCAGCAAGGTGTATGTCGCCTTCAACAAGCCGCGCCAGGTGCTTTCCACTGATATGCCCCACAAAGACGATACGCGCCGCACCGTGCGCGATTACATCTCGCTGGAAGGCCACCTGTTCAGCATCGGGCGGTTGGACGCGGACAGCGACGGCCTGATGGTGCTGACCAACGACGGCGACCTGGCGAACAAACTCACCCATCCGCGCTATCACCACACGAAGACCTACCGTGTGGTGGTCTACGGGCTGCCCACCGCCGAGGCCATCGAAAAGTGGCGGACGGGCGTCTACCTGGAAGACGGCCTGACTGCGCCGTGCAGTGTGGAAGTCGTTAAAGGTGGCAAAGAGACGACGCTCCGTATTATCATGACCGAAGGCAAGAAGCGGCAAATCCGGCGGGTAGGGACGCTGCTCGGCTATCATGTCAAGTCGCTGACCCGCACCCACATTGGCGAGTTGGAGCTGGGGACGCTGCGCTCCGGTGAGTGGCGCGAACTCACCGCGCAGGAAGTCGCGCTGCTCTCCAAACGGCAGAAGCTGCCCACCCTCAAACGGTCTGCCCGCCCGAAGGCCGCACCGCAGCCGCCGCGCACCGAGGAAAAGAGCCGGGGCGAACGGCGCAAACCTGTGTCGGGACGCCGGGAGTCCGGTAAGAATCGCAGTGAGTCCGGGCAGAATAGAGATCGGAAACCGCGAACCAAGAGGCGCTAAATCATGGGCTTGTCATCCTCTGTAGAGACCTATATCGCCCGCCAACCGGCGCTGGCCTGGCGGCGCACCCTGCTGCGGCGCTTCATCCGGGTAGTCGGGTTCGGCGTGTTGTGGCAGCTGGACATCACCGGGCGTGAGCATATCCCGGATACCGGCCCGGCGATTATCATGATGAATCACATCTCGATGATTGACCCGGTGCTGTGTATGGGGGCGATTCGTAACCGCTTTGTGATCCCCATGACGAAAGTGGAAAACGTGCAAAACCCGGTCATCGGCCCGATGGTGCGCTGGTGGGGTGCCTATTCGGTTGACCGGGGGACGGTTGACCGCAAGGCGCTCGTCAACTCGATTGAACTGGTGAAAAGTGAGCAGTTGATTCTGATCGCGCCGGAAGGCACGCGCCAGAAGAACGGCCTCGCCCAGCCCAAAGACGGCCTGGCGTACATCGCCACCAAAGCCGACGCCGTGATTATCCCCACCGGAATCTCTGGGGCGGAACACTGGGCGGAGAAGCTCAAACGCGCCGGACGCCCGTCTATTCGCCTGCATTTTGGCCGCCCGTTCCGCTTCAAAACAGCAGGACGCGCGCGCATCCCCCGTGAGGAACTGGCACTGATGTCGCAGGAAGCCATGTACCAGTTGGCGCTGGCGGTGCAGGACGAGTCGCTGCGGGGTGTGTACCACGATGTGGCGCAGGCGACGACGGAGACGCTGGAATTCGTGGGGTAGGTTGGCTGCTTTTGAATGGCATTTTATTGCATGGGGTGGCGATTTTGCGGCAAATTGCCTCATAAAATGCGGTTCATGCGGTGTGGACACGGGAAGAAACGGGGTGTTTTGCCGCAATCTGGATTTTCGCGGCAATTGCCGCGATTGCTGCAAGGTGGGTTGTCAGCCGTCAGTTTTCCGTGGTCAGTGCGTTAGCTTGATAGCTGGTTAGCTTCATGGCCTGATAGCTCCGGGAAAATCGTGCGATCAACAGGTAGCGGGCTGCGGGCACGCTGTAGCACGCCCTTACAGTCGCTGCGGGTATGCTGTGGCACGGGCGCGGTGT
>CALJKV010000048.1 GCA_937974245.1 uncultured Chloroflexota bacterium | reverse complement strand
CTTCACACTCAGTATTGCCGAGTTCTCGTTATGACTTGCACCATTGGTTATATAGAGCGAATTCTCTCCGGGATTGAGCGGGCGTTTCCTGGTTTCCGGGAACGGATTGACTTACTGTTACCCGGCACACCAGTAACATACAACACATTCACACGTCGCCATCTGGGGATGGTTGGCGGCTTCCCGATGCGTTCCCTGTTCGCGGCACGCGGACCATTGACCGGCATTCCAAATCTGCGATTGGTGGGGGACTCGATCTTCCCAGGTCAATCTACCGCCGGGGTGATGCTGGGTGCGCTGCGAGTAGCACGTGACGTGCAGCGCAGCTATCCCCACCGCGCTGTTTCTCCGCACTTTCAGTCTGTTTCGGAATCGCCAAGGCCATGACCATGCAGCCGGTTATCCACTGGTTTCGCCGGGATTTGCGCCTGACAGATAATACTGCGCTGAACGCGGCGCTGGAATCAGGCAAGAGAGTGATTCCCCTGTTCATCATTGACCCAGCTCTGGTCAACGGGCGCTATGCCGGTGCATCACGATTGGAGTTCATGCTCAGGGCGCTGGTCGCGCTGGAAACCTCGCTACAGAAAGAGGGCAGCCGCCTGATGATATTCCAGGGTAAACCAGAGCGCATACTCCTGAAATTCGCTCAGGAAGTAAATGCTGCCGCCCTGTTCTTCAACCGGGATTACACCCCCTACGCGATGAAGCGTGACAAATGTGTCTCTGAAATCCTGGAAATCCCGGTTCACAGTTTCGACGACGCGCTGATAGTCGCGCCGGGAGATGTGCTGAAAGATGATGGCACCCCCTACACTATCTTTACTCCCTTCAAAAAGAAGTGGTTGACTATCGCTAGGTCGCGTTTTATGGAACGGGCATCCGGCACATTTCATACCCTACAGGGAATAGATACACAGCCAGTCCCATCACTTGCTGATTTCGGCCACTCCCCTGCTATCGCCCTGCCCGTTGTCAGTGAGGCGGAGGCCGCTCGACGGTTGACGGATTTTGCGGCGCAGCGGTTGTTCACTTACAGCGAAGGGCGCAACGTGCTGGCCACTAACCACGCCGACGACACATTGTCAGGTTCGTCGTTCCTATCGCCCTATTTGCGATTTGGCCTGCTCTCGCCACGCCGCGCCTACTGGGTGACGCGAGAGGCCTGGACACATGCGCCGGACTCTACGGCTCACACGTCAGTGGAGACATGGGTGAGTGAATTGGTATGGCGAGAATTCTATACACACATCCTGTACCACTTTCCGCATGTTTTGAGGCGCAGCTTTCGGGCTGAGTATGACCGAGTTGAGTGGTGCGATGCAACAGAAGATCTGGCGGCCTGGCAGGAAGGACGCACCGGCTACCCAGTGGTGGATGCTGCGATGCGCCAGCTTACCGAGATGGGCTGGATCCCCAACCGCGCCCGGATGATCACGGCTAGTTTCCTGACCAAAGATCTGCTCATCAATTGGCGGGAAGGGGAACATTTTTTCATGCAGTGGCTGATTGATGGTGACCCGGCGGCAAATAATGGCGGTTGGCAGTGGACAGCTGGAACAGGCACCGATGCCCAACCATATTTCCGCGTTTTCAACCCGGTACTGCAATCACGCAAATTCGACCCTGAGGGACGCTATATCCGGCGCTGGCTTCCCGAACTCGATGCCGTGCCAGATACGTTTATTCATGCCCCATGGAAGATGGACACACCGCCATCTGGCTATCCTGCACCAATCATTGACCATTCCGCCGCCGCAGCCCGTACAATAGAAGTATTCAAAGCTGCGAAGGAGCGTATATGATCCGACGTCATGGTTTTCATGTTGTTGTGTATGGGATTCTGTTGCTGCTATTCCTGCCGTTTCTGATTCCACTGCCGCCATCGGGCGTGGAAGCCGCAACCCTGGCAGACGCGGACGGCTTCTTTATTGACGTAGACGGACTACAAACGTATGTAATGGCGCGTGGGCCTGAAGATGGTGAACCAGTGCTGTTACTGCATGGCTGGGGCGCATCCACCTTCACCTGGCGCGAAAACATAGATTTACTGGCGGAAGCGGGGTTTCGTGCCATTGCTTTTGACCGTCCGCCGTATGGCCTCTCAGCAAAAACCGGAGCGAATATCCCCTATTCAAGTGCCGCTCTGGCGGAATTTACCGCCCATGTGATGGATGCGCTAGAAATCAAGCGAGCAATACTCGTCGGGCAGAGCCAGGGCGGCGGAGTAGCGGGCTACTTCGCAGTACTATACCCAAAACGGGTAAGTAAACTGGTATTGGTTTCGGCGGCGCTGCGTCCAACCGATGATTACCTGCCTGAAAGTAACAGTAGTGAGGGTACAAGGTCGCGAGTTGGCGGCGCGATGGGTCTTCCATCGTTTGTCCCATCCTTATTAGACTTTCCACCAGCAGGACGTTGGGCGCAAATCGTTGTACGCGCCTTTGTCAGGCCGGAGTTCGCCACCAACATTTTACAGTCAGCCTATTATGATCCGGCCTTCATAACTCCCGAAGTTGCCGAAGGCTACCAGCGCCAACTAAGGGTAATCGGTTGGGATGAAGCCCTGTTGAATCAATTACGCATGACCAGCCTGACAAGCGATCCGCTGACTGCGGAACAAATCGCGACGATTTCCGTCCCTGTGATGATCGCCTGGGGCGAGGAAGATACCTGGGTGCCGCTGGCAGTTGGGGAGCGACTTCGGGAACTGCTGCCCGATTCCGCCTGGTATGTGTACCCACAGGTCGGCCACCTCCCGCAGGAAGAGGCCGCTACCGACTTCAATCGTGATTTACTCACCTTTTTGACGATGGGGGAATAACGACAAAATAAAAATTCGTATCATACGCCTGTAATTTGTGCTTATTTTAGACGCAATCCCCGGCATATCTGCCGCCGCACAAGGCAGGGATTATGCCGATCCAGCTGGCGGTTTCGAGCTAGATGATCTGACACAGGACGAAGCGCCAGAACAGTTCAGTGAAGATTTGCTGGCGTTTTTGGTAAGTGTGTATAGCAATTAACTGTCATGTTTGGTTTGAAAAACCATCTATTTGGAGTGTGGAGATCATGAATCGTGATATTACCCGTCAAATTGTCAATGTGGTCGCTCTGGTTGCCGCGTTGGTCGTCAACTTCCTGGCAACAGCACTGCCGTTGAACGGCCAGACCAGCGCCGAAATCGCCAACCGAGTGCCAATCCTGTTTGTCCCGGCCAATTATGTATTTGGCATCTGGGGTCTCATCTACACATTATTGATCGCCTTCGGAATCTACCAGGCACTACCTTCGCAGCGGGAAAACCCGCGACTACGACGGATTGGGTACTGGTTCGCCGTGAGCTGTGTCGCCAATCTCACCTGGTTGTTCCTGTTTCACTACGAGCAGTTTCCACTGAGTATGATAGCAATGATCGTCCTGCTGGTTGCGCTCATTGTGGTCTATATACGCCTTGAAATCGGACGGGAAAAGCTGAACACCGCTGGAACGTGGCTGACACACATTCCCTTCAGCGTTTACCTGGGGTGGATTACCGTCGCCACCGTCGCCAATGCATCGTATGTGCTCTATACCGCTAACTGGGACGGATTCGGCATCTCTGGTGAGGTATGGACGGTTATCATGCTGGTGGTTGCGGCGGGAATCACAGTAACGATGATTGTTACCCGGAGAGACATCGCTTATACCGCCGTGATTGTGTGGGCGCTCATGGGAATCTTTGTGAAGCAAGCCGCGATCCCGGTGGTAGCAGCCACGGCTGGTGTCATGGTGGGGCTGGTGCTGGTGGCACTTGTCGCCGCGTTGTGGCTAAATCGGGGAAACAAGGCAATACGAGCCACATCAAAATAGACCAATGGGCGGTAAGACCCACTGGTCTCGATTGCATCAGCGCAAATGCCGGTTCGCATCCATATCGAACCACAGGGCGAACATTAGGAAGTTGAGTCCGAACATAATGAGAAACATGGCGAACAAGGCCGATGTGGGTGCAACCGGGCCGGCAACGATGCGGTACAGTACCAGATACACACCGAGCAGAAAACCGGGGATAAAACTCAGCGTGCCAACAATGTAAAACAAAACCAGGGGATGGGCATCCCGCACCACGAATTTTTCGAACAGACGGGTGAGAAAACCGCGTAGCAGCAGCAAAGAAATCGTCGGGATTACCCGCCAGATGCGTATGCCGCTTTTCTCGCCCACGTTGTATACGGGTTTTACCGGCACATCGCGCACCGCAAAATTGTGAATGTTGAGCATAATCAGAAGATGATTGGGATAGCCATAGCGCTTCCACAACTTATCCCAATTTAACGTTGCTATCGCCTTGCGGGAAATCGCGGTATAGCCGGTCTGCGAGTCAAAGATATGCCAGTAACCTGAAGCGATTTTGGTCATCAGCGAGAGCAGCACATTACCGAGGTAACGAACACGTGGTATCTGATTCCAGGCTTCACCGGTCGCCAGCCGGTTGCCCTTGGTGTAATCAGCCTCGCCGGCGACCACCGGTGCGATAATCACTTCCAGGTCGTCGGGGTCCATTTGCGCATCCCCAGCCATTACCGCTACCACCGCCATATCATCGCTATAAGCACGCCGATAGCCGGTGATGATCGCGCCGCCAACACCCTGATTTACTTCATGCACAATGAGCGTCACACGGCTGGGCTGGTGCTGTTGAATATAGTCTTCCACGATTTCAACCGTGCGATCCTTGCTGCGGTCATCCACAACATAGATTCGATCTACGTAATCCGGCATGGTATCCATCACCCGTGTTATTAACAGTTCTTCGTTATAACACGGCACCACAACAGCGATAGAGGTATCACGATACATAAACACTCAACTCCTGGGAAAAACCCTGTTGCAGGCCGGGCAAAGGCGGTAGTATTGATTGACCCGGCATAATTTGTAATTCAGGTAAGCCTTCATCTTAAATTCCCAGGTCAGGATAATCTATGGCGAATATTCTAATAGACGTTGGACACCCGGCTCATGTGCATCTTTTTCGGGGCTCCGCTCGTGATTGGGAGCAGCTTGGGCACCAGATTCTGTTTACCGCGCTGGATCGGGAAGTCGTGGTGAATTTGCTGGATGCTTACCAACTCCCCTACCGTATCACGTATCGCCGCCGTAAAGGCAAACTAGCGCTGGTATTGGAACTAATCCTGCGGACACTCGCAACCTATCGCATTGCCCGCCAATTCAAACCAAGCCTGTTTATCAGCATCGGTAGTCCCACCGTAGGGCTTCCGGCGCGGCTGCTGGGCAAACCATATATCGCCCTGACCGACACCGAACATGCTACCGAGCAGCACGCTCTGTTCAAACCATTCGCCACTGTGATTCCGACACCTACTGTGTTCACCCGTGATCTGGGGCCAAAACAGGTGCGCTATGCCGGATATCATGAGCTAGCTTACCTACACCCGGATGAATTCACGCCTGACCCTGCCGTGTTGGGATCGTTAGGTCTCACGCCGGATGATCGCTTCTTCATTGTGCGGTTTGTGGCCTGGGGCGCGACACATGACATCGGCCATCACGGGTTCAGCCTGGCGGAAAAGCGCGACCTGCTACGGGAACTGGCGCAGTATGGCCGGGTGCTGCTTTCGGTTGAAGGGGATGTTGACCCGGAATTCGCCCCATTTGTCACCCACTTCCCACCCGAGCAAATCCACCATCTCCTGGCATTTGCCACGCTGTATATCGGTGAAGGAGGAACAATGCTCACTGAGGCAGCAATTCTCGGCACACCGGCTCTCTTTGTAAGCAGTCTCCAGGCTGGCAACTGGTTCGACCTGCGTGACAAATATGGCCTATTGTTTTTTTATGACAGCGGTGCGGCAGCATTGGAGAAAGCACGAGAACTGTTGGCAATGCCTGACCTGAAAAACACATGGGCCAAACGCCGTGCGAAGCTCCTTGCCGAAAAGATTGATCCAACGCCCTGGTTCGTCGCATTGGGCAACCGCCTGCTGGAAAACCCTCGCTATAGACCGGAGTAACCGTTTTGGCAGTTTTTCCTCATTCCCTTCTCACTTGACAATAACCTGCTTGAAACCTAGAATTTTCAATTAGTTAAGTTAATTAACTACGTTAGTTGAGAGATCATTATGGATCAACATCATGCCGGGGATGCCTCCGAATCAGAACAATTAGCTATCCGTTTATTAAGGACATTGGATGCCTTATTCCATTTGATTCGTTATCGTATACCGCATACAAAGGTGGAAGGTCTGACGATCAAACAATTGCACGCACTGAGGCTGCTCCACGAAAAACCGGGCATATCGCAAAAAGAGCTGGCCGAACGGTTACAGATTACCCCAGCTGCCATTTCAACGGCTGTACGCCAACTGGAGCGGGCGAAACTGGTAAACCGCCAGAGTG
Source organism: uncultured Chloroflexota bacterium (assembly GCA_937974245.1). Classification (GTDB taxonomy): domain Bacteria; phylum Chloroflexota; class Anaerolineae; order Aggregatilineales; family Phototrophicaceae; genus JACKCG01. Next base: position 22,429 of record CALJKV010000048.1, on the reverse strand, counting down.
ACCCTAAGGACGCCCGCCAAATGCAATTGTTCCTGAGCCAACAGGCACAAGACATGCTTGAAGAAGCCCATGCGCTGCGCTGCGGCGCGATGCGTACCGTATTGGATGCCCTACCGCCAGACGAACAAGAGATCATTGTATCCTCACTGGAACGGGCGCTGGTCGCCACGTCATCACAACGAGCGGGCAAAACGGATACTGGATAGATACCCCCTTGCATTTGATTATTGACATAGATGCCCCGGAAGCTCATAATTAGGCCAATCTAAAAAATAATTTAGTCTACATTGTTCTTTTTATCGTTTCTTGTGAGCAAGTATATTGGCCTGGCACGCATCAGCACCTAAAGTCAGGTAAACAAGACACGAAGCAGCAGATTTAATGAGGGAGGATATCACTTTGCAAGCACAAGCAGCACAACCTGCGCGGCGGGGCCGTCGTATGGGTGGAGGTGGGATGAGTTTCAAGGGACTCATACGCGCCATCCGTTATCTCAGCAATCATCGTCGTTCCACTTTTCTTGCCTATGGGGCGCTGCTGGTCGCCTCCATCGCACAACTCGCAGTCCCCAAACTCGTGCAGAACATGATTACGTCAGTCACCACCGGCATTACTGCCAACGGCATTCTCAGCATTCCGCTGGCACCCTTGCAGCAGGCCGCTGCTACGCAAATGGGAACAACTGTCGAGCAGCTCAAACTTGACCAGGCGAACGCAGAGACTCTGCTTATCAATGCGGCCATCATCATTGTGGCCTTTGCGATAATGCGGGCGCTCTTCTCATTTGTACAGGCGTTTATGGCAGAAACCACCTCACAAGGGGTCGCCTTTGACTTCCGAAATGAATTATTCGCCAAGATTCAGCGGTTATCATTCAGCTATCATGACCGCAACCAGACCGGACAGTTGATGATCCGCGCCACCGATGATGTTGAGAAAGTCCGCCTCTTTATCGCCCAGGGTTTGATGCTGGCGGCACAAGCATTCATTTTACTCATCATCACGCTGCTCATTCTGTTGACAACCAACTGGCAACTGACCTTAGCTATTTTGCCAACCTTACCGATTGCCGTAGTGTTATTCATGGTGTTTGGCGCCATCTCTCAGCCGCTTTTCGCCAAAGTGCAGCAGCGAATTTCGGCGCTAAACACGGTCCTGCAAGAGGCGCTGGCCGGCATCAAGGTCGTTAAGGCCTTCGCCCGCGAACCCTACGAAGAGAAACGCTTCAACAAAGCGGCAGATGACGTGCTGGAGCAAGGGCTGCAAGTCAGCCGGACATTTGCATTCCTGTTCCCGGTGATCTTCCTCATTGCCCAGATCGGCCAGGTGGTTATTCTGTATTTTGGCGGAAATCAGATTCTGGGTGGCACACTTAGCCTGGGTGAATACCAGGAGTTCAGCCTGTATTTGCTATACGTGTTTTTCCCTCTGGGGCAGTTGGGATTCATCATCTCGTTGATGGCACAGGCTTCAGCCTCGGCGGGGCGCATTTTCGAAATCATGGATGCGAAAAATGATGTCACCGATAGGCCGGATGCGATCACCCTACCCGAAATCCAGGGGCATGTGGAATTCAAGGATGTCACCTTCCGCTACTTTGCCAACAGTGACCCCGTGTTAAGCCATGTCAGCTTCACCGCTGAACCAGGGCAGACTATCGCGCTATTGGGGGCAACAGGCAGCGGCAAGACAACCATCATCAATCTGGTTCCCCGATTTTACGATACCAGTGAAGGCGGCGTGTTAATTGATGGGCTGGATGTGCGCGATGTCCAGTTGGACAGTCTACGCTCCCAGATTGGGATTGTGCTACAGGAGACAAACCTATTCAGCGGCACAATCCGGGATAACATCGCCTTTGGTCGCCCGGATGCCAATGAGGAACAGATCATTGCTGTCGCAAAATCGGCAGAGGCGCACGACTTCATTATGAACTTCCCTGATGGTTACAATACGCCAGTCGGTGAACGTGGCGCGACCCTCTCCGGCGGACAGAAACAGCGCATCGCCATCGCCCGCGCCCTATTGCTTAATCCCCGCCTGTTGATCCTGGATGATTCTACCAGTAGCGTGGATCTCATGACTGAGTACCGTATTCAGAAGGCACTGGATAACCTAATGGCGGGGCGCACGAGTTTCGTGATTGCCCAGCGTATCAGCACAGTCTTGAACGCCAGCCAGATTCTTGTGCTGGATAAAGGCCGGATCGTAGCGCAGGGCAAACATGAGGAACTAATGGAACAAAGTGCCCTCTATGCCGAAATCTATCACTCACAGTTAGTCGGCGACGCTGAAATTGATGAACAAGGGGAGGCTCAGTAACCACGATGATGGGAGGAATGGACGGCGGACGCCGCCTCTTCGATAAGGATATAAGCAAGCCCAAAAATGTCGGCGCGACTCTGGCACGGTTCTGGGTTTACTTTCGCAAGCGTTGGTTTGCGCTGGTACTCGTACTGACTTTCATGGTGGTCAGCACCTGGACACAGGTCATCGGGCCAGAGCTGATCGGCCAATCAGTAGATTGCTACCTGTTCGCTCAACCGGGTTCAGTATGCTGGTATGACCCCACAATGACATCCACCACACCGCTGGCAGACAAGCTGGCCGGGCTGACCAGCATTGTTCTGGTGCTGACCGGGTTATATGTGTTGGGGAGTGTTCTGAGCGGTTTGATGTTCTATAGTATGACCTGGGCGGGGCAAAGTGCGCTGCGCGACCTGCGTAAAGATGTGTTCCGGCATATCAACCGACTCTCATTGAGCTACTACGCTGAAAATGAAGCTGGTAATATCATGAGCCGTTTTACCAATGACTCCGACACAATTCAACAGGCCTTCAGCTTCGCACTGGTACAGGTCTTCAGCGGGGCGCTGTTGATTACCTGGATCATTGTCAAAATGCTCCAGACAAATGTCCCCTACGCCCTGCTCACGCTTACAGTTGTACCTTTCATGGCGCTGGCAACGGTCTTCCTCTCATCCCAGGCACGCAAGGCATTTCGCCGCAGCCGACAGGAAATGGGCAGTGTGAATGCTGACCTCCAGGAAAGCATCGCCGGAGTGCGCGAAGTTCAGGCTTTCAACCGCGAAGACGAGAATATTATCAACTTCCGCCGCACGAATGCCGCCAACCGCGACGCGAACATCCGCGCTGCATCCTATACCAGTGCATTGAACCCGATGTTAGAGGCGCTGGGGTACATCGCGCTGGCGATAGTAGTCGTTGTCGGCGGGCTGTCGGTACTACGAAATGAGCCTTTACTCGGTACCTCGGTGATTACCGTCGGTACAGTTTTCACATTTCTGGGTTACGCCCAGCGGTTCAATCAGCCAATCACCCAAATCGCGGTGTTGTGGACGAACATCCAGAACGCTATCGCGGGCGGGGAACGCATCTTTGGGCTGCTTGATGAAAAGGCTGAAATCACAGACAAGCCGGATGCATTCGCAATGCCACTCATTGAGGGTAAGGTCACGTTTGACACGGTTCACGCTGAATATGAAGAAGGCGTCCCAGTGCTGCAAGGCATTGACCTGGAAGCTGAACCCGGCCAGATGATCGCAATTGTCGGGCCAACTGGCGCAGGCAAAACTACGATTATCAACCTGATTCCACGTTTCTACGATGTCTCGGCGGGTGCAGTAAAGATTGATGATGTTGATGTGCGCGACGTTACGACGGCCAGTTTACGGGAACAGGTGGGCATCGTATTGCAGGATACATTCCTGTTCTCGGACACGGTTATGAACAATATTCGCTATGGGCGACTGGATGCGAGCGATGAGGAAGTGATCGCGGCGGCCAAACTGGTCTCCGCCGACACTTTCATTGAGCGACTGCCGGATGGCTACGGGACGGTGTTGGGCGAACGTGGCAGTGGGTTGAGCCAGGGGCAGCGCCAGCTTATCGCCATCGCTCGCGCGGCACTCAAAAATCCGCGCATCCTGATTCTGGATGAAGCAACTTCCAGCGTAGATACGCGCACCGAGCGGTTAATCCAGACGGCTTTCGAGAAACTTCTGGCGGGGCGTACCAGTTTTGTGATTGCACACCGCCTGAGTACGATTCGGAACGCCGACCAGGTTCTGCTACTGCGCGATGGGCAAATCATTGAACGGGGGAAACATAATGACCTGCTGGCAAACAAAGCGGCGTATTACGACTTGTATATGAGTCAATTCCGCCGTGAAGAAGAGGGCGAACCATCGGTCAACGGTAGCACCCCACACTTACAGCCCGCCTCAGATTAACCCGCTTCAACGAATGAAGTGCAAAAGGGGCGCAGCGAGCGCCCCTCATGATTCACCACAATCAATGGTTTTCCGATATTTAACGATTGCGGAAGTAACTGGCTGGAACCGTTGTGACACTCTTCATGTACTGCGCACGCTCGAAGGCACTGGCATCCGCCGAGTTGATCTGGCTCAGGCTGCCGCGAAGCTGCTGAACCGACTCATACTCATTTTCCTCCAGCCACTGGGTCAAATCAGCTTCCACTTGCCGCAGGTGATTGATGCCGTTACGCAGCAGCGCCGCCGCCATCATCGTCACATTCGCACCCACCATCAGCATCTTGATCGCGTCATAGGCAGTATGAATACCGCTGGTAGCCGCCATATCTGCCGCGATCCGCCCATACAGAATACCGACCCATGTCAACGGCAAACGCATCGCCTGCGGGGTACTCAACAGGACATTGGGGCGAATTTCCAGCGCTTCCAGGTCAATATCAGGTTGATAGAAACGGTTGAAGAGGACAAGACCATCCGCGCCCGCATCGGAAAGCTGCTTCGCCATGTTCGCCATGTTGCTGAAGTATGGACTCAGCTTGACCGCTACCGGGATAGTGACAGCAGATTTGACCGCTTTGAGGATGTCTATATAGGTTTGTTCAACCGCTGCCCCCACCAGATCAAGGTCTGTCGGGATGTAGTAAATATTCAGTTCCAGCGCATCGGCCCCGGCTTCCTGCATTTTCTTGGCGAAGTCCGTCCAACCGCCGATAGACGCCCCGTTCAAACTGGCGATAACCGGGATATTGACCGCCGCTTTTGCTTTGCGAATATGCTCCAGGTAGCCATCCGGCCCGACATGGTATTGATCCGGTTCAGGGAAGTATGAGAGGGCCTCGGCAAAACTCTCAGTCCCATGTGTCGTATGATAATGCAACTCCAGTTGTTCACGGGTAAGCTGTTCCTCGAACAGCGAGTACAGAACAACAGCCGCTGCACCAGCATCTTCCATCCGTTTGATGTTGTCAATGTCTTCGGACAGGGGTGAGGCTGATGGCACCAGCGGTGATTTCAGCTTCATCCCCAGGTATGTTGTGCTTAAATCCATGCTATTCCCTTTCTAGTTGGATAGCTGCGGAGCAGGAGACCAAAGCCGCCTGCCCCACCAAATAGACTGCGAACTGTTTATTCATCCCCGTTCGGGCTGCCGTTCGTGTATGAACGAGAGGCTAGATACTCGTACATGCTCCAACGGGCGTCAACATCTTCCTGTGCCAGCTTGAACAATTCTTTCGCTACTTCCGGCTTGCTCATGGTGAGCATCTTGAAACGATTTTCCATGTTGAGATACTTCTCAACCGGCTGCTTCGGCGCACGCGAATCCAGAACAAAGGGATTGTCGCCTTGCAGCGCACGCGCCGGGTTGTAACGGTAGAGCGGCCACTGCCCAGTTTCCACAGCCATCTTCTGGTTCTGCATGGCCGTTGTCATGTTGATACCATGCGCGATACAGTGGCTATATGCAATGATGAGGGACGGCCCCGGATGCGCTTCAGCTTCCAGGAAGGCGCGGAGCGTCTGTTCATCACGCGCACCCATCGCGACCCGTGCCACGTATACGTTGTTGTAGGTCATTGCGATCAACCCGAGGTCTTTCTTGGCCGTTGGTTTACCACCAGCGGCGAACTTCGCAACCGCCGCACGCGGAGTCGCCTTCGACATCTGGCCGCCGGTGTTGGAGTAGACTTCGGTATCCAGCACAAGGATATTGACATCCATGCCGCTGGCGAAAACGTGGTCTAAGCCGCCAAAACCAATATCATAGGCCCAACCATCACCGCCGATAATCCACACATCTTTCTTGACCAGCATATCCGCTAAAGTCAGCAGTTGACCAGCATCTGGGCTGTCTAATCCGGCCAGGCGTTCCTTGAGGACAACTACGCGCTGGCGCTGTTCATGGATGTCGCTATCATCGTGCTGCGGCGCTTCCAGAATAGCTGCTGCCAGATCATCACCAACAGCGGACGCCACCTTCGCCAATAACTCTCTGGCGAACTGCTGCTGCTTGTTCAACGAAGCGCGAATACCCAGACCGAATTCAGCGTTATCTTCAAACAGAGAATTTGACCAGGCCGGGCCACGCCCGTCTTTGTTCGCCGCCCAGGGAGTCGTAGGCAGGTTTCCACCATAAATAGAGGAGCAGCCTGTCGCATTAGCGACTACCGTTCGATCACCGAACAACTGTGTAACCAACTTGATATAGGGTGTTTCGCCACATCCGGCGCAAGCCCCGGAGAACTCAAACAACGGTTCCTGAATTTGCTGCTGGCGGATGCTGTTTACCTTGATACTGCGGCGGTCCATTTCGGGGATATTGAGGAAGAAATCCCAATTTTCCCGTTCCTGTTCGCGCAGCGGCGGCTGGGGTTCCATATTAATGGCCTTAAGGCCCAGTGCCGCCTTATTCTTGGCGGGGCAAACATCCACACAGAGCGCACAACCGGTACAATCTTCCGGCGCGACCTGAATGGTGTACTTCAGCCCCTGCCATTCGCGGTCACGGACATCCACTGCCTTAAAGGTTTCCGGCGCACTTTCCAGTACGGTTGGCTCGTAAGCCTTAATACGGATCACCGCGTGCGGACATACCATCGCACATTTACCACACTGGATGCACACGTCTGGATCCCAGACTGGGATTTCCAGCGCAAGGTTGCGTTTCTCCCACTTGGTCGTGCCCGTCGGATACGTTCCATCTATCGGAAGAGCACTCACCGGCAGCGCGTTACCATCCTGGGCAATGATACGCCCCAGAACATTCCGCACGAAGTCGGGAGCTTCTGCCGGGACGGGATCAGGAATACGGGTGGTACTGGTAATCTTAGTGGGGACGGCCACTTCATACAGGTTCGCCAGGGTGCTATCTACCGCCTCGATGTTCATCTCGACGATCTTATCGCCCTTCTTACCATAGGTCTTGACGATGGCTTCTTTAATCGCCTCAATAGCCTCATCTCTGGGCAGCACACCGGAAATAGCGAAGAAGCAAGTTTGCATGACCGTGTTGATCTGGTTACGCATCCCGCTGTCCTGCGCCACTTTATAGGCATCAATCACATAGAAGCGGAGCTTCTTATTGATGATCTGTTCATGCATCAGGCGCGGCAGTGTATCCCAGACCTCATCTGCCGTTGAAGATGTGTTCAGCAAGAATACACCGCCAGGGACAGCATCTTTGAGCATATCGTACCGCTCAAGGAAAATCGGTTGGTGGCAGGCAATAAAATTGGCCTTATTCACCAGGTAGGTCGAGCGAATTTGCTCAGAACCAAAGCGCAGATGCGAAATCGTGATCGCGCCTGACTTTTTGGAGTCATAGACAAAGTAGCCCTGGGCGTAATTGTCGGTGTTTTCGCCAATGATTTTGATGGAGTTCTTATTCGCGCCAACTGTACCATCGGAACCCAAACCGTAGAAAAGCGCATTGACGACCTTTTCCGATTCGATGGCAAAGTCTTCATCATAGGCGAGACTGGTGTGGGTCACATCGTCATTGATGCCAATCGTAAAGTGATTCTTCGGCCTGGCTTCAGACAGGTTATCGAAGACACCCTTAATCATGGCCGGATTAAATTCTTTGGAGGAGAGTCCATAACGCCCGCCAACGACTTTCGGCAAGTCCTGAAGCTGCCCCCACTCATTAGTCATACCCTCGTGCAGCGCAGTGACCACATCCAGATAGAGTGGTTCGCCGCCGCTGCCTGGTTCTTTGGTGCGATCCAGCACACCAATCGCCCTGGTCGTTGCAGGCAGCGCCTCAACAAAGCGCTTCATATCAAAGGGACGGTACAACCGAACTTTGACGACGCCTACTTTTTCGCCCTGCCGGTTCAGGTACTCGACAGTTTCGTGGGCAGGTTCTGCGCCCGAGCCCATCAGCACAATGACGCGCTCGGCATCCGGCGCTCCAAAGTATTCAAACACCTGATATTGGCGTCCGGTGATCTGGGCAAAACGATCCATCGCATCCTGGACAATATCCGGGCAAGCGTCATAAAACGGATTGACGGTTTCACGTGCCTGGAAGAAAACATCGGGGTTCTGGGCCGTACCGCGCAACACGGGACGATCCGGCGTTAAGCCCCGCGCCCGGTGTGCGAAGACCAGTTCATTGTCAATCATGGCACGAATAACATCGTCATCCAGCATTTCAATCTTAGCGATTTCGTGCGAGGTGCGGAAACCATCAAAGAAATGGATGAACGGTACCCGGGCTTTTAAGGTGGCGGCATGAGCAATGAGCGCCAGGTCATGCGCTTCTTGAACCGAAGCAGAGCCTAGCAGGGCAAAGCCAGTGGTACGGGTCGCCATCACATCACTGTGATCGCCGAAAATAGACAATGCTTGCGCGGCCAACGAACGAGCTGCAACATGGAAAACGGCAGAGGTCAGTTCGCCCGCAATCTTATACATGTTCGGGATCATGAGTAGCAGGCCTTGCGACGCGGTGAAAGTTGTCGTCAGCGAACCACCTTGCAAAGCACCATGCACAGCGCCGGCGGCCCCAGCTTCACTCTGCATTTCAATAACAGAGGGGATAGTTCCCCAAATATTTGGACTACCGGTGGCAGCCCAAGCATCCGCATATTCTCCCATTGGAGAAGATGGCGTTATTGGGTAAATCGCAATCACCTCGCTCAAGCGGAAGGCGATATAAGCGACTGCCTCATTCCCTTCAATCGTTTTGATCACTCTTTCTGGCATTCGTATGCTCCTAAACATTACAGGATGGTCAATAGTGCAGGGAAAGGATGCCCTCCATCCAGCCTCCTTATTGTCACTGTTTTATGCGCGAATGTCAGTTGATGTTGTTCAGGCGGATTTACTGAGGAACGTCACGAATCATAACAAAAACGCCTGTTTTTGCATGAAGGCCAACCGGCAACGCCAAACAGGTGGGGATTACAACCTGGTTTCAACCCCTAATCGGGCAAGCACACTCCTTCTATCAACGGCGCATGGCGGATAACTGGCCTCGATCAGGATAGCCGAGGCCAGACCGGATGCGTAGTTGAGGATTCTAACCGAACATCTACGGGTAGATACCGCGAATCATCGTCGCTTTTGCAACCCGATTAATCGCCAGAATGTAGGCCGCAGTCCGCATATTCACCTGCTTATCGGAAGCCATCTGGGCGACCTCAGCATAAGCATTCACCAGAATTTCGCGCAGCCGCCCGTTAATCTCTTTTTCGCTCCAGAAGAACTGCATCAACCCCTGGACCCACTCGAAATAGGAAACTGTCACACCACCCGCATTCGCCAGCACATCTGGGACAACCACAACACCTCGATCTGTAAAGACATCGTCAGCTTCCGGTGTTGTGGGGCCATTCGCGCCTTCCACAATAAAGCGTGCCTGCACTTGAGTAGCATTCCGCTCAGTCAGCTGGCCTTCCATTGCAGCCGGGATCAATATATCGCACTTCAGTGCCAGCAGTTCGGCGTTGGTGATATGGTCGGCCTCTGGCAGAGTATAGGTGGATAATAGACGGCGGTTCTGGGCAAAGTTCGCCAGTTCACGAATATCCAGTCCGTTCGGATTAAACAGGCCGCCACTCACATCACTGATAGCGATAACCTTATAACCCAGCTCCTCGGCATACAAGGCAGCATACATACCAACGTTACCGAAGCCCTGGACAGCAATCGTGATATCTTTGGGGTCATAATCACCTTTGTGCTGCTTGAGGGCCTCTTCCATCGTGATAATCACACCGCGCCCGGTAGCCTCATTACGCCCCAGTGACCCGCCGATCTCAATCGGTTTCCCGGTGACAACCGCCGGAGTTGTATACCCCCGATGCATCGAAAATGTGTCCATAATCCAGGCCATTACCTGGGCATCGGTGTTGACATCCGGCGCAGGAATATCGGATTCCGGCCCCATCAGAATGCTGATTTCTGTCGCATAGCGGCGGGTAAGATGTTCCAGTTCACGCGCCGAAAGTTCCGACGGGGTTACGATTACCCCACCCTTCGCACCACCATAATGAATGCCGACTGTCGCACATTTCCAGGTCATCCACATGGAGAGTGCCCGCACTTCATCAAGTGTAACGTCAGGGTGATAACGGATTCCACCTTTAGTCGGGCCCAGTGCAGTGTTATGATGCACCCGGTAGCCAGTAAACATGCGTACCGAACGGTCATCCATCTCTACCGGGAAATTGACGATGAGTTCGCGCTTGGTGGTGCGCAGCATGTCACGTACCCCGGCTTTCAGGTCAAGAAAGGCGGCAGCCCGGTCATATTGCGCCCGTGCAATATCCCAGGGATTGGGAGCTTTGTGAACCTGTGGTTGTTCTGACATCTGTATTTCTTCCTCGTTAATTGGTCTTTAGGATAACGAAGCCCAGCACTCTGCCGAGCTTTTCATGGTTGTTGTGTTTCTTTATATGATGTTAAGAAAAACATGACCGGCTGCACAGTGATGAAGATCATGCCTGAAATGGATTTTTAGTCTAACTTATACAATACCTTTAGAGAGAAACATCTATACATTTTGAACAATGCCGCACCGCAATGAGTACACAAACGTAAAGAAACATTCAGGTTATCCTCTTGTTCAAGGACATTAATTCATGAATACAATGCTGCGGTTAGCGATTTTTGTATTTTTGCTGATGGGATATATCCCTGCAAAGGTCGAGGCTGGTATAGAATCGCTGACATTTGGTGAAACAAATCGCACCTATTACCTGCACCTCCCAACAGGTTATGATGAGAACCAACCCACCCCACTCATCATCGCCCTTCACTCATCTGCATCTTCAGGGCTGGCGATGGCCGCTTTGACGGGGTTGGATGCAGCGGCGGATGAAGCCGGATTTATTGCCGCCTACCCCAATGCAGACGGCTTGCAGTGGGGTGGGAATCCGACAGAGACGGACATGCCGGATGATGTTGGCTTTATCAGCACACTGATTGACCGGCTGACGGAGACTTATAGTATTAGCCGGGATCAGGTCTATCTGGCTGGATTCGGCAATGGTGGACTGATGGCCTACCGGTTGGCGTGCGAAATGCCCGGACGCTTTGCAGGTGTCGCAATCGTGAGCGCCCTGATGTGGGACGATCACCGCCAGAACTGCATAGCAGAATCACCAGCACCCGTTAATCTGCTCATTGTGCGTGGTTCAGCAGATCTGTTTTACAGCATGGATACCCATCTTTACACCACATTGTTTAGTCCCGACCAGGGGCCGCTTATCCTGGGAGTGCAAGATACCCTGGCCTTCTGGGCGGAGCGCCAGAGCTGCGAGCCGCAACAGATGACCGCCCCTGAACAGACCAGAGTGCTTATGTTCGAGTCGTGCGCCGGAGACACTACACTGGCCTACTATGAAGTGCTTGGCGGAAGCGGGTGGCCCCGTCAAGGGGACTACAGGCTCAACCAGTTTGGCGCAGATACCACACAGATTATGCTACACTTCTTTGCCCACGACGAAAGCTGGATGACCCCCCAGGAAGCGTCATCTGTGGAACTAGCACGCACCTACACGCTGTACATCCCTTCATCTTATGACTCCTCAACACCTATGCCGATGGTGGTTCTCCTGCATGGGCGCTTTGGCACAGGTGCAGGGACGGCCTCGCTGACCGATATGAACCAACTGGCAGAAAAATACGGATTCATCGCCTTGTATCCTGATGGTATTGACCAGCAGTGGAATTACACCCGTGATGTTCCTGGCTACTCACCGGGGCTGGATGATGCGGTTTTTCTGACCGACCTGATCGCGGATATCTCCCAGGATGTGGTGGTTGACCAGTCCCGTCTGTATGTCGCCGGGTTTTCCAATGGAGGGTTCATGGCGGAACGGCTGGCATGTGATGCTCCCGACCAATTCGCGGCATTCGCCACGGTTGCAGCAGCGGGTTTCGGTGGGATGCTGGAAGTCTGCGCCCAACCGAATCCAGTTGCCATACTCATGATACATGGCACAGATGATACGAATATTCCCTGGAACGGTCAGTCGCAAACGATTGGGGACCAAACCATCTATGTCCTTGCTCCAGTGCCGGAAACTCTGGCGTTCTGGGCGCAGTATATTGGCTGCCAGCCAGACTTGACCAGTGAAGAGCTACCGCAGGGTGGTACTTCTCCGGGAACACAGGTACGAATACTACGGGTAGCGGGCTGTCCTGCGGGGGCGGGACTGGAACTGGTTGCCGTCATTGGCGGCGGACATAACTGGCCGGGCAAACCGGGACGCATCCCTGTAGAAATCGGCGGGTTAGTGAACACCGATATTGATGCAGGTGAAGTCATCTGGCAGTTTTTCTCACAATACACACGTCAGGAAAACTGAGTCTTCTCCCCCGTGTTTGTGCGAAAATGCCGATCACCTTATGATTTTCGCATTGTCTGTTTGGGAGGAAAGGTTCGTCCATGCGATGGCTAGCAGTTCTTGTATCGGCGGTGATCGGGGCGATAATCGCTGGATTACTGTTGTACGCCTTTGACCATTTTGGCTTTTACTTAATTATCGTGATGCCGCTTCTGGGTGGGTTGTTAGTAGGCGTAATGACCTACTTACCGGTAATCCGTCAGGATGCTCCGACCCTACCGTTGGCGGTTATCGCAGTTGTCGCTGCTCTGGGGGCATTGGCGATCTATTGGATCGGCAGCTATCTGGATTACCAGAACACACTGGTTGAAACCATTCAAGCTGAGATTCCTGACACCACCCGCGAAGAGTCATTGCAGCTCATTGACCTCTTTATGGAGGAGGAATATGGCGCGACTGGCTTCCGGGGATTCCTGGCAGACTATGCAACGGCAGGTATCAGCATTAACCGCATAACCGGCTCCAGCGACATAGCGTTAACCGGCCCGTTAGCCTATGGTTTCTGGGGGCTGGAGGCATTAGTACTGCTCGGAATGGCGGTCATTATTGTGATTCGTCGTAAACAGAGCGCCCTCATGAAACGGTTGAATCCCCCGGCGGATGCGGTATAGAATATCGGCACAACAACCAAGATTCGGGCGCACATTCCAGTGCGCTCGTTTGTTTCATACGTTCGTTGTTTTGATTCGGTTGGTTGCCTATGTATAATGGCACCCTATTGTACGCATTGAACGCACTCTGGCTGAGTACCGAGATTCCCGTCCACACCACCAGCCGCCGTTCTGTTTTTGAGGGTAACTGATGACTTCTGACATCCATCCCGGCGCAATTGAATCATTGGTGAACGGAGATCACGGTGCTCCATTTGATCTGCTTGGCCCGCACGCGACAGAAAATGGCACATCGTTCCGCGCTTTCCACCCATCTGTGCCAACACTATGGTTCGTAGACCAGCGCAGTGGCGAGCGATATGCAATGACTCGACTGCACGATAGCGGCTTCTTCACAGTCACCCGACCGGGTAATTGGCAAGCGGCGGATTACCGTTATGAAACGCAAGCCCCGGACGGTGAGCGGCACCCCTTTGGCGACCCGTATGCCTTCCCTCCATTATTTACCGACTATGATCTATATCTCCTGGCACAGGGACAGTACCGTTATAGCTATGAAAAGTTTGGTGCCCATCTGCGCGAGGTGGATGGCGTAACCGGTGTGAATTTTGCCGTGTGGGCTCCCAATGCCTACCGGGTAAGCGTCATCGGGGACTTCAACGGTTGGGATGCGCGGGTACACCCGATGCGACTACATGGGGAAAGCGGCGTGTGGGAGTTGTTCATACCCGGTTTAAGGGTGGGTGAAGCCTATAAATACGATTTGCGCTCGAAATTCGATAGCTACCACACCGAAAAGACCGACCCATACAGCTTTTTTGCGGAGATGCGCCCACGTACTGCCTCCATCGTGACTGATCTCGACCAATATGAATGGCGCGATTCAGATTGGATGGAAACGCGGAAAACCAGCAGCCCGCTGCGTGCGCCCATGTCTATCTATGAGGTACATCTTGGTTCGTGGCGGCGCAAGGGCGACAGTGAGTGGCTGAGCTACAGGGAACTGGCCGACGAACTGGTCGCTTATATCAAAGACATGGGCTACAGCCATGTCGAATTGATGCCGGTAGCGGAACATCCGCTGGATGCGTCCTGGGGCTACCAGGTCACGGGTTACTTTGCGCCAACCAGCCGGTTTGGTGCGCCGCAGGACTTCATGTATCTGGTAGACCAGTTGCACCAGAATAACGTCGGGGTCATCCTGGATTGGGTGCCAGCGCACTTCCCCAAAGATGGTCACGCCCTCAGCTACTTTGATGGCACGCACTTGTATGAGCACGCCGACCCCCGCCAGGGTGAACACCCGGATTGGGGGACGTACATCTTCAATTATGGGCGCAACGAGGTACGCAATTTCCTGATCTCCAATGCCCTGTTCTGGCTCAAACATTATCACATTGACGGCTTGCGAGTGGATGCAGTGTCATCCATGCTCTATCTGGATTTTGGGCGCAAACATGGTGAATGGATTCCAAATGAGTATGGCGGAAACGAAAGTATCCCGGCGATTCGTTTCTTACAAGAGACAAATGCCATCGTTCACAGTGAATTTCCCGGCGCAGTGACTATCGCGGAGGAATCAACTGCCTGGCCGATGGTGTCACGCCCGACGTACCTGGGAGGGTTGGGGTTTACGCTCAAGTGGAACATGGGATGGATGCATGATACGCTCGGTTATATGCAACAGAACCCGGTATTCCGCCGATACGCCCATAATCAGTTGACCTTTTCCAGCATGTACGCCTTCAGTGAGAACTTCGTCCTGTCACTCTCCCACGATGAGGTAGTACACGGAAAGGGGTCGCTCATCAACAAAATGGCCGGAGACGCGTGGCAAAAAATGGCGTCCCTGCGGCTGTTATTTGGCTACGAATACACGCATCCCGGGAAGAAGCTGGTTTTCATGGGACAAGAGTTCGGGCAGTGGCGAGAGTGGAGTGAAGCTCGTAGCCTCGACTGGCACCTGGTCGAAAACTTTGATACGCACAACGCCTTGCAATGCTGGTCGCGTGACTTGAACCACCTCTACCGCCAACAACCCTCATTGTATGAACTCGATTTTGACCCACGGGGATTCCAGTGGATTGAGGCCAACGACGCCGAGCAAAGCGTGTTCTCTTACTTGCGCTTCGCCAGTGACCCGGATGATTTTGTTGTGGTTGCCGCCAATTTTACGCCGGTACCACGTTGGAATTACCGCATTGGCGTGCCAAAGTCCGGATTCTATACCGAACTCATCAACAGCGATTCGGCGCATTATGGTGGCGGGAATATCGGCAACAACGGCGGCCTACATACCGAAGACACAGCCTGGCATCAATGGAAACAAAGCCTCAACCTGACGATTCCGCCGCTGGGAATTATCATACTCAAGGTCACCGCACAACCCGAAAATGGCTAACGCAGCTTATGCCACACCAAGCTGGCGGCACTTACGGCACTGTTTGTCACCTGCGAGAGTTCCATCCGTAGGCCCTCATGAACGGCGGGTAATGTACGCTGTGCAATAGTATCCAGTAGGCCGGGGAGTAATAAGTCCGCCGCCGCCTGCCCCATGCCACCGCCAATGACGATGGACTCGGGATTGAGCAGCCCAGCACACCACACCACCGCCTCTGCCAACCAGCGTCGGGCCTCGGCTAACACGGTCTGGGCGAGCGCATCCCCCAGCCGGGCGGCCTGGAGAAGATCGGTGGTGGTTGGCGACTTCAGGCGGGCTAACGGGCTGTCCGGGTATAAAGAGCGGCGGGCTTCCAATTCGGCCAACATCCCGACGCCGGAAACCACTGTTTCCACGCAGCCGCGCTGACCACAGGCGCACAACCGTCCTTCGGGGTTAGAGACGATGTGCCCGATCTCCATCGCCCCGAAGCGCGCCCCACGCATCACTTCGCTGTTGACAACTGCTGCCCCACCGATCCCTGTACCAATCGCCAGATACACAAAATCTCGATAACCCTGGGCAACTCCGAAGTAGAGTTCGCCCAGCGCTGCCGCCTTCACATCATTTTCTGCCCATACTGCCAGACCACCGGGAATTTGCCGCCGGACAGTGGCGGCCAACGGAACTTCTCGCCAGTTGAGATTAACGGCGTTCTGCGCAACGCCGGTAGCAGGGTCTACATACCCCGGACAGCCAATGCCAATCCCGGCAACCGGGGATGGCGACTGTTCGAGGAGAAAAGTAATTCCAGAGGCGATTCGCCCCAGGACAGCCGCTTCCCCTTCCTGAGGGAGCGTCGGCAGGCGGTGTTCCGCGATCACTTTCCCGTAACGGTCACTCAAGGCGAAGGCTATTTTTGTGCCGCCAATATCCACACCCACAGCGAGTTGATCCGACACCAAGTAATCCTTTCATAGGAATAAGACAGCCATACCAGCCACAGCCATTAAAGTGCCGGTGATAGCTCGGTTGGTGATGCGTTCCTTAAAAACAATATACCCGATAGGAATCAGGAAAATAGGTGTGAGATTCCCCAGGGTCGTCGCGATGCCAACCGGCGCGTTCTGCAAAGCGAGCAGCATTAATGAGGCTCCCGTCACCGGTCCGGCAATCGCCCCCAGGCTTAATTGGCGAAATGCGATCGGATACGCGCGGAGTATCCCCAAATCATGACCGGCACGCCCGCGCAGCAGTGCAAACAACCAGATTGCGACTGTCCCCGCCACAATTCGCAGCAGACTGGCGCTCAAGGGGTCAAAATCGCCAGAAAGCCCTTCCTTGGAAAGCAAGAAGGACGCCGATTGACCTAACGCTCCTGCCAGAGCAAACAGCACGCCTTGCCGATAGCCAGCGGGACGAGCAGCAGCCCCGCTATGGTCGCTTTTTTCCGACACAACCCAGGCAATACCAACAAGCGTAAGTGTAATTCCAGTGACAGCCTGTAAATTCAGCACCTCTTCCAGGAAAACCCAGGCCATAATTGTACTCAGAATTGGCGAAGTCGCTGTAATAAGCAGCGCCAGACGCGGGCCAAGCCGCATCATGGCGTTCACGATAGCGATCGAGCTTAACCAGAATCCCAGGATGCCGGAGAGACTGAGGAGCAGCCAGCGCTGCCCACCCACATCCATCGGGAAGGACTGCCCGGTTGCCAACCAGTGTAACGCGAATATACAGACTAGGCCGACAGGCAGAACACCTTGCATCACCAGCGAGGGACTGAAATACCGCCCTGCGAGCGTCAGAAATGTTGATGTGACGCTAAAAGCCAGCGCGGCCAGTACAGCGGCAATATATCCGGTGAATTCCAATCAGAAGACCTTTCATGTTCGCCATACCTGGTAGCGGGCATCTCTCCCTCAGCCCCGGCTAGTTCATATATAGGATAAGCATCTAATGTTGATTTTGGGGCTGCCATTGTATTTCACGCTTGATAAATTCTTGAATCTTGTTCGGAAGAATTCCCATTTCATATAAAAGACAGATTTGCATAATATATTTCAAGTTTTGTATCAGTTCTATCAAATACTGGGGCGTCAGTTTTGCTTCGATGTCGGGGTTTTCAAAATAATGCGTTAAAAAATCTCTCGCTATGATTACCTCATCAGTAAATTGGTCATATTGCTTTCGACTAGGAATAAAGACTTTAATAGCATCCTGATGTGTTTTCCAGATTTCTTTTAACCGATCCCGCAGAGTAAAATCGTTTATGTTTTCTGCACGCAAGCTACTCTCAATGCGTTTTTTCACCTTGTCATCAATCTTTACATCTAACGGCAAAGAACCTAATTGCTTCACCAAGCTATCACGAACTATTTCGTAATCTTCACTACCCATGTATGTTCCTGATTGTTGATAAGTGCGTCGGTGGTAAGCTTCAACAGCTTTTGCCACTTGGAGAAACTCATGCTCAAGATAAGACTTTGCCTGAAGCACCTGGAAAAAGAGATTATAGACAGGGGCAAGCCTTTCTGATTTCAAAAGCCAATTCTCAAGGTGTTCTTCAAAATTGTCTACAATATCGCTCAGAGTAAGAAACATTTTTTGATGATAAATGATTTTCGCGTCCTCAATCAGATTTCCAGGAATAGCATAGTATATTTTCACATAAGACCAACTTACCTTCTTTGCGGTTGAGGTCTTTCCTGTCAGCGATAGAGGATATGTTGCGTTGTTAATTCCCATCGACAAAAATATCTCGATGTAGTGCAGTATTTTTCGCATATAGTCATTAAAGTGCAATCGCTTTTCAATTTGCACATGGGCTCTAAGCTTTTCTGAAGTTTCACTCAGCCTAAGACTTTTATCCACAGAAAATCTTATTTTCAAATACAAATCATCGATCTTTAGTTCTGCAGCTATCTGTTTCATATTGAAATCTTCCGCTTTTAATAGTTGGTAGGTTTCCTCATTTCTGGCCCATTCCTCTAGGTTAAAATAACTCACACTCATATTATCAAAAATCATTTCCTCTTCTTTTTCAAAGTGAGCATTAACGAAGACAACATGAGCAAGATAAGAGGATACCCATCCCATTGATTTTGATAAACACTTATAAAGAGTAATATATGTACTTTCAGAAAGCCCCAAGATAAATTCAGGAGAGTGGGAACGGTAAATATCTGTCGTGAATTGCTCTCCGATTAGCTCAAGAATTGGGGAATCGGGTTGTTGAAACCTCAAAATCCCAGCAATCTTCTTATCGGGGTTTTCGGGTAACCACCAAAAGCCTTTATATTCAAGAGATTGCATTGCTACCTCCCACCTCTATTCCCCCGCCAGATGCAGGCGTTCGCCGGTTTGCACCCGCCATAGCGCCGCATAGATACCATCTTCAGCAACCAATTCCTCATGCTGACCTTGTTCACGCAGTGCACCATTTTCCAGCACAAAAATCCGATCTGCATTTCGCACGGTAGACAGGCGATGTGCGATTACAATAGTTGTCCGCCCAACAACAATCCGCTCCAGAGACCGTTGAATCGCGGCTTCGGTTTCGTTGTCCACTGAGGATGTAGCTTCGTCTAAAATGAGTACCGGGGGGTCTTTCAGCACAGCACGGGCAATCGATATACGCTGGCGCTGCCCGCCTGAGAGTTTCTGGCCGCGCTCCCCTACTATCGTATCATAGCCCTGAGGCAGCGCGAGAATAAACTCATGCGCTTCCGCGATTTTCGCGGCTTCAATCACCTGCTCCATACTGGCATCGAACGACCCGTAAATGATGTTTTCTTTTACAGTGCCGTGAAACAGGAATACGTCCTGACTCACGAAGCCAATCGCCCGACGCAGGTCGTTTAGTTTGAGATCACGCAGGTCATATCCATCTAACAGGATTTGCCCGCCAGTGACATCGTAGAACCGCAGCAGGAGCTTGATTAGCGTGCTTTTGCCAGCGCCCGTTGCCCCTACAATCGCTGCTGTATCCCCCGCAGGAATGCGCAGTGACAGCCCTTTAATCACCTGCTGACCGTTGTTATAGTGAAAGCGCACATCCTCAAAACGCACATCGCCTTTGAGCGTGGCTATAGGCAAACCCGACTCGCCATCTACAACCTGTGGCTGAATATCCAACAGGTCAAGAATGCGTGTTGTAGAGGCCATCGCACGCTGATAAAGGTCAAAGGTTTCTCCCAAACTGGTCAACGGCCACAGCAAACGCTGCGTCATAAAGACCAGCACACTATATAGGCCAACTTCGAGGCGGCCTTCCAACACCAGCTGCCCACCGAAAACCATGATGGCGATAAAACCGGAGACAATCACCATTCGGATCAGGGGTGAAAAGGCTGAACTAAGGACGATAGCACTACGATTCGCCTGCATGTAAACACTGCTCTCACGTGCTAAACGATCCACTTCGCGCACCTCTGCCGTAAAACTCTTGATCGTGGCAATACCACCCAAGTTGTTTGCAAGTTGACTGTTCAAAATACCAACCTGTTCGCGGACGGCAGCATAGCGTGGCGTCAGCATTCGCTGAAAACGTACTGATCCCCAGATGATGATTGGCACAGGAACAACTGCCATCCAGGCCACATCCGGCGCAACGGCGAAAAACAGGACACCAATCACAATCACGGTGGTTGTTACCTGGATCAGATCATTGGCGCCAATATCGAGAAATCGTTCAAGCTGGTTGATGTCATCATTCAAAATAGACATCAAACCACCGGTACTCTGATCCTCAAAGTAGGCCAGCTCCAGGTTTTGCACATGGGTGTAAGCTTCTACCCGTATATCATGCTCGATTGTCTGTGCCAGATTACGCCAATAGATACGGTGGACATACTCAAAAACCGATTCAAGTATCCATATCACCAGTGTAACCACCGCCAAAAACACAATCTGACTTTGCGTGTCGGTGATTCCAAGTTGCGCAATAATAGAATCCTGCTGCTGAACGACAATATCCACGGCAGCGCCAATCAGTGCTGGGGGCGCAAGATCAAAAATCTTGTTCAGGATCGAAAAGAGACTCGCCGCGCCGACCAAACGGCGATAGCGGCGTGTGTAGCGCAGTAAGCGGGGCAGGGGATGTGAATGGCGATTCATGAAGCGTACCGGCTCGTATCATAAGGGTAGACAGATGATGGGCATTCTACCCTTTGCCTTCACGGGTGACTAGCGCCGATACAGGCCAATCTTCGGTATCTGATGAACCTTTCGATATAATGTGAAGAATTTCGAAATTCTTCGTAATTTTTCGTAATTCGAGAAGTGCTACTTGATATACTAAGCGTATGGCGCCATTTGTTAGTAAAACGAGGATGTATAAATGGATGATGCTCTGATTTGCCCTGTATGCCAGCGCCGCAACAGGTCAGATGAATTGAAATGCGTATTTTGTGGCGAAATACTCAGACTCCCTTTTATGCTTATCAAACCGGAAAAACCGGTGGGGCGTACAGAGCAGGAGCATTTAGAGTATTTGCTACACCAATACTATGATGCACTCATTCTATATATTGCAGGACAAAAGCAGAGTCTGGTATTGGAACACGCAGAGCAGATTATTCTGGGCCGCCAAATTGAGGCCCAAAACACGCCGGTCATTGATCTGGTTGATTATGGCGCACACAAACTGGGGGTCAGTCGCCAACACGCTTGTATCAGCCGTTCTGATCAATGGTACTACATTCATGATATGCGGAGTGCCAATGGAACGTTTGTGAATGAAAAACGGCTCGCACCTGAGGAACCCCGCCAACTGTATAATGGTGATCTGGTTCGATTAGGTCAACTGTTATTGTTTGTGTATTTCAACATTAATGACACCCAGGAGCATATTGAAGAACAGCATTTCACATTAGTCATAAATCCGCTGGTGGCGCAATCAGCGGCACCCAGGTTAACAACAGACCGGCTCAATAATCACCTGATCCCCTATCTCAATGCCTTGATTGAGTTACAACATTTCGTGGACAAGCTGCGAGAACGCCCCCTGGCTGAAGTCAACATCCTGTCTATTTTGTATACCCAGAAAGACGGTGTTGTTGCCGTCGGACTTCGAGGTGGCAGTGATGCGGTCTATATTCTACGAGACATTATCCGAGAATGGCGCCGCAAACAGGCTGGCGAGCTGCTCCAGCAACAGCGACTCAAGCAAACACTTGAAGCAAAAGCATCCACCCCCGACACAATTGACAATGACCTTTCACTAGAGACGGACGAAGGCTCGGCGCAAGTGCGTGAGATTATCCGCAGTTTTCAGAGTCAACTACTAGCGCAGGTGTTGGCCTATATTTTGCCGAATGATGGGATAGTTGCTACAAGAGCCTATCTGGATGAGATGGTTCCATTCTTGCGGATACTAAGCTTTAGTTGGAAATCCTCAACTAAGCGATTAAGTGCGTTTGGCTAAAATAGAAGACTAAAAAACGATATACCCCGCGTTTAAAACGGACAAAGACATGGCAAGTGCCATGTCCTGCCCAACAAGCAAATGGAGGAGTATCACAGCGTAGGGAGGGACGCTGTTTAATCACTTGAGAAGTGCATTTCGGGTGATTTATCGCTGTTTTTATCCCCAAGAGACAAAAATAGGAAATGTGTAACCCCAAAAGGTTGATAACCTACAGTAAGCATTTTCACCCAACCCATGTATATTCGGTAGTGATAAGTGTCACAATCAGCTATCGGATTCAGTTATTGATGATGGTTAGCTACCCTTAGAAGCCATTTGAAAAGTAGCGGCAGCCAGAATAAACTGAGGGAATGGAC
>CALJKV010000047.1 GCA_937974245.1 uncultured Chloroflexota bacterium | reverse complement strand
CCCGCGTATGCCGCCCGAAAAACTCCCAGGCGGCCTCTTTTAGCGTGCCGGGTTCACCATTTTCCAGCAGCACCACCGGACGTACCGGCCAGCTATGATCGGCGTCAATCAGCGCATACAGCGTCACTTCGACATCGTTCTGGCAGGTCGTGAACGAATCGCGGATCACATTCACCGGACTGTTTTCAGCGGCGACAATCTCTGTTTGTGACTGCCGCTCACAGCCGTTGAGGTCTGCTAAAAAGCTCATCATCTGTGATGCCGAAAATGCCCCGTCAAACACGCCATCTTCTATACTGGCATACCCCTGCCAGGGGAATGCGGAGTCACGTGTCCCCCAGATAATCAGGAACGGCACCGGTGCAGGGCTGAGGTCGGCACACTCCTGCCCAGTCTGGAAACGGGGAGTCGCCGCCCACACTGCCACCGCCGCCAACCGGTCTGCTAACTCGCAGCCCAGCTTATAGGCCATCCGCCCGCCGTTAGAATAACCGGTCACATACACCCGGCTCAGGTCAACAGGGTAGTTGGCCGCCATCTCGTCAATCATTGCATTGACAAACCCCACATCATCCGGGATGTTGTTTTCCGGATCAGGTTCGGTGCTGCTGTTCCAGCGCCCGCCAATACCATTGGGATAAACAATGATATGCCCGGCTGCGGCGGCGGCTTCGTTAAACTCTGATACCAGCATCATCGAAACACCATCCATCGTCGCCCCATGCAGCACAATCACCAGCGGCGCGGGCTGGGCGGCGTCGTAGCCCGGTGGCAGCACCAGCAGGTAAGAGCGTTCCAGGCCGTCATGAACCAGCGTCCCGGCGCTCATGTTATCCTGAGCAGCAGCCGGCCATACGAGGATCAGCAATAGAATCACCAAAAATAAAAAACGGTTTTTCACAGGTTTAGCTTTCTTCTGTCTATTCGTATCTGAATTATGAACTATAATCGGCAAATTGGCATTTAAGCGCATCCAATCCAGTCCACGACACCACTATGCAAACAAAACGAATCATCATCAAACTTGGCACGAGCGTTCTCACCGGCGGCACAAAGCAGCTTAACCGCCAGCGAATGCTGGAAGTCGTCCAGCAGGTGGCAGCGCTGCATCAGCATGGTCATGAAATGATTCTCGTCAGTTCCGGGGCGGTGGCCGCCGGACGCGAACGGCTGAACTTCCCAGACCTGGGGCGCTCAGTCCCTGCCAAGCAAATGTTAAGCGCCATCGGCCAGGGCCGCCTCATGAGCGTCTATAGTGACCTCTTCGATATATTCGACATCCCGGTGGGCCAGATTTTACTCACACGGGATGATCTGGATGATCGGGCGCGTTACCTCAATGCTCGCGATACCTTACTCACACTCATTGAGCAGCGCGTCGTACCGGTCATCAACGAAAACGACACCACCGCCACTCACGAAATCCGTGTTGGAGATAATGATAACCTGTCTGCATTGGTGGCGAATCTGCTTGAAGCCGACCTCTTGGTGATGCTCACCGACCAGCCCGGCCTGTTCACCGCTGACCCGCGCCGCTATGCGGATGCCCGCCTGATCTCCCAGGTTGAACGGATTGATGACGCGACATGGGCGCTGGCTGGGGGCGCAGGAACAAGTGCCGGCACCGGGGGCATGGTGACGAAAATCCAGGCCGCGCAGCTCGCCAGCCGCAGCGGTGTCACGACAATCATTGCCGGGGGGAAGGAGCCGGATGTGCTAGCGCGAATTTTGCACGGTGAAGCGGTCGGGACACGCTTTGAGCCATTGAACAGTCATCTGGAAGGGCGCAAACGCTGGCTGCTGGCTGACTCCCCTGCAGGGTCACTGCATGTGGATAGCGGCGCGGCACAGAAACTCATCAAAAGTGGCGCGAGCCTGCTCCCGGTGGGAATCGTCACGGTAGAAGGCGACTTCAACCGAGGCGCGACTGTCGCCGTTATCGCACCGGATGGCCGCAAGATCGCGCATGGATTGACCAGCTACACCAGCGCCGAAGCCCGCCAACTTTGCGGCGTTAAGTCCAGCCGGATAGTTGAAATCCTGACTTACAGCTACGGTGACGCCCTCATCCACCGCAACAATCTGGTCGTACTGGCGTAGCCCATTGGCGGCTATGGCTTAGAATCCACTTCACCCAGGAAGACCGTCATAAGGCGCTGGAATTCAGCTGGGTGATCCATGTTCGGTAAATGTGCCGCGTCCTTTATCATGGCCTTACCGACAGATGGGATATGGTCAACCATATAGTCGGCAGCGGCCAATATATAGGGCACATCATGTTCACCCACCACAACCAGAACCGGGATATTGAGTTGGATTAGCCGCTCTGCGGCGGAAGTCTCCACATCAGGTAAGCGTTTGCCAATCCCTTTCGCCTCATGTACAAGGGCGAGGCGAATCATCTCAAGTGCCAGTTTCCGCGCTTCGGAATTTACCTGGTCAGGTGTGCGATTCATGCCATCGAACCAGATTTCGACACCCAGCTCCGCCAGCAGATCCCAATCTCTGGCTTCGTAAGCCTTCTCAGCCTCCGCGAACTTAGGCGGGGTCGGCACATCCAATTCCAACCCGCTGGGGCCAGACCCCACCATAATCAGGGCTTTTGCTCTTGTTGGATGAGACAGGGCGAAATCCATCGCCAGACCACCGCCCATTGAACATCCCACCAGGACAAGCGGTTGGCGAAGATTAAGGTAATCGAGCAATGCGACCAAATCCTCCATGTGGCTGAACTCACCCTCTACAAGTTCGCTTTTCCCGTAACCACGCAGATCATAACGCAGTACCCGGTAACTCTCTGCAAAATGTGCGAACTCATTGTTCCATTGACGGTGGTCAGCTACGCCGGCATGAATCATCACCAGAGGCTGCCCATCCCCTGCCATTTCATAGTAAATCTTAGCACCGTTAATCGCTGCAAACCCGGATTGGACATCCATCCCCGTTATCGCCTCTCTACCTAACCCAACATCATCTCAAATTCAATCTCATCGCGCAGCGGGATTTCATCGAATCCAATTAGCGGGATTTCCGGCTTGAGCTCGCGCGATTCTGCCAGTGCATTCACATGGACAGCCGCAATCGTGAAGCCACGCCGCTGATACCAACGGAAGGCATGAATATTGTCATTGGTGGTAATCAACCACAACCTACGGCAGTTCGACTCCTCAGCGTGCCGTTTGACCGCATCCACCAGCGCCGCGCCTATGCCAACTCCTTCGGCCATGCTGTGCAGCAGCAGCACTTCGCACTGTTTCCCTTCGATGCGATAGAGGATAAGACCTTCGGGTTGATCCGCGACCAGCCCGACAAAACCGGGGTAATCGAGGGCATAATACACTTGGCCGCGTGAGACGATACGCAGTGACCCCCACGCTGCATTCATAAAACGCTCGGCCCATGCACGGTGGTCAATCGTGAAAGGTTCGATGCGGAATGGCGGCATGACATTACGGCTCATCATGGGAGACGGGCGAAAAAGTCAATCACGTTATGGTCGGGGTCCTCAACCTGGGCGTAACGCTGCCCCCAGAAGGCGTCAAACGGCGCTTTATGGGCGCGATACCCCATACCCGTCAATCGGCTAAAGAGCGCATCCACCTCAGCCGGACTCTCGCACAGAAACGCCAACCCGATACGATGCCCGCCTGCTGATGGCTGCCAGTCCGGGTCAAAACTTCGGATAACCTCGTGGGTATCCCAGGCAATTCGCAGTCCATTGGGCAGAACATGCTCGACATGCCCTTCTTTGTCCATTTCAGCGGGGATGTCCCAACCTAACTGCCGGTAGAAGGCTAACGCAGCAGGCATATCACGGACGATGACACCGATTAAATCAAGTTTGGCACTCACAGTTAGCCTCCTGGCTGGCAAATCCTCAATAAGTAATCTTAGAACTTTAGTTCTATTATAGCGCATTGCAATCAAGAATAGCAAGCTATCCTGAAAAACAGGATCGCCAATTTAATAACCTACCCGACAGTTTTGAAACGCAGCGCCGACCATGTTTCATCTATAGCGATTTGGTGGTTCGGTGTAAATCCAAATGGTGTGAGCAGACTCCACAACTTATCGCGGTTAAGGTCTGTCGGAATTCGGGCTTTGTCGCCGCCCTTTGGGTAACAAAACCAGATAGGTGCGCCTGCTTTCAGTCCTGCCTTTAAGCCCTCAATCGCCGGTTCTAATTCACCCCAGGTTCTCGTAAAGTACTGGATCAGGTCAAATGTTCCATCCAACGCTTCAGCCACAACCACATCACCCGGCAGTTCTACCAGAACAGTCGAAAGATAAGCTTCAGGGGCGTTCAGCACAGCTATCCGGTAGCTCGGCTTGATGAACAATTTCTCCACTAACGTCTTCGCCATTTCGCTCATTCCTTTCTTTTCGGTTAGTATAGCGTGGTAAATGGGAACTTGTCTCAGGCATTATGCGCCATACCCGGAGGACGAATGGAAAACCAGACACTTCTGTATCCCCAGCTGCCTTATGACTTTGACCGCAGTCTGAGCATCTTACAGCGGTTATCCACCCAGGTTGTTGATTATTATGATGGGGAACGCTTCCGGCGCGTGCTAGATGACGATGGTCAACCGGCGCTCATTGAAGCTGCTCCGGCGAAATCGGGGGC
>CALJKV010000046.1 GCA_937974245.1 uncultured Chloroflexota bacterium | reverse complement strand
CGCCGTTTAGTACGACTTCAGGCAGCAAATTGACTTTTCAAATGGCTTCTCAGGCTGAGATATTCCAGTGCCGAATCAATTGTAAAACAACTTCAATGAACTCGAATACCACCACCCATGTCTCGCCATTTGCTGGAACATACCCCCCTGCCATCCTCTTATATGCAAGCCAGCAGCTAGAGGCTAACAGCCAGCGGCCAAACTGAACAAATGTTTGAACAAAGATTCACCACTTCACACCCGTTTTGTGCTATGGTTAGCCTATGATGCCCTACCAGACCAATCAGCTAAAAAGCAATCCGGCTAAACCCTTTTGCCGCAAAAGTCAGCATCTTGCTGCAAAACTCGCCACGCCACACATCCCCATTTTTCCCTCAGAATCACGAATCTTGCGGCAAATACAGCAATTGCAGCATTTTTTCGCTTTTACTGCAATTTCCTCCCATCCGAATTTTCGACGGTTTTTCTCCAAGACTCAGTACTGCTTTCACTTTTTACTCGGCACTTTCAACTGCTTTCGCCTCAGGACGCAAGACTCAGTACTGTTTTTTACTCGGCGCTTTCAACTATCTTTTAGCTGACGTTTGCCCTACGCTCCGGGCTTTGGCTGTACATTGTCCCAGTATTTGATAGAATAACTGGCCTGTGGTATTGTCGCGGCGGTAGCCGTGCTGCGCAGAGAGAGTTTTAGTATAGAGGTCAGATAATGCAAGCAAAGAAGAGTGTCATTCAAGGGAGCAGCCTGGCGCTCGTCGCGCTGGTTTTGCTCGTCTCCCTCTTAATTTCCGCCAGCGTGGCCCAACCGGCAATGGCCCAGGGTCTGCCGACACCAACGGCTACGCCTAATGATCCGATCTGGCGCGGGTTTTCTGCTGTCCGCGACGCCGTTGAAGAACAGTTCTCCACCAACCTGACTCTCGTGCGTTCCTACGAATGGGAACAGGCCGAGTTCATCGGTGGGATTGATGGCTGCCGCGAATTGGAAAATCCGTTGGAAGCCCGTCCTATCTACTGGGGCTGGCAGTACACTATCACCAGCCTGTTTGGAGAAGTCTACCAGGGACGCATCAGTTTTGACCTGAAAGAAGTCGCCGTCTGTGACGAAGTCCAGGTCGCGGCGGCTCCAGCGCCAGTAAATGGCACCCCCGACCCGAACCTCCCCACTCCGGTTCCGGGCAGCGCAGCCGCTGGCGGGTTTGAACTGGGCGGTCACGTCCTCGATATGAGCCTGAACACTTTCGGCCTCATGAATCGCGCCGGTATGAAGTGGGTCAAGAAGCAAATCCGCTACAACATCGGTGATGACCCCAGCAACGTCGCAACATTCATCAGTACAGCCCACTCAAACGGCTTCAAGATTCTCCTCGGCATTGTCGGTCAGACTTCGCAGATGGGCGACTACAACGGCTACATTAACACCTTCGCCAACTATCTCGGCGGTGTCGCTGCGCTCGGCGCGGACGCGATTGAAGTCTGGAATGAACCGAACATTGACCGCGAGTGGCCTGCCGGTACCGTCAACGGAGGCACCTATACCCAGATGCTCGCCGCTTCTTACAACGCCATCAAAGCCAAGAACGGCAACACACTCGTCATCAGCGGCGCACCGGCTCCTACCGGCTACTTCGGCACGGCAGGATGTACCGCCAACGGCTGTAACGACGACACTTTCATGCAGCAGATGGCACAGGCTGGAGCAGCCCAGTACATGGACTGTGTAGGTCTGCACTATAACGAAGGCATTGTTTCACCGCAGACCAACAGCGGCGACCCGCGTGGCGAATACCCAACCTACTACTTCAGCTCGATGCTCAACCGGGGCTACTCGCCATTCGGTGGTAAGCCGGTCTGCTTCACCGAGTTGGGGTATCTCTCGCCAGAAGGCTTCAGCACACCGCTGCCAGGGAACTTCGCCTGGGCGCAAAACACCAGCGTGGCTGAACATGCGTCCTGGCTCGCAGGCGCGGCCACAGCCGCCTCGCAAAGCGGTAAGGTTCGCCTCATGATTATCTGGAACGTGGACTTCCCCTTCTTCACGGCAGATGACCCGATGGGCGGTTATGCCCTCTTCCGGCCTAACGCCACCTGTCCCGGTTGCGACAGCCTGGGCGCGGTCATGAAGGGCGGCTAAACCCGCACAAACACACGCATGTCGAATGGGAGAGGCGGTTGTCCTCTCCCATTTTGATTCCATCTCTGTGATACCTTTTCATCTTGCCCGTATAATGATTCAATTATGAACACAAATCCGCACATAGCTGACTGCACAGAAACGGAAACCACGGAAACCGATTGGGAAGCGGTATACCGCGAACAAATGCCCCGAATCTATAACTTTTTCCGCTACCGTGTAGGCGATGGGCAGCTAGCTGAAGACTTGACGGCTTCCGTCTTTGTAAAAGCGTGGCGAAACAGAGATCAGTATTCGCGCGACCTGGGCGCATTCTCCACATGGCTGTTCACTATCGCCCGCCACACCGCCATAGATTACTTTCGCCAACATCACATTGAACTTCCGTTAGAGATGGCCGAAACTCAGCCTGAAAACACACCTGTTGAAGAAATTATTCAGCAAAGAAGTGATTCTACACGGCTCTCAGGACTGCTTCAGCGTTTATCTGCTCGCGAACGGGAGTTGATTTCCCTCAAATACGGCGGTGAATGTACGAACCGGGCCATCGCCACGCTGACCGGTTTGAGCGAATCAAATGTCGGAACTATCCTGTATCGTGTGGTGCAAAAACTCCGAGGACAATGGGAATCTGAACCATGAGCGATGACTTCTTACATAAATTCCGGGAAGAACCACGCCCTGAGTTTACTGAATCCTTGTACAAACAACTCAATCAGGAGGCAGATGACATGATGTTATCAGTCAGTGTACCAACCCTGTCCATCAATGGTCGTCATACCCGCTCCCGGTCGCATGCCACAAACCATTCACTGGCTTTAATCGCGGCCACTTTTGCCCTCGTGATCCTAGGGGCAATTCTGCTTTACATGGCGAATGCGGGCACTCCACACCCCACCATACTCACACAGATTGACACCGAAATATCGTTGGACGACCTGCCAACAATCACCCGTGAAAACGCCAACCGGTTAGTGCAAATCAAACAGATTGGCGAGGGCGCAGTGAATCAGATTGTCTGGTCACCAGATGGCAAAACACTGGCCGCTGCCGGAACGCTTGGTATATGGCTCTATGACACCAGCACGTGGGACACTTCCCCCCTGCTGTTAATGCAATCAGCGGACATTGGGGCGGAACGCCAGGTTGCCTTCAGCGCAGGCGGAACACTGTTGGCAGCTTCGGATGGAGCGGCTATCCACATCTGGGATACAAGTACATGGGGATTAACACTCATCCTGGAAGGACACACCAATACCGTTACCGCCCTGGCCTTCAGTCCGGATAGCTCGACTCTAGCCTCCAGCAGTGGCGATTTCGGGGTTGCAGACAGCGAATACACTGTTCGATTATGGGATACACAAAGTGGCACTCAGCAAGTTGTTCTCACTGATACGGACGGAGTCATACAGAGCCTGGCCTTCAGCCCTGATGGCGCCCTGTTAGCGGCAGCCTGCTGGTGTGAAGATGAGAAGAGTCGGGTATGGAATTTGCAGTCCGGTGAACGGATTCTGCAACTGGAGCATACCGGCGGGGCATACGCGAAACAAGACCTGGTTTTCAGCCCTGATGGCGGGTCGTTGGCACAGGGAGACAGGTGGGGTGTGAACCTGTGGAACACAGTGACCGGAGAACAAATCGAGCAAGTAAAGCGTACAGAATCTGTTCCGCTCAATCTCCAGGATATAGTCTATAGTTCGGATGGCAGATTTTTGGCTTTTGGCAGTTGGAACTACGGGATAAATATTTGGGATACTGAGACAAAGGAATTCCTGGCCCGATCTCAGGCACAACAGTCTCTGCTTGAGGTAGACAGCTTAGCATTTAATCCAAATGGGGAACAGATCGCAACTCTGACCAACGGCAATCTGGTTCAAATTTGGGATACCTATTCCGGCGAAGAACTCGCTCACATTCAGGATTGGACAGGGCAGGTTCGCGCCCTCATCAGCGCCAACGGTCAGTCTATTGTCGCGCATTCGACACGAGGCGGAGTGATTAGTTTGTACGACAGCGCGAATGGTACGCTGCGCCGCCAGATAGATACCGGATTGAGTCGCATCTTTTATCACGGAGTTGCTCTCAGTTCAGACAATACCACCCTGGCTTATGTGGGATGGAATGCCTCACTATTGAATACAGTGCCAATTACCACTAGTACGCCGATCAGCTTAACCAGTATTTCAACCGGTGAAATCCGTTCATTGGGCGAAGATTCAAAAGGTAGCTATCTACTGGCGATCAGCCCGGACGGAATACACCTGGCGAGTGCATCACCTCTTACCCCGACATCAGTACAAATCTGGGACATCGCAGATCCAGAAATCCCTGTATCGGTCTTCCAGATCCACCTGGAACTTGATCCCCCAGCGATCCAGACGCCGAATGACATCCGGTATTCCCCCGACGGCCTATACTTGGTTATGGAGTATGTATCTGGTGAGATGTCCGTTATCCGGGCAGATACGGGCGAACCGGTGAGCGAATTCAGACCACCAAGTGATGTTGATACCACATCAGGCAGCTTTCATGATCTGCTCACTGCGATCAGTCCAGATGGGATGCGGCTTGTCACAATGTACAATGCACCATATGACACGCCCGAAGATGGGGCTGCAATTTATATCTGGGACATGGAAAGTGGCGAGCTTCTGAACACCTTCAAAGCGAGCGCACTTGGTATCGCTGACCCCATCTTCAGCCCGGATGGGCGGTTGCTGGTGCTGGCGATGGTCAATAAAACAGAAATTCTAGATGCTGAAACCGGCGATAGTCTTTTCCTTAGCGATCAATCCGGCCTCTTGTCTGCCAGCTCAATCGCGTTTGACCCTGACGGGCGGTTTATCGTAACAGGTGGCTGGGATGGCATCATCCGGGTGTGGGGTGTACTGCCGAAATAACAAGGTCAGAATAGCGCATTCGTGTTTACAGTTCCCCTCTTTATTACATTAGAGAGGGGAATTTTGACTCACTCGCTAATCCCTATTTTCTGCTATGATACATTTTCTCTCAATTGCACGGACTATTTCATAACTCAACATGCCCATCTTCGGATTTCTCAATATCAACAAGCCCGCCGGGATGACCAGCCACGATGTCGTGGCAAAGGTGCGCCGGGGGCTAAAAATCAGGAAAGTCGGCCACGCGGGAACACTCGACCCACTGGCAACTGGCGTGTTAGTTGTGTGCTTGGGTGGTGCGACCCGGTTGAGTGACTACATCATGCACGGCACGAAACGCTACACCGCCCGTATGCACCTGGGCATCACCACCGATACCTACGACGCTGAAGGGGCGGTCATGGAAACACGCGACCCGGCGTCTATCAGGCGCGAAGATGTCGAGCAGGCTCTCTACACATTTAACGGCGCTTTCCAGCAGATTCCCCCGATGTACAGCGCCATCAAACAGGGTGGGCGTAAGCTCTATGACCTGGCACGCGCCGGGCAAACAGTGGAACGCGAGCCACGTGCAGTCACCATCACTACCCTGGATATACTCAATTGGCAGCCCCCACACTTCACACTGGACGTCGAATGCAGTGCAGGGACATATATCCGCAGCCTCGCCCATGACCTGGGAGAGGCGCTAGGAGTCGGAGCGCACCTTGCCGGACTGACCCGCACCGCCAGCGGGAATTTCACCCTCGAAAACGCGGTAGAACTGGAAACGCTCCTCACGTCACAAGACCGGGAAACTTATCTCATATCACCCAAAGTGGCGCTGGCGGGTTGGCCTTCGATACAGCTCGATGAGGTGAGTATCGCTCATATTCAGCATGGCCGGGAAATCGAGTTTCCTGTCACATACCTCCCCAGCCCGGCAAACCCGGAAAACATCCTGTTTGCTTATACATCCGATGGGACCCTGCTCGCCATTCTGGAACAGAGGGCAAATCACCTGCATCCCCGCAAAGTGTTTCTACCCGGCGATTGAACCCCCTCACACCTTCGTGTACAATCGCGCCAGTTTAGTAACCGCATAGGGCGCTTTCATGAACCATATTTATGACCTTGTCCAGGCGCAAATCCAACAACCCTCTATCGTCACCATCGGTGTGTTCGATGGTGTGCATCGTGGTCACCAGCATCTCATCCGAAAATTAGTAGAAGCCGCGCGAATCGCTAACCGCCAGGCAGTTGTGCTGACCTTTTTCCCACACCCGGATACGGTCGTTCGGGGATTGCAGGGACGCTATTACCTCACATCACCAGAGCAGAAAGCGGCGGAACTAAGTAAGTTGGGTGTGTACTGTGTCGTGACTCATGCTTTTGACGAGCAGGTACGGCACATCCGGGCGGCGGATTTCGTAGACCGTCTCCTGAAGCATCTGCACATGGCGGAATTATGGGTTGGCTCTGATTTTGCGATGGGCTACCAGCGTGAGGGCAATGTCTCGTTTCTCAAAGTGCAGGGGGAGCAGAAAGGCTTCACCGTCCAGGAGATTGACCTGCTCATGAATCATGGGGACGTCATCAGCAGTACCGTCATTCGTGAGGCGATTCAGGCCGGCGACGTGAATCAGGCAAAGAGCTGGTTGGGACGGAGTTACACCGTGAGTGGTACAGTTGTGCATGGTGAGAAACGCGGACGGCAGATCGGCTTCCCTACCGCCAATCTGGAAACGTGGGCAGAACAGGTCATCCCGGCCAATGGGGTATACGCGACCTGGGCGACAATAGGCAGCGAACGGTTTATGGCTGTGACCAACATCGGAGTGCGCCCGACATTTTCCGGGCAGGATATAACCGTTGAAGCTCACTTGCTTGATTTCAACCGCGACATTTATGAGCAGGAACTGACCCTGACATTTGAGACGCGGTTGCGCCCTGAACAACGCTTCAAGGGTATTGATGAGCTCATCACCCAGATCAGGAGCGATGTTGAGGCGGGACGAGACTATCTGAGCTATCAGACCGCCGCTGATACCGGCCAGAACGGGACTTAGCCTTTGTCGTCTTTCGGCAACCTATAGCCCAAACGCCGCATGAGCGCTTCATCACTCCGCCAGTCTTTCAGCACCTTTACCCGTAGATCGAGATACACCTGAGTCCCCAATTCATGCTGGAGTTCGATACGGGCTTCCGCCCCAAGCTGTTTAATCTTCGCCCCGCCTTTACCGATGATAATGCCCTTCTGTGACTCGCGTTCAACGTAGATCACCGCCGAAACATAGGTCATATCTTCCGAGCGTTCCTTGTATTCCTCAATCTCAACGGCAACCGAATAAGGAATTTCCTTCTCGGTGCTGAGAATGATTTTCTCTCGGATGATTTCAGCGGCGATAAAACGCATATTGGCTTCGCTCACCTGATCCGCCGGGTAATAACGTGGGCCAAGTGGCAAACGAGCCATCAGGTCAGTCACCAGGTCAGCGACGCCACTGTTCTGCAAAGCACTGATTAACAGTGTATGTTCATGCGGAATGAGCGCCTCATGGGCAGCGATCAAGGCTTCGCGCCTCTCAACAGCCAGCAAATCGACCTTATTCAACGCCAGCACAACCGGCGTATTCCCCCGCAACGCCACCACCGTTTCCGCAATATGCTTATCGCCCTCTTGTGGTTCTGTCGAGACATCCAGCACCCACAAAATCAGGTCTGCATCGCGCAGGGCGGCCTCAGCGTCACTCACCATGAATTCACCCAGTTTGTGGTGTGGTTTATGCAACCCTGGTGTGTCCACAAATAT
Source organism: uncultured Chloroflexota bacterium (assembly GCA_937974245.1). Taxonomy (GTDB): domain Bacteria; phylum Chloroflexota; class Anaerolineae; order Aggregatilineales; family Phototrophicaceae; genus JACKCG01. The sequence goes on along the minus strand of CALJKV010000046.1, from coordinate 147,242 downwards.
GATCTGGCCGTGTTCGATAGTGAAAATACCCAACTGCTGTTTGCGTGTGGTCTGCGGCTTTGGGGTGACAATTGCGATTTTCTGCCCTAGGATAGCGTTAATCAGGGTAGACTTGCCCACATTCGGGCGGCCCACCACAGCAACCAGGCCAGAACGGTGATCTTCCGGCCAATCATCTTGAAAAATACTATCCAGGTCACGATCCGTCATGAGTGTTTTCCGTCTGCCATTCGGCTATAGAAGCATATCGGGGGAGATACTGTAAAATACGTTCGGGAATGTCGTTAGTCGAATTCGCAATCAGCACGACTGGGCGCGCAGCAGGCAGAACGCCCTTTTCCTGGGTATATACCAACACTTCCGGCGGCAATGTCAAATCAAACTGCTTGACCGGCACCATATCCTCTTCACCATCGCTGCGGCAGCCCAGGACGTCCGAACGGGGATGCAAATTGCTTCGCCGGTAAATAAATGTCCAGGCTTCCTCCCCGGTCAGCATCTCACCGTATTCCAGCGCCACTAACCCGGGCACCAATGAAAGATGCGGACGCCCCAGAAAGCGCACGCCGTAACGCACGATGAATTCACCGCTGACGACGACTTGTTCCCCCTGTTCCACCGTTGGAAACAATAATTGCGCATCACCAAAACGGAGAACAGAGCCCGTAAATGTATCACTGATTGGTTGCTGTTCGGGAATGCTTCGCCCTGGCAAATCGTTTACCCGTGAGCCGCTTCAGCGTCTTCGGCATGGTCATCAGAATGCTCCTCATGATGATGGCCGGTATACTGGGGCTCATTGATATCATCGAAGTGTTTGTATGGCTGGACAATCGCTAACCAGCCCGCACCGCCCAGGATGAGCAACAGCAGCCCGGCAGCAAACAACAGGCCAATCGCGTTCGCGTCGGCACTGCTTCCCTGGATAACCCCAACCCCCAGGGAAGATGCCATTAAAATAAAGCCCAACCCGGCCACGAGCGACACAACCAGGACAATCGGATGATGATTGGTGCTAATTTTTTCACTGGTTCTCACTGAAATTTTGCTCCTGTGTTTGGTAAACTGGCTCAACTTGCTTAATTTTGCCGCTCTTCAGGCGACACGTCAAGCCTGATCGGAAAGGGGTTAAGGCATGATCGAACGAGTCATGCTCATCCGGCATGGAGAAACCAACTGGAATGTACAACGCCGCTGGCAGGGGCAAGCCATAGTCCCGCTGAACCAGACTGGGCTGGCGCAGGCACAGGCGCTCGCAACTTATCTGCAAGATGCGCCTGTAACGGAAATCCACAGCAGCGACTTATCACGTGCGTGGGATACTGCCAGCATCATTGGTGAGGCAATCGGTATTACCCCCAGACCGGACCCACGCTGGCGTGAATTCAGCCTGGGTATCTTCCAGGGGTTGACGCGAGACGAGATTCAAGAAAAATACCCTGCAGAATATACCCAATTCCAGAATGACCTGTGGAATTATACCATCCCAAACGGAGAATCCCGCCGGAACTTACAAGACCGTGCTTTCAATGCCTGGCAAGCCCTGCTTGCACAACCCGCCGGGGCAGAAGTGCTGGTCGTCTCACATGGCGGTACGCTGCGCTTACTTCTCGAGCGCCTGTTCACAGACGACCCGCGCCTGAAAGGCCTCTATCTACCCAACACATCCATTACCACCCTGGAAAAACAAAGAGATAACTGGCAGCTGGTCAAACTCGCCACCATGCCACACTGGTCAGAAGCGCACTAAATGCCCGCTGGGGACGGGGAATGGTGTCCCCAGCGAGCTGCCAGAAAGAGGATTGAGGGGACAAACCCTCGTTACTTGCCACCGCCCATGTTCTTAAGAGCAGCATGTGCCGCCGCCAACCGTGCGATCGGCACACGGAACGGTGAGCAGCTTACATAATCCAGGCCAACGCGATGGCAGAAGTGAACGCTTTGCGGATCGCCACCGTGTTCACCACAGATGCCGATTTCAATATCCGGGCGAGTCGCACGCCCCTTCTTTGTCGCCAGGTCTACCAGATACCCCACGCCTTCCTCGTCAATAACCTGGAAGGGATTCGCCGGCAGGATGCCCGTTTCAACGTATTCGAGCAGGAACTTACCTTCCGCATCATCACGGCTGATACCGAATGTGGTTTGCGTAAGGTCATTGGTGCCGAAGGAGAAGAACTCGGCGTGCTGTGCCATTTTGTCGGCGGTAATCGCTGCGCGCGGTAATTCAATCATCGTACCAATCTTGTACTCGACTGTCACATCTTCTTCGGCCATCACCTCATTCGCTACCCGCTCAATCAGGTCCCGTATGAATTTCACTTCATTCTCGTGAGCAGTGACCGGGATCATGATTTCCGGGTGAACCTTGATACGTTCCTTGACCAGTTGGCAGGCCGCTTTGAAAATCGCCCGCACCTGCATGGCATTAATCGCCGGACGCAGGATGCCCAGACGCACACCTCGGAAGCCGAGCATAGGGTTGAATTCGCGCAGACCTTCAACCGCGTGCATCATCTCCTCAATCCGTGTCAATTCATTCGGGCGATCACCCATAATGCGGAGCCCCGTGGCTCGCAATGCTAACTGTTCGTGGTCAGGCATGAACTCATGAAGCGGCGGGTCAATCAACCGGATGATGACGGGCAGCCCGTCCATCGCCCGGAAAATACCATAAAAGTCATCCTGCTGGAAAGGCAGCAGTTTTTCAAGTTCAACAGCCTCTTGCGGGCTGTTAGGTTCGGAGAGGATCATCGCCTGTACGATAGGCAGACGCTCTTCCGCAAAGAACATATGCTCAGTGCGGCACAGACCAATCCCACGCGCACCATATTCGCGGGCGCGGCGAGCATCGGCTGGATAGTCAGCATTGGCATAAACATTCAGGCGCCGGTATTCATCGGCCCAACCCAGGATTTTTTGCAGGTAGGTTTCGCGCTCATAGTCTGGCTCAACCATGGAGATTTCACCGATGAAGACTTCACCGATACTGCCATCAATCGAAATCACATCGCCTTCATAAACAACCGATTCGCCGACTGTCATCTTGCGGCTCTTAGTATCAATGTCCAACGCCTCAGCGCCACACACACACGGCACACCGAACTGCCGGGCGACCACTGCCGCATGGCTGGTTGCACCACCGCGACTGGTGAGGATACCTTTGGAGGCCAGCATACCATGCACGTCATCAGGCTTGGTTTCCGGGCGAACCATAATCACGTTCTTACCGGCCTTGCCCCACTTTTCAGCCAGGTCAGCATCAAATGCAACCACACCAACCGCCGCACCCGGCGAAGCGTTCACACCACTGGCGATCATTCGTCCAGCACGAACACTCGCATCTTTTTCGGCATTGTTGAACTGTGGGTGCAAGAGCTGGGAAATATGCTCTGGATTTACCCGCAGCACCGCTGCCTGGCGAGAAATCAGACCTTCTTCCACCATCTCAACTGCGATACGGATCGTGGATCGAGCGGTACGCTTGCCATTGCGGGTCTGTAACATCCAGAAACGACCATTTTCAATGGTGAATTCAACGTCCTGCATGTCGCTGTAGTGTCCCTCCAATTTGCTCGCAATCTCAACAAACTGGGCGAACACTTCGGGGTTATCTTTTTCCAGGTGGGCAATCGGCAGTGTATTACGGATACCGGCCACCACATCTTCACCCTGGGCGTTCATTAGGTAGTCACCGAACAAGACTCGTTCGCCGGTGGATGGGTTACGCGTGAAAGCCACGCCGGTACCGGAAGTATCGCCCATGTTTCCGAAGACCATCGTCTGGACGTTAACAGCGGTTCCCAGATCGTGAGCAATCTTAGCAGCATTCCGATAGTCCACTGCACGCTTGCCGTTCCATGATCTGAAAACGGCCTCAATTGCCAGTTTCAACTGTTCAAAGGGGTCTTCAGGAAAGGGGCGACCAATTTCGTTCCTGAAAATCTTCTTGAATTCAGCAGTGACTTTCTTCCAATCATCAGCCTTGAGTTCGGTATCGGAATTAACGCGCTTTTCTTTCTTCACAGCGGTGAGATAATCTTCAAACGCCTCGTCCGAAATATTCATCACGACCGAACCGAACATCTGAACCAGGCGACGATAAGCATCATACACGAACCGTTCATCGCCAGTCAGATTCACCATACTGGCAGCGGTTTCATCATTCATGCCCAGGTTCAGCACCGTATCCATCATGCCTGGCATTGAAAACTTCGCGCCGGAACGAACCGAAACCAGCAGCGGGTTGTTGACGTCGCCAAATTTCTTACCGGCCTGCTTCTCAGCTTCCTTCAGAGCAACCATAACCTGATCCCATAGACCATCAGGGAAATTGTTGTCGTTGTCAAGGTAGGCATTGCAGGCTTCAGTTGTAACTGTAAACCCAGGAGGAACCGGCACACCAATACGTGTCATTTCCGCTAGATTCGCGCCCTTACCCCCGAGTAAGGCACGCACATTTTCCCACTCACCGCCAACTGCCTGTTCAGCCTTCACAACATCACTGAACAGATAAACCCATGTTTGGTTCTGGGTGGATTTTTTCGCTTTTTTGTTTGAGACAGAGGCAACAGCCATAATACATTTACTCCTTGAATGGCTTGGACTTAAACAACATCGTCACCATTGTGCCACGCGCCTTCAGCAAGGTATATTGACATTAGGCCTGTTGTAATGTGACAGTTGTAATATGTCGCTTGTTGAAACATTGGATATGCTGATACTTGTGTGGAGAATTAGGATTGAAATGGCGATTGTATTCAGGCATTATGCGCAGTGTGCCTTGTTTTTAATCTCAATACCCCACGTCAGAACCTACTCAACGCGTAAAGTTGATTCATCGCCATTGCAGTGCAAGCCGATTTTGTTTCATACAGATTATGTGGTAAATCACACTCTAACGATGCGCATTCCGCCTATATGGGTGTGTTTCCCTGCATAGATCATTAACGATATGCAGAACATTATTTCCGTAATATTTCCTGTTTATTCCTGTTTTTCAGGCATGTGAAGACATTCAACTTCACTGATCTCAGCCATTATTCCCGGCAACCCCCTACATTCATTACGGAGGATGATCCATGCAGATTGTACAGACACATCCAGAGATGGAAGCGTTAGGATTTAGCAACCTCAACCAGATTTACTGGGACCTGCATACGCCCCAACTATATGAACAAGCCTTACGCCGCCAGGAAGGTTTTATATCCCACATGGGGCCGCTGGTCACACGCACAGGCGATCATACCGGACGTTCTCCGAAAGACCGGTTTATTGTGGAAGAACCTACTTCGAGGGACAAAGTCTGGTGGGGTGAGGTGAACGTCGCGTTCAGCGAACAGCAGTTTGACGCCCTGCTCCAGAAAGTCCTGGCCTACTTCCAGGGCAAAAATATCTTTGTCCAGAATATGATCGCTGGGGCAGCACCAGGCTACCGGATGAAAGTGCGTATCATTAATGAACATGCCTGGCATAACCTGTTTGCTCGCAATATGTTTATTCGTGCCACTCCGGAAGAATCTGTGAATTTTACCCCAGAGTTCACGGTTATCCAGGCACCCGATTTCCACGCACGACCAGAGATTGATGGCACACGTTCATCGGCATTTGTGCTGCTTAATTTTGCCCGCAGAATGGTCTTGATCGGCGGCACAAGCTATGCCGGCGAGGTGAAGAAATCCATTTTCAGTGTCCTGAATTACAAACTACCGCAACGCAATGTCCTGCCGATGCACTGCTCTGCCAATATTGGCGCAGGTGCAAATGGAGAAACGGCCTTGTTCTTTGGCCTTTCCGGCACAGGCAAAACCACACTTTCCGCAGATTCCAGCCGCATACTGATTGGCGATGATGAGCACGGATGGAGCGACAACGGTGTTTTCAATTTTGAAGGGGGTTGTTACGCCAAAGTGATCAAGCTATCCCCTACTGGCGAACCGGAAATCTACGAAACAACCCGGCGTTTTGGCACAATCCTCGAAAATGTCAGTATGGACATGAATTCGCGCAGGCTGAATCTGGATGATGATACATACACCGAAAACACACGAGCATCCTACCCAATCGGCCATATCCCCAATGCGACAAAAACTGGTATGGGTGGTCATCCCAAAAATGTGATCTTCCTGACAGCGGACGCCTTTGGTGTGCTGCCACCGGTATCCCGACTGACACCCGAACAGGCGATGTATCACTTCATCAGCGGTTACACCGCCAAAGTCGCAGGGACGGAAAGAGGTGTTACCGAACCATCGGCAACATTCAGCGCATGTTTTGGTGCCCCCTTCCTCCCACTGCATCCTACAGTCTATGCCAACTTACTGCGCGAGAAGCTGACTTTGCATCAGGCAACTGTCTGGCTGGTAAATACGGGTTGGACGGGCGGGCCGTATGGGGTAGGCAACCGCATGAGTCTCACGCATACCCGTGCGATTATTAATGCTATCCTAGACGGTGCGTTGACCGTCATTCCCACCACTGCCGACCCGATTTTTGGGCTGCACGTTCCCGATCGAGTACCGGATGTGCCAACCAATATCCTCAATCCACGCAATACATGGGACGATAAAGAGGCCTATGACACCAAAGCCAGAGATCTGGCGCAGCGCTTCAAACAGAACTTCAAGAAGTACGCTGACTTGGCCGGCGCAGAGGTTGTTTCCGCTGGACCAATCATATAAAGTGGTCTGGTTGGCTGTGTTATAATCGAATCGTTTCTATATCTATCCATAAAACTCGCATACATGGGTTTAAAACGCCCATTGTATCCACGTCAATTTTATGGATAGATTCTTGAAGACTTTGACACATGATTCCTCGGCTATTCAGCAGGATATACTTGCTGTTTATATGTAAATTTTCAATGGAGATAGAATAACCTCATGGCTCGTAAAAAAGTTTCAGTTATCGGTGCAGGAAATGTTGGGGCGACATGCGCTCACTGGATCGCCACCCGCGAATTGGCTGATGTGGTGCTGGTAGATATTGTCGAAGGCTTGCCTCAGGGTAAAGCACTTGACTTAGCGCAATCTGCCCCGGTCATGAAGTTCGACCTGAACATCACCGGTACCAATAGTTACGAAGAAACTGCTGGCTCGGATGTAGTAATAATTACGGCGGGTGTCCCGCGCAAGAAAGACCCAGTTACAGGTAAATACCCCAGTCGTGATGAACTCGTGAAAACCAATCAGAAAATCGTTGGTGAAGTCACACGTCAGGTTGCACAACACTCTCCCAATGCGATTATTATCATTGTTTCCAACCCGCTGGACGCCATGTGCCATGTCGCGCTGCAAGAAAGCGGTTTCCCCAGTGAACGCGTGATCGGTCAAGCTGGTGCCCTAGACACTGCCCGTTATAAGACATTTATTGCGATGGAACTGAACGTCAGTGTCCGCGATGTGCACGGTATCGTGCTGGGTGGACATGGCGACCAGATGGTGCCACTGCCACGCCACACTTCGGTAGCCGGAATTCCGGTACGTGAACTGATGGCGGAAGACAAACTCCAGGCGATTATTGAGCGCACACGCAAAGGCGGTGGCGAAATCGTCGGCCTCATCGGTGTCAGCGCCTGGTATGCTCCGGCGGCAGGTGCTGTTGAAATGGTCGAAGCGATTATCCGTGACCAGAAACGAATTATTCCATCCGCAGTGTTACTGAATGGCGAATACGGCTATAATGATCTCTACATCGGTGTTCCGGCGGTCCTGGGCGCGAAAGGCGTTGAGAAAGTGATCGAGATGGAGCTGAACGACGAAGAAAAAGGTATGCTGGGAGTCAGCGCCGAAGCAGTGCGTTCTGTTGTGGAAATCTTGGGGTATTGAGCTACACAATCCACAAAGAAAACATTCGGCAAGTGAACTTTATGCCGGAGCATTATGCTCTCATAAATGGAGTACCTGTCAATTACGCATATTGCCTTCGGATGCGGAGAAAACCACCTGTTTCAGAGTGTGGTCATTGATATCGTGTAAATGTTAGAGGGCGAGTGCAGCCTGCCTCGCCCTCATCATTACAGCTTACGGGGTGTTACAGGGATATGTCGCAACGAGTCGTTGATCTTAATCAAGGCACGGCAATGGTCGTGACCGATTTACACGGGGCATGGGACATCTATCGCCGATTGCGGGATACGTTTCTAAAACAGCAAGCAGAGGGCAAAGTAGATTACCTTGTGCTGTGTGGCGACCTGATCCACAGTGAAGGAACAGAAGAGCAAGACTACAGCCTCGACATTCTGCTGGATGTAATGCGAATGCAGGCTACTTTGGGCAAAGAAAAAGTGATTGTCTTGTTAGGCAATCATGAGTTGCCTCATATTTATGGATTGACTCTCGCTAAGGGTTCGGTTGAATATACCCCGCGCTTTGAGGCGTCCCTCACGCGCCTTGACCAACGGTATAAGGATGTCTATCGGCGGAAGGATGTTATTGAATTTCTTTGTGGTTTGCCGTTTTTTGCCCGCACCAAGGCCGGGGTACTGCTCACCCACGCTGGGGCTGCAACAGACATTTCTTCCACCAAACACGCCGAACGACTGTTCAACATTAACCACACCGAATTAATTGATGCGGCTGATAAAGATCTGCACAAATTAGATATTGAAAGCCTTCAGCGTGGATATTCACACTTCACTGGTTTATCATACGAGGAACAGGCCAAACACTACCTGGCAGTTACGGGATCAGATGACCCGCGCTATAATGACCTGCTGCGTGTGTTGTTCCTGAGCGGGCAAAATACCGATTTTGACTTGATTTGGAACACTTTATTCACCCAGAACGAACTAGAAGTCGGTGAAGCTGCCTACCAGAAAACAACCAAGACATTCCTACAAGTGATTTCGGAAATCAGCCCAAATGAGCAGCACGTCTTGGTCGCTGGTCACATCAGCGTGAAAGATGGCTATGCCGAAATCGGTAAGCAGCATCTGCGGGTAGCCAGTTATACCCATGCCTTTCCCAAACGCGCCGCCCGTTATATGCTGCTAGACTGCGAAAAACCCATCAGAACCACGAGTGACCTCATTCCAAGTTTGCGCTTTGTGTTCGATAGCGCGGTGCCAACCACGACCACGGGTTAGGAAACAAACAACCGTGAGCCTACGAATCCCGTATATCCCCGGATAAACTCGGCCACAGAAACTGCGTTGCGTCCGGCAAGCTGGAGACGTGACGGGTAAAAAAGGCCGTCTCCGGTGCCAATTGCTGTCCCTCGCGGCGTTTCCACGACCAGACCCGGTTCAGCGTTTCCCGCGCCAATGTTCCCGGCATGAATTTTAAGCTGCTGGTTATTCCAGAAAGTGAATGTCCCCGGCCAGGGGGTAAAGGCGCGAACAAGCCGCTCAATCGTGTCAGCATCCATTTGCCAGGGAATATTCCCCTCTTCTTTTGTTACCTGGGGCGCATACGTTGCCAGAGAATCATCTTGTGACTGCGGTTGACGTACGCCAAACAAATACTCCGGCAGGATTGCGATCAACAGTCTCGACCCCACCAGTGCCAATTTATCGTGTAGGGTCTGGCCGGTTTCATCAGAAGCTATCAGAATCGTTTCTTGAGCCAACATTGGCCCGGTATCCAAACCAGCATCCATCTTCATGATCGTGATACCTGTTTCGCTGTCCCCATGCCGGATGGCGGCCTGAATCGGCGCAGCCCCCCGCCAGCGAGGCAGCAATGAAGCATGGACATTGATCGAACCGAGTGGTGGAATATCGAGCGCGGCCTGCGAGAGAATCTGACCAAAGGCTGCGACCACATAAGCTTCCGGATTCCACGCCTTCAAGGATTCAAGGGCTTCAGGGCGACGAAGCTTCTCAGGCTGGATCACCGGAATGCCGTTTTCCAGCGCCACTCGCTTCACCGGCGACATATGTAGCTGGCGCTTACGCCCCGCCGGGCGATCCGGTTGTGTCACTACGCCAACAACTTCATGCTGTGCGATCAATGCCCGCAGTGTGGGAACAGCAAAATCGGGCGTTCCCATAAATACAATTCTTGCCATACCGATTATCCCTGCTCAATGCTTGTGTGGCCTAGTTGTCGTATGGTAGTATCGGGGACACAAATTGTAAACGGCTGTTTGGATACTATTTATGCTACCAAAACATTGGATTATCGCGCCCACACTGCCATCCGATATGCTCCACAATTATCGCGGTATGAGTCCGGTGCTGGCACAGGTGCTGCACAATCGTGGGCTGACGAATCCGCTCAAGGCCCGCGAGTTTCTGAACAGCGACTACTCCCCCCCTGATAGTTTCGACAAAAAAGCTCGCATGAAAGGTATTAATGAGGCCGTTACCCGAATTCGGCAGGCCATTCGTAGCCATGAACCGATAACGGTATACGGAGATTTCGATGCCGATGGGGTCACATCTACTGCCCTGATGGTGGAGACACTACGTTCCCTGGGTGCCGATGTTGAACCTTATATTCCGCATCGTGTTGATGAAGGTTATGGTGTCAACACGGAAGCATTGCAGAAGCTGGCAGCAGCGGGCAAAAAACTTGTAATTACCGTAGACTGTGGTATTCGCTCCGTAGAGGAAATCAAGGAGGGTAAGGCTGCCGGGCTGGATATCATCGTAACCGATCACCACTCAATCGGCCCAGAAATTCCAGATGCGCTGGCAGTTATCAATCCAAAACAAGAAGACTGCGACTATCCTGAAGACATGTTGGCCGGAGTCGGCGTGGCCTACAAATTGGCGGAAGCGCTGCTCAAAGTCACCCAGGCCAACGATTCAAAGCGTAATGGCAGACCGAAACTTCATCTGGAGGACCTGCTCGACCTGGTCGCTATCGGTACGGTAGCTGACCTTGCACCGCTGAACAGTCTGGAGAATCGCATCCTGGTGCAGCAAGGGCTGAAAGTTATTAACGAAGGACGGAGAACAGGTCTGCAGGCGTTACTCAAGGTTGCAGGAGCAGAACCGGGCAAAGTTAATGCCATGACGATTGGCTTTGCCCTGGGGCCGCGTATCAACGCTGCTGGCCGGCTGGACAGTGCGATGATTGCCTATGACCTGCTGACAGCCACCAGTACGGAGGAAGCGGAGATACTGGCACAACAGCTCCACGAGCTAAACACCCAACGCCAGGAACTCACCCGTTCTGCCCAGGAACTTGTTCGTGACCAGATTGAGGCGACAGACGGTAGTGTTCCATTAATATTTGCCTCAGACCCCGATTTCCAGCCAGGAATTGTCGGGCTGGTGGCCGGGCGGTTGGCGGAAGAATATTTTCGCCCCGCAGTGGTCATGGAAGAGGGGCTAATCGAAAGCCGTGCTTCCTGTCGCAGCATCCCTCAGTTTGACATCACGCACGCGCTTGACCAGTGTGCCGACCTGCTCATTCGACACGGCGGACATGCTCAGGCAGCGGGATTCAGTGTATTGAACGAAAATGTCACCCAATTACGGGAAAAACTAACCTGGCTGGCACGGGAAACCCTTGAGGGGCAAGACCTGCGCCCGTCGCTGGATGTGGATGTTGAAGTAGATATTCACACCCTGAATGAAGACCTGTTACTCGAATTATCCAAACTGGAGCCAACGGGACACTCCAACCCCACCCCGGTATTGATGAGTAATAACCTGCGTGTGCTAGAATGCCGAACGGTTGGCAAAGAAGATAAACATCTCAAGCTGAAATTAGCCCGTGCTGGGCAGCCGCCGTTAGATGCGATTGGCTTCGGTCTGGGCGAATGGGCTGCTAAAATGCCTGAACGTATTGACGCCGCCTATTACCTGGAAATCAATGAGTGGAACGGGCATCGTAATTTACAGTTGAATTTACAGGACATCCGGCCCAGTGAGTAACCACATACATATCAGGTTGTGGGTTTCATGGGGCGCCATACTCCTGTTCGTGTTGCTCCCTGCGCTCACACTACGGGCGCAAACGCCCCGCCCAGCGGCGGATTACAACCCATTTGGTGTGGTTGAAGGCTTCTGGTTGCCGGAAGTCGTGTGTGACTTGCATCCTGGTTGGGAGCGTATCATCTTTGATTGGTCGCAGCACCAACCTACCGGCGCAGAAGACTGGAACACCCTTAATGTAGATGAACGCTGGTTGGTGGCAGCCCAAGACTGTGGCCGGGAAATCGTCGCTATTATCAAGCATACGCCTGCCTGGGCAACAGATGGTACACCGGGGCCGGGCGTCCCTCGTGGACTATACCTGCCAGTAGATGACCCCGACAACACTTGGGCAGCATTCATCCGGCGGACGGTGGAATACTACCGCTGGCGGGGAGTCAACCGCTTCATCATCTGGAACGAGCCAGACATCTCATCCGATACCTATGGTTTCGAGTTTGAAGGTTCGCTGGAAGACTACTTCCAGATGGTCAAAGTAGCTTATCTTGCCGGGAAACCGGAAAACCCTGACTTGAAGATTCACCTTGCCGGCACAACCTATTGGCACGACATCAATGCCGGGCGTCGTCTGTATCTGGATCGCCTGCTGGAACGCATCGTTGCCGACCCCGATGCAGCAGACAATGATTACTATTTTGACACGGTCAGCCTGCATATTTACTTCCGTACTCACACAGTCTATGATATTGTCCGCGAGACACGGATGCTTTTGGACGCTTATGGCCTAACCGATAAGACAATATGGATTAACGAAACCAACGCCGGCCCCACAGATGATCCGCTCTGGCCGGTTGTACGCCCGGTGTACCAGCTTGACCTGGCGCAGCAAGCCGCTTTCCTGATACAGTCTGCGGCGCTGGGGCTGGCAGGTGGGGCGGAACGCATCGCTGTTTACAAATTTTTTGACTGGAGTTTACCCCCAGGTGGAGAAACTTTCGGACTGCTGCGGGCCGATGAATCCCGCCGTCCAGCCTTCGATACCTGGGGGATGGTTATCCGGGAATTATCTGGGGTCGTAAAAACGTCACTTGCGCAGACCAACACATTAGCTGTCGTGCGATTAGATTATGCTGATGGGCGAACAGGTATTCTGGCCTGGGCGCAAACCGCAACCCCGACTTCTATCCAAGTGACAACGAATGAAACTGGCGCAGTTTTATTTGATCAATATGGTCACGGTGAAACCATAATATCTCAGAATGGACACTATACGTTGTCGCTCCCAGGGGCAATATGCAACTCGGTAGATGGCTGCCCAGTAGGCGGCGTGGTCTCATTGTTGAGCCTCTCCGGCGGCGGTATCACAGTACAGGAAATCACATCAGGATCAGTGGATTTAACGTTTGAGTAGCATACAGTGGGTTTTGAACTCCCTTCTGGCGACATAATCAGCAGGAGCAGGTGATGGCAGACAATCAACAATCGGAGTTTTCGGGTAACGGAGTATCAGACGGCAGCACGGCGGGTGAAATCAAGTTCTCGTACGGCGGCCAGGCGGTTATTGAAGGTGTTATGATGCGCGGAGCGCACACAGCAGCGATAGCCGTCCGCAACCCTAAAGGGGAAATCGTCGTCCACGAGCAACCACTGAATGCGGCGATATACCGGGGACGCATCAGTAAAACACCGTTCGTGCGCGGTTTGGTTGGGTTGTGGGATGCTCTCGGCCTGGGGATGCGTGCCTTGATGTGGGCGGCGGATGTTGCCCTTGGTGAAGAAGAGGAAATCAGTTTCACCGGCCCGATTGGTTGGGCAACGGTGGCCTTCTCACTGGTATTTGGCATCGGCCTGTTCTTCATCCTGCCCACGGCGGCGGCCAGCGGTTTGGAATCCCTACTCGGCCTTACCGAAAAGTCCTTTACTGTCAACTTGCTTGAGGGGGGTGTCCGCCTTCTTATTGTCGTTGGGTATATCTGGCTGATTGGTCGTATGGCAGATGTCAAACGACTGTTTGGGTATCACGGCGCGGAACATAAGACCATCAATGCTTATGAAGCGGGCGCAGAACTTGTACCCGAAGTCGTGCAGAATTATCCGATTGAACATCCTCGCTGCGGCACGGCTTTCTTGCTGACTGTGGTATTCGTGAGTGTGCTGGTCTTCTCAGTACTGGGGCGTCCAGAATGGTATATCCTGTTCATCTCACGCATCCTGCTCATTCCGGTTGTCGCCGGTATCGCTTATGAGTTCATCCGGTTCACCGCCAAGAATCTAGACAATCCGATTATCCGCTTCATTATCATTCCCAACCTGGCATTGCAGCATTTGACCACTCGCCAGCCAGATTTGCACATGATCGAAGTCGCGATTGTGGCTTTCAAGCGGGTACTGGTTTCCGAAAAGCTGCTCCCAGAAGAAGAAGCGATAATCCCCGAGCCGCGCCCGGAAGCCGTCTCCCCCACTTTTGCCGCGTCTGGCGATTAGTGGTCTGTTGTCAAGCCGTAATCCATTCGCTATGCTTACAGGCACGAATTCATCATTGGGTTTGTGTCTGTTTCTTTCATCTATCACGAAGAGTAGACTATGCCTGACATGCTTGTAAAACTGTACAGTCTGCCGGATTTAGCGTCCGACATCAAACGCCAGCGCGAGTCGGGCATTACGATTCGCCGCCCAATTCCACCGGAAAAGCATATTGTTGTTGAGTGGGTGCGCCGCGAATTCGGGAATGGTTGGGCCAGTGAAGCAGAAGTAACCTTCTCCCGCCAGCCCGTGACAAGTTTTATCGCGATGGAAAATGGTAAAATGATTGGTTTCGCCTGTTATGATGCGACATGCAAAGCGTTTTTCGGCCCTACGGGGGTAAGCGAAGCCGCACGTGGGCGCGGAACCGGCAAGGCGTTGTTTCTGGCCTGCCTGCATGGGATGGCTGCCGACGGTTATGCTTATGCAATTATTGGGGCTGCCGGGCCGGTTGATTTTTATGCGAAGACAGTGGGTGCTACGGTAATTGAGGGGTCTACCCCCGGCATCTATGGTGGGATGCTGCGGGAGTAGACTCAATTACTCGACGGTTTCATTTTCTGAGGTCACCCAGTAGGCCGTGCCAGCCCGTTCCCGACGCAGGTAGCCGAAATCCACCAGATCACGGCGCAGACCGGCAAAATCGGGATGATATTCGCTCAGGATGGCGTTGATTTCCTTCTCGGTATAGGTCACACCTAATTGGAATTTGGTCGCCAACCAATTCAGCACCACCAACAGCTTGAACTGCTTACTGGGTATCTTGCGCAGGCGACCATTGAATGTGTAGTCGCGCAGGATTTTTCGTTCCGCTTCTTCCAGGTCGAGAGCATCTATCCAGCTGTCATCCGATTCCGGTTTCTCGAACGGCTGTAACTGCTCGATCTCAGCGGCATACTGCTTGAACTCGTTCAGACGTGACGGATTCAGTCGGTAAATGCGCTGGTTGCCCGCAGTCCGCAGGTTGACCAACCCCGCCGCCCGCAGTTTTGATAGATGGTGCGAAACAGTCGGTTCAGAAATCCCCAACAATTCCGCTAATTCAGAAACGTTCTTCTCGCCCTCATTTAACAAGCGAATCGTCGTCAGACGATTCTCGTCACCCAACGCTTTCAGCAAATTGAGCATAATGCGAAACTTATCAGGAGTCATAACTCCCCTTTCAAATTTAGAGGTCTTCAAATTAGATATATATCTAATTTGAAGTATATCTAATTAGGAGGTTGTGTCAAGGGGGTCAGAATCGGCAAAAGGTTACTCAAGCACCCACACTCACAACCCCGATAAATCCGGCTTGTTGTGTAATGAATGTTCCCCTGTTCTTATCTGACATCGGTATTCGTTCTCGATTAGATGAATTCTTGCGGCTTGAAGTTCGGTTTCAAGAGAGTTCCATAGGTGTAGAAACAATATCCTGAGCAACTCGGGATTGTTTACAGCAGCAATCTCCTGTTCATCTGAGTTAAAGATCACAAAAGGTTTGGCAGCCTTCACGAAGTCTTTTAACGTCTTCTTGACAAGTGATTTTGCCTCTTGTGATGTTAAATCCTTAAAACTCCGTATACGGTAATCATGAGCAAAGACATTCCGCAGTTTTGCTAGCCCTTTGAGGCCCTTAGTATCTTCGGCGGTTAAGAGGCCTAAAATAAGAGTCATGTCCACCATAGCGGCAAAAGTTGAAATTGCTCCATCTTTGGTTGGATCCAGGACACGAGATCGGGTACCGTTACCATCGGCTAGATAACTCCCAAGTAATTCTCTAAGCAGTCCCTCTAGACGGGCCACGCCGACGATTACCCTTACCCGATCATCACTCGAAAGAACCTCTTGCAGGTAATTGACTTCAGTTTCATCGCCAAAGGAGTTAGAAAACCACGCTTTACCATCAGCGGTTTTACCATCTCGTTTTATTGGCATAGTTCTTCTACCCTCCCGCCATTTTCTTGAGTTCGTAGAGTTTCGTCAGGGCCTCTAAGGGACTGAGGCTGTCCACTTCCAGGCCGCGCAGCATCTCTAGAGCTGGGTTGGGCGGCGCGAACATGGTCAACTGCCCGGCATCCTGCTGGGCTTTCTGTTTGCTGGTCGGCGGCGGTGTGGAAGGCGTTGCGGGCAACCTGAAGTCACTCCCCTGCCGTTCCAGGTCTTTGAGGAGTTCACTGGCGCGTTCAACTACCGGGCGCGGCATCCCTGCTAATTGAGCCACGTGCACACCATAGCTGCGATCTGCGCCGCCAGGAATCACACGGTGCAGAAAAACAATCCGCTCGCCATCTTCCGAAACAGCCACATTGAAATTGCGGGTGCGTGGCAGGATATTCGGCAGTTCCGTCAGTTCATGGTAATGCGTGGCAAAGAGCGTTCGGCAGTTCAGACGTGGGTTGTTGTGAATGTATTCGACCACCGCCCGCGCAATCGCCAGTCCGTCATAGGTGGATGTGCCACGCCCGACTTCATCCAGGATTAACAGGCTGCGCCGCGTACTACCCGAAAGCAGTCGCGCCGTCTCGACCATTTCGACCATAAACGTACTCTGCCCGGCATGAATTTCATCCTGCGCCCCAATCCGAGCGAAAATACGATCCACTAACCCAATCGTTGCTTCATCCGCCGGGATAAAGCTGCCGATTTGCGCCATGAGCGTGATAATCGCCACCTGCCGGATATAGGTGGATTTACCGGACATATTCGGCCCGGTGATAATATGCACTCGTGACATTGTGTCGAAGTGCGTTTCGTTCGGCACATAGCGACTGCCTCCATCCAGCAACCGCTCAACAACCGGGTGACGCCCCTGGTGAATCACGAGTAAATCATCCTCGGTGAGTGTCGGGCGGGAATATCCCTCACGGACGGCAACCTCTGCCAATGAGAGGAACACATCGAGATGAGCAACCGCTTTTGCTGTCTGAAGTAGGCGGGGCGCGTGCTGGCTCAAATCCACACACAGCGCCTCAAACAACTGTCGCTCTACTGCGAGAATCTCCTCCTCCGCATTCAGCACCAGCGTCTCATATTCCTTGAGTTCCGGCGTGATGTACCGCTCCGCATTGACGAGCGTTTGCTTGCGGATATAGTCGTCGGGGATTTTGTCTACGTGAGCATGGGTGACTTCAATGTAATAGCCGAATACCTTATTAAAACCGACTTTAATCGAAGGAATTCCGGTACGGCGGCGCTCCTTTGACTCCAGGTTGGCAATCCAGTCGCGTGCGTCCCGCGTGGCGTCCAGAATATCGTCCAGTTCCTTCGCATAGCCGGGGCGAATCACACCTGTTGAGTTCAGCATGGCCGGCGGTTCATCGCTGATCGCCTGCCCGATCAATTCGTGAACATCCTCGCAGGGGTGTAGTGTGTTGACCAACGCCGAGAGTGCCGGTTTGTTACTAATCAGCTGTTGAATCTGCGGGACGACGTCCAGACTGGCACGCAGCCCAAGCAGGTCACGCGGCCCGGCCTTGCCAATAAGCAGACGGTTCGTCAGTCGTTCAATGTCAGAAACCATTTTCAATGCAGTGCGCAGTTCAGCTCGCAGCGGCTCTTCTAAAGCTAAGGCTTCTACTGCGTCCATACGGGCATTGAGGCGACTAATGTCCAGCAGTGGTTGGGTGATCCAAGCACGCAGCAGACGCGCCCCCATCGCCGTCACTGTCCGATCCAGGACACCTAGCAAGCTACCTTCCATCTTGCGGCTGCGTATCGTCTCCGTAAGTTCAAGATTACGCCGGGTGAATTGATCTAGCACCATGAAATTCGCGGTAGAATACGCGCGAATGCTGGTCAACTGCGCCAGGCTATTACGCTGTGTGTCGCGCAGATACAGGAGAATCGCCCCAGCAGCACATACCGCATAGGGCGATTCCTTCAGGCCGTAGCCATCCAGCGTGCGCACACCAAAATGCTGAGTCAGCACCTGCTCTGCCGAATCTTTCTCAAAACGCCAATCAGCCACCGGCGTCAGGTGAATCCCATTCGGCAGCGACACACCACGCTCAACCCAACTTTCCGGCATCAGCACTTCACGCGGTGCCAGGCGTGCCAGTTCTTCAACCACCAGCATCCCGGCGTTTTCCCCGCCGAACTGTGTCGCGGCGAATTCCCCGGTAGAAATATCCACATAAGCTACCCCGGCCTGCTGCCACTGCCCGGATTCCACATCACCAATTGGCAGAATTGCCAGCAAATAGTTGGCCTGGTCTTCGGCCAGCAGTTCTGGCTCCATAATCGTGCCGGGCGTAATTACCCGCGTTACTTCCCGGTCAACCAGGCCGCGCCCGTCCGGCTCGCTGGTCTGCTCGCAGACTGCGACATGATGCCCCTTCTCGATGAGTCTTGCGACATACCCTTCCAGCGCATGATACGGCACACCGGCCATTGGCACGCGATCGCTCTTACTCACTGGCCGACTGGTCAACACCAGATCAAGTTCCTGCGCGGCGATTTCGGCATCATGGTCAAAGGTTTCATAAAAATCGCCCAGACGGAAAAACAGGATGCAGTCCGGGTACTGGTTCTTAATGTCCAAATATTGTTGGCGTAAGGGGGTCACACGCACCATGAATGCTTTTCCTGTCACTGTAAATTGGAGCAAAAATACGGTATGTTTGTACGTATTCTAACAGCGCCGTCTGCGCCCTTCAACCGCAGTTCCAGAACGCGCACACCGGCTATCATTTAAGGTTGTAGCATGTCCGAAATCATCATTGGTGTGGACTTAGGCGGTACCCGCATCCGAGTCGCGCAGTTGAACCACAAACTTGACATCCTCACCCGCCAGGAAACCCTGACACTGGCCGGTGAAGGACTGGACTCGACCATCGCCCGCATCAAACAGCAGATTCGGGCGGCGCTGCCCACTGATGGCACAAACGTGACCGGCATTGGCATTTCATCACCCGGCCCGTTGAACCCGGTTACAGGAGTCATTGTGAGTCCGCCCAACCTGCCGGGCTGGCATAATGTCCCCCTTGGCGACATTCTTCATGCTGAATTTGGCATCCCTGTCTATGTAGGAAACGACGCCAATGTAGCCGCTCTGGCCGAAACGATCCGGGGTGCGGCGCGAGGATACCGCCATGTCGTTTTTATCACCATCAGTACCGGCATTGGCGGAGGCATTATTGTTGATGGCAAACTCCTTCAAGGCATAGAGGGGCTGGCAGCGGAAGCCGGGCAGATCATCCTTGTTATCGGAGAACGTGTCAGTACCCTGGAAAAAGAAGCGGCAGGCCCGGCGCTGGCACGACAGGCACGCACCCGCATTGAGGCCGGCGAGTCTTCAACGATATACGCGATGGTTGGGAGTGATCTTAATAAGATTGATGGCGCGATTGTCGGGCGGGCGGCGCAAAGTGGTGACGCGCTGGCACTCGATATTGTCCGGTACGGCGGTCACATGGTCGGGTTAGGGATTGCCAGCCTACTCCACTTGTTCAACCCGGAAATCATCGTGCTGGGCGGCGGGGTTTCCCAGTTAGGCAATCTGCTGATTGACCCACTTCGGGAGGCGATGGAAACCTACACGATTGATGAGGCTTATTGGCGCACTCTGCGTATTGTTCCCGCAAAGCTGGGAGAAAATGTCAGCATCTTCGGGGCTGGCGCATTGGTGGTGACACGGGGTGGTGTTGACGATGTAGCCGAAGTCGCGGCCAGGATCAATGCCGGAGACAGATAGAGCAGTCTGTTTTCCCGGACAAAGCATATTGGCGCGGTTATATAGGAATTATCATAGAAATTGCAAGCCCTACTATACGCCTCAATAAACCCCATGCTACAATAATTCCATGTCTATGCTCATGTTACCTGATTACCGCGTTCGCCAACGCGATTTTTTATTGCAGATTTCGCGGGCGATGACCGCTCAACTGGATTTGGGCGAGGTTTTGCGCTTGGTGCTGAATGCGTCTGCCATCATGGTAGGCGGAGAAGCCGGCATTATGGCGCTCCGCAGCGGGGAAGAAAGCTACACGATTCGCGCCACGTTGGGCGTGGATAATGAACACTTTGCAGAGCTAGATGAACAGTTCCAGGCGTTGTTTTCCACCAACACCGATAACCTTGACCGTGACTTCCTGTATACGAAACTCCAGCAAATGGCAGTTTCACTGGATAGACGGTTAAAGCAAGTGCTGTTTCTGCCACTGGTTATCGCGGAAGAACCCGTCGGACTGCTCATTGTGTTCCGGGCATTTGGCCGGGAAGTCACCGAAAATGACCTGCAAATTCTCCAGAGTTTCGCAGACCAGGCCGCTATCGCGATTCATAACGCACAGCTTTATGCCCGGGTGGAGTATGAACGGCGCAGCCTTTCCGCCATTCTGGAAAACAGCGCGGATGGCGTCATGATCCTCTCGGCAGACCTGAAAATTACCGGGTTCAACCGCGCCCTGGAACGCATGACCGGCTGGACGGCAAGCGACGCAGTTGGTCGTTACCAAGATGATGTCATTGAATGGAAACGGCTGGAACAGGGCGATATGCAGGCGGCGCTGGACGGTGGTTGGCCGCATCACCAACAGGAAGACGCACCATTAGAGACACTGTATGTCGAAGGCGATCTCTTACGGCGAGACGGGCTGACATTGAGCATTGCAATCACGTATGCTCCGCTCATGAATGCCGCTGGTGAACTGGTGAGCATCATCGCCAACGTGCGTGACATTACAAATTTCCGCAAGGCACAGGAGATGCAGAACGTTTTCATCTCCACGATTTCGCACGAACTCAAGACGCCGGTTGCGCTTATCAAGGGGTATGCCGGAACACTACGCCGTGAAGACGCACACTGGGATATGACCGTTGTGCGAGACAGTTTGCAGGTGATTGAAGAAGAAGCCGACCGCCTGACGGGTTTGATTGAGAACCTGCTGGCAGCCAGCAAGTTACAGGCCCAGAGAATGCAGTTGGATATGGGCGAAATCCGGCTCGACCAACTGACGGCGCAGGTTGTGGAGCGGTTTCGCACACAGACCGATAAGCACCGCTTCAAACTGAGTTTTCCGTCCGACTTCCCGGTGGTGAATGGCGATGAAACCCGGCTGCGCCAAGTACTGGACAACCTCATCAGTAACGCGATCAAGTATTCCCCGCAAGGGGGTACAATTGAAGTCGGCGGCGCGATTGACGATACCACCGTGACCGTGTTCGTGCGGGATGAAGGTGTCGGACTTTCGGACTACGAACAAGAGCGCATTTTCGAGCGGTTCTACCGGGTGGACGGCGCGCTCAGCCGCCGTACCCAGGGAACCGGATTAGGGTTGTATCTCTCTAAAGCGATCATCGAAGCCCACAAGGGCCGTCTACAAGTAAAAAGCAAGCCCGGACACGGCTCTACTTTTTATTTCACTATTCCCGTATAAGATAAATCGGGGTATAAAATCCCTATAGTATCCATCCGTTCATAGTGTAAGTCCCCGGAGAAACCATGCCAAGTACCAGACAAACAACCATTCAGTGTGTACAGTGCCGGCAGCCGGTGCGCGCCGTTGTTCACAGCCTGATTGATGCTCAACAAGAGCCGGAAGCCAAAGCCAACTTGCTATCGGGCAGGTTGAATACCGCCCCATGCCCTAGCTGTGGGGCGATGAACAGCGTCATGACCCCTCTGCTGTATCATGACGGGAGCAAGGAACTGCTGATCTCTTACGTGCCGATGGAGATGGGGTTATCAAAAGATGCCCAGGAAAAGGCGATTGGCGACCTGATGCGCCAGTTGACGAGCAACCTGGGGAATGGCGCATTTAAGGGGTATTTACTCCAACCGCGCCAGGCACTCACCATACAGGGGTTGGTTGAGCAGGTACTTCAGGCGGACGGGGTGACGCCGGAGATGATGGAAGCCCAGCGCGAACGAGTCCGGCTGGTGGAGATGTTCATCCAGTCACCGGAGGAAAAATTACCGGCATTGATACAAGAATACGACGCAAAAATTGACGCTGGTTTCTTCCAGACGTTGACGATGATCGCCCAACGCACACTTGAAGAGGGACATCAGAACCTCGCCCACCAGATTCTGGAAACGCAGAATCAGATCGTGGAGCTTTCGAGCTACGGCCAGCAGATGATTGCGCGGAGCCAGCTCCAGGAGGTGGTCGTACAGGAGGTGGTCGAGGCCATCAATGCGATTGGCACCGCCCCGAAACGAAGTGACTTCCTGAACCTGGCGATTCAGTATGCGGAGAGCGAAGACCGCTTGCAGGCCCTGGTGGGTCTGGTACGACAGGTTTTTGATTATGAGTTCTTCCAGGAGATGACGGTGCGCGTTGGGCAAGCGCCCGCCGGGGAGCGGGACAAGCTGACTGCCCTGCGCGAGAAACTGCTGGAATACTGCGCGATGATTGACCAGCAGTCCCAGATGGCCGTCCAACAGGCCGCCCAACTGCTGGAAACACTCCTGACCGCGCCGAACCCGGATGAGGTGATCCAGGCGAATCTACAGATGTTCGACTCCCTGTTTTTGCAGGTGACAGCCGCCAATATCCAGGAGGCGGAACGGCGGAAAGACCTGGCGACCAGCGGACGGCTGAAGGCGATCTACAGCAAGGTGATTGGCGCGCTCCAGGCGAATATGCCCCCGGAACTGCGGTTCATCAATGATGTGCTGAGCGCGGAGACAGAGGCGGACGCCGGGGCACTGATCGCCCAACATGCCCATGAGTTTGACGAAGGGCTGTTAGAGGCGCTGGACGCGGTAGAGGGTCAGATCGGGGCAGATGGCAACCCGGCGATTCAACAGCGGCTGGCGTTCCTGCGCCGGGAAGCCGAAGGGATCTTCGGGTAACAAGGTATAGGCAGCGCGTGAAATATGAAGAACCCCAGACCATGCGGTGTGGGGTTTTTGTTTGGGGAGTCAGAAAGTTGAAAGCGCCAGGCAGAAAGTGAAAGCAGCGCTGAGGCTTGAACGCTGAGGTAAAGCCAGTAGAAAGTGCCTAGTGCCAAGTAGAAGGTTGTGCTAAATCCTGAATGTTGAGATGATGGGAAATGATGGCTGAAAATTCAGGTGGGGGAAAATTGCAATAAAATGTGGATCATGCTGCGATTGCAGTGATTGCAGCAAGATTCGCGATTCTGAGGGGAAAATCGGGATCTGAAGGATGATGAGGATTGCTGCAAAAGTATGTGCATTGCTGCAAAAGCGGTGAAGAGTGCCGAGTGTCGCGTGTAAGCAGTGGTAAGTCTTGCGGAAAATCATCTGAGCACCGATCACTGAAACTGTGGTCTTATTGGCTGAGGCCGTTGAAAGCGCCGCGTGGGAGAAGCGGATCGTTACGGATTTACAATACCATAAAACCGGCGCGAGATGGTGAATCTCTGTTCAAACATTTGTTCAGTATTGGCGACTGGCCGTTGGCCTCTAGCCCCTGGCTTATGAGGTGAAGATTCATCCGCCAGCAGGCCGGGGAAAGTTCAATTGTATCAGTATGAATATGCCTAAGGTTAACCAAGACAAATTCCCACAAACGGCGTGGCCAAAAGTTGTGCGCGGCACAATCATATCATTCTTAAGAATCGAAAAACCCGGCGTGAACCGGGTTTTTGCTTGTGCCGAAGGTGGGAGTCGAACCCACACTCCCTTGCGAGAACTACGCCCTGAACGTAGCGCGTCTGCCAATTCCGCCACTTCGGCTGGAGTGAGGAACATTGTAGCAAATAAACGGCGGGTGTCAATATCAGTTTCCCCGGATTTCTCAGAATCTGTTCCATTTTCTGCCCCGGCAAGCGTGCTATAATGCAGCGGTTGGCTACGGGAGGACAGGACGTGATTAAACGGCTCACCTTACGCGGATTGGCGACCTGGATAATAATGATAACCCTGTTGGCGGCATTCCCGGTACGGGGACAGGACAGCGGGGTAACCGCCGAGGCGGTGGGACAGGCGAACCTGCGCGAGACGACGGACGTGAACTCGGCACTGGTGGGGCAAATCACCGCCGGGGCACGTTACCCGGTGGTGGGACGCAGCCAGTTTTATCCCTGGGTGCTGCTGGGCGACCCGGCTAGCACCGCGCCGGTTGGGTGGGTGTATGTTGACCTGGTGAACGTGTACGGTGACATCAACCAGGTGCCGTTTTCAACGCTGGTGGTGGGCAGCCTGCCAACGGCGACAGCTACGGCAACGACAGGCGCCCCGGTGAACATCACCGCCGCGCCGACCTTCACGCTGGATGTGACGGTGAACGGGGTTGCACTGCCAACTCCGACGGCGACTCCCGGCAGCATGGTTACGGGCACGGTCACGGGCGAGATCAACATCCGCTTTGGCCCTGGTGTGGAGTACCCGCGCGTGGGCGTAGGCAAAACGGGAGACCGCTACGAGATTATCGCCCGCCACAGCCAACTCCCCTGGCTGGAAATCCGCTATCCTGATGCGCCAACCGGGGCCGGTTGGGTGGCAAATGACCTGCTGGACATCGAGGGAGATGTCTTCAGCCTGCCGATTATCACGCAGATGGTGTTTAACCTGCCGACGCTAACACCAACGCAATCGGTGATCCAGTCGAGTCTACGACTGGACGGCACACCCGCCCCGCTGAATCCGGCGTTCGCGGCACTGGGCGGACAGCTCTGGCAGATGATGCTGGACGGCGGTTTTGACCCGGCGACGAGCAAGCTGGGGGCGCTGTTCCTACTGGATTTGCAGACCGGCGAGGCGTTGAGTTTTGGCGACGACATTGCCTTCAGTGGCATGAGCATCAACAAGATTGCGATTCTGGCTTCGCTCTACGAGGTGCTGAACAACCCACCAAACATCAGCCAGGCGATGACGATTGCGGGAACGATGATTTGCAGCGAGAACACGCGCACGAACGAGATGCTCTCGATCATCGGCGGCGGCGACCCGTACCAGGGGGCGCAGGAAGTCACGACGTTCATGCAGCGGATGGGGCTCGCGAATTCGTTTATCGTCACGCCGTTTCTGATTGACCCGAATAACGTCCCTACCCCGCCGTTCGCCATCATCCCGCCGACGACTCAGGCCGATAAGACGGTCACCGAGCCGGACGCCTGGAACCAGATGACGGTGAGCGATCTGGGCTGGCTGCTGGGCGAGATATACCAGTGTGCCTATGATGAAAGCGGGCTGCTGCTGGATACGTTCCCTGGCGCGTACACACCGCAGGAATGCCGGCAGATGCTGAATGTGATGACGCACAACCACATCGGGGCATTGATTGAGGCAGGAGTCCCGGCAGGGATTCCAGTAGCGCACAAGCATGGCTGGATACCTGACACACATGGCGACGCCGGATTGGTATTCACGCCGGGCGGGGACTACGTGCTGGTGGTGGCGTTGCATAACCCGACGTGGCTGGATTTCTCTGAATCATTCCCGCTGATCGGGGAAATTTCACGGGCGGTGTATAACTACTACAATCCTACCGCTCCACTCAGCGAAATCCGGCATGATCCCGTCCCGGAGACATGCGACCTGTTTGGCGACCCACTGATTGACGACATCGCGGCGGGACGATAAGTTAGCTGGTTAGCTGGCGGCGACCTGCCAGACGAGAGCAACCGCCTCGCATGTGCCGGAGAGCATGACACCGCTGGCCGCGACCCAGCCTATACGCCCGCCACTGCTCACCTGGTACCAGGCGTTATCGGCACGCCCGACCACATTTACCACCGTCCCCGGATACAAACCGCCAATGACGGTATATGTCATGCCCGGCCCGGTACGGACGTTCACGCCGGCTCCGACATTGTTGGTTGCCTGGCAGGGCGCGGCAGCCGGAACAGAAACCGTCGCTGCCTGTGGCTGCTGGACGGCTAACCCGGCGCATGTTCCGGTCAACTGAATATACTGCCCGGCAATCCAGCCGACCTGATCCCCATTAAACCACACGCGGTACCACCCGTCGGCTGTCACCATATCCGTCACCAGGAACATACCCGGCGGCAGTGCAACCGAGGCCGGGAACGTCTCGGCGGGGCCGTTGTGAATATTCACGTTCTGCCCGGTCACGCTGCTGGCCTGACAGACAGGGGACGTCTCCTCAGTGACAGCCTGTTTCGCAGCGGTCTGAGTATAGGATGATGCCAGCGCATTCGCAGAGCTGACAAAGGCTAGTGCGACCATCCCCTGGGCAGCCGGGTTCTCCGCTTTGAGAACCACCTCATACAGGCCATCATCGGGCGCGAAGGTGAATACCGTCCGCAGCACATCGTTCCCCTTAAGGGTCGCCACCACTGCCCCGCGACTATCACGGACTTCGGCAGTATAGGCCAATGAAGCCGTCAATGTCTCTAGAGTGAGCGACGCGGTGCCATCAGGGTCAGCATTAAAGGTATAGACCTGGGTTGTCTCGTGAAGAGGAAAAGTGATATAGGCCGGGTTATCCGGCGGCAGCCAGATACTGCCGGAAACGGGGGTGCTGGTTGCCGCCGGGTTGCCCTGGCAGCCAGCAAGCAGGATGAAAACTAGCAGGAAAAACCATTTTTGATTGAGGTGGGCTGCTCTCCTGGACACGGCGGGACGCTTTCTGCTCTTAAACGGAAGGTAACAGGTTATTTACCTTTTTTGTGTGTTTTTTATAGTTTTAGCTTACCCCTTACGAGATTATGGTTCTGGTCGCAAACCGTACCAGCGCCCTACTCTTACCGTACTTTAACGATACGGAGGAATCAAAAAGGCGATGCACGCACCGCCTTATGCCGTTTATGGAGATATTATTGTGAGCGAAATGTGTGTCGCCCCTGCGCTGATTTACCGGATGGCGTGTTTAGCTCTTGACACTGCCGAGCGTGAGACCGGAGATCAGATACTTGGACTGCCACATAAAGAGCAGCAGCACCGGGACCGTCACCAGAACCGAACCGGCGGCGTACTTGCCCCAGTCGGTGTTGAAGTTGCCGATGAAGTCGTTTAAACCCAGCGGCCATGTCCACACGTTATTGCTCACCAGGATGACTTTGGCGACAATGAATTCCGCCCAGGCACCCAGGAAATTGAACAGGAACACGATAGACAGCGCCGGAGTAGACAGCGGCAGGATGATCCGGTAGAAGGCTTCCATGCGATTACAGCCATCCACCATTGCTGCTTCTTCCAGATCGGGCGGAATGGTGTCGTAGTACCCTTTCAAAATCCAGATACTAAACGGCACGGCAGTCGTGATATAGGCCAGAACCAGGCCGATAATCTGGTTGGTCAACTGTAACTGGGCAACAATCACGTAAATCGGAATTATCAACATGCCTGCCGGGATCATCTGGGTGGTCATCAGGAAGATCAGCCCCGGACGCCGCCCGGCAAAGCGCCAGCGGCTGAAGGCATAGGCGCCAGTAGCAGCGACCACCACACCGATAATGGACACCGTGACCGTAATCGCCAGACTCTGCCACACCCAGAGTAAGAAGTTCTCCTCAGTAAACAGAGAGGAGTAACTGGCGAGGGTGGCATTGGCCGGAATAATCTCAATCGTCCGGGAGAGCAGCGCCGAGGTTGGGCGCAGCGAGATGGCGATAATCCGCAGTACCGGAAAGACCGAGAGGATCGAATAGGCAACCAGGACGCCATGCTGCCACTTCCAGGCCAGCAGCCCCAGCAATACCCCACCTAGCAGGTAGCCCCATTCGTTACTGAGAAGCGCCAGGACCAGGCCAATCACAGCAATGACCCCACCCAGTATCATACGGATTTGCATCCAATCGAGGCCGGACTGTCGCTTCCGAGTGCTTGTCGTTTCGCTTAAGCTACTCATTTTTCGTAAATCTCCTTCAGGCCGCCGCTAGTGGTAATCCAGACAATTGCAAAAATAAACAAGATGACAAAGATGATGATTGAAAAGGCGGAAGCAAAGCCTAATCGCTGGGTCGCAGACGTGCCAAAGGCAGCGTTATAGAGTGCAGAAACCAGGATGTTGGTACCCTCCTGCGGGCCACCATTGGTCATCACCACGATCAGGTCAAGTTTATTGAATGTCCAGATCACATCCAGCGTCACCGCCGGGATGAGGATCGGCCTGAGCAGCGGCATCGTGATGAAACGGAACTGCTGCCACGCCCCGGCACCATCCATTTGTGCCGCTTCGTAATATTCGGGAGAAATGCTCTGTAAGCCACCCAGCAGCATCACCATGTAGAACGGAATACCCAACCAGACGTTCACAAAAACAATGGCGACGAAGGCATAGACAGGATTATCCAGCCAACTGATTGGGGCAATCCCAAAACCTCCGAGCAGGATATTCACAAAGCCATACTGGGCGTGGAATTCCTGCTTCCATGTAAGAAAAGTAATCACCCCTGGGAGCGCCCAGGGAATCACAATCAGCGAGCGGTATATACCCTTCAAGCGAATTTTCTGGTTCAAAATCAACGCCAGCGCCAGGCCACCAGTAAAGTGGAAGATGACGTTGAAGAACGTCCACAAAACCGTCCGTCCCAGGAGTGCCGGGAAAGTCGAGCCGGCAGTCGTCAGCAATCGTCCCCAGTCCACAATCTGACCGTCACGAATGCGGAAAAAGACCTTCGTAAAGTTATCAATGGCGTAATCCAGGCCATAGAGATGGTCGAGTTGGCAGGTCGCCACTGATACCGGACTGTAACAACCAAAGGTGTCGCGTTTTAGGTCGGAAAATGCCAACAAAACGTTAAATAACAAGGGATAGATCATAAAAACGAGAATGGCAACCGCCGCCGGTGAGAGCAGCGTATAGGCCAGCGCGTTCTGTAACTTAAAAACCTTCGACAGCAGGTTATACAGTGCGAATTCCAGCGCCAGAATGAAGATCACCACCACGATGATGAGGGGAATAATCTGGCCGAGGGTCGCAAACAGGGTTTCACCCGTTAATCCACCAATACCTTGTACCATCACGATACTCCAGGTAATAAATGCGGAGTGGGGCGAAATCATGCCGCCCCACCCCATTATTTTTCAACTATTGCTAAACCGTCATTAGCCTTCGAGGCAAAGTTCGGCTGAAATCTGAGATTCGCTGGCGGCTGTGGCTGCATCGAGCGCATCGCTCATGACGCCTTCCAGGTTCGGACGGACGCTATCCCACATGCAGCGCAGCGCGGGATTGGCGGGCATACCGACACCGGTCTCCAACGCGGCCTGCGAAGCCTGGAGAATGGGATCTTCAACCGGGATACCAGCGATGGCGGGCAGACGGCCCGTGCCAAGTGCGTGAACCTCAATAGCGGCCACATCCGTGGTCAGCCAGGTCACGAAAGCAACGGTGCCTTCGAGCTGTGCGTCAGCAGTCGTCACCGGGATACTGATGAATTTACCAGCGGTGAACGGCTGGGGACGATTGCCATCTTCGTAGGCGGGCCAGGGGGCGACACCGAGGTTGTCGGGGCCGAGCGCCGGGGAGACTTCGGTATCCAGGTATTCGCCGATGGCCCAGTCACCATTGAGGATAATGGCGGTAGTGCCGGCCTTGAAGCTGTCGCTGGCGCAATTGTAATCGCATTCAGCGGGGACAACTTCTTCGACGAACTTGAGGTCATGCACGAACTGGTAAGCATTCACCCAGGCTTCGGTGTCCATGGAGAAGTTGCCTTCTTCATCGAAGGTGCTGCCACCAAAACCGTGTACGAAGGGCAGGAACCAGAACGGCTCATTCAGATTGTAAGCAAAACCCTGGACATCGGGATTGGCTTCTTCCACAGCATTCGCAGCGGCGATCAGGTCAGCCCAGGTATCGGGGGCAGTTTCGACCAGGCTCTTGTTGTACATGAGCATCAGGTGGTTACCAGCATTGGTGGGGACGCCCAGGGTGACACCAGCGATCTGGGCAGCACCGAGGTTGAAGGGATACAGGGACATGTCAAACAGTTCGTCCAGCGGCTGCAACAGGCCAGCATCCGACAGCGGGCCAATGGCGTCATTCGGGCCAAGGAAGAAATCGGGCAGGCCAGAGCCAGCCAGACCGGCGGTTTGCAGGTCATTACGCAGAACTTCGGTTTCCTTCTGGACGATTTCCAGTGTGGAACCGGGGGCAAATTCGGCGGCCCACTGCTCGAACAGTCCAGCAATCACTGCGTTGTTGGTATCGCCGTCCTGGCTCCACATCACCAGGGTATAGGGGCCCATCGCGTCCTGAGCAACAACGGCACTGAGGCTGCCGAGTGCCATGAGGGCGACGACCATGAGAACAACAAACTTGATTTTCATACGAAAGTTCCCTTTCTAAATAGGTTCATCCAAGACCAGAATGGTCAGACTTTTTTATTTTACGCCCGGAAGGAACAATAACCAATATCATACCCTGGCAAGATGCACAAAACAAGCAAAGTAAACTGCACATAATTGATCGGGCAACATAAACAAAGGAACATAAAAGGTTCTTAGATCATAGCGAACACAGCGGAACCGGGCAGAAGCTTAATTAGTGAACGCGGTCCTGTGGGATCGTTTCCCAGGGATCAATCCATAAACGGCGGACATTTACGGCATATAATCCATCCAACCAATCGAGCAGATAATGGTACAATTCCTGGGTCATGAGGACGTCGGCATAGAGGTGCGCAGCCATCTGAAGAGAGGCTTCAATGGTCTTGCGCAGCATGGCGGTATCTTTCGGATTCAAGCGAGGGGACTGCTGGTGCAGGTAGTCGAAAATGGTTTCCGCTTCCAATAGATGATATGTTTCCATCTGGTTCGCAGGGGAAATTGGGGAAATATCAATGCTAAAATCGTCGTGCAAGGCCCGCAGCACCTGTTCACGCACGTCGGCATGATACTCACGCAGGGAGAGTAAGCGCAGGTGTAAGTCTTCAGCCACTTCGCGCAGCAGGCTAACACGGGGCGGTTCTTCTACGATTTGCTGGTCAATGAAGGACTTCAGGTGATCCGGGCTGCCTTCCGTCAGGCATTGCTCGAACAAATCCATTGCTTCCATGCGCAGGTAGCTGATTTCCGCCAGTGAGAACAGTCCCCAGACTCTATGTTGTTCCAGCATCTTGCTTATTCCTCCGGCGGACAGAGGCGCCATAAGTAATCCCAGGTGTAGATTCCAGAATTGTGTCCATCATCCCAGGATGGTTGCACGGCATAATTGCCAACCATATCAATACCAACAGCGGCATATGAGCGTTTCGGTGTTAATTTCAAGATATTCTCAGGGTCAAATTCACGCCCCATATACTCATGACCGCCCCGGCATTCGGCGCAGGGACAGGCTTCACGCAGTTCGGGCAGCGGATACTGGCATACTCTCCCATTGTTCCAGGTGATTTCTAAGAATCCTGCGGTTTTATTGAGTGTGATTGAGGCCGGGCGCATATTCTGTGAGTCCAAGACAACCTGCTCCATGTATTGAAATGCCGGGTTGAAAGGCAAAGGCCGTTTGTGCCTGACCCAGGCTATCGGCAGCGTAATCTGCCAGATCTGCTTCATGATAAAGGATTACGGCCACAAGGCAATTGCCACTTAGGGCAATTCTAGCATGAAAAGCACTGCTTAACCGTTGATATGGCTACGGTAACGTGACGAAGACTTGCATCCCTTCCCACGTTTGCTACAATCCCAAACATCAGCCGCGTTGTGTGCCAGATTGCGCAGCCCGGCATTATAACCAGTGGAGAGTCTCACAGATGCAACTACGTTGGTTTATTGGAACGGTCCTGATCCTGGCACTACTTGTGACTGCCTGCCAGGGGCCGCCTCCCACGCAAATTGTCCTGGTCGTCACCGCAACCCCTACTACTCCTGAAACGGCCAGCGCCGCGCAAGCCTCACCCGCTACTGCCGCTGAGACCGTAACCAGTGTGCCACCGTCCGTCGCCCCTGATCTTACGCCAACACTTGACCCAATGCCGACACCGGTCATGAACCGGATTCAGGTGGCCGAACAGGTATTCGAGCATGGGCGGATGTTCTGGGTGCAACCGCGTGAACAAATCTGGGTGATGATCGAAAGCGGGCCGGATCAAGGAACGTGGCAGGTATACGAAGATACGTTCAATGAAGGCGAGCCGGAGACCGACCCTACTATTGTTCCACCCGACGGAATGCTCCAACCAGAACGGGGTTTCGGCAAGTTATGGCGCGACACACAAGCTGTACGTGACGCACTGGGATGGGCCGTGACGCCGGAGTTCGGCTATGTGAGCAATTACGAATACCATCATGGTGGCACGGTAAATACTGCAAATGAGTATGTGCCGGGGCCGGGGTATCATGTGCTATTCAGCCTGTATGATGAGCAGTTTCGATTTAATGAGACGGATGGCACGTGGCAGAAAATTTCGTGATATAGTGGGAGGTAGTACGCTTACTCATCAACCTGGGAGGTGCCCCTACCACCTGCTGTAATCTCCGGTAGAGCATCATGCCCGGGTGCGTGTTTTTCATCTCGATTAATGGGGGTTCTGGTTGACTAACACACTACATACACCAATTGCCACCTTGCCCCTGGCCGCCGACGCCCGACTGAGTTCCACTGATTACAATGACGATCAGGTGTGGGAACTGACACCGGGCGTTACCGATTCTCCGGCGTTGAAACTACAAACCAACTATGGCGGCAGAACCGGATTGGCAAGCATCGTCCCGCTATGGACACATGGCGGGCGCATCATTTACCAGACACAGGCCTATGCCCAACCGCCGGTCATTACTGCGTTCGCGCCGGGTTATGCACAAGTTGATGCCGCCCTTACGCCTTCACTGCTGCTTACCGCCGACTATTGGGCTATGGAGTCCCATGCTATAGGGGGACGCTTTACGCTGCGGAACACCGCGAAAAACCCGGTTCAGGTGCGTCTGGAGCTCTTCGGCCATGTGGGGGCAAAAGGCAAAGAGCAGCCACTAAAACTCATTCCCCTGCCCGGCGGTCTGTACGCCCTAGGTATGGGAAAAATCGGCAATCTGAACCCGGTGGTCCTGCTTGAAAATGGCACAGCCGAAACAGATACCGGCCTGGGCATCAGCCCGAAGGTCTACTGTGACTTCACCATCACTGCTGGTGAGTCTGTAACGGTACGCTGGGTTCATGCCGGGCGATTGACGGTCCGCGATTCGCTTGGTCTGGCGCAAAAGTGGTTAGACGAAGGGTGGGATCAGCACTTCCAGCAAGTGCAAAAGGTTGCACAGTCTGTTCCACATATCCAGACGGGCGATGCAGATATGGATATGGCCTTTGCCCTTTCCTACCAGCAGCTAATCCAGAGTTTCCTCAAGCCGACGGCCAGCCTGCCCTTTGCATCCTTCGTGGCGACCCGGAGGCCGGTGGATGGTTTCAGTGGCGGTAGCGGCCACAGCCGGGGCTGGGATGGGCAGCCCCCTACCCTGGCGTACCTGGCGGCGCAGGCGATGGGCGCGGTGAACCCCGAACTTGCACAGGGTGTCATTCGCAATTACCTGGCTGTACAGCAAGCCGATGGGTGGATTGACTGGAAGCCCGGTCTGGAAGGACAGCGCAGCGGGATGTTGTGTCTGCCCGTACTGGCACGACTGACTTGGGGCGTGTTTCAGTACACAGAGGATGCCCAATTTCTGGAGACGGCGTTTCCAGGACTGCTGAAATTCTTTGAGCGCTGGTTCGCCCCGGATATGGACAAGGATGGCGATGGTCTGCCGGAATGGCAGCGAGAAGAACAGACCGGCTATCCGTTCATGCCGACTTTTGCGGCCTGGCAAAGCTGGGGACAAGGCGCGAACATTCAATACGCCGAATCCCCGGACTTGATGGCGTATTTGCTCTCAGAAGCGAAGAGCCTGCGAGAAATCGCCTATTATCTACGACGCGAAACCGATGAACGCCATTTGCAGACGCGTATCGCCACCCTGCAAACCGCATTAGAATCGCTCTGGAACGAAACTGAGGGGCGTTATGTCTATCGTGACCGGGATACCCACCTGACAACCGGCGCCGTGACGATTCTGAACGATGCCCCTGTCGGGGATGACCTGCTCCCTGCCGAACGGATTACGCCGCCTAACCGGGTGCGAATCCTGGTGAAAGGCGGGCTGCGGCATGTGCCACGCCTGACATTAACATTAGAAGGTCTGGATGCGGGCGGAGAGGGGATCAAGGAACAGGCAGACAGTGACCGGGTAGTGTGGTCTTCCGGGCGGGGCGTATATACCAGCGAGGCGATTTTCTCGATGCTGGATCGGATAACCGTGAACGGCCTGAGCCGCACCTACCGCGTGGATGTCAGCACCGTAGATACGACTGAACTGGACATCACGGCACTGCTCCCGTTGTGGTCAACGGGGATTACCCCAGCACGCGCCGAGCAAATCATCCGTCTGATGACCGATGAATCCCGTTTCTGGCGTCCCAACGGGGTGAGTATGTACCCGGCAAATGGCAGTCACTTCGACCCCAGCAACGCGAGTGGCGCGGGGGGTATCTGGCCGTTCTGGTTGACCTTGGTGGGCGAAGGGTTGATTGAGTACGGGCGGCCTGATCTGGCGTCCCGACTAATCAAACAACTACTCAACGTTCAGACCACGACTATTACGGGGCGAAAAGCGTTCTTCGAGTTCTATCATAGCGATGAACCGCAAGGGCTGGGGGAAAGCGGGCACCTGGGGGGCGTCATTCCGCTCCACCTGTTCCTGCGCGTTGTCGGTGTACGCATCATATCAAGCACGAAAGTCTGGACAGGCGGCGAGTATCGCCTGGATACGCCTGTTACTGTTCGGCAGCACGGCGTGACGGTGCAGCGGACACGAGAAAAAACCACTGTGCAGTTTACATCCGGCCATACAGTCACACTCAATAACGAGAAGTGGCAGGATGTATTGGACGCTTCATTAGGCAACGAATAGAGCAACCCGGATGAGTGGCAAGCACCAGCCAACCATAACCGCAGAAACGGCTGCTTCCCCGGCGGAAGCGGTGACGTTGGCATATGATTTTATTTTCCGAAGCACGTCGGACGGGATACTGCTAACCAACCATGCCAGGATCATCGAACAGGTCAATCCGGCA
Source organism: uncultured Chloroflexota bacterium (assembly GCA_937974245.1). Lineage (GTDB taxonomy): Bacteria > Chloroflexota > Anaerolineae > Aggregatilineales > Phototrophicaceae > JACKCG01. The sequence continues at coordinate 111,992 of CALJKV010000046.1, read as the reverse complement.
GGGGCGGCGATGTTGAGTATGCCGATTGAGGAGTTAATCGGCAAGAAGCCGGAGCAGTGTTTGCGGCACAATCCGGCACTGCTCAATCTGTTCACCCGCCCCGGCGACCAGACGCTGGACATCCGACTGCCCAAGCGACGACTGGCGGTAGGGGTGGCCTCAACGTTAGGGAACGGCGAACGGGTCGTGATTCTGCATGATGTCACCGAAAAACAGGACCTGGACTCGCGACGGGAAACGCTGGCACATACCATCGCGCATGATCTGCGTAACCCGATTGCGGCGATTGGCGGATATGCCGATCTGGTCGGGAAATTCGGGGACTTGAACGAGCAGCAGGCCAAATTCCTGGGGCGAATCCGACAAACCACTACCAAGTTACATGAGGTGGTCGAGTCATTAGTAGACCTGGCATGGATTGAGGCGGGTATGCCGCTGGCACACCGTCCGATTGAGCTGGGGGCGATCATCAATAAAGCCGTACACCAACTGACAGGGCTGGCTGTAACCCAGAAGGTCACTATCGCCATTTCCCTGCAAGACCCGCTGCCACCGCTGATGGGCGACCCGGAACGGCTGCAATTGGCGATTTACAATATTCTGCATAATGCGATTGTATACTCTCACCCGGAACAAACGATTGCTATTCATGCCTGGGGCGATGTTCACGAGGCGTATTGCAGCGTGGCAGACCGGGGAATCGGGATCGCTGACGAAGAATTGGCGCTCATTTTTGATCGGATGTATCGCTCGAAAGACGAGCAGGTGCGCGATATCCCCGGCGGTGGGCTGGGGCTGACGGTGACACGCACAATTATTACCCGGCACGGCGGCGACATCTGGGCATCCAGCAACCTGGGAGTCGGCAGCACCTTCACCTTCGTCCTACCAGCGGTTCAACCGGAAATACCTCACCATGCAGCGAGTCAAGATTAAACTCCCGGCAACCGCCACCAATCTCGGCCCTGGCCTGAACAGTCTGGGACTGGCGGTTGGCCTGTATATGTCTATCGAGATCAATGGGCGCGATGACGACAGCCTGGTGGTGGAGACCGCCGGAGAGGGTGCGGGACGGTATAGCACTGGCCTGCGGCACCCGGTGGCGCTGGGGATGATGCGCGTTTTCCAACAGCAAGAACGGGCTGTGCTGGGGGTACATATGCGCGTCCAGAACGATATTCCCTTCGCCAGCGGTCTGGGGGCGGAAACGGCTTTTCGCGCCGCCGGGATTATCGCGGCGAACAACCTGCTGGGCAACCCGTATTCCCGGCAGCAGGTGCTAACGCTGGCCGCACAGATGAGTGGCGAACCCGACCATGTACTCCCGGCACTTTTGGGCGGGTTGACAACGAGCATCATGGCGGATGAAGCCCTGATATACCGGGCGCTGCCCACCAGCTCATTCACCATGGTCGTTGTTGTGCCAGAGTTGGAAGACTACTCCGAGGATACCAGTTCGATTATCCCAGAACGAGTCGCATTGAGCGACGCACTCTATAACGTGAACCGGTTGCCGCTGCTGCTGGAAGCGTTTCACACCGGCAATCTGCGACTGCTGGCACAGGTAATGGATGACAAGCTCTATACACCCCATCTGAAAGAGCATATCCCCGGTTATGACCATGTGTGTGAAATGGCGCGGCGGGCTGGGGCGACGGCCATCACCCTAAGTGGGACGGGGCCGGCGCTGCTGGCTTTCGCCGCCGAAAAACATGACAAGATCGCAGCGGCGATGGAATTCGCATTTGAGCAGGTTGGGGTGGCGTCGCGTTCGTGGATTGTGCCAGTGGATACACAGGGTGTCCAGGTGAGTGTCGCCCGTTCAACAGGATAGTGGCATGACAGGCAGGCTTTACACTCATTTCATCGCGGTGGCGGTCTTACTTTTTCTGGCTGGGTGTATACCAGTTGCTACGCCGGAAAACAGCAGCGGCCTGCAAGCGGTCACACCTGTTCCGACCCTCGATATGAACAGTCTTCGCTCGCTGTGCCAGGCGGCAGATGATTATTGGGAACGCAATTGGCCGCTGGCGATCCAGGCGTTAGAAGGGCTGTGGGCGCTGGATGGCGACTGCGGTTGGGAAACGCCGCTGGTAGACCGGTTGTACAGCGCGTATGTCACCTACGGCGGGCTATTAGAAGGGCGCAGCCGCTGGGATGAAGCCATCGCCGCATATGAAGCCGCACAGGGCTATAACATACAGGGGTATGAAGCAACTGCCGGTTTGCAGCGCCTTAATGTGTATACGCCGGTTGCCCCATCCACCTGTGCCAGCGGGCAAGCGACCAGCGCCCAGGCACTCGTGCAGCCATATCGCCCCACACAAGGGGTGTTTGTCCAAATCAATGAGTCAGGTTTCATAGTAGACGGGCAGCCGTTCCCAGTGTATGGCGTGGTGTATTACCCGCTGGCAACGCCATACGCGCGATTCATGACGACGTATGACGCTGAGAGCATTTATCAGGAACTCGACCTGATGCGTGAGGCTGGGCTGAATACACTGCGAATCCGGCTGCGGCACGAAGTTCTGTTCACATGTCCGGGCAATGGCGCAGTGCCGGTGCCGGATGCCTTCGCACGGCTGGACGCGCTGATTCTGGCGGCGGCAGACAAGGGCTTCCGATTGATACTCACATTGAATGATGCCCCTGACCTGGAGACGTTTCCGCTGTACAGCAGCCCGCGCCACACCGTAGAGCAAATCGTCTATCTCACCAGTCGCTACCGGGATGAACCGGCGCTGCTGGCGTGGGATTTGCGGGAAGGCGGCGATAGTGATTACCTGCAAGGCAGGGCTGAACGGCGCGAAGTGCTGGAATGGCTGGTAGAAACGGCGGTGCTGGTGCGTCGAGTGGACACCAACCACCTGATTACTACCAGTTGGGGCGATGACGCCGAAGCAGCACTCCCGGCAGTGGACTTCCTGAGTTTCCAGCATTTCGGAAGTGTGGACGCGCTGCGGCAGCGCATTGCGGTGCTGACCGCCACAACAGACAAGCCGATTCTTTTGAGCGCCGTCGGTTACAGCACCTACGAATCGGACGAACGGGCACAGGCGGACACGCTGCGACAAGCGCTGGATGCAGCGACTAACAACGCACTGGCCGGGTGGCTGGTGTGGACGGCATTTGACTTCCCGCTGACCGTCACCTGCATTGAACCCGCCTGCCCCAGCCCAGACAGCCCTGACCACCACTTCGGGCTGTGGAACACCAGTTACTTCCCTAAACTAGCGGTAGAAGCCATCCAGATGGAAACCGGCGAAAACTAATCACCGCTTCATGCGTATACAGCACTGAGGGCTGTGTCCTGAGTTTGAAGTGCCTGGTAGACGTATTGATTTGAGAGAGGGCTGACGAGCATGAGCGAACGCGAAGGTTTCCGGCTGTTCCGGCGCAAGAAAGAAACTACAGAACCCGAATCGCCAGTTGCCTGGTGGCGGCTGCTGCGGTATCTATCGCCATTCAAATTGCGTTTGGCGCTGGCACTGCTGGTGCTGCCCCTGGGAGCAGGAATGAGCCTGGTATTCCCGGCGGTAATTTCTAATGTGGTGGATTCGGTTCTGAAAGCGGGGAACGTACAGCAACTTGACCAGATCAGTGCTGCCTTGCTGCTTGTATTTATGCTTCAAGTGTTGGCCTGGGCGCTGGAAGGCTACAACCTCAACTATATTGGCGAAAAACTGGTTGTGAACCTGCGGCTGGAGCTTTACGAACATCTTCAGATGCTCTCGCTGGGTTTTTACACCAGTCGGCGGGTGGGCGAATTGATATCGCGGCTTTCCAGCGACGTAACAATGGTACGCACGGTACTCACCAACAATATCAACACGCTGCTGCAACAATCCCTGGTTATGATCGGCGCGATGATCGTGATGCTGGCGCTCAACTGGCGCATGACCCTGTTTATCCTGCTGCTGACGCCAGTACTGGTGGCAATTGGCGGCGCTTTTGGTGTGTTCATGTCGCGGGCCAGCACGCGTATCCAGGACGAGCTGGCGGGATCCACCGTGGTCGCTACCGAAGTTATGCAGAACATCCGTGAGGTGAAAAGTTTCGTTCGCGAGCCGTATGAGATTACCCGTTATAATAACGCTGTCTGGTCGGCATTCAAGGCGGCGGTACGGCTGCTGCGAATCCGCTCACTGCTTGAACCGCTGATGGGCTTTCTGGCGTTTGGCGGGTTGGCCGGGGTGCTATGGTTTGGTGGACGCGAAGTGTTGGATGGCCGGTTGAGCGGCGGGGAACTCATCGCGTTTTTGATTTACGGTCTAACAGTCGCGCAATCGCTAGCATCACTGGCAAGTTTGTACGGCCAGTTCCAGCAGGCACTGGGGGCAACCCGGCGGGTTTTTGAACTGCTGGATACCCAACCGGATGTACTTGATGCCCCGGATGCAACCACCCTTTCAAATATCACCGGGGGAATAACGTTTACGAATGTGGCCTTCAGCTACGACGAACGTGAAACGGTGCTACATGATATTAACCTGGAGATTCAGCCGGGCGAGATTTTGGCGCTGGTGGGGCCGAGTGGGGCGGGAAAAAGTACACTGTTTAACCTGATTCCACGTTTCTATGATCCTGTAGCCGGAGAAGTTTCAGTTGATGGTATCCCGCTGCGGAGTGTGACCCAGGCCAGTCTGCGCCAGCATATCGGCATTGTTCCCCAGGAAACTCTGTTATTCGGCGGCTCCATCTACGAGAATATCCGTTACGGGCGGTTGGATGCGAGTGAAGACGAGGTTTTCGCAGCGGCGGAAGCGGCCAACGCGCATGAGTTTATCAGCAGTTTGCCCGACGGCTACCAGACCATTGTGGGCGAACGAGGGGTGCGCTTAAGCGGCGGGCAGCGGCAGCGGGTGGCGATTGCCAGGGCAATTCTGAAAGACCCGCGCATTTTATTGCTTGACGAGGCCACGTCGAGCCTAGACAGCGAGAGTGAGCATCTGGTACAAGAGGCGCTGGCGCGGCTGATGCAGAACCGCACGACGATCATCATCGCGCACCGGCTAAGTACGGTTAAAGTCGCCCAGCGGGTGGCTGTGATAGACGATGGACATATCATTGAACTCGGCACGCATGATGAACTGATGGTACAGGATGGGCTGTATGCCAGGCTGTACACGATGCAATTCCGTGAAGGGCTGCTGGAACTGGCGCGGAGCGGAGATTGACGAAAGCAGCCCATTAGCTGGTTAGCCAGATAGCCAATCCGATTATCATATATTTGTAACGTGGGCGCACCGCGGTGCGCCCCTACGAATCCCATTTATCCTGGTGGTTTCCTTGCAGATACAGGTATGGGAAAGCAGGAAGAAAGCTATGTCACTACAAGGAAAAACGGTTCTGGTTACAGGCGCAACCGGGTTTGTAGGCGGGGCATTGGCGCGGCGGTTGGGTACTGACGGCGCATACGTTAAGGCGCTGGCACGGAGTCCCGAAAAGGGGCGTTTTTTGCGGGATGTTCCGAATGTGGAAATCATCCAGGGAGATATTACCGACGCGGGGCGGGTGGATGCTGTCACGCATGGCTGCAACATTGTCTTTCACGTCGCGGCGGCGCTCAATGGGTCTTTAGCGCACCAACACCAGGTCAATGTAAACGGCACCCGAAACGTGATGCTGGCAGCGGCGGGTGTACAGCGGGTCGTGCATGTCAGCAGTATCGCGGTCTATGGATACGCGGCCAGCGGGAACATTACCGAGGAGACTCCCCTTAATCCGGGGCGTGTGGCTTATAACCGCACGAAGGCCGAGGGCGAACGCATCGTGCGGGAGATCGGGGAGAAACGCCGTGTCCCTTACAGCACTGTGCGTCCCGGCATGATATACGGGCCACGCAGCAACGCATGGACGCTGCTGCTGTTCCGACTTGCCCGGCTGAAACCCACGCCGTTCCTAGGTGATGGCGGTGGAAACCCTGCCCCCATTTACATTAATGATCTGATAGACCTGATGCTGCTCATGGCGGAGCATCCGGCGGCGGAGAACGAGATGTTTAACGCTGTAAACGACCCTGCCCCCACCTGGCGCGAGTTCCTGGGGGGGTATTCACAGTTGGCAGGTCACCAGGCATGGCTGGCGCTGCCGGTGTGGGCGGCGCAACTAAGCGCGCCGCTGGCTGAACTGGTGATGACCTTACGAGGCGAGCCGCAGGATGTCCCGGCGCTGATCCCTTACGTAACCGGAAAGCGCACCTACAGCATGGCAAAAGCGCGGGAACTGCTGGGCTGGCAACCGAAAACCAGCCTGGAAGAGGGTATCCAGCAGTGCGCCCCCTGGCTGCGCGAAAAAGGGCTGCTCTCTTGACTCTCTGGGTAGGACTCCTAGTGCTGGTACTGCTGGGCATCGGTATCGTCGTGCTCGGCTGGTGGCTGTTTGTCGCTACCGAAGGTGTTTACCTGGGACGACGGGTGGTGGTGCTGCTGTATGATCTATACGCGAGTCGTTATGACAAGATCAAAGATTTCTACCGTGAGTACGAGCAGATGTACCTGGCGCAGCCAGTCATGGAAAAGATCGCGCCGCACCAGTCACCGCTGATACTGGATGTCGCCACCGGAACCGGGCGTCTGCCGCTGGCGATGATGCGTCATCCGGGGTTTCAGGGACGGGTGGTGGGGACGGATCTGAGCCGGCAAATGCTGCGCCGGGCGGTGAAGAACCTGTATGTATTTGAGGAGCGGGTATCGTTCATCTGGTCGCCTGCCGAAGACCTCCCCTTCCCTGATGACTCGTTCGATGTCGTGACCTGCCTGGAGGCGCTGGAATTCATGACCGACCCGCAGGCGGTGCTGTGCGAACTGTCCCGGGTGCTGCGTCCCGGTGGTCTGCTGCTGATAACGCAGCGCATCAACACGCGGCTGATGCCCGGCAAGACATGGACGAGCGGCGAAACATTGATGGCGCTGGAAGGGTGTGGCATTACCGAAGCACAGGCGCAAATCTGGCAGGTGGATTATCGGAAGGTGTGGGGACGCAAGTCGGGGAATGCTTCGGCAGTCGGGGCACGTCCGCTGGCGGAAGTACTGCGCTGCCCGCACTGCCGAGTGGGCTTCATGGTTGAGGAGGATGAGCAGTGGGTCTGCCCGAACTGCCAGCAAACAGCAATGATTGGCAAAGATGGTGTCATCGCGTTATTTCCCCTCCACCGTTGAGCTTGCCTTGTCAACGGCCTTGAGTCTGATACAATGCGGCGCAAGAACGGTAACATCTGCAATAATTGACTGAGGATATGAAGTCGTGATTCTGCTGCCGCAAGCCCATGCACAACTCGTCGAAAAAGCCATCCAGGCTGCCCAGGTCGCCGGGGATTTACCCACCTTCGATCTGCCTGTGATAGAAGTACGCCCACCCAAACGCGCCGAACAGGGTGACTATAGCTGCGCTGTCGCCATGCAGCTCGCCAAACCCGTAGGGCGCAATCCATTCGACATCGCAGCCACCATCGAAAAGCACTTGCCCGATGCGGCATTCGTTGGCGCAGTGGAGACCGTCAAACCGGGGTTCATCAACTTCCGGTTGAGCGAGGATTGGCTGCGGGCACAGGTCGAAACGATCATCGCCGAGGGGGATAAACTTTTCCAACTTGATATTGGACAGGGAAAACGGGCGCAGGTCGAGTTCGTGAGTGCCAACCCCACCGGCCCGCTGCACATTGGCCGCAGCCGGGGCGCGATTGTCGGCGATACCATCGCCCGGTTGCTGGAAGCGGCGGGTTACAGCGTCGAACGTGAGTATTATTTTAACAACGCCGGGATGCAAATGCAGAGCCTGGGCAATAGTCTGCGTATCCGCTACCTGGAGTCGCTGGGGCTGCCGGTGGAAATCCCCCAGGAAGGCTTCTACCAGGGCGAGTATCTCAAGGATTTTGCTGGGGAACTGGCAGCGGAACAGGGCAAGGCGCTGGTTGATGCTGACTGGCAGCCCTTCAAGGAATATGCTGAAAAGAAGATGTTCGCCATGATCCGCGCGACGCTGGAACGGGTGGACATTATCCACGACATTTTCTTTAACGAGAACAGCCTATATGACGACAATTCGGTGTGGCAGGTGTTGGCAAAGCTAGAGCAAGGCGGGTATATCTACGAGTCGAGTGTGCGCGAAGGAGCCAGCGAGGAAGAAACTGCGAAGGCCGCAGGTCTTGAACCCGCAAAGTGGTTTCGGAGTACACAATTTGGCGATAATGAAGACCGGGTGCTGGTCAAGAGCGATCGCACCCCAACTTATACCCTGCCGGACATCGCCTATCATGTCAATAAACTTGAGCGCGGGTTTGACCTGCTGGTGAATATACTGGGGGCGGATCATTACACCCAGCACCAGGTTGTCCGCTACGGGCTGAAGGCGCTGAGGTATGACCCGACTCCCCTGCATGTGGTGATTATCCAGTTTGTCCGGCTGATACGGGGCGGCGAAATCCTGAAGATGAGCACTCGCGCCGGAGCGATTGACACGCTGGATGACTTGATTGACCAGACCAGCGCGGACGTGGTGCGCTATATCCTGCTGGCACGCAGCCCAGACTCGCACCTGGATTTCGACCTTGATCTGGCTGTGAAACAGAGCAATGAGAACCCCGTCTACTACATTCAGAACGCACATGTCCGCTGCGCCGGAATTTTCCGCGAGGCGGAGGCACGCGGCAAGAGCGACGATGATGCGGATTTGAGTTTACTGGGGGCAGACGAACTCCGGTTTATACGCAAGGTGCTGGAACTGGGCGAGGTGATTGAACAATCCGCCAGAGAACTCGCGCCGCATAAAATTGCCTTCTACGCGCACGAACTGGCGAGTCTGTTCCATCCAACCTATGACACTGTGCGGGCGCTGCACGGAGATATCCCGGATGATGTGGCAACCGCGCGGTTGCGTTTCTACCGGGCGGCACAGGTGGCATTCAAGCGGGTACTGCGACTGATGGGTATGACCGCGCCGGAACGCATGTGAGGTCTCTGTTAGCAAATTCGCCGGGAAGCATACTTTGTGTTACGCTAACACTATGGCAACCGCAGACAAGTGAGGCAATATCGTGGCCGGAGACTACGCAGTATTAGCGCCTGTGTATGATGAAATCGGATTAGCGGCGTTCGCAACAAAAATGGCGCCCCGCCTGATTCACTTCGTTCAATCCCATACGGATTGGCTGGGGCGGCGCGTGCTTGACCTGGGGTGCGGCACCGGCGAAGCCATGAAGGCACTGGCGGATTACAATTTCGCGTTTATCGCCGTCGAAAATACGGCAGAGATGATTCAACAAGCGCAAACCCGGTTAGCGAAAGCAGGACTGAATATCAAATGGGTGCAGCAGGATATTCGTCAGCTTGACCCGACCACCGGCCTGGTGGATATGGCGCTGGCACTCGATATTATCAACGACCTGAACAGCCTGCGCGAGTTAGAAGCGGTGTTTAAGGGTGTTCACCAACTCCTGGATACAGGCAAGCTGTTCATCTTCGATCTGTACACCTTGCAGGGACTGGCGGAATTTGGCAGTGAAGGTGAACACCTGGTGTATAATCAACCGGATAAGCTCACGGTGTTTGCCAGCAACGAGTATGACTACGAGCGTCAAATACACACCCAGGCATTCATCATTTTCCAGCAGGTGGCGGACTGCTGGCAGCGTGCAGAAGCATCGCGGATTCTGCGTACCTTCCCAGTACAGGCGGTAGCGTCCTTGTTGCAGCGATCAGGATTCGAGATTACGACGGTTCTGGATACCCATTTAAATGTACTCCAACCGGGTGTTTCTCAGGTACCTCGGGTAATCTTCATCGCCAAAAAACTGTAACCGTAGCTAGAGGTAGCGCGGTTGACACACCCTGCGCCCCTACGGGACTTGAACCGTGTCATCCTTACTGTAGAGATAGAATCATGGAAAACACTTTGGACAAGCCCTCTCTCAATTTCCGGGTCGACCCGGAGCACGGCGCACTTCGCCTGAGTATCATCGGCATTTTCGTAGCGTTGTGGATTATCACATTCTTTATCCTGAGTCTCCTCATCCCTGACCAGGGTGTGAACATAATCGCAGTTCTGGTGGGCTTCGGGGTCGCGGCGATTGTTTCACGTCAGATTGAAAATACACTACGGTCAAAGTGGCCGAGTGGGCGCATGTTGGTGATTGACCAGGATGGTGTTTCCCTGCTACACAAAGAAACAACGCAGTCCCAGATTACAGCCAGCGAGCCGATGGGCATCCTGTTGTGGCGCTTCCGTATCCGACGGCGGACAAGAGTGCCAAAGGGCTGGTACGTGGTTGCCTGTGCTATCGAACAGGAAGATACCTACCTGCCGGTCTATACGTTCATGTCGCCCCAGGATATTGAGGGACTCAATGGGCGTATTCGCTTCCCGGTGCTGATGACCGAAAAAGAAGTGCAAAACCCGGTGGGACGGCAGGATAGCCTTCGATTAGCCGGTGAGCAGCGCCGCCTGCGGCAGGCCGAGCAGCACCGCTGGACCAATGGCGCCGAAATGACCAATGATGACTTCACACAATATCTTGAACGACTGAACGAGCAGTTCCCTCAATGGATGCCTTTAAATCGTTGAACGCCGGTCGTGGCCTATTCACCAGTTTCTTAGTGGCTGTGCTTTTGCTGGGCGGATACCGGCTTCAGGCGCAGGATACTCAGGATACTATGCCGCTCACCGCTTTTACGCCGGTACTGGGCGAGATTACTGCCGGTGAAACCCAGAACTGGACATTTACCGGGTTGGATGGCGCGGCGCTGTCCTTCCGGGTGGAGGCAATCTCCGGAGATTTGGACCCGGTGTTGAGCCTGCGAAACAGCAGCGGACAAACACTCATCGCCAATGATGATTATGAGTACCCGGTTGACAAGGACGCGCTGCTGGAAGTCATGACCTTGCCCCGTACCGATACCTACACTGTGCAGATATCCGGGTATGGCGACACAACCGGAGAATATTTGCTCACTCTGACGTATGGCTTTGCCAATCTCGCGCTGCAAGAGACGTTCGAGACTGTCACCGACTGGACAGCGGTAGATGAGACCGGAAGCATTGACCCGGCAGACGGACAGATGGTCTTCCAACTAACGGGGATGCAGATACGCGACACGGCTATCAACAGCAGCGCGAACCCGTTGACGGATTATTATGCACAGATTGATATTCGGATTGCCAGCCAGGTCGGAGGATGGGAGGCGGGGTTGACCAACCGCCAGCAAGACGATGGCAGCTACTATCTATTTAGCGTGAATGATCGGGGACAGTGGCGCTTTGCCCTGCATTCAGCAGAGGGGAACGACCAGGCGCTGCGAGATTGGACGCCCCACCCGGCCATTGTCCCAGGGGACACAGCTTTTACCTTAGGATTGATGGTGAATGATACCGGCTTTGACTTTTTCTATAACGGCCAACTACTCGGTCATACGGTGGATGACACGATCCTCAATAGTGGCCGCGTTGGGCTGGCAATTGGCACAGGGACTGCTCTCAACAGCACTGCAAGCGTCCAGTTCGACAACCTGATTATCACCGTCCCCGTAGAAGTCAATGGTCGGCGGTTGGTCCCACAACAGATCATCCAAGGTGAACCCACCGTGCTGGTAGAAGAGCTGCGGCGGAGGGGAGTGATCCCGGCGGCGGGCGAGATGGCATTGACTGTGGGTGAGAGTTTTGCCGAATTTCGTCACCCTGGCGTCTCGCGGTTCATGCTGGGGCGCGGCACGCTTTTCACAGATTTTGCGCTGGGGACAACCGTCTCATGGGAAAGCGCGGCGGCGGGGATGGCGGGCTGTGGCCTGGTGTTCCGCCAAAGCGATGAGGCGCACTACCTGTTAGCCTATATTGAGCAAACTGGCGGGTATGGGGTGTCGCAGCGTGATGGGGATTCCTTTTTGCCAGGAGTTTTCGGCGAATATGCCGAGATCAGCAGCGGCCCTCACCAACTGGTTGTGGTCGCTGCCAGTAACCGGGTTCTCTACTATATAGACGGGCTGCTTGCCGGCGAATTGATGATTGAAGCGCAAGAAGGCGAGGTAGGGAATGCGGTGGTTAATTTCGAGCCGATCAGCACATCGTGTCAATTCACCAATACCTGGTTGTGGCGCTGGCGGTAAAATCGCGGCAAAAGCAGTGTGCTGAAATAAATGGTTCATGGGGCGCAGCGCACTGCGCCTTTTCTCTTGATGGCAACACCATACCAGGGAGAAGCGTGGGTGAAACAAATCGAAGCAGCTATTTTGCGCACCGTTTTGTATGCGAACATCTTCAGTTTCCCCTTGACTGTCGAAGAAATCCACCATTTCCTGATTGATGAACAACCGGCGAGTCTGGAGACGGTACGGGACACGCTTCAGGAATCCACTGCATTACAACGGTGGCTGCGCTATGAACGCGGTTATGTCCTATATGGGGAGCAGCACGATCTGATTGATGTGCGGCTGGCACACGAGGCGGCATCCGAACAACTCTGGTGGATGGCTCTGCGGTATGGGCGTTGGCTGGCGCGGCTTCCGTTCGTCCGCATGGTCGCTCTGACCGGCGCGCTGGCAATGCGAAACGCGGCTTCCGAAGATGACGATCTGGATTATCTGGTTATCACAACACCGGGGCGGGTGTGGCTGGCACGCGCATTTACCATTGTGTTGGTACGGTTGGCACGGCTGCGGGGTATGACAATCTGCCCGAATTATATTGTGGCGGAAAATAATCTCATACAAACCGACGAGAATATCTTCGTGGCGCACGAAGTTGTCCAGGCCTTACCCCTCTATGGACACAGCCTATACCGGCAGATGCGAGCGGCGAATGAGTGGACACACACTTATCTCCCGAATGCAGATACCCCTTTTTACAAAACGGAGGACTATTGGCCGGGTTGGGGTTGGCGTAGAGCGAAGCACCTGGGGGAATTCCTGTTCGGTGGTCGGTTAGGGAACCAGCTTGAACAGTGGGAATACCGGCGCAAATTGCAGCGATTCGCATCGGAAATGCAAACGCCGCACTCGGCAGCCCGGCTCGATGAAACCCAGGTAAAAGGGCATTTCAATGATCACGGGCATCCCGCACTGCGGCGCTATTACGAACAACTGAAAGCGTGTGGCCTAGCGGATGATGACGGCTAGTTCGGCTCTATTTCGTGCAGCAACGCCAGGACGCGCTCCCGTGCTGCGTCCAGCGGGCCGTCAATCGTCGCGCCGGAAGCCTGAGTATGCCCACCGCCACCCAAACTCAGCGCAACACTACTGACATCGTAACCCGGCTTGCTTCGCAGACTGATTTCGATCTGACCAGTGGGCAGTTCTTTGAATACAACCGCGATTTTTGCTTCGTCAACCGAAATTAACAGACCAACCAGCCCACGATCGGTTGAGTCACCGACTTTCGCCTGTTTCAAATCATCCTGGGTGACGCTGGCGGCGATCACGGTGTTATTCATCGTGACCGAGTTTAAAGAGCGCTTCCAGAGTTCAATGGTGTTGTAAGGCTTGCTGACCAGGGCGCGAGCAACTATATCGGCCAAAGATGCCCCGGCAGTGATTAACTGTTGAGCGATTTCCAGAGTACGCGCCGTCACGTTACCGGTGCGGAAACCGAGTGTATCCGTAACCAGCCCTGCCAGCAGAGGCACAGCGACCCGTTTCGAGATGGGATGCCCCATATAGACGAGCCAATCAAAGACGATTTCAGTCGCGGAGACGGCGGTTGGCACAACCACGAAAATATCTCCAAACCAGACATTAGTGGGATGATGGTCGAGGTTAATGACCTTCGGGCTGTGACCCCGGCCATACTCACCCACGAGGCCCGTACGCGGCTCATCGCTGGCATCCACCGAAATCATCAGATCCCATTTGCCGCGCTTGAGTTTACCCTGTACGCCGCCCGCGCCCGGCAGGAAATTCAGGTAGTCCGGCGTGCCTCCGTCTACTACAGTGGTCACTTTCTTGCCCATCTCGCGCACAGCATTCGCCAGCCCCAACAGTGAGCCAATTGCATCACCATCCGGGTTTACGTGCGTCACAATCAGAATTGATTCGGCCTGTTTGAGCGCCTCACTTGCGGCGGCCCAGTTCGCTTTTTCACTCATTCACATCCTCAGTTGTGGTTTCATCTTCGACTTCGGCGGGGGGGATTTCGAGGTTTTCAAGCAGTTGGGCGATCCGTTCACCGCGTTCCAGGGCGTAATCCCAGTGAAAAACCAGGTCCGGCACCGAGCGCAACCGTATCCGACGGCCAACCTCGCGGCGCAAGAAACCTTTTGCCCGTTCCAGGCCAGCCATCACCTCGGCCTCACGAGTCTCCTCTGCCAGGGCATTAATATAGACATTGGCAAACATTAACTCGCGGTCGAGTTTGACCTCGGTGACAGTAATATGCTGGAGGCGCGGGTCTGCCACTTCACGCAGCAGTAATTCGCTCAGAATCTCCTGAATGCGCTCTGCCATACGATCCTGTTTGATTGTCATCACTTCACTCCTTCCTGGGGGAACAGCTCGTTGAGGGGAATTCCATCAGAAACCAGGCTGCTATCATTGGGCTAACGGGCAGTGAACGAAAAGCCCACTGCCCCTCAATTAAGCGATATTACCTTAACCGACGCAGAGACTAGTTGACCCGTTCTGTTACATAGAACTCGATCATATCCCCGTTTTCAAAATCGTTGAAACCGTTCAGGCCGATACCACATTCAAAGCCGGAGCGCACCTCGCGCACATCTTCAGTCATGCGCTTGAGTGAGCCTACCGCCACATTCTCTGCCAGCACTTTGCTGCCGCGCTTGACACGGGTACGGGCATTACGCCGGGCCTCACCATCACGGATATAACAACCGGCAATCACGCCAATGCGCGGAATGCGAAAGACCTGCCGCACTTCCGCTGTGCCGATTGTCTTTTCGGCGTACGTCGGTTCGAGCAAGCCCTCCAGGGCAAGTTCGATATCTTCCAGCAGTTTGTAGATGATGTTATAGACGCGGATGTCTACACCCTGGGAGTCAGCAGTACGGCGGGCAGCATTATCCACATTCACACCAAAGCCAATGATGATCGCACCGGAAGCACTGGCGAGCATCACATCATTTTCGGTCACATGACCAACATCCGAGGACAGAATACGGATGCCGATGCCCTGTGTGTTGTTTTCCGCCAATTGGTGAAGGGAGTCGATAATCGGCTGGAGCGTCCCCTGTACGTCGACCTTCACAATCAGGCTGAGTTCTTTAGACTGACTGTTGGAAAAGTGGGCGAAGACGTCTTCGAGTGTTAGTGCGCGGGCGGGCTGCGTCTTCTGCGCATCTTCAATTTCCTGGCGTTCTTCCGCAATTCCACGTGCTACCTTATCATTTTTGACTGTCTCAAAAGCATCACCCGGTTGGGGTGTCTCGCTCAACCCCAACACAGAAACAGGGGTAGAAGGCGGTGCATCCTTGATTTGCTTGCTGTTTTCATCGAACATCGCTTTAATACGACCATAGGCTTTACCGGCCACCACCGTATCACCGCGTTTGAGCGTGCCATTCAACACGAGCAAAGTCGCCACAGTACCCCGACTGGGATCCACTTTGGCTTCAATCACGATACCGGAGGCATCGCTCTGCGGATTGGCAACGACATCACTATCATCAGCCATCAGGAGAATCGCTTCCAGCAGGTCATCAATCCCCTGACCTTTGACCGCCGAGACCGGCACAACCAGGGTGTCTCCATCCCATTCGTCGGGGGTCAACCCCACTTCCATAAGGCTCTTCTTCGTGCCTTCCACATTGGCGTTACGCAGGTCGGTTTTCGTGATCGCCACGATAATGGGCACATTGGCAGCGCGGGCATGGTCAATCGCTTCACGAGTGGTAGGCATTACGCCATCGTCGGCGGCTACAACCAGCACCGCGACATCGGCACCATGCGCACCACGTGCCCGCATTGCTGTGAATGCTTCGTGACCGGGTGTATCGAGAAAGGTAATCAAGCGACCATTGTGCTGTACCCTGTAAGCACCAATGTGCTGGGTAATCCCGCCCGCTTCGCCAGCAGCAACTCGTGTTTTGCGAATGGTGTCTAAAAGGGTGGTTTTGCCATGATCTACGTGGCCGAGAATCGTCACAATCGGGGGGCGGCGCTGCAAGTCCTCGGTTTTTTCCTGCGTGTATTTCTTGCGCCAGGTCTGGGCTTCAGCGGCCTTCTGCCGCTCGGCAACAGCCACAGCGGCGCTGGCAGATTGGGCCTCAAACCCCATTTCCTCAACGACAATTGCTGCCGTATCAAAGTCAATTTGCTGATTGATCGAAGCCATAATTCCATTCGCGATCAGCCGCTTCATGACCTCAATCGGGCTGGCATCAATGATCTCAGCCAGATCGCGAACGGTTAGATAATCGGGTAGCAGTACAGCCTGCTTTTCCTGTGCCATATGATCCTCCTCAGTACAGGGGAGCGGCAGGTCAGGAAAAGCCGACGGCTTTTAGACCCTCCTACCGCTATAATTGATCGTTATTCATGAGATACACCGTGAATCCATCATGGGTAACATCCATTATGGTGACGGTACGGCCTGGCGCAGGCGCGTCCGGTCATCTACCGTGAGCGTCATACGCAAGGCCTTATTTAAAATATCGGTGGTAGCGGCACGTTCCCAGCACTCAGGATTAATACACAGATATGCGCCGCGTCCGCTCATCTTACCGGTAGGGTCTAATTGCAACCCATCTTGAGTCCTAACGACGCGGAACAGAGCGCGTTTGCCATCTTTTTCCCGGCAAACAACACAGGTGCGGATAGGAATATGCTTCCGGCGCTGTTGTTGGCGTGTTGGGTTCATCATCATATAACCTGCTAAATCTCGTAGTCTTCCCAGTCTTCACGACGACGGCTGCCTTTCCGACGCCGTTTGGCAACAATCTCACCAACCTCCTCATCAAACACCAACTGACGACGCTGCTGGCGTTCCTTGCGGCTCTTGCGGTCTTTCTTCTTGTCGCCGGTACCTGATGTGAGCAAAGCATCCAGGTCTTCGTCCCCTTCATCCGCTTCGTCGTCATCAGCCACAGCCGGGGCGGCGGCCGCTACCCGCACTGGTTTAGGCCGGGCAGTGGCGGGCTTGGGTTCAACGATGTCTTCATCACCAAAGACCGACAAAATCACAGCCTCATCATCCACGTCAGCAGGCACTTCACTTGACGTGGCTGATCTTGCAGGTGACACGGTGGCCTGAGCCAACTCAGATTCCGCTTCGGCCTTCAGTTCAGCAGCCATATCCGGCAATACATCGGGGATAACGATCTTATCTAACGCATCCCGTACGCGCGACAATGGATCCCCACTAAGGTTCGATAACAGGCGCTTGAGGCGTCCCTCATCAATCAGGAAGCGCAACATGATCTCGCCCACATTACTCATGGGTTCTAACGCTTCAATAATGTCATCGGGCAAATCAAGCAGACCAACTGGCAACGCAAAGGCATTTTCCGGCAGGGTTGATTTAACGGCATTGATCTCTTGCAAACGTGCCTGACGTGCCGCTTCACGCTCAGATTGCCAGGCTTTTTCAACCTTAGCCGCGAATTTATTGAGTACCTGGTATTCCTCGGGCATGATCGCTTTATTGAGAAGTTTCTTCTCGATGATACGATGCACTTCGGCCAGCATATCCGATACTTGTGCCCCTAAAGCGGCCAGCGGCGGCTGCTCAATTTTATCCAGGGCATTCTGCACAGCTTCGGAAACGCTCTTAATATCAATACGCCAGCCCGTGAGTTTTGCCGCCAGGCGTGCGTTCTGACCTTCGCGACCAATCGCCAGGGAAAGCTGGTCATCTGGCACCAGCACCACCGCCGTACGCCCGGCATCTGGATCATCATCCAGGTATACACCACTCACCCGCGCCGGACTGAGCGCCTTGGCAATAAAAACCTCATGGTCGGAATTCCACTCGATCACATCAATCTTCTCGTCGTGGAGTTCTTTGACAATATTCTGAATACGAATACCACGCATCCCGACGCACGCCCCTACCGGGTCAATCCCTTCCTGGAGAGCGGTGACAGCAACCTTTGAGCGCTGGCCGGGTTCGCGGGCGATATTCTTGATTTCAACCTGACCGTTGAAGATTTCCGGCACTTCGTATTCCAGCAGGCGGCGCAGCATATTACGGTGGCTGCGGCTAATCACAATCTGTGGGCCGCGATTGCTCTTTTTCACTTCAAGGACGTATGCCCGAAGCTTATCATGCGGCTTGTAACGCTCACCGGGAATCTGCTGGTTGCGCGGCATCATCGCCTCGGTGCGGCCCAGGCTCACGGTAATCATGGCGGCGTTGACATTTTGTACCGTCGCCGTAATTAAATCGCCTTCGCGGTCAGCATATTCCTCAAAAAGGGCGTTTCGCTCCGCTTCCCGGATTTTCTGTAAAATGACCTGCTTGGCAGTCTGTGCAGCGATGCGACCAAACTTCTTGGTCGTACCCTCCACCTGCACCATGACCATATCGCCCAAATCCGCTTCTGGATCAAAGTAACGCGCTTTTTCCAGGTCCACTTCGGTATTGGGACTCTGCACGTCTTCCACGACTTCTTTTTCAACAAAAATACGCACCCGGCCCGTATTCGAGTCAACAGTGACCTCAACGGCCTGGGCGGCACTGGCACCGACGTCGCGACGATAGGCCGAAACGAGGGCACTTTCCAACGCCTCAAGAACTACGTCGCGGCTAAGCGATCGGAGTTCAGAGATTTCGTTAAAAGCAATTTCGACTTCACTTCTCATGCTGCTGCTTCAACTCCCGCTGTACTCTGGGGAAATTCATCTACTTTTAGTATATAGCAAAACGCTCAAACTAGGATGGGCGCTTGAGCATCAAAGACGGATAATAACCCTTTAAGTGCAAAAAGTGGGGGTTGCCCACTTTTCACCTTCCAACGAAAGCTATTGTAACATATCGGATATTTACTGACAAGAGAGAATCAGCCAGGAGCGTCCACCTCATCAGTGGATCCGGCAGCCGGCGGTAAGTCTTCGGTCACTTCCGGCGGCACAACCAATTCAGATGTCGCTTCCGGGCCATCGCCCTCAATAACAAGCGGCTGGATACCCTCAGGGACTATGGACTCGATGCGCTCGTAAGGCGGGAAGCGCAGCACACGTCCGCCACCCGAATCAGTGACATAAAGATTACCGGCAGAATCCAGGCTTAAACCACCCACCGTAACAAACTGGGTGGCGTCCAGACTTTCGGCGCTACCCAACTGTCCAAACGAGCCAAGACAGTTGCCAGCTCTGTCGTACACCAGGACGCGCCCGGCATCGGGATCGCCAACATAGACGATATCACGAGTGCTATCCACCGCAAGGTAAGGGCGGTTGCCCAGGTCATCACGCCAGCCGCGCACTTTGAAGCTGTTGGTTGACTCGCCAGTAGCGGTCATATACTGGTACACGGGAGCGCCTTCCAGCGTAAAGACGGAAATACGCTGATTCCACGTATCAGCCACATACAGCAAACCATCATCGCTGATAGACAGGCCGCTGGGTTCGTCAAGCTGGCCGGTGCCGCTGCCACCCGAACCAATGTCATACAGGAACTGCCCGTCGCTGGTATAAACGCGCACGCGCTTGTTTCCGGTATCCGCCACGTAGACCCGTTCCTGGTTATCCACCGCAACGGCACGCGGCCCCCAGAAGGCATCAAACGGCTCGGTGCGGGCTTCCCAGCCATATTCACCACGCTGACCCCAACTACGGATATAGTCTCCATCGGGGGACAGCACGATGATACGGAAATTCCAGGTATCGGCCACGTACAAGTTACCACTTGGCCCCACCGCGATACTGTTCGGACGCTCGAATGTCACCTGCTGCGGCTGGGGTGCGCCCTCCTGCCCTATCGTGTTCAGGAAATTGCCACTCTGATCAAAGACGGCGATGCGGTGGTTATATTCCTCCGGCACATAGATACGACCATCCAGCCCAATTGCCATATCCAGCGGGTGATTGAGGAAACCCGCCGCCGCCCCCTGGCTGCCCAACACAATTTCCGCCAAACGCGGCTCCCAGTTGGCAGAGCAAGCGTTCACCGTCACAGCATCCAGGGGATTCATGACCGTTCCATCACCAATGCCGAGATTCCATACCTGAGCGGCCACATCCTTGCGGACATAAAAGTACATGCGCTCGGAAACCGGCCAGTTGGTAATCGAGAAGTCCTTATTAACCGCCGCGCCATAAGCGGTGTAGTCACGCCACCACCAGATATTGAAGAGGCCCTGACGAATCTGCGCCGCCTGGACATTTTCCGGCGAAAAGTCAAGTACATTGACAACACGTTCCGGTGTGAGGCCAAAGTAATCCTGCATCGGCCACCACAAGCGCATAAAACCCTCTTCATCCATCAAGTAGTAGCGGTCTTCGAGGGCGGCTTCCACCGCGGCGCGGTTTGCCCCGCCAACAATCACCGCCACAGCGTCTTCCATCAGGCGCGGACTGGGATTCGCCCCGGCAAAAACGCTGTTGGGGAACTCGCGGAAGTACCAGCTACCCGGCCAAGACATACGATCATCATAGACAAAGCGAATATTCATGCCGTCCGTTGTCAGGCGGCTGATCTCTTCCAGCCACTTGACCACAACCGTCTTATTCGCGGGGGCGGCATGAGCATACACCAGGTATTCTGTTGCGAGGTCATAGTTCACAAACGACGCCATCCACGCCGAGCGGAAGGTAATAAAGGCCAGCACCGCAAAAAAGGCTACTGCAAACATTTGCCGCAGATGCCGCCAACCAGTCTGTGAAACCAGGCGGTATAGCACGAATAACACGCCTGCTGCCAGCAGCACCCCGGTATACCAGCGATAAGCACTTGCTAAATCCTGTTGAGTCAGGCCGCCAATACCCTGGCCGACGAGGAACGGCCCGATAATCTGCGCGAAGGCCACATATAAGACCGGAAGCAGCAGCAGATAAAGCCACCCGCGATGGAAGAATACCCGCCCGTCGGCCCGATCCAGGATGCGTCCAAAGTACCACCCGGCCAGCAAGATCAGTGGAACCGTCATGTGTGTACCTAACCAGGGCATCTTCTCGCCGGCGAGGGTATAAGCAATCAGATTGAGGATACCCCACCAGGAGACAAACAAGAGGAATGGCACATGCTTCAGCCACTCCGCAGTACCACGACGACTTCGAGGATACACGCGGTCAACGATCCCGGAGTCGAAATCCACCATGACGGCTTCCGGCTCGTCGCCCTCGTCTGGCAGTAAATCACTGATACTCTTCTCTTCGCGTTTAGCTTTTGATAACCAGGTATCCCGCTCTTCTTGCCGATCCCGACGGAAGCGCCAGAAAATACCCAGGCCACTGAACATCGCCAGCACACTGCCAATGATCGGCAGGAACTCGTAAAACGGCATAATCAGCACAAGATAGTAATACTGCGGTTGGCTGCCGCGCCGGACGCCCTGCTGTTCCAGCCAGTAGCCCAGGCTGTTGTACATCCCGGCCAGGCCGCGCATATTGGTGAACATGGTAGTGAAGAAGAATAGATATATGACGTGGAAGATTGCGGCGGAAACCAACCAGCGTTTCCAGTTCCACACCAGCCCGGCGGTAATGGACACGGCGAACATTGGAACGATTGCCAACAGCGCTAACGCCACCCGCCCATATTCTTCCGGGGTGGTAGCCGGGATGATCTGCTGCAAAAAGACTGGAAGGGATTCGCCGATAGCAATGTAATCGTTGGCCTGCGCCCCGGTGAATTTAACGGGAAAAGCTGCTAACCAGGGCAAGATGAGCGTACCCATCAGGAGCAAGACGTCGAATTCAGGGAAACGGTGCAGGGTGCGCCACCAACCGGCCCGCGCCGTAAAAATCAACCCGATAATCAGAATTATGGAGACTATCCACAGAAGCGCCAGCGGCAGAACACTGAAGCGCGATAGAGTCTGTTCGACAATAATCTCCTGGCCGGGAACTGCGGGTGCGGCGGGCTGAGACGAATCGGAAGCAACAACGTGAGAACGTTCTTCAATGATGATTAGCCCGGCCACTACTACAATGATCAGCGCCACAACCAGCAGGACATCAAGCCAGGGAACCTGTCCCAGGCGCGAGCGAAACACCCATAAGAGGGTCGCCAACAGCGTCGCAACGATGAACAAAACTACCAGCAGCGTCCAATTGGTCAGAGTTACTGCGCCCAGACTACCGGCCCCGGCTGCCGACGCTGCGTCGATGGGCGAGATGGTCAGTACGACATACATTCCCAGAGCCGCAACACCACCCAATAACCCGGCAATGGACACAAAGTACAATATGGACTTTCCCGGAACGTTCCAGAAATGCTGTGCCATGCGGACAAGCCAGTACAAGGTCAGGAAGCTGCCAAAAATGGCAATATAAATAAACGCGACTTCCTTTGAGCCGAGCATCCCGATCATTCCGAAGGAGAGGATATAGAGCCAACGTGCCCTGCGACGCCGATCGGACGGGCCATTCAAGTACATGAAGATGGCATAGGCTACCAACATGGCAAAGAATATGGTGGGCGAATCATGGCGGATGTAGCGGTTATAGTAGAGCAGCAAAGGCGAGACGAGCAGCATGATTGACACCAGAATCGCCCCCCACCGTCCCAGCCAGCGACGAAACAATAGTGGGAACATCACGGTGAGAATGCCCATCACGGTTGGGTAAATGCGTGACGTGAAGTCGCTATCGCCAAACAGGGCATACATGAAGGCCGTCACATGGAAGAGAATTGGCCCGTGCATCAGCGGCGTGTGATTGTAGATGCCTTGCTGATAAAGGTCATACGAGAAGCGCGTATGCAGGCTCTCATCGTGACTCATCACCCGGTCACCAAGCAGGTAGAAGCGGGTGAAAATCGCCAGCAGGAAGATCGCAATGTAAACCAGGGTTTCCCAATTCAGCGTCACCCCCCAGCCGAGTACACGGTTAAAGGGATGTGTGGGATTTTCCGGGCGAGAAGGTGCGTGTAGTGTCGTCATGCAAGCCTCTACTTGTCAGGGAACCGCGGTTGTATCGGGTTCAGGTCGAACATCTGGGATAACATGGCCTTCGGTAGCCGTATAATAGGCCACCGCCGTCCCCACCGCCGCTGGATGAGTGGGAGTCTGGTTCAGCGTAACGGTCTGTGGTGCGGGCTGCGTTGGCGGCGCCGCCCATGTTACCCCACCATTACCCATCGTCAAGGGAACAATCAGCATGAGCGCGAACAGCAGCACAGCCAGTCCATACCGTGCCTGGAACCGATCAAACCGCTGGCGGGGTGTTGGTTGTGCCAGCTCCGTCTCCACCACACTCCACACACGTTTGAGCCGCGGCTGCGGGGACGTGCCGATTAAGGGTATCGTCTGTGTTAAGTGCCGCACCAGGTCGAGTTCCTGCCGGTACAGCACATAGCAAGTCTCGCAGGTATTCAAGTGCCCCGTAACCCGCTGCCGGATCATGGGCGGCAGTTCATCCTGGATATATGCGGTTATCAGTTGCGAGTAGTGTTCACAGGCCATCGTCAAATACCCACCCACTCATCCAATAAGCCGGGCACTGAGGGCTGTAATAAGCCGCGCAAGCGTTCATGTGCCAACCGGACGCGACTTTCTGCCGTCTTTTGCGGGCAGTCCATCACGTCGGCAATCTCGCGGTATGTCAGGCCGTGGCCGTAACGCAGAATGACCGCTTCGCGCAGGTGTGGCGAGAGTGACAGCACTGCTTTTTCCACTGCCTCGCGCAGGCCCTGCTCAACAAGAGCGGCTTCGGGCGTCTCAGTGCTGGGAGCGGCAAGGTTCAATATAAACAACTGCCCCAGGTCTACCAACGGGAAGCGCTTGCGCCGGTACATATTTCGGCAGCGACTGAGGGTAATCGTGTACAGCCAGGTCTTAAAAGATGCCCGGTTGGAGTCAAAACGGCTGATATTTTTGAACGCATATACAAATGATTCCTGCACGACATCCTCGGCATCCTGCTGGTTGCCAAGCAGACTGTAACACAGACGGTAGATCATAGGCGCAAAATAATCATACAGCGCCGCAAAGCCGGCTTGATCGCCCTGTATACAGCGTGTAATGAGTGCAGCTATGATTTCCGGCTCAAGAGTCATGGTTTAATCCCATGTGTTATTTTTGCCCACAAGATATACACAGGCATCCCGATTATTCCTTACCTGCCCTCAAAATCAAATGGCACACCATTGTAAACATCCTGTCGCAGCCACAGCACAACTCGTTCAAGTGCAACCGGTTCGAGACCCGTACGTACGCGCCGCTGAAACCACCAGGCCGGCAAATCCAGCAGGGCAACCGACGCTCCACGCCATTCCGAGCGAATGGTATAGGCATCGCCAACATAATCACCACCGAGGTCGGGAGAAACGGTCAATTCCGGCAGCAGTACGATCCCAGCGCCCTGCGCCTCGGTGACATCAGTAATGAATTGTGTCAGATTGAAGTCGCGCAGCACCCAGGCAACAGCCCCGTCCTGCGGGACAAGTGCCGTAACCACAAGTTCCTGGTTGAAGCCACCCGCACCCCGTTCAGACAATTGGAGCAGGGTTTCACGCAGCGCCCGTGTCTGCGGCGTCACCGTCTCCATGTGCCACAGATCAACGGGGTTAGTCGCATTCGTCACGGCGATATTCCAACCACTGCCCATACCTGTAAAAAGCACAAAGGTCAACAGCCCCAGCGCCCCAGCCTGCAAAGTTGCTGTCATCCCCCATATTCCCGCGGAAAGGAAAACACCAACGATGCCTAGCAGTAAGGCCATCAACACCCAAACGAGGTTGACCGTGCCAATGGTATTCAGGTCAAATGTTTCCGGTGGCAGTTTGAGCAGGGAACGCGCCACCGCCTGCCCATGAACGGTGAAGATAAACAACAGAATCACGGTCACCACTGCCAGCGCCGCTTTGCCCCAGGCGGGAACATTCCAGAATGCGTGACGCGGTGTCTGTAACAGGTCGAGCAATAGGCCACCCACCAATACAGCAAGCGGGACTTCCGCCCAGAGCGCGTGCTCTGGCCCGGCCCCGTTATAGAGCAACCAACCGATCACAGTGAACGCCAGCCAACCGACGAGAAAGCGATCCGCAACAGTAATCGTTCCGCGCCGCCCTAGTAACCAGATGGTGATGGCGGTAAAGAACCACACTACCGGCTCGTAAAAAAGGCTGATCAGCAAAGGATAAAACAGCGGCGCACCAGGGCGTGATGTACTCAGGCCGCGCAGCCCGGTGTTAAGCAACTCACTCACCGCGCCCAGCCCGTCCAGGCGGGTGAAAAACTGGGTACTCACGACAAGGATGCCTAAGCCGGCAACCAACAGACCGAACTGCCAGGGAAAAGCAGCCATCCGCGCCCGGAACCGCCCGAATATGCCAGGCGAGTCGCCCAGGTCAAAGTCAGCCGCAGTCAGCCACAGCGAGAGACTGCCAGCACCGAGCAGGATCAGGACAAAAACCGGCCCGGTTGGGTCACCCAGGAACAGCGCAGCCCCCAGGAAGACCAGGACGGCCAGGGCAAACCCTTCTCGCTCCGTCTCCCACCAGCGCCAACCGGCCCATAACGCCAGCACGCCCAGCAGCACTGTCCAGACAACGGGACTATCAAAGCGGGAAGCAGCCAGCAGCGAAGGGGAACACAGCAACACAACGCTGGTCAACAGCGAACGCCCCCGTCCCAGCAGATCACGGAAAAGAACGGGGCACAGCACCAGCAGCACACCTGCCAGAACCGTACCCAGCCGGGCGGTAAATTCGGACGCACCCATTGTCGCAAATGTCAGACTGTGCAAGGCAAACAACAGCGGACTTTCCGGCGTGATGGGCAGACCTGCCGCGCCAGGCGACACCGCACGCCAGGCGGAGAGCGCCTGCCGCGCTTCCGGTGTGGTCAACGGCACAGTATCCAGTTCGGCCAGGCGCAATACCAGCGCCAGCACCAGCACAACCGCGTATACCATCGTTTCGAGAGTCAGGACAGCCCGCCGGGGCGCGATCTCCCCAACCCTGGCAGACTGCTGTAAAACGTGTGATGTGTTCATCATTTGCTGTTACGTCCTTTGTCACGGCGATTTACGGTGCTGTTGTATCCAGCGCTACGCCGGCCACACGGTAAAATAGACTGTTCCCGTACTGGCAAACCGGTGTCAGATTTTCGATGAATTTTTCCTCACCAGCAGTCCCATAGCTGTTGCGCTCGCTCGAACCATAGAAGATATAGTCAATCCCATACTGTTCGATAGTAGGCGCCACGAAATCCCAGCGGATGTCGGTATACAGACGGCGTATGTCGTCCGCCCGTGACCCGGCGACCTGCCCGTAAGTCGCGCCGCGCCACTGGCCTTCATGCCCTTCCCAACCAATCACCACCGGGATACCAGTCAGCGAGGCCACGCGGCCATACTCTGGGTGATACTGCGGGCCAATGGCTTCAGCCACGACGACTTGCGCAGTACCTACGAGTTCGCTCAGGCACATCACCGCTGCATAATCGTCACCGGTGACATTAAAGGCTAACCCGCCATCAAGCGATAAGGGACGCGGCGAGTCGCTCTGCCAGCGCCCGGTCTCCATGAACATGCGGCTGTAAAGCGCAAACACCGGATAAGCCAGCCCCATGCCGATGACAATAACCGCCATCCCCCCGGTGAGCGCCCGGAGTGGTGGCACGGGCAGCGGCAGTTTAAGATCGGCTAGTAAGGTATAAAGAGCATAGGCACTGGCGATACCAAACAACAGCCAGGTTTGATAGTACAACTTAAAGATCGTGTTCATGCGTGTACCGAAATTGTCACGCAGATAGACAAATTCCGGCACTAAGGTCAGCAGCAGTCCCAGGCCGACCAACAGCAACGCAAACCCGGTAGCAGGTGGGTATGGCATAGTGCGGCGGGCAATAAACGCCGATCCATCGTCATTTGTAGCCGCTGTACGCGGGAACACCCGCCCGATAACCAATACGATGCCCGTCAGCAGCACCAGCGTCGTGACGATGTAGGTTACGCGGCGTTCGAGGAAAGGCAGCAGAATATTGTTGATGCCGCCGTTCTGGTCAATGAAATTCAAGGCGGGGCCGGCCAGCGCCGGATTGAGCAGGCCGACCAGCGTGAGCGCCAGCATAAACACGACTAAGCCGAAGAACAGAAAACCGGCAATCTGCAAACCCAAACGCCAGTTCATCCCGATTCCAGCCCGCCAGACTTCCACACCCAGAAACGCAACCAAAATGAACAGGAAAGGTCCAAACATAATGAAATACTGGCGGAACAAAGTGGGGTAGATCAGGTTGGGCAGCACGCCCGCCGCCTGTGAACGGAAGCCGACGAGAAACGGGAAGTAAAAAAGCACCGTTAACACAGCCACCGCTGCCAACAGTTTGACCAATGCCCACCAGTCAGATGCTAACAGACGTCCGCGACCACCCTGCATCAGGCGGCGCAAACCTTCTACACCTACCAGCGCCAGCATATACACCGGGCCGTCCCATGTATTGAGAAACACCAACGCCCCGATACACAGGCTGTAGAAAATAATCTCAATCCGGTCAGGCGGGCGGCGACGCAGCAGCACGTTGAGCGCAAGCCCCAGCGCCAGCGCCGCGAAGGGCAGCGCCAGGACATGTGGATGCACGTCTGCCAGCAAGAAACTGAACTGGGGGAACTCGTCAATCACCTCGTTGACACGATTCCCCTGCAAGTCTCGATCTGTCAGGATACGGCTGGCGTCAAACCACCAGAGCCAACCCCACTCTGCCGGATTGGTTGTCCCTTCACTGAGGGTAACAGGGGTGTCGTCAGGGATTCCGGATTCACGTGCCGCTATCCGTTCAGGATATGCGTAGCGACTCTTGGTATCCCAGAATGCCAGATAATCTTCAGAGGCGGTTTTGGAACGGTATGGCGCCTCGATCAATACCGTTTCGAAGTTACCCATCAGGATTACCAGCACCACCGCCATCAGGCCGACCAGCACCGCTGTCCCCTGCCCCGGTCTGCCGGGTGTCTCTACCGGATCAACACCCTGCTTATATCTGAACGCCCGTGAGCGCACAAGGTTATAGGCCACACCAAATACTGTCAGGCCAGTGAGCGCGAATAACAGGGCAATCATCATGTTCATGGCGATTGTGCCAGGCACGCCGCTGGTCAGGGCGAGTGACGCCGACAGTAAATAGCCGAAATAGTAGTAACTGATGCTGTACCCGGCCATCCAGCCATCATTAGGCGGGAAGGTTTCGCTGCGCATGATGCTATTGGTGA
Organism: uncultured Chloroflexota bacterium; assembly: GCA_937974245.1. GTDB lineage: Bacteria > Chloroflexota > Anaerolineae > Aggregatilineales > Phototrophicaceae > JACKCG01. The sequence goes on along the minus strand of CALJKV010000046.1, from coordinate 83,742 downwards.
ACATCAAGTCCATTGGCTTTTCAGTGCTGGAAAGCTCCGGTTGATGCGCCCGGTAAACCGCCCACCCCACCAGCAGCACGATGAACAGCAGTTCAGCGGCGATGACGACGCGCCGGTTTTCCCGCCACCAATCACGCAGGGTCACCGGGGATTTGAGGTAGAGTGCCAGACTGATCACCAGCACCAGCAGCCAGGAGAGCAGAATGCTGCCGGGCGTGTTCTGCAAGAAACCCAGACTCCCCAGAAACCAGAATACAAACCCTACTATCAACAAACCCGCCGCCCGTGCCAGAGTATAGCCTTTATCCGGCAGGCCGCCGAGCAACCGCATGGAAAGCGGTAATACCGCCGCGCCAGCTAATGTGATGAGCAGCCACCAACTGACAATAATCCAGCCTTCACGTGCCAACCAATCAGCTATCACGGTAATCTGCCGCCCTGTCTGCACTGTAAACCGCGTTTGCATTCACTCCGTAAACCACCGCGTCTCCTTGCTGGTAGACCACTTCCAACAACCCTAACGTCACCATCCGCTCGAATTTCGCCAATCCCTCCGGCGGATAGTAAGCACGTTCCAGGCTGCTCACGACCACATAGGCCACCCTATAATGCTGGATTATATCCCATGCCTGCTGGATTTCCGGCAACCGGTAGAAAGCATTCACATTCGACATGCGCTGGTGAACCAGGGTCGGCAACGGGTCAAAAGTGCGCTGCTGCCGCTGGTGGAAGTTCCAACCGATAATAGACGGCAGGCCAGTATAGATCGCCACGCGGCTCTGCCAGCGGTATTCCCGGTCACTCTGCCCTTCCATGATGGTCGGCGAACCTTGAATGTTCTCCTGCAACCATCGGATCATGGTGTAGTCATCTGCCAGGGGGAAGGGCGCCACATCCGGGTTTAGCTCAATCACATCCGGGTCACCTTCATAGAGCGTGGCATATTTCATGAAGTCCATGCCGTCCAGTGTAAGCGGTATATCATTGAGGGTCTGTGGCGGATCCGGCGTCATACGATCCAGTGCCCGTCCGCGTGTAGCGGTGATGGGGTAAATCGCCGCAATCGCCACCAGCACCCCCGCTGCCAGTGTCCAACCAGTCCGCAGTCCACCGCTCCAACGCGGCATACTGCGGAACAACCAGGCGACTGCTACGCCAGCGACCACACTGAACATGAGCCACACCTGAATATAGAACTTAAAGACGGTATTTTGCCGCCCCACGTCCCCCGCCAGTACGATGAACTCAACACCCAGAGTCAGTCCGATAGACAGCCCGGCCAATGCCAGAAGATACTGCATCTCCCGTGTTTGCCCGGTGCGGAAGAACAACAGCACGACCCAAAGCAGCAGCGGCACAGCCACCAGCACCACCGGGTAATCCGCTGTTGCCAGGATCACCAGACCTATCAGCAGCGCCGACACGCCGATCAATGTCGCCAGGAGCAAACGCCAGGTTCCACGCAATGAACGCACATAAACGGTGCGCAGCCAGCGGGAAGTATCCCAGGCCAATAGGGAGACAATGAAAAAGAGAAATACGCCATGAATTGTGAAATAAGCCCATAGTGGCGTGCGCGGGCCGTCCCATGTCTGGATGCTGTTATAGATCGCAGCATACCAGGTGAGGTACGGCAGAGAAAAGACAATGCTGAAGACCGCAAAGCCACCTAACTTACCTACCAGCGCCAGCAATGACCGGCGTGAAAAATACCGCCAGTGCAGCCACCAGGCAAAGGACAGCCCGGCAATGCTCAACACCATGAAGGTAATCCAATCCCAGGTATTTGTCCCGCGCAGCATCCCAACTGAAAGTGCCCCTAACGCCAGTGCCAGCACACTGATCGAGCGACGGCGCTTATCACGCCCAGCGATGATGACTTCATGGAAGATGAACGCCATAACAAAAAACATCATCGGCATGGAGATCATGTGGGCGTGCAGGTCACCATAAAGGAAGGTGAAGAACGGCATTTCGACAATCGCGCCGCCAGAACTGACTGGCGGTTCGGAAAGGATACGTGTCGGTGCCCAGTACCAGCGGTTAGAAGCGATATTCAGGGGTTCGCCGCTCGCCACTTTGCTCAGCCCGCGCAGCACACTCGGCCAGATTGAATCGGCTTCGCTGGCAGCCTGTTCAGTAATCTGAACCAGGTCTGCCCCTTCCGGTTGAATACCATATTCTTGAATATAATCTTGCGTGAGTTCCTGCTGTACGGAAAATGGTTGACCATAGTAGCCGGTGCGGGCAAGTCCTTCGACAATCAGGACACGCGGTGTATCGAGATTGCCCAGCACCACCGCCATCACCAGGGCGGCAAAACCGGCTACCCAGGGATTACCCAACCGCCTGAACTTGGGTTTGCTTTCGGATTCCGTCTCGACGGCAGAAACATCCGTCATGCGGGTACGGGCGGAGTCCGCCACGTTGAAGGCCACTGAAAACGCACCGATGCCCGCCAGTGCGAACAATGTGGGAATAATCAGGTTGTAGGCGATAGACGGCAGCACACCCAGCAGCAGCACTGGCACGCCAACAACCACATAGCCAAAGTAGTAATAGTTGATGTAGCCGCCGGTAAACCAGGGGTCTATAGGCGGGAAAATCGTACTGCGCAGCACGCCGTTGAAATAGGCGAAGTCCATCGGTTTTTCGCCGCCGAAGAACGGATGCCACAGGTCCGGGTTCATCAAACGGATGAGCAGGAAGGCGATGAACAGAACCAGAGTAGTCACTTCAATCCAGAACAACCGTCGCCAGTGACTCTGCAGGTAGTCAGCCAACTGACCACGCAGTCGCCAGGACACCAGCAGGCTCACACCAGCCAACAGCAGCAAACACAGCAGTAAGCCAGATTGTGACCACAATGGAATCCGGGCACTGGATACCAACCACGCCAGCCAGCCCGTAAGCAGCAAACCAACAATCTTTGAGAAACCATAGCCGCGATCACCGAGCATGGGCAGCAGTGCGAACAACAGCGGCCAGGCCGCCCAGCCAATCACCAGAATCGCCAGCCACCAGCCCAGAATCGTAATGACAGGCTGTGTGTTGATGATGCTCTCGCTGTGGAAACGGCTCGACCAGGTGCCATTGTCGTACTGTGTTTCTGCCTGTTCCGGTGTGAACTGCAATTCAGTCGGGGCGGCATCCACCGGGAGCGAATACAGCGGCACGACACCCACGATGTCCGGCGAGACATAGCTGTAATTATTGACGATACTCGGCTGATTGAGTACAACGCTGTCGAGAATGGAGCGGGTATTGGCCGATGAGTAGGCATCGGTCTTGTGGAAAATGAACACAACGGGATGGTCGTAGACGTGAAAGGCTTCTTCCGCCTCAAACTCATTTAACCAGTCCGGCCCGCTGTAGGTCGGCAAATACTGGTCAGACACCTGCAGCGGCCCTAATTCAAAGGTTTCCTGGAAGGTTTCGACCAGTTCAAAGCCCAGTTCCCCACTGAAGAGGGCGTCATAGTAACGCATGGTCATCGGCCAACGGTTGGCGTTACGCGACTGCGAATCGTAGCGGCGGTTGCTGCCGATGATGAGGTAATCACTGTCATCCAGCACTGTGGCGAAGTAATCACGCTTTGCGGGGGTATCCTCCCAGAAAACCTGGAGTTTATAGCCGTTTATCAGGCTCGCCCATATATCCAGGCCATTGCAATCCCGCGCACCGACCAGTCCTGGCGGCGGGGCATCAGCCAGTGTGACAGCATCGGGGAACTGGCAGACCTTCGTCGGGGCGGGTTCGTCCCAGTCACCCTCCCAAGCAAATACCCCGCCCGCTGTTATAACCGGCCCACCGCTGACTTCGACGTTAAACTGGTAAGTTTCGCCCGCTTTGACTTCCAGGGGCGGGTTCAGAGTAATATCATATGCATCGCCCAGGATGTGGTTTGCGCGACTGAAGTTGGCGGTGACTTCCCCTTCGGTGAACGTCAATGTCGATTCCGGGCTTTTGATGATAATCCGCAGGGTTTCCGTGTCAGAGTCATCGGAAGGATCACCCAGGTGGGGGATATGTACCGTCCGCACCATGCCGTCCGCAGGAACGGTAAAGAGCTGTCCGAACAAATTACCACTGTCGTAACGTGAAGCCTGTAATTCGAGCGGCGTGCTATCGGAGAGGAAACCATTAGCAACAGCGATATTGATAAGCGGCGTTCCGTCGGGTGCGCCTTCAATCTGCATGGCAAAGTCACCGGGAACCTGCTCCCATATCCAGTGGCTGGCCTCTACCGTAGTAAACAGGTGCCGGTAAATATTGGTGAACATGACCGCCCAGAGCACGGCGAAACCCAATACACCCGCGAGTGCCGCCCGTGCCGCGAGCTTGCGCCAGGCTATTGTCGAACGATCCGCTCGCCGGACGAGTTCTACAAGCGCCCAGGCTGCCAGCAGTGCCAGCACCGGGTACAGGGAAAGGAAATAGCGCATAGAAGTGACCCAGTTACTACCGAGCCACCCGAAATACCCCAGTATCCACACAACAAGCAGCAGGTTACGCAGCCCACCGCTTTTGCCACGTGCCGCCCGCCAACCCGCCCAGACCCAACTCGCCCAGGCGAACAGGCCATATACGATGCCCATGCCCCACAGAACCATATTGCTCCAGGGGAACAGATAGCCGGTGCGACCAACCCACTGCCAGTTGGGGGGGGATTCCGCTTCACCGCTCACCAGATGCCGGGCTGTGCCGAGGTCATCCAGCCAGCGGGGGTTAATCGAAAGACCAAAAAGACCCGGCCCAGCGAAGGCATACGGGTTCGCCAACCGGAAAACGACCACCGTCACGATTCCGGCGGCAACTAATCCGGCAAAGGTTCTGGTCAACAGCCGCTTACGCTCATAGCGCACAAGGTTCCGGTCAAACAACGGCAGGAGACGCAGGCCAGCGACCAGCAGCAGCAGGCCAACCAATGGCGCGGTATTGATGCGGCTTGCCAATGCAGCGCCGAAAAACAGGCCGAAACCCAGATAATCCGCCAGCTTACCATCATCCTGCACACGGACGGCGAACCAGATAGCTAACACCACAAACAGATTGCTCATGGCATCCACGGTCCAGAAGTGCGCCTGCTGGATCGAGAAAACGGTGAAGGCATACAACGCCGCCGCCAGCAGGCCAACCCACTTATCGTGCAACCGTCTGCCGATGAAGAAGACAGTCAGAATAACGCCCATCTCCGCCAGCGCGGAGAGAGTGCGTCCAACCAGATGTACGCCGTTGTAGCCGCCCCAGATCGAATCGCCAGAAAGGTCTACTGTCAAATCGGCAGCGGCACGCACCATGAAAGTCGGCAGCGTACCATATACCATCAGGCCATAGCCGACATTGTGCGGGTTCAAGGTGGAACACTGGGCATCAAAGAAGCCGCCCACCCCGCCGGTCTGCGGATAGCGTTCCAGGCAGGTAGCGAACTGCCCTTCAAGATCATCGCCCGTGAAATTGAGACCGCCACCCATCGCGGAAACCACGCCGGTCAAGAAGCGCTCGTCGGGGTGCGGGTGGGTGAAGTCATCCCAATTCTGGCCGACAAAGCGTAAATAGCCGCCAGCCAGCAGCACCAGCGTCAGCAACGATGCGACCAGCCAATCACTGCCGGATAAATGGGGAAAACGCCGCATACCTGATTGTCCTGGCAAACTGTTTCCGATCATAGCGTTCCTTGTAGAGACGGCAGCCGAGTCCCCTACCTAACCACCCGAAGCATATTCGACCATGTTATACACAAACTAACGCTGCTTTCCTCATTCCATGACGCCGGTGCGTTGCAGGAAATCCTCAAACCCCAGCCGCCCCAGCGCCGGGACACGGAACAGGCCATAGCGGTCACTGGGCCGGTAGCCAATCCGGTAGCTATCAAAAATCTGGGCATAGCCAGCGGGAAACCACTCGTAAAGCTGGCGTTCGGTTTCGACATCCTCTGGACTATAGAAGAACAGTATATCCCGGTTAGGGTCAAAGGTATACGTGTCACGCAGCCAGGATGCATACAGGAAACCCGGCAGCAGGGATCGTTCGGTAATGCCATTCGGCCAATCCATCAGCCCGGCGGCGACACCGATTTCACGATGTCCCCACCAGTAGGGATAGGCGATCATGAAGGCGTTGCCATACGTTCCGCCACTTTCCGCAAAACCTTCCAATACACTGCCGGCTTCGGTATAGGGTGCAGCCGCCGACCCCAGGTAAGCGATGCGATAGTCATTGAAATAGGTGTTGCTGTTTGCGCCATATGCCAACGCTATTAATGCCGTCGCGCCCCATGTCGCCACTCTTCGCCCGTTCCGCCCCGGCTCGGCGCGGAGCAAGGTCGTCACTAACAGCGCCAGCGGCAAAGCTGCAAAAAGATAGGCTTCCGGCAGTGTGCCGCTCATACGCGTGGCGCTAGGGTTCTCTATCGGATAGGCCAGGGACAGCGCCGACGGGAGAACCAGAATAAACAGTGCAATGGGCATGAGCCAATCCACAACATCGCGCCGGCGGAACATACGCCCCAGCCAGGCGGCCCCGCCGATCAGCAGCAGCGCCCCGGAAAATACATCGAGTGCTGGTTTATTGGGTGCGCCATTAATCCAGGCGACATCCCCTTTCCAGTTGTACATGAGCAGCGCGTTGCGAATGTTGCTCGTTAAGACCGGCAGGTTCGTCTGGAAGGCCTCAATCCTTTCGGGCAAGGTCGCCGTGCGTTCAACCAGGTTGCCCGCCTCATCGGTGGTCTGAATCACGTCATCGCCAAGCAGACGCCCAAAGGTCCGCATCCAGAAATACTGAGGCTGCTCCAGGGAGAAGCCAAACAGCGGCACGAATACAACAAGGGCGATGAGCGCCAGCACACCCAGATTGACCCCGTAGCGCCAGCGATCCTGCCAGGAACGCGCCTTAAACAGAAACGCCAGCACTACCCCAACGACGACAACAACAGGCAGCATCCGCACCGCCTGGTAAGTGTAGAGACCGAAGCCCAGCACCAATCCGGCTTTGATGTAATCGCCTCGACGGTTGTAGCGCAGCGCAGGAGCCAGATAGCCCAATAGCAAGGCCGTCACCAACGGTGTGAGGATGATACGCAGCGCCAGGCGGCTGAGGGCAACATGCCAGTAGCTCACAGCTACCAGAGCGGCCAACAGTAAACCGACGATATTGCCCAACTGCGATTCGTCATCGTTGATGATGCGCCGCCCCATCCACCACAGAACAGGGAGCGTAAAAATCCCCTCTATGGCGGATAGCAGTTTGAGTGTGGAGAAGTCCATGCTCAACCCCGGCAGGCGAGATAGCAAGGCCATCGCGTACATCTGGAACGGCTCACGCCCGCCATTATTAGGAAAAAACACCTGGGTTTCACCATCCAGCACCCGCTGCGAATCGAGCAGTTTTTCGAGGTGGTCGCTGGTCATTTCGGGCGGGATGCCTTGCAGATCACTAAGCCGGAAGAATGCACCGATAACCATAATCACAAGGAGTGTCACCATGATCCAATTGCCGCGTATCTGCGGCAACCGGAAGCGGCGTACCTCACCCCATAGCGCGGCGGGAGTCCACCTGGCAGGCGCAATGGCAAATACCCACATGGGAATGCTTACCCACCAGGCAATTACACCCGGTAGTGTAAACAGGTTGCCAGAATTCAGCCGCCAGGCCAGCAGCGCGGTGATTGTCCCGCCAGAGGCCAGCGTCACCCGCATGACCCAATCACGAGATGGTGTATCAGCCAGTGCTATCGGTTCGGGAGAAGGTCTATCTTGAGAATTTTCGGGGTTTTCAGCGGAGGGAAAGGCACTTGCCGCCGTTCTCTTCATCCACCAATCTACCAACGCCGGCCATGAGCCATAGACTTCCCCGACTATCCATAGGGCAAATCCGGCTAATAGAAAAACTGCCCCCCTGTTCAGGCCATCTTCCCCACTCATGCGCTCGGTTGAGAGAATCGAGCTGCCGAACAAGGCCACCAGGAAACTGCCCAGCCAGACTATACCCTGGGTCGCAGCACGACGGCGGTCACTCAATTCTGCATCGGAAAGTGTCGGCGCTGTACCTGGATGAGATAAGCGGTGTAACGGATTTACCTGTCGTTTCTTTGTCAGAATGGGCGTGAGAACGGGATTGGTCTCTCCCTCCCCTACTATACGAGGCGACTGGGCTACGCGCACCAGCGCCTGAATAGCGGAAACGGGCGTGTGGAAGAACTGCGCTGCTAACCCGGCCAGCGTCATATCTTCCACGTTGATGCCCTGTTCGCTGGATGCGGTATCCAGTGGTGAGTCAGGTGTATCTGCTTCTAAGGGATGACTCTCGAAATCCGGCGCTGTCATGCTGGTTTTCGCCCTTTCACACACACATTTACGGTAGACCGCCCCGGCGGTTCGTTTAAAACATTTCTGCGATCAAAAAAGTTGAATACTTTTAGCCCCAGATTGATCGGATTTAGAAGACTCCCATCGTTCTTGTCAAAGGTCGTCCGGTCAGCTGCATTTGCCATTGAGTCCGGCATCACCCCGGATTCGAGCAGCGGTTTGCCCAGGCCATAAACGATGTTATGGATGAACGGAAAGCTGTGGTGGGTGAACGCACGCTCTTCTTCCACGATGAACCCGGCTGCCAGCACGCTCTCCCGTAGTTGGTCGGCGGTGTACAGCCGCACGTGATTCGCCCAGATACCGGCTAATGGCCCCCGGCTGATGTGGGTATCAAAAAGTGTTTCGAGCGTCTTGTTGATTGGATCCCACCAGAAAGGATAATTGGCATTGGGGACGGTAATTGCTACTATACCGCCCGGCTTCAAGACGCGGAAGACCTCTTTTAGCCCGGCAACATCATCGTCAATGTGTTCAAGGATTTCTGACAAAATCACGCCTTCATAGGTGCTATCGGCGTAGGGCAGATGATAGATGTTGGCGTTATTGAGTAGCAGGTTTGGCAAGTGACCGACATTCTGCTGCGCCTTCTGGATCACCGGCCAGTCCAGTTCGAGGCCAACCAGCGTGCACTGGCTGACATAGCGGAACATATTGAGGTAGAAACCGCGCCCACAAGCACAGTCGAGGATGACATCCTCATCCTGCGGATTGATCCACTCGAAAACAGTCTGAACGCGCTTCTTGAAGGCCATATCAGCCTCATTGCGCGTCATGTGTGTGATTGTCTGCGGGTCAACCATGACGCGGCCTTGCGTATTTACGAAAGTGTTTTTCGTAACGATTCACCGTTTCTGTAAAAGAAAACTGCTGCTCAATAAACTCACGTGGTCGGTGGTACTGCTCCGGATTATTCAGCACATCCACAATCGCCTCGCCGATTGAGCGCCAATTCCCGGCCTGAGCGAGTTTGCCCATTCCGGTCACCTGTACCGGCACACGACCGCCGGGGGTGTCGGTCATCACAACCGGCGTGCCACTGAGCATGGCCTCCACCTGCACCAGTGCGAAGCATTCACTGTCGCTGGTGAGGGCTAATACATCACACGCGGCATAGAAATCCGCCATGTACTGCATGTTATCTTTTAGTCCCAGGAAAATCAGTTGGTCACGATAGGTATTCACGATATCCTGGTGGCGTTCCCAGGTGTTTTCATAGGGGATTTCGTATTCGCCGGCGAATACAATCCGCGCATTCGGATACGTCTGGTTGATGATTTCCAGTGATTTTATGAGCAGGTCTGGTCGCTTTTCTTCTACAAACCGCCCGGAGAACCCAATTACGGGACCTCCATCTTTAGACCATTCGGTGTGAAGCGCCTGTGTATGCTCCTTATCCGGCGGTGGCATGTGGATGGGTGGGTAGATGACTGATATTTTATCCTGGAATGGTTGTAAGTAGTACGAGTGGTCAGCGTAGTCGTGACTATACGCAATCAACCGGGCGGCTCGTTTTGCCATAAATCTGTACATGGCGAACATTACTGAACGGATCAAGCGGTTTGCCAGGCCATCCGGCAAGATCAAGTCACCATGATGGGTGACAACGACCTGGCGCCGAGTGAGTTTTGCGATGACCGCGACCAGCGCAGTTTCCAGCATGGGTGTACTGATCCATACCACGTCATGCTGACGCATCAATCCCCAGGCTGCCCAGGGATAAGCCGGCATAATCATCCCCCGACTGATGGGAATGGGCGGCGCCCACAAGCGCACGACACGCACCCCGTTATACATTTCATCATCACGGGGCAAAGACAATTTATAACGCGCCGTTAACACCGTCACCTCATGCCCACGCCGCGCCAATTCCTCGGCAACACGCTGGATATGAATTGTCAACCCGGTACGATGCGGCACATAGTAGAGTAAACAAATGAGAATTTTGAGCTTACGCCCATCCAGCGTTATCGCCTGAGCGGGTTCAATCCCGTTTGACATCCTGAACGACCATTCCAATCTGCTGTTGGCGAATCCCCTGAACACCCGTTGTCAACTGTTCCAGAGAGATTCCCTCCTGTAAAAAACCAATTAACCCTGTTCCGGCATGAACAAAGACATTGGCAGCATGAACAACCACCGCGAAGGCCAGGGCGGTTTCCGTTTCGGTGTAGCCCAACGCCACCAGCGCACCAATGATCGAGAGTTCATACGGCCCGACATTTCCCGGAACAGCGGGAACCGCAATCGCAAAGGCCGCCGCCGCGATATACAGTGCCGTCGCCGCCCAATCCCCCTGCGGATAAAACGCGAACATGAGTATATACCCGGCAGCAAGCGAAAATCCCCAACTAATCACCGTCCAACCAAAAACCTGTGTCAACGTTGCTAACCGTGTGAGGGGTGCAAGACCATCGAGAATCTCAGCTAATCGCTGGTCGGGGTTCAACCGGCGCAAAAATGACAGCCGCCCGACCAATGTTGTGACCCACCGCGCCGTTAATGCCCGGTTACTGGCTAAAAAAATCAGGAAGGCGAAACCAACCAGCACCACCCCACCGGAAACCAGCCCGGCTGCCTGAATCTCTGGGGGCAGCGGCCCGGCAGCCAGCACGAGCGCCACCAGCACGACCATTGACAGGAGGTCGAGCAACCGCTCAACCACGATGGTACTGGTACTCTTGAGGATTGGCACAGGCGGGTCAGCCCGAGTCGCCAGGAAGATACGCGCCAGTTCGCCAATCCGCAGCGGTAGTATATTATTGGCAAGATAGGCGATATTCATCATACTGAATGCACGGTGCAGTGGCAACCCGCCACTCAGCAGCGCACGCCAGCGGAGCGCACGAGTCACCAGCCCCAAAAGCAATAAGGCGATGGTTGGCAGCACATACCCCCACCGCGCCTGCCGCAGCGAAGCCAGCAGAGTCACAAAGTCCACCTGGGTTATCATGAAATAGACGGCCAACAAACTGACTGTCAGACCGATCAGCCGAATAACCCAGCGTCTCGAAAGTTTCACACGCAACCTTACAAATCACAACACGATTTCAGATGACACATTATAGTGATAGCATGAATTGAGCGAAAGTGTTGGTTAGCTTTGTGAAGAAATCGGCACGGCACCCCCCAAGATGCGGGGAATTCTGCTTGCCCATCCTATTTAGAAATGGTAGACTCGCGCTAAGATGGTTATAATCATCATGTATTGGTTTGTTCATAAAATAGATTGATGAACCTGGCTTAACAACTTGCGCGGCCCAATCGCTACAAGAGTAAGGAAGAGCGTACTCGATGCAAAAAATTACAGCACGCTGGCAACTCATAATCATCGGCCTGATTCTCCTTGTCGCGGCGGCGGGCTGCTTCCAATCCGCAGGAACCGATGCCGATTTCCAATCTGTCCCGGTGAATCCGGGTGCTACCTTCACTGTTCCGCCCAGCAACACGCCGCTACCGCTCCCATCAAACACGCCGCTGCTGCTAGAAACAGCGACTCCGCTAGGTTTTGCGGCTTTCCCCACAAATACCCTTCCTTTCTCAGCGCCTACCCAGGATACGGCGTTTGTCCCCCAGGTTGTTGCAACACTTGATCCAATTGACATCACCGGAACTTATATCGTCCAGCGGGCGACCGATACGATCATGACGGAGACATTCCTGACTGCGGTTGGCGCGGGGTTAATCACCCCAATTCCATCATGGACACCGTTTGGCGCGACACAGCCAGTTGATTTCGTCACGTCACAACCCGTCCCGGTCGGAACAGACTGTATTCATGAAGTTCGCGCCGGGGAACGCCTGTTCCGCATCGCGCTGCTGTACGGTGTCACCGTTGAGGAAATCGTAGCCCGCACGGGTGGGATCACCAACCCGAACATTCTGAGCATTGGGCAAAAACTGGTGATTCCGGGCTGTGGTACGACGGGTGCGTTCCCCCCGGCCACGTCCACCTATACCCCGGTACCAGGTTTCGCTACTACTACTGGTTCAACAGGCGTGATCACCACGCCGGTGGTATCCACTTTTGGCGGCACCACGTATGTCGTGCGGCAAGGCGACACCCTGTTCCAGTTATCGCTTCAGTACAGTGTCCCGATCAGCTCGATCATGGCGGCGAACCCGACGATCACCGATATGAACAACATCTTCATCAGCCAGGAAATCATCATCCCGGCACAGTAAACTACCTGCCACACCTGAACCGGGGGCGCAGGCTCCCGGTTTCTCACCGTGTTGAGGGCAACCATGGAAGAAAAAATAATCCAAACGCGGCACATCTATAAAGGCCATGTCGTCGAACTGGATGTTCACGAAATTCTACTGCCAGATAATACCCGCAGCAGACGGGAACTCGTGAATCATCCGGGGGCTGTAGCCGTTGTCGCTCTCGACGCTAGTCAGCAGGTGTTCATGGTGCGCCAGTACCGGATTGGCGCGGGAAAAATCCTGCTGGAAATCCCGGCGGGAACGTTGAACCACAAAGAATCCCCGGAAGACTGTGCAACCCGCGAATTGCAGGAAGAAATCGGATACAAACCAGGCAAGCTGGAAAGTATCGGGGGTATCTTTGTTGCCCCTGGCTACACAACGGAGTTCATTCACCTGTTTCTCGCCACTAACCTCAGCGAGGCCAAACTGGACGGAGACGCTGATGAGTTTATTGAAGTCGAGCGCATTCCCTTTGAAAAAACCCTGGAAATGATTAAGCAGGGTACGATTCAGGATGGCAAGAGTATCAGCGCCCTGTTACAGGTCGCCCGGAAGCTGGGGAAATAGCTATCACCGACGGGCTGTGATCGCCCCTTGCCGCCTGGCAATCTTCAATGCTATAATCTGGCCTGTTAAACCAGAAGCTAAAAGCGCCTGCGGGCGTATTTTATTCGGAAGGACAGGCTAATCGTGAATGAGTTAATGCAATCCCTGGTTGCGGAAGATCGCGGCCACCCCAAGATTGCCTCTGGCGACACTGTGAAAGTCCACGTTCGCATCGTTGAAGGTGACCGCGAACGTATTCAGATATTCCAGGGGGTTGTGATCCGGCTGCGTAAGGGTGGCAATGACGCCAACTTCACTGTGCGCCGTATCGCCAGTCATGGCATTGGTGTTGAGCGTACTTTTCTGCTCAGAAGCCCGCGTGTGGAGAAAATCGAAATTCTCCGCAGTGCAAAGGTGCGTCGTGCCCAGTTGTACTATCTGCGTGAACTGCGCGGTAAAGCGGCCCGCCTGAAGGAAAAGAGACGTTAAGGGTTGAAACCCCTCATCGGTATCACAACGGCCTCTACTACGATAGCCAGCGGGGTCCTCTATAATCAGGCATACACAGGCAACATCATGGCAATTGAAGCTGCCGGAGGATTGCCTGTTTTGATTCCTGTCAGCGTCAATGCAGATACACTCAGAGCGTTGTATGAGCGGGTAGATGCCATCCTGCTGCCTGGTGGCCGGGACATCAATCCGCAGCGCTATCAGGCTGCCCCACTTCCGACTACGCACACCCCTGATGATGCCCGCGATGAAGCTGAAATCACACTGGCACACTGGGCAATTGCGGATGACCGCCCTTTGCTGGGTATTTGCCGGGGACACCAACTGTTGAATGTAGCACTGGGGGGGACGTTGATCCAGGATGTGGCGACAGAAACGACAACCACGATCACACACGACACACCCCGCGACATCCCGCGCAATTTTGTGGCGCATGAGGCAACAATAAAGCCCGACAGCCGGCTAGCCGGGATACTGAGGGTAGTGAAAGTCGGTGTCAACAGTTTGCACCATCAGGCTGTTAAAGAAGCCGCCCCCGGCGCTTACATTACGGCTTATGCCCCGGATGGAGTTATTGAAGGATTGGAGTTACCCGACCATCGCTTCGCTTTAAGCGTCCAGTGGCATCCTGAAGATATGTACCTGAATGATGAATCCGCCCAAAACCTGTTCACGGCTTTTGTTGATGCCGCTCGTATCTATGCCGTCCGCTAAAATCGGCGTACTGGACTCGGGCATTGGCGGCTTATCAGTGCTGCGCGAAATTCACGCACTGCTGCCGGATTACCCCACGCTATACTTTGCTGACCAGGCACACCTACCCTACGGCCCACGCCCTCCCGCCGAGGTGCGATCTTATGTAAGCGCGATAGCTGATTTCCTGATTGACCGGGGTGCAGCGGTGATTGTCGTTGCATGTAATGCCGCCAGCGCCGCCAGCCTGTATGATTTACGAGCGCAGTATCCAGGTATTCCATTTGTGGGGATGGAACCGGCTGTCAAACCGGCAGCAACAGCCACCCGTTCCGGCGTGATTGGGGTACTCACCACCCAGGCGACCGCTTCCGGACCGTTATATGCGCGGGTGTTGGACCAGCATACAAAGCATGTGCGTGTCATCACCCAGGTTGCGCCCGAACTGGTGATGATTGCCGAAAACAACACCCAACACACACCGGAAAGCCGTGATATCATCGCCCAGCACCTGCAACCCATGCTCGACGCCGGAGCTGATCAAATTGTGCTGGCCTGCACCCATTTCCCGTTTCTGGCCGAGGCGATTCAGACAATCGTTGGCGATCGGGCGCAGTTGGTTAATCCCGGCCCGGCGGTGGCCCGGCAAACAGCACGGGTATGGCCGTCCAGCCTGCCGCCAATCCCGACAGAAAACAGTTACTTCACGAGTGGCAGCCCAGCACAGTTTCTTATCATGCTTCGCAACCTAACTGGCGTGAATGCACCCGTTGAGCAGGCTACCTGGCAGGCTGATTCCATGCCACCAAGCCTGTTTAAAACAGACGAGAGGCAAAATACCACTCACCACCAATCAACCCGTGATAGTTGAGTGAGTCTGGTTCTACGCGCTACCCTCTGCCGCCTGTGGCTCAAATGGAAGAACACGTCGTGCCTTTTCCGGTGGATGGAGTGGCAGCTGGATGTAGAAAGTTGTGCCAGGGCATTTTTCCATGTCATGCCCGGTGCTTTCCGCCCAGATTCTGCCGCCGTGTCCCTCGATCATCCCCCGCGCAATCGTCAGACCCAGGCCCGGCCCAGCGCCCATAAACTTGTATGCGCCGGTAGAATGCAGGCTGGGATCATGCCCACGATAGAACTTCTCAAAAATCAACTCCAAATCGTCTTTGTTAATACCCACACCCGAGTCAGAAATTGCGATGAGAATGTGCTCCTTATCGCTGCCGCCCAGGACATCGGCAGGTTGCAGGCTGGCGTTGATCTCGATGCGTCCGCCATCCGGGGTAAACTTGATGGCGTTCACCACCACATTACGAATGGACTGTACCAAACGCTGCATATCAGCTTCAATCGGAGGCAGGCCACGTAACCCCCGTGCCGAAAGCGTGAGTTTACGCTGTTTGATGACATCGGTCAGCGGTTCGATTGCCATCCGTACCACTGCTTCCGGTGTGGTTTGAGCGAACCGCAAATCCATCGCGTTGACATCAAGCTGACTCACATCCAACATGGCGCTAATCAACTCTTCCATACGCTCGGTTGCCTTGCGCAGGTTGTTGACCATGCCGCTTATTTGATCCTGGTCCAACATACCTTGCTCGTTGAGGGCATCCAGAATATCGGTATAACCGCGTATCTGCGCCAGCGGAGTCCGCAGTTCGTGACTGGCGATGGTCACGAAATCCGTCTTTACCTGGTCAAGCTCATCCAGGCGCTGGTTAGCCACTTCCAGCCCGGAATTCAAGGACTGCATACTGCGGTTGAGGTGGCGCAGGTCGGCTACCAGGCGGGCATTACGCAAAGCGACGCCGGTCTGGTTCGCCATTGTCGCCAGGAGTTCAAGGTCTCGGACAAAGAAGGGCGCGTCACTTACTTTGGGACCACAAGCGAGAACACCAATCACGGTGTTTTCGACAATCACCGGGGCATAAGCACTCATCCCCAGGTTGCCAAAGAACTGCCGCTCGCTTTCGTGCATGTCCCGATACAATGGGCTGAACTCAAGATCAAATTGTGATAATGGGGACTGTTCCCTGGCGAGCTTTTTGTAAATCGGGCTTTCTCTGGCAATGCGCCCACGTACATCTTTCATATCCACAAAGCCGCCGCCGGGAATAACCAGGAGTTCTACCGAACCGTTGGTGTGGGCAATATCGTTTACCAGAAGCAGCCCTGACCGGCGCACACCCATCACATCGTTCAAGGTTTCGGTACCAACATGAATCAGTTCATCCAATTCGACTGCTTTAGACACCTGCTGGCTATAGCGACGAGTTGCCAGTGTAGGATTCATCCCTGGCGCATGCAACAGCGGCGAGGCGAGGGTTTCGGAGAGGCGGCGCAGCGGCACATAAATGAGGGTCACACCCACCGCTAGCAAGGTAATGACGATGCCCTGCTGAATACCCGGCTCTACCTGAATGGGATTCAGGAGGGTCAAAGCGCCATAGAGCAGCAGCGCCATGAGCGCCATCAAGATGAGGGTGCGCAAGAACAGGCTGAGGCTGCTGCGAATATCAAACACGCGATAGGATACCTGCACGTAAACGGATCCAGTCACGCCTACCGTCAGGACAACCATCCCCAGTAGAATCAACGTGGGAATCCCACTGATGACCAGTATGATGCCAACCAGAATTATGGCAATATCAATCACCCAGAACAGGGAACGATTAGCGCTTTCCGGCAATACAGCCAGGTAGAACGAGCGGAATGTGATTGCGAGCAGTACGGCAGCCGCAGCAGCTAACCCGGTCAGGGTCACTAGGCTGACCAGCGAAGGCGTCGCCAAAGTCTCGGCCAGCCATTCGGCCTGCCCCACCCGTACCTGATCGCTCAATAGAATCACGGTAGCGAGCACAACCACCCCAACCAGGCTGAGCAAGAGCCAACCGCGCAGCCCACTGCGTTCACCGGGACGGCGCACATCGGTTATCACTAAGGCACCAAAGACCGTCAACATCGCCGCCAGCGCCAGGATCAGCCCGCCACCACGTTCAACCAGAATCGCGGACTCTGGTAGCAAATAGGTAGCCACTGTGACAGCAGAAAACATAATCGTGAGCGCTAGCCAGGAGAGATGTGTTCGCACCCATTTACGGCGTACAAAAGCATAAACGAGCAGCGTCAGGTGAATCGCCAGGCTGCCCAAGATAACCCCATTCAGTAGAGGTGTCATAGAGATAAGTTCCCTAATCCTGTAATTCTTGCCAGATAAGAGCTACTTCAGGATATAGTACGTCCCCTTTTTTGCACCGACCTTAAGCAAAATACCTTGTTCGACCATGTCCGCCAGGTCAAGGCGCAAGGTTTCTGCCGAGACGCCTTCACATAAGGAGCGATATTCGCGGTTAGTAATTGAACCATGCTCACGAATGTATTGAAGTGCTCGCGCCTGCCGGTGGTTGGTATTACGCGCCCACTCCGGTGCTTTCTGCTTTTCACGTTCATTGTAGAGTGTAACAGCAAAACTATAGGGACGGGCATCAAAATAAGGTGGTTTATGCCCGGCCTGGCGCATGACTTCCATCATGCGATCAATACCGAGGCCAAGTTCCTCAATATATCCCCATTGAAAAAGCCCATTGACCACTCGCGGGTTACGGCTGAAATGCTCTTCAATAATGTTCTCGATGGTGATAAAGCCCGGCAGTCCACCCGGTGAGATTACCTCCAGGCGGTCTGAATACATGCGGATTTCGATACGGCGCCCCTTCAGGCGGTAATCGCGGTGGCAAATCGCGTTCACAATCGCTTCACGCACGGCAAATTGGGGGTATTCGTGCGTTTCTTCGCGCTCCAGCCCTTTCACCACGGCGCTAACCGCCATCTCGCTCCAGATAAGATTCCAGGCATTTTCAATCAGGCGCGGCAGTGGGCCGGTGAGTTCTTCGCGGCGGGTGTACCCGGCCAGGCCATCTTCACCACGTGGTGTTTTACCCACAAACTTCGCAAATACCACGCTGCTCTGTGGCAGCCAGTGCTGCGGATACTCGCTGAAGAGCAGCAGCCCGGCAACTGTCGCTGTGCCATTGGTGTCGAGGGCGCCGATCTCTTTCAGGAGATCAGCGACTTTACCGTTATACGGGCGCTTGGTGCGTTCGGCACGTTTTTCCAGGTATTCCACGATGATCTTGTTGCTGAAGTCATCCGCTGTCGCGCCGGGAACAGTCTCGGACTCGAAATCACCGGTGCTCTTGGCACTCGCCAGTTTCAGAATTTCCTGCCCACCCAACGGACGATTATTCACACCGCTGCGGATCAGCACCCGGCCATCACTTAGTGCATGGAGTTCGACACTGCGGGGTACACGGACCACAAATAGTGTGCCTTTTTCTTCATCCTCGACCTGCTCCCAATTACCGACAACCACGGGAGGGTTACAATCAGCATCGGCTTCTTTTAGCAGTTTTTCCAGCGATTCACTGGTGAATTTCTTCTTCGCCGGTTCACCGTCATCACGCAGACCGAAAACCAGTGTCCCTCCCTCTGTATTGGCAAAGGCCACCAGCGTCTCCGAAATAGGTTTAGCAGTTGCTTTCTCAATGAAAGCCAGTCGTGTCCCGGGTTCAGACCGTATAATATCAAGTTTTTGCATGAGTGATTAATGTCGTTCCTGGATGAATCAATCCGTGCTGAGTACTATAAAGAGCTACCATACACAGCCATTTTAACATAGAATGAACAAGGAGACAGACACTAAAGTTAATTTCCTACCCTATATGGATACTGCCAAAACAATGCGAGCCGAGCACCTTTTGAATCTGGTTGGAGATCGTCTGCACACCTTGCCGCTCATTGTGCTATACCTGACAGATGGGTGTAACAGCAAGTGCGTTACATGCGACATCTGGCGCAGCCCACGCCGGAATATGTCACTGGAACTGGTTGAAACCATTACCGAGACGTGCCAGGAACTTCAGGTAAAGTGGGTACTCCTGAGCGGGGGTGAGGCTATGCAGCACCCCGATTGGCCGGGAATCGCCCAACGTTTCCGTGAGGCCGGTATCTACGTGATGCTGCTGACAAACGGGCTGCTGCTGCGAAAACAGGCGGAGGCGGTCATCGCCAGTGTGGATGAAGTCATCGTCAGCCTGGATGGTGGCACGGCAGAAACCTACCAGGCGATTCGCGGAGTGGATGGTTTCGACCTGGTGCTAGAAGGTGTCCGTGCCGTCCGGGCGGGGGGTCTGCCGGTCATCACCCGAACAACGGTGCAGCGCGGCAATTACCATGAAATCCCGCAGATCATCACCGTCGCAAAAGCTGCCGGTGCAACGGGGGTCAGTTTTCTGGCGGTGGATGTCAGCAACGAATTCGCCTTCGGCCCACGCTTCACAGCCGATACGAGCCTGCCGGTACTCAGCGCTACCAATGACAGCGTCAAGCAACACCAGCCTCCCAACAGTACAGCGCTCACACCGGACGATGTTGGCGAGCTGGCTCAGGTCTTAGATGCGGTAGAAGTCCATTTCGCAGAGGATTTCGTCAGTGGACTGATCGCGGAATCCCCGACCAAGCTGCGTCGTATGATAGATTATTTCGCGGCGCTCACCGGACAAACCGGGTTTCCCCGGCCTCGCTGCAATGCACCCCATATTAACGTCGTGATCGAAGTGGACGGAACACTGCGCCCCTGTTATTTTCTCCCAGCATTCGGCCAAATTCACATATCTCAGGGGGCAAATGGAGAGACGGCATCGCTCAAGACGGAGATCAACAATGACATGGCGCGGGCACTCCGTCAAGCCTATCGAACCGGGACGCGGCCAGAATGCGAACGCTGCGTTTGTCCCTTGTACAAAGGCCCCCGGGCACTCCTGCGCATGTGAGGTTCATCATGGTCAATCTGCTGATATTCTTTATCAGTCTACTCTTCCTCACCCGAACGGTACTAATTTTCACCGGGCATCTCAAGGAACCGGTTATCGCCCTCTTTCAAAAGTACGGTGATAAAGAAGACCTGTATCTGCCGCTGCTGCCGCTGCTAGCGTGGTCGGGCATGTTTCTTATTGGCTTTGGCGGTTGGAGTTCGACCTCATTGGGTGTCACGGCCTCTTTCACCGGGATGGGCATTGCCCTGCTGCTGACAGCCTTTGTGGGCTACCAATACATACCAGCCCTCTCCGATTTCCATCGTAAATACCTGCGCTACCCGCGTTGGTATCACGGCCTTCTGGAGCATACTACCCGTTACGAACGGCGGCGCATCGCCTATATGTGGCTGCGGCTGCCCTGGCGAATGCGCCTGACATACAATAGTGATGATCGCTTATTCGTCCTGTGGGCGGACTTCGTGATTATGGGTACAGTGATGGAAAGTGATGCCATAGACCATCCGGAACGCAGACAGGCCTGATGACACAAAGCCCTGATCCATGTGTCTAGCGGGTAATCGTCACCTTCGTCAGCCCATGCGGTTTGTCCACCGGATACCCGCGCACCAGTGCAAGGTTCATCGCCAGCACCTGTCCCGGCACCACACCGACTATCGGAGAAAGCCATTCTGGTAAATTCGCAATCCGCATCGCCTTGGTGGCTGGCTTAAGGGCGTCATCATCGTTGCTAATGACCAGGAGTTCGGCCTGCTTCTCACCCAATTTCGCCACCAGATCACGCATAGCGGGCGTGGTGTGCCCCTGAGGCACAACGACTATTACCGGCAGTTCAGGCATAATGGTCGCAATCGGGCCATGCCGGAAATCCGCTTCGCTGTAACCTTCCCCGATCACATACGTCAGTTCTTTAATCTTCAGGCTGATCTCGAAAGCCGTCGGGTAATTATAACCGCGCCCAACGGCGGCAAAGTGCGTCATATAGCGATAACGCTCCGCCCACCCGGCAATCTCCGCAGAAAAGTCGAGCGTCGCCTGCATCCATCCGGGTAACTGGCGCAGTTCGTCCAGCAGGATCGAATCCCCGGATAGTAACGCACCCAACATCGCCATCACAGTGAGTTGAGCGGTATAGGTTTTGGTAGCGGCAATACTCAGTTCTTCACCGGCACACAAGGGGATATGATGGGCGGCGGTTTGCGCCATCGGGGAGTTATCATAGTTGGTCACGCTGATCGTCAACGCACCCTGCTCTCTGGCATCCGCCAGCACACGGCGCACATCCTCGGCCTGGCCGGACTGTGAGATACCGATTACCAGCCCTTTTCCCAGATTCGGTGGCGTCTCATATAAGGTGTGCAGCGATGGTGTGCTCAATGCGACTGGCAGGTGCGCCTTCCCCCCCAAAACATATTGCGCATAACGCGCTGCATTGTCACTCGTGCCGCGTGCCGCGATGAGCACATAGGGCGGGTCAAAGGCTTTAATTGCTGCCACAATCTGTGCTACATGCCCCCATTGTTCACCTAGCAACCGTTCCAACACACTGGCTTGTTCCTGGATTTCCTGCTCCAAAAGCATGGTTCTGACCCTATCTGTACAAACGCTATTAATCAGTGTCAGGATTGTAGCGATTTAGCGGGGTATTTGCGAGAACCCACAGGCACAAGTGACACATCATGAGTACTGAATTACACCCCTGTTATTGAATCATTTATTTGCGTTATACCATTAGCACTCGTTACAATTCGGTCATGCAAGTCATGTAATGATTGAGGAGTACCCCCGTGACCGCACTCGGAGCATTTACCTTTGTTTTACATAGTCACCTACCCTATGCCCGGCTAGCTGGCCGCTGGCCGCATGGTGAGGAATGGATCCATGAAGCCGCCAGCGAAACTTACATCCCCCTGCTGCAAACCCTGTATGACCTCAAAGAAGAAGGTGTCGCCTATCGTCTGACTGTCGGCATTACGCCTATTCTGGCGGAACAATTAGCCGATGCAGATGTCTTGGTCCATTTTGACCAGTATCTTGATGAGAAAATTGCAGCCGCAAAAAAAGATATGGATTATTTTGACGCGGAAGAGACTGCTGATGCGCATTTTCGCTTTCTGGCAGAGTGGTACAAAAATTGGTTTGAAGGCATCAAAGAGGCTTTCGATTCGCGTTTTGATCGGGACATTATCGGCAGTTTTCGCCGGTTGCAGGACGAAGGATACATCGAAATCACGACCAGCGCCGCCACACACGGCTACCTCCCCTTGTTAGGACGGGACAGTGCGATTAACGGGCAATTAAAGGCTGGTGTGAGCAGCTACAAACGCTTGTTTGGTCGCCAGCCAACAGGAATATGGCTGCCGGAGTGTGCTTATCGCCCGGCATATATCGCTGAAAACGGGAAAAAGCGCCCCGGAATTGAAACCTTCCTGGGGCAAAACGGCCTCAAAGTATTCTTCAGCGAAACGCATACCATCACAGGCGGGCAGCCGGTAGGAGTGGCGGCTGGTGAAGTGATCGGCCCGTATGGCGCGATCAAGCGGCGCTACGTGATTCCGGCGTCATCCACGGTCCCCGCCCGCACCGCCTCGACCTACCAGGCCTATTATGTGAGTGACACTGTTGCTGGGCCGGGGGCGGACGAGCATTCCGGTGTAGCCGTGATCGGACGCAACAACCGTACCGGGCAGCAGGTATGGAGCGCGGACTGGGGGTATCCGGGCGATTTTGATTACCGCGAGTTTCATCGCAAAGCCGGAACGAGCGGACTGCAATACTGGCGGGTCACGGGCGAAGAGGTTGATCTAGGCGAAAAAGACACCTATCACCCCGACTGGGCGAGTTACAAAGTAGACCAACATGCCGAGCATTATGCACACCTGGTGGGCGACCTGATACGTGAGTATCATCAACAAACAGGCGAATACGGCCTGATTGCGTCGAATTATGATACGGAACTTTTCGGCCACTGGTGGTTTGAAGGCGTTACCTGGATCGGCAAAGTACTGCGTTTGCTTGCGGCTGACCCCGACGTGGATCTGACTACTGCCACGACCTTCATTACCCAACACCCGCCCAAGAGCGTGCTGCATATTCCTGAAAGCTCATGGGGTGCGGGCGGCGGGCATTTCACATGGGACAATGCGGAAACACACTGGATGTGGGGGCCAATTCATGAAGCCGAAGAGCGGATGGAGACGTTGGCAACACGCATCACCACACCATCCGATGAGCAGCGAGTGGTATTAAGCCAGGCAGCCAGAGAACTCCTGCTGCTGCAAAGCTCAGACTGGCCGTTCCTCGTGACAACCGGACAGGCGCGGCAGTATGCCATTCAGCGCTTCAGCCAGCACGTCGAACGCTTTGACCGCCTGGTGCGGGGGCTGGAACAGGG
The DNA here is from genome assembly GCA_937974245.1 of uncultured Chloroflexota bacterium. Lineage (GTDB taxonomy): Bacteria > Chloroflexota > Anaerolineae > Aggregatilineales > Phototrophicaceae > JACKCG01. The sequence goes on along the minus strand of CALJKV010000046.1, from coordinate 60,184 downwards.
TCAGCCAGATACGACACTGGCTGAGGAATACTGGGAATTGGACAAGGTGTTCCCGGATATTGATTATCGCTGGTTCACGAAGTAGTCATCCCGACTTACATCAGGCTAAGGAGTCTATGAGTTTGAATACCAGGGTACTTTTTGTCAGCGCAGAGGCAGTCCCATACGCCAAAGTTGGTGGGCTGGCCGATGTCGTCGGGTCGCTGCCCCAGGCGCTTCGCAAAATCGGGATAGACGCTCGTATCATCATGCCGATGTATGGGTTCATCAATACCGAGAAATACAAGATCAGCTACCTGTTTTCGGTCCCATTCACCCGCAGTACCGGCACAACCGATGTGCAGGTATTCACAGCAGAACATGATGGTGTGCCGTTTTATTTTGTGCGCGGGTGGCCGTACTTTGGTTCAGATACCAGCGTTTATACCACCTGGGATTGGGATGTACCGCGTTTTATCTTTTTTAACCAGGTGGTGATGGCAGTAGCGTGGGAACTGCGGCAGCGTCTCGGTTGGTTCCCTGATGTGTTCCATGTCAACGACTGGCATACCGGCCTGCTGCCCTTCCTGCTGCACGAAAGCCGCCATGATGCGGTATGGGGGCGTACTGCATCGGTATTGGGGATTCATAACCTGGCTTACCAGGGCGAATCGGTAGGTGGCTGGTTGTGGCAACTGGGAATACCGGGGCGGCAGCAATCTGACCTGGTGTACCAGAATTTGACCGACAATATGCTGGCGATAGCGATTGGGTACTCTGACATCCTGACTACTGTCAGTCCCCGGTACGCCATTGAAATCCAGTATCCTTACATGGGACATCACCTGGATAGCCTGATCCGCACCCGCACCGAAGACCTGTATGGCATACTCAATGGTATTGATGTTGACCTTTGGGACCCTGAAACCGACCCGAATGTGGTATTCAATTATAATGCTGAGAGCTTCGTTGAGCAGCGCCAAGCCAACAAACGTCACCTGCAAAACGAGGTTGGGCTGCCGGTACATGACGATGTGCCAATTATCGGGATTGTGACCCGGTTGGTATGGCAAAAAGGGTTCACGCTGGCACTGCCCGCATTGCGCCGCTTGCTGGTGGATACCGATGCGCAGGTTATCGCATTAGGCTCAGGCGAATCGGAGACAGAACATCAGTTGTGGCGATTAGGACATGATTTCCACTGGAAAGCACGGGTATTCCTGGGATTCAACGCCACCACCGCCCAGCACATTTATGCTGGGAGCGATATTTTCCTGATGCCCAGCCACTATGAACCCTGTGGAATCGGCCAGATGATCGCGATGCGCTATGGATCACTGCCACTGGTACGGGAAACCGGAGGCCTGGCGGATACTGTCCAGAACTACGACAACAGCACAGCGGAAACAGGCACCGGGTTCGTTTTCACCTGGGAGCAGCCTGATGCTGTACTGAACACGCTCCGTTGGTCAGTGGATACGTTTCACCATAAGCAGGAGGCCTGGCGACGGATGCAAAAGCGTGCCATGCAAACCGATTTCAGCTGGCATCAAAGCGCCCACCGCTACGTGGAAATCTACCAGAAGGCTTTGGACAAACATAGAAAAAGGGAGTTGGAACCTTGAAAATTAAAGCCGTTATACTTGCAGGCGGAGAGGGTACACGCCTCGAAACACTCACAGCCAAACGTGCCAAGCCCGCTGTCCCATTTGCAGGGAAGTACCGCATTATTGATTTTACGCTGAGTAATTGCGTTAATTCAAACATTTTTGATGTGCTGATTCTGACACAATACCGCCCGCACAGCTTGAACGACCATATTGCGCGGGGCCGCCCATGGGACCTTGATCGCTCGTTTACGGGTGGTGTGCAAATCCTCCAGCCCTATAAAGGCCGTGCTGATACCGACTGGTATGCGGGGACAGCGGATGCCGTGGCACAGAATATGAACTTTGTCCGCAGGGGGCGCCCAGATTACGTGCTGATTTTGTCCGGCGATCACATTTACGAGATGGATTACGATGTCCTGCTCCAGTTCCACCGGGATCGCAACGCCGATGCTACCGTGTGTACCATCCGTGTTCCTATGGATGAAGCCAATCGCTACGGGATTCTGGATGTGGAAGACGATTACCGGGTACGTGAGTTTGTAGAAAAGCCGCAAAAACCCCCCGGCAACCTCGCCAGCATGGGCGTTTATGTCTTCAATTATCCGGTACTGGAACACATGCTGGAAGAGGATCAAAAACTCAAATCATCGAATCATGACTTTGGCAAGGATATTCTGCCGCGCATGATTATGGAAAACATGAACGTTTTTGCTTATCCCTATGGTGGCTACTGGATTGATGTAGGTACAGTGGACGCTTACTGGGAAGCCCACATGGACTTGGTCGCTTCGCCACCTTCACTCAACCTGAATGACCGTACCTGGGTGATTCATACCCGCAGTGAGGAGCGACCACCCGTACTTATTCACTCAGGTGCGATAGTTCGCAACAGTATGATTACCGACGGCTCGGTGATCGCGGAAGGGGCACTTGTCGAAAATAGTGTCCTGTCTCCGGGTGTTTATGTCGGGCCAAACGCGATTGTCCGGGAAAGTGTGTTGCTCAATGATACCTACATTGAAGCCGGAGCCGTTGTTGAACGTTGTATCCTGGATAAAATCGTAGTAATCGGACACAATGCGCGAGTGGGCAAAATCCGTGACATGGGCGAACTCGGCATCACATGTGTGGGAAAAAACACCCATATCCCGGCAGGTTATACAGTAGGAAACAACGTTATCCTCGGCACTGATTTGCGCCTGGACGACTTCAAAGCCCATACTGACAAAGTAGTACCCAACGGGACACAAATCGGTCGTAAGAAAAGTAACCGGTAAGGAGATAAGCAGCGTGTCTAAAATTGAATCAAGTTGGCTATGCATTCATGGGCACTTTAGCCAGCCTCCAAGGGGGAATCCCCTCACAGGGGAGATTAGCCAAGAGGCAGACGCTGCCCCCTACTACAATTGGAACCAACGAATCGCCGAGACGGCGTATCGTCCGAACGCGGAAATTGGCAATTTCAACCACATCAGCTATAGCTTCGGCCAACCTCTGCTCAATTGGCTGGCACAAAACATGCCGGCGGTCTATGACACTATCAGTCAAAGTGACCAGCACGCTAAAGGTGTTGACCCCATGCCCGGCCACGCGCTGGCAACCGCGTACGACCATGTAATTTTACCAGTGGCCCGAAATCGCGACAAACAAACCCAGATTCAGTGGGGTATCGCGGCCTTCAAGCAGATGTATGGGCGGCAACCGTTGGGATTCTGGCTGCCGGAACTAGCTGTTGATACCGAAACCCTGGTTGCATTGGCCGAAGCTGGTATCCAGTACACCGTGCTGGCAGAAAAGCAAGTGCGGGGGCACGTTTCGGGGAATGCTGGGCCTTACCTGGTGCGGCTACCCGAGGGACGCAGTATCGCTGTCTTCGTCCGGCACGACACGCTTTCGGCAGAAATCTCCTTTAATATTCACAACCTGGGAGGCGCGGGGCACTGGAGTCATTCCACGCTATCACCGCTTCGCAAACATACTTCCGGGTTAGTCCTGCTGGCAACGTCTGGGGAGACCTTCGGCCACCATTTCGCCGGGGAGGAACAATTCTTGCACTGGCTGGTCAGCCACGAAGCCCAACATGCCGGCTTTGAAATCACCACGCTTGACCAATATTTCATCCAGCATCCACCTAAAAACGTGATACGGGTTGAAGAACGTACCAGCTGGGGCGTAGCAACGGGGCTGAATGAGTGGACAACCGGGCAAATTGACGCCGGACATGATACAACGTGGAAAGGGGCATTGCGCCGGGCGCTTGATAACACTGCGAGCGAGATAGACCATGCTTACGCGACGGCAGTGCAAGGCTATCAACTTGATCCCTGGGCACTGAGAAATCAGTACGTATCTGTGATGCTGGGCATTGAGGATGCAGAAGCCTGGATTACGCAGCATATACCCGACGCTGACCACAAAAACAAGAAGCAACTGCTCAAGCTGCTTCATGCACAGCAGCTCGCCCAACACATGTATACCAGCTACACGTTTACCGATAATCAACTGGATGGCCGCCAGCCACATTACGCAATTACCTGCGCGGCATTGGCTGCCGATCTGGTACAGCAAGCGGGATTTGCCGAAGTAGGCGAACGATTAGCCCAGGATCTGGCCGTGATGACTTCAAAGAATACCCCTGTTACCGGGGCGACCATTCTGCGCGAAGTCCTGGCTGCACTGGATTGACAAGGGCAGAAAGAAAACGCACCCAGCCAGAGCGTTACGGCATCTTCAAAACAACAGGAGGTCTTACAGCCTCCTGTTTTACATTCTATGGGATTAGGCAGCGACTACCGAATTGTCGCCGCTGAAAGGATTTGGAACATATCTGTCAGCGTGCCAATCGTTATGCCACTCAGTCCCATTCACGAGATAGCGAAACTGATACTCCTGGCCGGTTTCCAACTCCAATGTCACCGTAAAGCGCCCGCTCTTTAAGCGATTCATAGGCGTGGCGGATTCGTCCCAGTCGTTAAAATCCCCGACCAGGTGCGCAGTCTCGGCCTTAATCGCTTCCGGCAACTCAAAGGTTACTTTAGTAACAGGCTTGGTCTTAAGGACCTGCTTTTTTAGCATTGAATGGCTCCCAATTATGATGAACGCTAACGCTTCTACTTTTGCATTGTAACATAACCGCCCTACTGGAAACTAGCGCCCGATTCGGCATATTATCTCAATTTTAGGAAGCCAGATTTGCCAGAATTGCTAGTTGCCAACTACTATTACCCTGCGCTATGCTACCTAGTGGGATCAGGAGTCTTACGATTCATTTTCCTCAATTACGATGATCAGGAGTCATAGAAGACAATGATTAAACCAGTAGCACGTATTAATGTGGTCCCAGCACTCCCGGAGTCGCTGCGCCGACTCCAGGAACTGGCCTATAACTTACGCTGGGCCTGGGATCATGACACGATTGCTTTGTTCCGTCGCCTGGACAGGGACCTGTGGGAGGCCACCGGGCGTAATCCGGTATGGATGTTGGGACTGGTCAGTCAAGAGCGCCTGAATGCCGCCAGTGATGACCCTGCTTTCATGGCACACCTGGATACGGTGGCCGAATCCTTTGATACATACATGAGCGAATCGCACACTTGGTATAACGTCCATTACGGTCAAGAAGAGCGTCCGGTGATTGCCTATTTCTCAACAGAATTCGGCCTCACGGAATGTCTGCAGAACTACTCCGGTGGTCTGGGCGTACTGAGCGGTGACCATCTGAAAAGCGCAAGCGACCTGGGTTTACCACTGGTCGGCGTCGGCCTGCTCTACCAGGAAGGTTATTTTCACCAGTACCTCAATGCAGATGGCTACCAGCAGGAATCCTATCCAATCAACGATTACGCCAACCTGCCCGTGACGCTCCAGCGAAAAGCGGATGGCACACCAATTACGATCTCTGTGCCGATGCCAGGGCGGGAGTTGTATGCGTTGATCTGGAAGGTGCAGGTAGGGCGCATTCCACTGTTTTTGCTGGATTCCAACACGGCTTTGAACACCCGTGAAGAAGATCGTAACCTGACAGACCGGCTCTATGGTGGGGATCGCCGCACGCGCATTCGTCAGGAAATCCTGATGGGCATCGGCGGCATTCGCGCCCTGGAGGCTCTGGGTCTACGCCCGTCTATCTGCCACATGAACGAAGGTCATTCGGCGTTTCTGGGACTGGAACGTACCCGCCAAGTGATGGAAGAGCATAAACTATCGTTTGACCAGGCGCGTAAAATCACAGCGGCCAGTCATATCTTCACGACCCATACACCCGTGCCTGCCGGACTGGAGCGGTTTGGGTTTGACCTCATTGACGAACACTTCACGAATTACTACAAATCATTGGGGTTAAACCGTGACCAGTTCATTGACCTGGGACGGGAGAACATGGGCGATTACCAGCTCTTCTCTATGCCAGTATTGGCGCTGAACCTTTCAGGTGGTGCTAATGGGGTTGCCCGGCTGCACGGGATTGTCTCCCGGCATTTGTGGAATTGGATGTACCCCAATGTGCCAGAAAATGAAATCCCTGTTGATTCGGTCACGAATGGCATCCATACGCAGACGTGGATTAGCCGGGAAATGGGTACGCTGCTTGACCGTTATCTGGACCCAGCCTGGCGCAATGAAGATACCCGCCCGGAAATCTGGGAGGCGATTGACCAGGTTCCCGATTCGGAACTGTGGCGCACCCATGAACGCCGGCGGGAACGGTTGGTTGCATTCACACGGCGGCGACTGCGGTCTCAACTGGAAAATCGGGGGGCACCACAGCATGAGATTGAGGCCGCTGACGAGGTGCTGAACCCGGATGCTCTCACTATTGGGTTTGCCCGTCGTTTTGCAACTTACAAGCGAGCGACGCTGCTGTTCCGTGACCTGGAGCGCCTGAAGAAGATTATCAGCAACAGCGAGACTCCGGTTCAAATCATCTTTGCCGGGAAAGCGCATCCGCACGATACGGGTGGCAAAGAACTTATCCGCCAGATCGTTAATATTGCCCGCGGTGAAGATTTCCGCCATTCCATCGTATTCCTGGAAAACTACGATATGAGTATTGCTCGGATGATGGTACAGGGTGTGGATGTCTGGTTGAATACCCCGCAGCGCCCAAAAGAGGCCAGCGGCACGAGCGGTATGAAAGTGATCTATAACGGCGGTCTGAATTGCAGCATCCTGGATGGTTGGTGGGCCGAGGGTTACAGCCCGGAACTCGGTTGGGCCATTGGCAACGGCGAGGAATATCCCGAACACGAACTGGAACGCCAGAATTATATTGAGAGCGAAGCACTCTATAATATTCTGGAAAAGGACATCATCCCCCTGTTTTACGAACGGGGGAGAGATGGTCTCCCGCGCGAGTGGATCGGTAAGATGAAGAACAGCATGAAGAAACTCGCGCCGTACTTCAACACGCACCGCATGATTGAGGAGTATACCGACAAATTCTATATCCCCAGTTTCCGCCGGGTGAAAGAATTCACTGGTGATAATCTGCAAGAAGGGGTGGCTTTCGCCGCCTGGCGCAGCCACCTGGAAAAAGCCTGGCCGCAGGTCAAGGTGAAGCAGGTCGAAATCTCACGCAATCAGATCAAGGTCGGCTCAGAGCTAGAGGTGAATGCCCAGGTTGATCTGGGGGACCTCACACCTGATGATGTGCGTGTGCAGCTTTTCTATGGGCAAGTGGATACACGCGGGGAAATCGGGCACAGTGGTGAAGCGGTAGATATGCTCCCCATCAATGGAGAAGATGGAGCATACACCTTCACAGCGCGGGTACTATACCAGACAAGCGGTGAACGCGGCATTTCGGTGCGCGTGCTGCCCTATCATAAGTATCTGCACACATCATTCTTGCCCCGCCTGATTACCTGGGCATAGAGAAAAAGCCAGTATAACAACCGGAAGGGGCACATCGTTGTCACACCCCTTCTGGTTTCTATGTGCGCTGCGGTTCAACCACGCAGCAGCTTAGGGATGTCGCGCAGTTTAGGCGTCTGCCCGGATAGCAAGGTGTTGACGCGGAACAATCGGCCAGCAAGCCACATCATGCCAACGTTGGTCAGGATAAGCACCACAATACTCAAGATAACCTGCCAGGCCGGTACGGTGGAGATGGTCAGACGCATTACCATCGAAAGCGGCGCGGTTATCGGGAAGAGGCTGAGCGCCGTCGCCAGTGCGCCATCGGGCTGCGTGATGAAGATCGTCATGAAGTACAGTGGGATCACAGCAGGCAGTACGAAAATAACCGCAAACTGGGGGCCTTCCTGCATCGAGTTGGAAATCGCGCCAACCATACCGTAAACTGCTGCGAAGAAGAGGTAGCCCAACACGAAGTACACCAGGAACAGGATCACTGTGCCGGTGGGTATCGAGATGTTCAGCAGAAATAACAGGGTTGTCCCCACATCACCCGCGATTTGCGCCAGCAGCAGTACCGCCCCCAACCAGACAGCAATCTGCACCAGACCCAGCACTCCCAACGCCAGAATCTTCCCAATCAGGAGTTGTGTCGGGCGCAAAGCGGAGATGAGAATCTCGATCAACTTCGTCTCTTTTTCCTCAATGATTGTCTGCATTAAATAGCCATTGGTCGTAAACTGGCTAATCATCATAATCATGACGAACAGATAGATCACGGGAAAATCAACATCAAAGTTGGTAGTTGTCTCACCAGTGGCATCACGCTGGAGGTTCACTTCGTTGATTGCTGCCGGGGATATTAACCGGCTCATCAGGATTGGGTCAACATTCTGTGCAAAATGGGCATAGACGAGCTGCTGTACCAGACTTTCAGTGGCCTGGGCAATCGAAAACCGGGGCATATAGGCCACAATATCGCCTGTATCCAGGTAGTTTTCCGGGAAAACGTAATAGATGTCAATTTCCCCCGCATCCATCGCCTGTTGAGCGCTCTCCTCATTGGCGTAGGGCGACAAGACACTACGCAAATCACCCGGATCAGTGAACAGCCCGGAATGATCTACATAGCCGGCTTTCTCAATACCCTGAAACTGCTCACTTTCGGTAATGGTCGTCGCGATGTCTTCCCCACCCGCGCTGCGACTGCTGATAAACTGATAGCCGAAAAACAAAATGTAGGCGAGAATCGGGATACCGAAAGTCGTGAACAAAAACCCTTTGCGCCGCAGATTCCGCTGGAGTTCATAGGCAAATACCTGCCAGATATGATTCGTCATTTAGACACCTCCCCCGAAGATGCGGTTGTGGTAAATTGTGGTGGGCGACGAACAGCACCGATGATCTCACGCAGTCCAAGTCGCTTCCCGTAGCGCAGCATCCCCCACCGGAAGACCCGCGCCGAAGCCCAGACCAAAAAGACAGTTGTTACCGTCAGAATGAGCAGACTGACGATGATCTGCCAGGCGGGAACAGCGGCAAAGCCCAACCGCATTAAGACCGAAATCGGCGCTGTAAACGGGAACAATGTCAAGATTATGGGTACAATACCATTCGGGTTATCAATAAACTGCGCTGTGAAGAAGAAGGGGATAACCCAGATTAAGGAAATAATGCTCGAAAACTGGCGACTCTCCTGCTCCGAATTGGCAACCACGCCGACGCCGGCCATCAAGCTCGCGATCAGGAAATAGCTCAGGACGAAGTAGAGCAGCGCCAACAGCGCCATATCGGTTGGAAAAGCAATGCCTTCCAGGAACGGCAGTGATTGACCAAGATTAATCATTACCACACCCGCTACCCCCCAGATCACCATCTGAGTGAGACCGAGTACGCCCAGGCCGATGATTTTCCCAGCGAGAAGTTGCATAGGCGTCACACTTGTCACCAGGATTTCCATAATTCGGTTGGTCTTCTCTTCGACAACGCCATTCATCAGAAACCCGCTGGTCACGCCGGATGCCATGATAAACACCAGGGCGAAAATCATTGGCATCAGCACCAACGCAGGCACATTTGATTCAGTCAGATTGCGTCCGCTGTCTTCGGCATGAATGGTCAAATTCACTGGATTCGTGATCCGTTCCAGCGGCACATCCGCGCCAAGTCGTTCGGCAATGCCACCGCGCAAGAATGCCCGGATGCGCGATCGCAAGGCATCGGGAATACTACTATAACTATAGGTATCTACAGTGCCCGTCGTGAGATAATCTTCAGCCAGCACGAAATAGGCACCGATGGTTTTCGCGTCCAGCGCCTGACGAGCCGCGTCAGTTGTGGGATACGCCGCAAAGGGTTCACCATCCATATCCGTTGGCGAAGTATCCAGTAACAGGCCGGACTGATCTACATAGCCAACTATCCCCAATTCATCAACATTATTCTCCGTCCGGTCAATGACGATGAAGATGACAGCATACATCGCTAAAGTGAACAGCGGCACGCCAAACACGGCAAACAGGAAAGAGGGCCGCCGCAGGTTAAACAGGTATTCACGTAAGGCAACCGACCACATCTTCGCCATATTACCGATCCTCCACGACCTGGATGAAAATGTCATTCAAGCTAGGGATAGCTAACTCAAAGCGATCAATTGTCATATCTGCCGCAGTAGCAATGGCGGCCAGCACACTAGCGGAAGTCGCTTCAGGCTTCAGGTAAAGCGTCGTCCCTTCACGCCCATTATGTTCAATATGGTCAACACCCGGCAGCGCCGCCCAATCGCCCTGCCCTTCAACCACGATGGCGTGGAGCGCATACTGCTGGCGGATATCTTCAAGCCGCCCATATAGCTTCTGGGCGCCGCGGTCAATCATCAAGAGGCGATCCGCCATTTCCTCGACCTGCCACATCTGGTGGGTACTCATCACGACAGTACCCCCATCAGCACGAAAACTAAGCAGCAGGTCTTTCACGACTCGGGTATTCACCGGATCAAGACCAGAAAAAGGCTCGTCCACGATGATTAAGGAGGGGTGATGCAATACCGTCACCGCAAACTGCACTTTTTGCTGCATACCTTTACTCAGTTCGCTCACTTTGCTTTTGGTGTGGTCGCCGAGTTCCAACAGTTCCAGCAGTTCCAAACTACGCTGGCGGGCATCAGGGCGCGACATGCCCTTGAGCATCCCCAAATAAACCATCATCTCCAGCACTTTTACCGAGCGATACAATCCGCGCTCTTCGGGCAGATAGCCGATACGGTCTTTGGCCGCGTCGGTGATCACCCCGCCCAGAACGCTAATCTGGCCGGAATCAGGCTTGAGAATATCCAGAATCATGCGAATAGTGGTTGTTTTGCCGGAGCCGTTTGGCCCCAGCATGGCGAAAACTTCGCCGGTATAAACATCAAATGACAGGTCATCTACGGCGCGGAAACTACCGTAGTTTTTAATGACCTGACGAACGGAAATAGTCGCATCTGACTGCATAACGATTTGCCTTTTCCCAAGATCATTGAATGAGTAAGCCGTAAGCGGCTTCCCACAAAACAGAACAAACAAAAACACCAGCTAAAGGTGGGCAGAAACCGCCTGTTGCCAGCGAAGCGCTTTACTCTTTAGATAACATCTACCTGTAAAAGAGCAATCTCACCGGAATGGGGGACTTAACCCCTTCTCCTCACCCGGCCAGCCAACCACATGAACCCTAAGTTAAATACGCAAAACGAGGCTTTCAGGTTGCAATTAATGATAGAGAAGCAGAATGAAGCACACTGGGTGTCCACGCAAATGTGAAACGATCAGGAAATTGTATCATACCCGGTAAGTTCAGACGATGATTACCGTTGGCCTAAGCGCAGGTTCCTACAAGAACAGACAATATGAAAGTTTCCTGAAGGTTTCTCAAACGTTATTTTATTGTAAGGTTGAATGTGTTCCAATAGCCTTATGGTATACTGAGCAAATCAGTCGCATTTTGAACAAAAGTACTGAAATTATCCTAAATGACTTGTGATGCGCTGGGGGGCGTGCTAAAATCCATCATGGTCTCATTTGCACAGGGTCAGCGCAAAAATAGATGCCAATAATTAATTTATCTGCGTTGCGTCCAACAGAATAATGGTGATAGAATTAACAAGAGACAGGCATCGGGAATTCCCTAACCATATACATGCGGGGTTTTTCATGGCATCCTATTGGGCGCTGAATTGAGCGAAAAAAAACCAGGACCAACACGATGCAAAAAAAGCCTCACGATAGAACAGTAGCAACCTATTGACAGCGACACGGCCCTGATTGGCCTGTAGAACGGCCATAGGCAAATAAATTCCCCTTGGAGGTTTTTAATGAAAAAGCAAATTCTGGTCGTAGATGACGAAATTGGCGCACTGACGCTGATTGGAATTATGCTTGAGCGTGGCGGTTTTGGTGTTTTGAAGGCCAAGGATGCGAAGTCAGCCCTCGCAGTTCTCGACCAAAACTCCCCGGATATGATTATCCTTGATGTGATGATGCCGGGCATGGATGGGATTGAACTCTGCAGTGTAATCCGGGGCCGCGCCGACGCCGGGGCAACGCCAATCCTCATTCTTTCGGCCCGTGGAGACGCAGAAAGCATTATGCGCGGGATTGAAGCGGGGGCGAACGATTACCTTCCCAAGCCCATTCTGCATCATGACCTGGTGGCAAAAGTGCGGGACATTCTGGAGCCAGTCGGCGGTTAGTTCGCCAGTCTATGGTTACGGTTCAATCTGCCGTCCATCGTGATTTTTGTAAGACTTCCAATGAGGGGTGCCAGGGCCGCACCCCTCATATTATTGATTAAACCACCCCATAAAGCGCCCGGTAGATCGCATAATAGCCATAAATCCTCTGGACATACAGGCGCGTGCTGTCAATAGTGATTGCCGTCATAAAGAGATCAGGGTCGCCGCCCGAAAGCTCCAACCAGGCTGTCGCCCGCCCCGGTCCGGCGTTATACCCGGCCAACGCAGCCTGCACATTACCATCAAATCGGGCTAACTGTTCCCCCAGATAAAACGCCCCAAATTCAATCCCGGCATAAGGCCGGAAGAGGTCGCTATGCTGGTAGTCCGGCCACTGGATTTGCCCGGCGATGTATTCCGCTGTGCCAGGAATGACCTGAGTCAACCCCTTTTCACCTGCCGCCGCCGTCGCATTGGTATCAAACAGGCTTTCGTGACGGACGAGTGAAAACAAGAGGAGCGGATCAATATCATAGCGCTGGCTGGATTCCAATACCGGGTCAAGGTAGTAGATTGGGTAGCGCATCCGGGCAATGTACTTAGGGGCATCAAGTGTGCCGACATTAGCCGCCTTAATAACGTTTGCCGCGCCAAAGATTGATGATTGATACGCCCCGATGCTGCGCAGGTAAATCGCGAGCTGATACGACACCAGGCCATCGGTGCTATAGGCATCCAGTAGGTCACTGAATTCGTTCCCGGCTTCGTCATAAGCCGCCACCGCCCAGAGTTCGCTGCCCTGGATCAGGCGGGGTTCAGCCTGTACTGCAGGGGATAGCGGCCACAAGTCGCCTTCCTGTGGTATGCCGAATGTTCGCCGCAGCCAGTCTTCGGCTTCGGCAATCAACGGCGCGTCATCCCCGGTGAATTCGTAAGACTGCGGGCGCGTAAACGCCTCTCGCCCCGCCAGAATATCCTGGGCGCGGGCGCTGAAGTAGCTATCCGGTGAAGAGGTGATCGCCAGTCGCAGGGCGTCCAGCGCCGTCTGCTGGTTGTTCTCAGCCAGTGCGATACGCCCTACCCATAGATAGGCGGCGGATTGGTCGTCGCCGGTAGTCGTCGTGGCTAAACGGGCAAACAACCGCTCTGCACCGGTCAGATCATTCAGGTTATAAGCGGCGGAAGCAGCCAGAAACAAGCCACTCCGAGACTGTTCGGTATCCGGGTAGGTATCGGCCAGCCGCTCAAAGACCTGTCGTGAAAGGCCGGGGTCGTTATTCGTGCCGTATAAATACCCGACTCGCCACAATGCCTCCGCTGATTCGGTCAGATAGGGATAGATATCGGCAATATTCAGGTAGGTCTCAATTGCACCAGGGATATCACCCGAAAGAAATTTAGTGCGTCCCTGCTCCAGCAAGGCTTCCCCAAACGCCGGGTCACTGGGATACTGAGAAACAACCGTTTGGAAGGCAGTCACTGCCGCCGCCGGGTTACCGATTTCACGGTACGCACGCCCCAGCAGAAGATACAATTCCGCCGGGATACTCGCCAATTGGCGCTGCGTGGAATAAGCGTTGAAAGCAGCAATTGCTCCCTGATAGTCACCGAAATCGTAACTCGTTTTGCCAACGAGGTAATCATCCAGATCGTAACCATTGGTCAGGAGCACATTCATAGCCTGATAGGCAGGCGCTGTTCCCGGATAACCGTTCAAGACAGCCTCCATGCGTTGTAGTCCGGCGTCGGTCTGGCCGCTGCTGAGAAGGGTCTGTGCCGCCAGAAATTCCATGCTGGCACGGTAAGGAGCATTGCGAGCTACTGTAAGAATCGCGTCATACTGCGCCAACGCCTCGGCAGGCATTCCAGCATTCAAGTAAATCCGGGCAAGTTTTTCCCGCAGTGCCAGCAGCGGGGTCTGGCTGCGGCTTGCGCTGACTGACTGGGCATAACTCGCCAGCGCGGATTCGGTCTGTCCCAGGGCGAGTTGAGCATCTCCAATGCGTTCATAAGCGTAACTATCAATCAGGCCAGGACGCACCGAAAGATAATATTGAAAGTCGGCCAGCGCCTCCGTCCAGCGTGACATACCCAGGTAAGCGTCGCCGCGCAGGAAGTAGGCTTGTGCCGCCCGGCTGTCCTGCGGAAAGCGATTAATGAAATCCGTGAGGGCGATGACGGCGTTTTCAAACACCCCTTCGCGCAGTGCAGAACGCCCCAGGTTAAATGCCGCTGCCGCGCCCACATCCGCCGGGACTCCGGGTTGATTGAGCAGCATCTGGTAGGCGTTGATGGCATTCTCAAGGTAGCCATTGACGAGGTAACGATCTGCGATTTGCAGCGAGACTTCAGGTGGTATCGTCGGTGTGGGGGGTATCGTCGGACTGGGCGTAAGGGTTGGCAGCGCGGTGGGCGCGGCAGTCACCGCGTCCGATGTGACAATAACATAGGTAACATTGCCATCCGACAGGTTGCACCCGGTCAGAAGCAGCAGGGCAGCCAGTATCAGCCAATTGAGGGAAGCGGGTTGTCTTATCATACAAGGGATTATCGCGTCAGGCGAGGCGGGAGTCAACACCGCCCACCCCACGCTAGCCCAACGGTGGGGTGAGTTCTCCCGCTAACCAGGGTAGGCCGTAGCCAACAATCAAGTGACCGGCCTCAGCCAGCGCCCGGCCTAAAGTCTCGGTATCGGTAAATGTCCACCAGTGATCGGCGGAAGGCAGAATCGCCACGCCGAAATCCTCGACCACCAGGGCGCTCAGGGTACGGCGCACGCCGTCGCTCCGGCTAAGGGTGACGCGGAAACGCGAAGGATTCCCGGCGGCAAATTCGGTATCCAGGTAAGCCAGCAGTTGAAACTCGATGAATGCCCGCAGGCCAGAATCCAGGGATTTCACAAGACGGAACTGACCACCGGCCCACTGTACCGGGCGTTCGTCCAGCTCATAACCTGCCGCGCCAAAGGCCTGCCCCACCACCGTGAGCAGCAGCAGGCGAAAGTATTCCTGGGGGGATTGGGATGGGTTCATCTATAGGTTATAGTCCAGTGAGAACGTCCATTGAATCCACTCTTGCAGATGGCGCGACTGCATCCGGGGGTCGTCAAAACCGGGCGCGGGCATCTTCTCCATCTCGTCGCGCATCTGGGCGACCTTGCGTGAGTGATCCAGCACTTCGACTATCTTACCGTCTTCGATCAATAATTCAATGACTGTCTGAAAGGAAGTCGGTTTCTGGAAGCCCATGTGGACATACCGGGCGCTGATGAAGTCTTTGGCAATGAGCAGGCCGCCCGTGAATTTGAGAGGAAGGTCAATATCAAAATACTGCCCGGAGTTAAATGTGCCGCCGATCTGAACTTCCACCCCGTTAATCGGCTTGTATTCCGCTGCCCGAACCGTCATCTCTGAGAGAAACAAGCGTGAGCCTTCACACGCATACTCCACAAAATAGCCCCGGTAGCAAGCAGTAGACATCATCTGAGGAACTATGCCGAAGCTCTGTGGTGCAGGCAGCAGACCGCCTTTGACACCGATAATCTGGTACGACTCACCCTGGTAAACAACTCTGTCCGTGATCTGTGCCGTCATCGCGGTTTCCCCCAGCACTCATCAAATGGTATGCTTACCTTAAGGCCAAAACGACCTTGCTAAACACCCCCAAAATGAGGGGTTTGGCCGTTTTCCGGCGTATCCTGCCAGCGTGGAGGGCAATGAGAAAGCATGGTTCAACCGCTGCATATCATAGGCGCACACATCTGGGATGGGCGTGAAGCAGTCCAACGCGATTTGTACGTGACGAATCATATTGTGGAAAAACCGGCATCCGGCGCAATCACGGTTGACCTGGAGGGATATACGATTTTTCCCGGTCTGGTGAACGCCCACGACCACCTGGAATTGAACCACTACCCGCGCAGCAAGTTTCGTGAGGTGTATGACAATGCCCACCAGTGGGGCGAGGACATGAACGCCCGGTTGGATACCGAGCCGTATAAGTCGCTGCGGGCGTATCCGCTGTGGGATAAGCTGTTCATCGGCGGGCTGAAGAACCTGCTGTGCGGCGCGACGACGGTGGTTCACCATAATCCGCCGCATAGAGAACTATGGCACAGAAATTTCCCGGTGCGCGTCCTGCGCAAGTACGGTTGGGCGCACTCGCTGCACTTCAACACGGATGAGGAAGTAGTCGCCTCCTACCGCCGTACACCGCCGGATGTCCCCTGGTTTATCCACCTGGCGGAAGGTACAGACGACGTGGCCGCAGGTGAGTACCAACGGCTCAAGGCATTGGGCTGTATTGGCAAAAACACGGTCATTGTGCATGGGGTGGGCATGACGGAAGAGGACATCGCCGATGCCGCGCCAATAGTACGTGGTCTGGTGTGGTGTCCATCCACCAACGATTATCTGCTAGGCAAAACCACTGCCGTTCGACTCTGGGGTGAGAAGGCCATCATCGGCAGTGATTCACGTCTGACAGCAGCGGGCGACTGGCTGGACGAACTGCGCGGCGGGCTTTACAGCGGCCAACTCAGCGATCCCTATCACTTTGTAAGCCAGTTGACGCAGGCCGCTCCTATTCTGAACCTAGCCGATATTGGCAATCTGGACACAGGTTCGCAGGCCGATTGGTGGATTCGAAGCGATTTCTGGTCACGGGATAGTGTCTTATTAATTGTTAAAGGGGGTGTCCCGCAAATCGGCACACCTGATCTGATGGCGAAATTCCGGCACATTCAGACCGTCCCGGCCACGCTGGACGGGGTGGAAAAAGCGATTCACACTGACCTCGCCCGGCAAATCCACCGCTGCCAACTACACGAGCCGGGGTTGGAAGTCGCGCCCCTGCCCGCCGGGCGGCGCTGGTGGTTTTAGCCGTGCGATCATGATTTCCTCATTTTGCCCCACCGCCGGGATGCGTTATGCTGGTTCTACGTGGAAATTACGCGGTTGGGACGCGAAGCGGGCGCAATGATGCATTTTAAGAGATTAGTACGGTAATCCGATTTCGCGGGCGCGGTATACCGCGCCCCTACATTTTTCTCGTTTTAAGGCGATTCTGTCAGGGCAACCTAGCCTGACTACCCGCCTTTTTCACATTGCATCTTTCGGCTTTTAAGAGAGCAAATCATTTATGATAGACATCCTGTTCGGCCAATCGTATTACCTGCGCTTCGACCCGAAACTCTGGGCGGCGATGCAACCGTATCCCCCGCTGGGGACACTGTATGCAGCCAGCTATATGCGAGAAAAGGGATACGATGTGGCGTTGTTCGACGCGATGCTTGCCGAAGGCACAGGGGCATGGGCGGCGGCGCTGCGGCAGTACCAGCCGCGTTACGCCGTGATTTTCGAGGATAATTTCAATTACCTGAGCAAAATGTCGCTGCTGCGGATGCGCGACGCGGCTTTTGAGATGGTCGGGATGGCGAAGGCAGCAGGCTGCACGGTCATCGTCAGCGGCGCGGATATGACCGACCACGCCAACCAGTATTTAGAGCGCGGCGCGGATTACGTGCTGCTGGGCGAAGGCGAAGAAACGCTGGCGGAGCTGATTGACTACCTGGAAAATCACCCCTCCCCTGCCCTCCCCGTGAACCGGGAGGGTGTTACCAGCGATTCCGACCTCTACAGAATCCAGAGTCTTGCCTATCTGGATAACAGCGAGATGGTCAAAACGCCGCCGCGCCCGGTGATACGCGATCTGGACGCCCTGCCCTTTCCGGCCTGGGACCTAGTCAATCGGGAAAAATACCGTCGCATGTGGATTGAACGACACGGCTATTTCTCGATGAATCTGGTCACGACGCGGGGCTGCCCGTTCCACTGTAACTGGTGTGCCAAACCCATCTGGGGGCAGAAATACAGTGTCCGCAGCCCGCAGAATGTTGTGGCCGAAATGGCGTGGCTGAAGGCCAACTTCCAGCCCGATCACATCTGGTTCATGGATGACATCATGGGCATTCAGGATAAGTGGCTTGAAGCCTTTGCCGATGAACTTGACGGGACAGGAGCGCATATCCCCTTCAAGAGCCTGAACCGGGTGGATTTGCTGCTGCGTGGTCAGACCATCCCGGCGCTGGCACGGGCGGGGGCGCAGATCGTCTGGGTGGGCGCGGAAAGCGGCTCGCAGAAAATTCTGGATGCGATGGACAAAGGCACACGGGTCGAGCAAATCTACGAGGCAACCCGCCGACTGCACGCGCATGGCGTCCAAGTGGCCTTCTTTCTGCAATTCGGCTACCCCGGCGAAACCCGCGAAGACATTGAAAAGACACTTCAAATGGTGCGAGACCTCATGCCGGATGACATTGGCATCAGTGTGAGCTACCCGCTGCCGGGGACGCCCTTCTATGAGCAGGTAAGCGGCGAATTGGGGGAACGCGCCAACTGGATTGACAGCGAAGATATGGCGATGCTGTACCAGGGGCCGTTCCGCACCGAGTTTTACCGGCAACTGCATACCGTCGTGCATAAGGACTACCGTTCACGCAAAACCTGGGCGGACCTACGGCGATTGCTCCGCAACCCGGCCAGCCTGCGCCCCGGCCATATCCGGCAAACAGGGGCGATGCTCTATCACCGGCTGACACTGCGGAGCGCCCAGGCAAAATTGAACAGCCTGGCACTACTCCCTCACGAACCAACCCGGCTGCCGAACGTGGCGATTACCGAGTAGGCATGAGGCCGCGACTCGCATTACAATGAGAGTGGACCAAGACTCTCTATCATTAGAGGACTCATGCGTTTTATTCGCCAACACGGGCCGCTGCTGCCATTCCTGGTCATTGTTATTCTGCTGGCCGGGGGGCTGGCATACCTGACCGGGCAAATCGCCGCACCCCCGGCACAAACCACCATTACAGGTATCAATCTGGGAGTCACTGCCGCGCCCCCACCCGGCACGCCGGAAAACCTGTTCGCGCAGCTTGACCCGGCAGTTATCCCTTATCTACAGCAAGGGCAACCGGATTATGGCGTGATTCCCTTGGATGCCCTGGGGCCAGACGTGCAGCCAGTAGGTGCTTTCCTGCCCACCACCGGCAATACCCGCTTCCAACTAGGCCAGCCCACGCCACTGCCCACACCACTGCCCTACCCCACCTCACCACCGCTGCCACTGCCTGCTGTGCCACAGCAGGTTCTGCCAACGGTATCCCTATTCGGGCCGGACGGCACACCACGCACCCTGCCCTATGCCGGGGATGGCTGCGCACCGTCGGGGCTGCCAGCACAGGGTATCCTAACGCAGCGCTTTCATGCCTATCACAGCGGAGTTGACTTCGGCATCCCACTAGGAACACCGATTATCGCCACTCACAGCGGTCAGGTGACATTCGCGGGCTGGAATACGTTTGGCTACGGCTATCTGGTGATTTTACAGAACGGCTCATTTATCACGTACTATGCCCACCTGACCTCGTTTAATGTCAGCGAAGGGAATTACGTCGGTAAAGGCAGCATCATCGCCTGGAGCGGCAGCACCGGCAACAGTTCCGGCCCGCATATTCACTACGAAACTCGCATCAATGATGTACCAGTGGACCCACTGACGTTCGAGAGTCGCGGATTTGTATCATGTTGAGTCCGCATAGTCAATCAGTCCTATGCAAAGGTTCCGGCACAGACTGACGGCAAATCAACCTTTTCAACCTTTGGCATCGCCACCCAATCCGTCATATAATGCACCTATATCGTTTCAGCGGGGAATATACGATGATTGATGGAACGGCTGCGGTCACACAGCCACGTTTTATCTCACTGCGATGGCGTTTCATCCTGCCATTTTTTGCTGTTATCCTGGTATTTGCCATGATTGGTGCATATATACTGGCAAGTAATGGCAGCGGCGTGGCGATTCCCCAACAGAACCTCTTACTCCAAAGCAGTCGCGCAACATCCGAACGCACGACGATGCTTTACGAATGGCTGCGAGCGGAAGCACAACGGGCAGCTTTCACGAGCCCTATCAGCGAAGCCATCACCAACAAGGATACAGAAACCCTGCATTTCACGCTTGAAGGACTGGCAAGGCTGGCACAACTCGATAGCCTGATTGTCACCGATGCTCAGGGCGTGGAAGTATTCGGGCTGCTGCACGTCATGCGGCAAGAGACGGATGATTATGCCATCAGTAACGGCACGGATTTAAGCGACGAGCCTATCATCCGCGACGTTCTGGATGAGGGGTATGTGGGTACCAGCGGGCTGTTGCTGACCGCCGAAGGGATGGTTTTATATACCGCCGTGCCAATCAACCGTGATGGACAGACAATCGGAATCGCCCTCGCCGGAATCAGGCTGGAGCAGGTATTGAACGAACTGCATGGAAGTGCCATTACGGAGATTGCGCTATACGGTGGCGTAAATGGCGGGCTGCTGCGGACAACGCTGCTCCCGACCAGCACGGGGCTGGATGCGTTGGCGCTCCCGGCGGAAGTCTATGCACAAGCCTTACAAACTACCAGCGGCATACCGCTAAGGCGGTTGACCATTGATGGCAAAGCCTACCAGGGAGCTTATTTCCCGTTCACCTTTGGGCCGGAAACCCTGGGCGTCACAGCGGCTATCCTGCCTGACAGTGTACCGTTTGCCTTACAAATGGGACAGCAACTATCCGCGCTGGTCATGGCCGGGTTAGCCGGGGGAATCGTCATAACTGCCTATGTAGGCGTAAGCATGATGCTGGTACGAGTCAATAAAGTGACTCGCGTGGCTGAAGCACTGGCCGCGGGAGATATCACCGCCCGCACCGGGATGACGGCAACCAGCGAAATCAGCGCGATGGGACAGGCACTTGACCACTATGCCGATACGGTACAGGAACGCCAGGATGCCCTGCGGCTTACGCTGCGCCGTCAACGCCGTGAGGCCGAACACCTACTCACAATCCTGGAAACGCTCCCAGATGGTATTGTCGTTCAGGATACTGATGGACGTGTGATCCTCATCAACGAAAAAGCCAAAGCCCTGCTCGGTTCACAACACATGTCACCGGGAGCGAACCTGCATGAGTTGACCGAGGTGGTCACCGATAAACTCGGCCCATCGCTGGCACCGGGTATGTATGCACTTGGCGATCCACGCCGGGTGGATGTCGAGGGACGAATGCTCTCGGCACAGGCCGTCGCCTTAACCAATATGTCCGCACAGCGCGTTGGCACAATCATTTCCTTGCGGGATATCACCAGCGAAATCCGCCGGGAACGCGCCCGCGAAACGATGCTGCAACAGCTTGAGGCTGAAATCCAGCAGCCGCTGGCACAATTAGCTCAGACCGAGGCAATCCGGCAATCCGGCGGTGGCTTCACCCGCGAACTCACCCGGCACGCGGTGGCACTGCAAAAACTCATTGTGGAAATGCGTGACCTGACGGGTGCAACCGCCGAAGGAATCAAGGAAGAACAACAATCACTGCCACTGGAAACCCTGGTTTGGGCAGTAGCGAATGAATGGCGGCAGGTGGCACTGGCGGCTAATCTCACGCTGGATGTGTTGATTGAACGCAAAGGATTGTTCGTCTTAGGTGATGAACGACGGCTGCGGTGGGCGATTGGCAATATAGTGGATAACGCCATTAAGTACACACCGCCGGGCGGGAAACTCACACTCGAAATTCGCGGGGAAGCGGACGGACAGGCGCAACTGCGGGTGCGGGATAACGGCGTAGGCATCACCGCCGACGAAATGCCACATATTTTCACCCGCTTTTATCGTGGCAACCCGGTCACAGATGCCGGGCGGGTCTTGCATGTACCCGGCACTGGGCAGGGGCTGACCACCACCAAACAGATTATCGAAGGGCATGGCGGCAGCATCCGTGTGAAAAGCAAGCAGTGGATTGGCACAGCGGTTTACTTCACAGTGCCGTTGACCGCACCGGAGCCGATGGCACTGCCCCGCCTGGCCGAAGATGTGATGGAAGGGGAAACTATCCCGCTGCAGCGCCGCCAAAAACGGTGATGCTACCCGGCACGCTCCGCCCGGCGAACAGCGAAAGCCAACAACATATCCACTAATCCCGCCTGGAATAGCGCAAAGACCAGCAAAACCGGTCCCAGCAGCAAACTATACGGCACTGCAAACCACAGACTGCCGGTGAAGGTCAGGTGCAGGAACGACAGTGACCAGTCTCCCATCGCACCAAATGCTGCCAGCAGCAGCCAGTTCTGGGTGTTATCCAGCCCGGACTGCCCAGCCACAAATTGCGTTGCCCCGATAACCAGCAAAGTAACCAACAACAAGCGGATGATGACCATCACAATCTGCGCCAGTACACTGTAGGTGCGCCGCTGTACCAGGGTCGCCAGCAGCAGCCCAGCAGCCGCATCTAACCCCAGGCTGGTGAGGGGCAACAACAAGCTGGCAGTCAACAGCAGAACAAGCAATAAGACACCCGCTACGGGCGTGACTGCCGGCGTAACGCCGTTTAACAGCAGGTCGAGGTAATGTCCCTGGAAGGCCGTCAGATCATAGAACAGCCCCAGAATCATCAGTATCCGCGCCGCATAAATGAAAACCAGGAGCCAGCGCAGCCGGTAGAATAGGACAACGGCCCAACGTACCCGCATCGCCAGCCCGGCTCCACCCTCCGTTGACCGCAAATCATCCCAGGACTGGCGGCGCTGTTGTTCACTCACCATACTGACCGTCAACAGCAGAACGCCAATCTGCGACGCGATCTGCACAATCAGCACCGGCCAGAACAGAATCGCCCGCAGACTTTCCGTTAGATTCTGCCCTGGCTCATGTGTGAATACCCCGGTAGCGATAAGATACCCGGCCCAAAGCAACAGTGTGGTTGAGACAAGCGTGCCAAACACACGCAACCGCCGACTATTCCGGGCAGTTGATCGTTGGCTGGAAGCCAGTTCGTAACGCACAAGAGGATAGTCAGCCCGCATCCATTGAGGAAACCAAGCCGTTAGCCACTCCATCAGTTTCATAGTGTGTTCACATCATCTAGAAAATCGCCGATCCGATCCTCAAGCCGTGTCAACGCCGCCTGCCAATCAACCGGGGCGACTTCAACCGTTTTATGATACCGGATGTAGTGGATATAAGCAGTGGGTATCCGATCATCACCGACCGCATGGCGAAGCTGCTCCCTGGATGCCGTTGCGTAGACACCTACCTGTAAGTGATACTGCTGAGCATGTTCCACCAATGGGTCCATATCCGCCTGGTGATATCCTTCCACAAAGCTGGTTTTATAGTCCACAACCGCCCATGAGCCATCTTCGCGCTGGAACAGGGTATCAATTACACCATGAATGATGTGTGACTGGTATTGGTAGATAAACGGGAGTTCTCGGTATACCGGCCGCCTGTCCAGGAGCGCGGCCTGAACCCATCCGTACACGTCGCTTTGCATGGTGCGGTACAGCATATCCTGCACCTGCCTGACCGCTCGTTCGCGCTGATCATCATCCACGATCCCCTGCTCCCAAGCGTAGCTTTCCAGTACATCTGCCAATTGATTATTGTCCGGGGTCGGGAAACGCCACCAACGCAGCGCCTCATGCACCATTTCGCCCAGAATACGCTGCGGGATATACCCGGCCCTGCGCCGGTTCCCCCAGCGGATATGTGACGGAGCGCTGTGCAACACGTCCTTTCGGAAACGCTGGCGCTGGAAATCATCACGGCTTCCCAGGTGGGCAATCTGAGTCGCTGTGAGGTGGCGCACCGCGTAGTTTCGGTTGAGCGGCACCGGCTCCACCAACGGCGGCGCAGTCAGGCCGCCTGCTAGTGGCTCACCAGCCAATACCGCGGGGTGTTCCCAGCCCACCGGTGCTTCAGCCCGTGCCAGGTGAGAATCAACCTGGCCTGTGGCATCATCCTCGGCAGCAGACTTGCCGATAACGGTGATACCCACCTGCCCCCAGGGATAATCACGTGTGTCCGCGCCTGGCAGGAGGTCGTCGTTGCTCAAGTCAAGTGCATCCAGCAACCATGAGAGCCAACCGGCAGTCTTCAAGGTATCGTTACTCTGGGATACCTGCCCGCTTACGAGCAGGTAGTCCTGCGCTCGTGTTGCAGCCACATATAACAGCCGCTTACGCTCAGCGGTTTCACGCAAAGCCAGCAACCGCATGGCGCGATGGTAGGCATAGCTGTCAACGTGATTTCCTTCACGCTCATCATACACGCGACAGGCCAGCCCAGCCTGGGGATCGTATACCAGCGGCGGTGTGTTAGGGTTTCGTCGTTCCCAGGAGGCATCTACCAACGCCACTACTGGAAATTCCAACCCCTTACTGGCATGGACGGTCATGAGTGTGACAGCATTCTGGGCATCCACAAGAGCCTCACCCTCGCGCACCTCACGTTCGCTCAGGTCGGCCAGATAGCGTGAAAACGCCCCCAACGTAACCTGCCCACTGCTGCGGGCTTTTTCCAGCAGCTTTTCCACGTTACCGCGCCGCCGTGCCCCATCAGGAAGCGCCGTCAGTATTGCCAGATAGCCGGTTTGCGCCAGCGCCTCATGCAGCAGTTCTTCAATGGTGACACGCCCGGCACGGTCGCGCAGTGCATACAGAACAGTCCGGGCATAAGCTACCCTCCCAACTTCATCCGACGGGGCTGCCAGCGGAGCTGCCAGCGCCTCCCATAGTGGCAAGCGCTCACCAGCCTCGGCCCGCATGAATCGCAGTGCGAACAGGGCATCATCACTCAGGCTAAACAATGGGGAACGCAGAGCCGTCGCCAATGAAAGGTCATCCGCAGGATTGTGCAGCGCCCGAAGCAGGTTGAGCAAGTCCCATACTTCCTGGCGGCTGTAGTAACCGCGCCCAGCCACTGTCACAAAGGGCAGCCCGGCAGCTTTGAAAGCCTCCTCGTAGAGGATCACATTAGACATCGCCTGAAATAAGAGCGCCATGTCGCCATACTGCACCGGGCGGATGGTCTCTAGCACCCGGTCATAGATCGGGAGTTCCTGAGACACCATGTCATGCAGTCGCGCAGCCAGCGCCCCGGCTTCCCACTGTCTCGCCGCAGCCGCCGGACTGTCGTCACCCTTTTCAAGGTCACTCTTGTTCACCAGCAGCAGCTCCAGCGCGGGCAAATCGGATGGCGCTGGCTGGCGCTGGGATTCCATTGGCTGGCCGAGTTCAACTTCATAGGCACTCACCGGGCTGGCGGCATCCCGCACCAGTAGCTGGCCGAACAGGTGATTAAACCCCTCCACCAGACGGTGATGGGTGCGGAAAGATCGTGCCAGGGCAACATCTGCCCCACCTCGTGTGAGAATCTGCCCCTTTACCCGGTCGAATACGCTGACATCTGCGCCACGAAAGGCATAGATGGACTGTTTCGGGTCGCCCACCACGAACAGGCTGCCGGGGCGCTCTAAATCGGCTAATGCCTGCACAATAGACCACTGGCGGCTGTTTGTATCCTGAAATTCGTCCACCAGGATATGTTTGAACTCAGCGTTCCGATAACGGGCGCGAACGAGGGGGAAATCGCGCAGCAGGTCGGCGGTGCGCTGTTCGAGGTCATCGAAATCCAGC
Organism: uncultured Chloroflexota bacterium; assembly: GCA_937974245.1. Lineage (GTDB taxonomy): Bacteria > Chloroflexota > Anaerolineae > Aggregatilineales > Phototrophicaceae > JACKCG01. The sequence goes on along the minus strand of CALJKV010000046.1, from coordinate 34,512 downwards.
AGACTGTCTTTCTCTTTGGCGTCATGGTATGCGGACTGTACCCGCCGAATCAGATTAGCCCACAACGGCAGCAGGTATGCTGCCCTTTGGTCAGTCTCGCTCGGCTGTTCACCAACATGCTTGAGGGTTTCTCTGGTCATATCCCGGATCAGCCCCAAACGAGCCTTAGATTCAGCCAGTGTCTCTTTGTCTCCCCAGGCTTTAGAACTGCCAGATCGCAAATTAATAGCCTCAGAACTGCCCAATATCCGCAGCAGATCGAGGCGGATGGATAGTTCGGTCTGCTCGTTGAGCTGTCCTGACAAGCCCCACACCGCCCGCCACACGTCCAGCAATTTGTCTTCTTGCGGCCAGCCATGTTCAGGAAACCAGTTGACCGAGTCCAGAAACGCCGGGGCGCTGAGGAGCAGATCCAGCGCCGCTACTGCCTGGGCTTCCCATTGCTCCACCCACCGCGCGAAAAGGTTTTCCCGTAGTTCCGGCACTTCCAGACTGATCTGATCCACCAGCACACGGTGAACGGCCTGTGTTTCATATTCGACAAACAGTTCCCCCATCGGGTCGTCTTCATCCTGCAACCACTGGAACACGCGTTCTATCACATCATCCAGCAGCAACCGGGCATCTACCTCGTCCAGCACTTCAAACTGGGGATCTACTCCCGCTTCGGGCGCATTCGCCCGTAAAATTGTCGCGCACAGACTGTGAATCGTGCTGATGCGGGCGCTCTCCATCGCTCCCAGGCGTTCATTCCAGATGGCGCGACTCTCCGGCGTGACGGCGCTTAGGGCGCGGGTTTCCAACGTCTGACGCACGCGGTCGCGCATCTCCCCGGCGGCCTTCTCAGTGAAGGTGATCGCCACCAGCGCATTCAGAGGCCAATCAGGATGGGCTTCAAGCAACGCCAGGTAGCGCTCGACCAGCACCCTCGTTTTACCGGAACCAGCTCCGGCAACGACAATCAGGTTACGGTCATGCGTATAGATAGCGGTTTCTTGCTGCTGGGTTGGTTGCATGGGTTACTTTTCGCGTTTATACCGGTGGATGATGCTCACCCGGCAGAACTGGCTGAAGTCACAATAATGGGCGCACTTGCCATCGTCAAGTTTGTTGGGATGCACAGCAAAATCTCCGTCGCGCCCCGCTGTAATATAGCGACCCAGGTGCTCCCGCGCCTGCTGGATGGCGGCAGCACCTTTTTCGTCCAACAGCATGTTCCCGCTGATTTCACGACTGCGAATGTGCCAGAACGCGCCGCCAATTACCTCTTTTGGGGCGCCTGGGGAAGAATCCTGTGCCAACACCTGCTCCGCCGCCATCAGATAGAGCATCATCTGGAAATTCCGTCCACGCTCCATCTCTTTGACCGGAATGCCGGTGCTGCCGGTTTTGTAATCCACGACAATAACGCCATCACCCTGACGATCCATGCGGTCAATGAAACCCCGCACACGAAGCGGTTCGATACCCTCCGCTACGGGTAGTTCCAGGACATGCCCGTTACGGACAAAGGGGGTTTCCTGACGATACGGCGTGCGGGGTGTGTCGCCAAATGATTTATTCAGAGGGTTTTTCTCGCTAAAGTCAGCGACTAACAGTGTCCGCAACCGCCGTTTGAGTATCTGTCGCTCTTTTTCCCAGAGTGCCGGGGTGCTGAAACCATAACGGTCAGGCGCGTCGGCCAGCATTTCATCGGCCACCGCGTCGAAAATTTCCAGGGCAGCATTGAGATTCTCCGGGATGATGAAGGTCTCTCTCAGACGCTTGTAGGTCTCTTCAAGAATAGCATGGTTGAGGGTTCCTAGTTGGCGGACATCCATACCCTCTTCCGGCTCTTCCACTGCTTCTAACTTCAACAGGCGTTTGGCGAAGAAGCGAAAACCGCACATGCCATATTCATTGAATTGGCTGGCGCTCCATACTCTCTCCGGGCCAAGCGCAGCGGCAATCCGGGCAATCAACCCGGCATCAGCCAGACGCCCACTGTAGCGGTCATGGGGCGCACGTGACATGCGATTTACTTCCACCGCCCTACCCAACCGGATATGTCCCCACAACGCCGGATAATGCGCTAGCAACCAGTTATACACACTACTTGATTCGACATCACCCAGACCGCCAGAAACCGCCAGCAGCGTTTCATGGAGTGAGGCGGCCTCCCGCACACCGACCACATCACCGACACGCAGGCGATCAGCTTGAATGCGCTCGTCAGCGTCACTGAAGACGCGGCGCACGGTTCGCCATAGATGGCTTTCCGGCCAAGGAGCGCCGTTCTGGTAAGTCGGGCGCGAGAGTGTGAGTGACTCGCGTGCCAGGCCAATCAGCTCATAGAACAGGCCGTCATCAGCTACCTGTTCGGCCTGTGTCGCCAATCGCACGCCGCGTTCAGCCAGCATCTTTCGCTCAGAATCGAGATACAGTGGGTCTTCCGGTGCTGGAACCGGGAAGATGCTTTCCGATAGGCCAGGAATGAAGACATGACGGTGCGGCAGGCCGCGCGCATCAGCCGCTATCGTCACAAGTACTTTACCAGAACGATTCAGGCCCTTCGCTATGCCGGTCTGCCCGAGTGCAGCCTTGAAATCTGCCAGAAACTCCGACCATTTCACCAATGTATCGCGCTGAAGCGCCGCAAACAGGGTGTGGGTGGTGAACAGACTGTAAAACACACCTCTGACGGCCTCCACCGCGACCAGGTCACGGGCGATCACAACATCATCCTGCACGGCACGAATTTGCGGAAGCAAGTTGAGTGAGTGTGCCGGGTCTATTTCATCAAGATCATCATCGTCCGGGTCATACTGTGTATCCGGGCCTATCAGAGCTTGCAGCCAACCTACATAAAATCCGGCAGTAGCTTCCACTGGAGGAGCAACACGGGTAAAGAACGCCTCTAGACGGGCATACAGTGTTTCGGCAGTATCCAGCGATACCGTGAAAACATCCCGTTCATCATCGTCTTCCCTGGGCTGCGGGACAGATGCCTGGCGCACAGCGTTCAACCAGGCTTCGCGCCCACCGGTTATCGCCTGTGTTTTACTGATGCGCTCTAAGATATCTGTCTGTTCCGCGTCCAGCCCTGGGATAACAAAGTAAGGGGAGCGCAGCACATCCAACAGTTCACGCCGCCGGAAATCGGATTCGGGCAAGTCAAGCAGGTTTAACAGCGCGATGACTGCCGGGTTATTCGTAAGGGGTTCGCCCAGATGCAGCGCCAGCGGAATATCATAGCGCCGCCCTAATACCGCGAAATGTTCCCCGTAGCGCCCCCAATCACGCAGAGCAATGAGTATGTCGTCCGGTTGGCAGTGGCTTCCCAACAGAAGCGCCTTCACACGCCGCAGTACCACTGCAACTTCCTGTGTGGGGTCAGGTGCTTCAAGAAAGGCGACACCGTCACTGGCAGAAATGGTAGCGGGGTCGGCAAGAAAGCTATGCGTAATCAGGTGGCGCAGGGCCGGATGACGGTTATTTGCCATACCCGGCAGGATTTCCAACCGCTCGACATACGGTGTCACCCCATCAGATGCGAACGCCGATTCGAGTTGAGCCAGTGCCCGCTCAAAGCGGCGTCCTACTGTGCTTTCTCGATCAGGGACATACGGGAGCGTGATGAAGGTTTGAATGGCACGCCCGGCCAGACGCGCCAACAGTAGGGCTTGTAGCGGGTTAAACTGGTCAAAGCCATCCACCAGCAAGAGTTGGACATCTCGCCCCACCGGGTCATGTTCCTCAACAGCCTTCAAAGCCAGCCAGCCTTCACCCTCGCGGTCAATCAGATCATGCTCTTGCAGCGTATCCTGGTATGCCCGATAGATACGCGCCAAGTCGTGGTCTTTCGGAGTGCGTCCCGCAGCAGCGAATATATCTGGCTCAATGATATGCTGCTTGAGTTCGTATATGAAATTCGCCATGACCTGGACAAAACCGCGTTTATCCGCAATACGGTCATAGACTTCCAGTTTACCCCGTGCCTGAAGATCGCGGAGAATATCACGCAGCAGACGCTGACGGGCGGTGTCATCCAGTTCACGCTGAGGTTGGCCGAGGCTGTTCAGGATGTGGGCATAAAGAGTATAGAAGTTAAAAAACTCGATATTGAAGTAAGTGCGGCGTCCGTCGTGTCGTTCGATCAGGCGCTGACGGAAAGCATCTTCCTGCCGACGCCCTGCCAGCAGCGCCCAAACTTTTGGGAAGGGCTGCCCTGGTTGCGATAAGACCTTATCAAGATGATCTAACACCAGTCCGGTTTTGCCAGCGCCAACCGGGGCTAACAGAATACGGGTTTCAGGCATGGCGGGCTACCGAGCGTCTTCCAGCAGCAGCCGTCGGATCGTTTTAATCTGTTGTGGTTGCAAGCGATCCATCCGATTAAAGTAGTTGGGGAGCAACACATTGAGCATAGTTGTTAAATGTGCCGCTGGCACTGCTGGGGTGTTCAGGTGCAGTTCGACATCCGACTCACTGCCAATAAACACCACAATGCCGAAGATTTCGACATTTAACTGACGGCGCTGCAAGTAAATCTGCAGGTGTTCCATATCATCCAGTGCCTGTTGGGAGGGGCTGGAGCGCATCGTTTTCCATTGGCCGTTCACATAGCGCAGCCATTTTGATTTCTCATTGGCAAAACCACCCTGTTCGTCCAGGATGCGAAACACCAGTACGCCGGGTGGACCGAGCAGCACAGCGTCAATATATCCCAGGCCAAAACGGTTGATGTTACGAATAAAAACATACTGGCTGTCAAGCTGCTGCTGCAAGAACTCACCGGCCAGGAGCGCCAGGTCATTCTCGGTACGACGGGTAAAGGCGCGGATTGCCATACCCAGCCCCGCCAACACAAAAATCACTCCCGTGACAAAGGCCACAGACGCCAGCAGGTGATACAAACCAAATGAAGGATGCGAATCCGGGAGTAGCTGAATGACGAAAGCCACTGCGCCGATGACAACCAATAAAATACCAATGGAGAAAACGACAAAAGCCCACTGCAAAAGCTGACGCGCTCTTCGGGCCAGGGCGCGTGCTGGTGCGACATTCTCCATACTGATTACCCCTATGATTGCGTTTTTGGATGTTTGTTTGGTGAAACCTTAGCCCGTCGCTCTGCGATGACTTCCTCCAGAACACGCTGGAGTTCATTGAAACGAGGGAGGGGCTTGTACATCAGCTTATCCGCATCCGCCCGACGAATGACTTCAGCCTCTTCATCCGGTTTGAGACGATAGGCTGTACTCAACACGATGGCAACATTTTTGAGCGATTCACTGCGGCGCAGGTTTTCGCCTACCATCGGCCCACTGATGTTCCCTGGAAGGCGAATATCCAGCAACGCCAGTTCCGGTAGTTCTCCAGTGAAACGCCCCTCATTGACATCGTTAATCCAGGCCACAGCCTCTTCACCATCCACAAAGGCCACACCCTCAATGCCCCACATCTCGAACATTGCCAGCAGCACTTCGTAAATATCGGGCTCGTCTTCAACTACCATCCAGGTTGACAAAATACGTTCCTCCATGAACTGCCCACGACATACGACACAATTCTAACCGCTCCGGTACATAATTATAATAGTTTTCTCACGCGATTTAAGCAAACATCCAAACAAGGAAATCCAGGCGGGCTGAATATTTCATTTTCCTGTATACTTGTAACAGTTATGGGTATTGGTGATTCAACCCATATTGTGATGTTTTGCATATTCGATCATGCATCCATGGAGCGTTCATCGTGATCTGGCTAGTTGCTGAAGATGATACCGACATTTTAAGCCTGGTTGCAACCATGATTCAGGCCTGGGGGCATACGCCCCTGACTTTCAGCAGCGGCCATAAGGTATGGCAGTGGCTTGACCAGTTTGAAGCTGGCGACATCCAGGACATGTTGCCGAGTTTCGTCCTAATGGATATTCGGATGCCGGGCAAGAAAGGCAATGAAGTCGCCCGACGGATGCGCCAGATACCAGCATTACAGCATATTCCTATTGCTCTGATGACCGCCTACAGCCTGAATGAAAAAGAACAGAATGCGATGATGCACCAGGATGGGGTTGACTACATTATTGCCAAGCCGCTACCGGAATTCCAGCAGCTATTTGTACTGCTCGACAGCATCATAGCCAAGAAGCAATCCCGAGCATAATCGGGTGAAGGATAGAGCGATGACCAACGATCCACAGGAACTCGGCGGCGTCCTGAGTCGTATCAACAGCCTGGGCACGTCTGCTGCGGAGATGTTCAACCGCCTTTACAATGGCATCAGCCGCAAGCAAAAACAGGCGGAACATGAATTGGCTACCAAAACCCATGAGCAGAATATCCGGTTACGCCGCGCCCTCAAATATCGCAATGCTGAAATCGAACGCTTACAGGGAATTCTGGCGACGATTGACCAGGGCGTGATTATGCAGGATACCCAAGGCCGTATTGTGCTGGTGAACAATGCGGCACGAGAATTACTAGGCAGCAACAAGGCTTTTTGGGAAAGCGAGCTGGGCAGCCTGTTTAACGCTTATCGGGACATCACCACCGTTGAATCGGAACTGGCACCGTTGGGCGAACCGACCCGAATACAGGTCAACAACCGGGTGATCGGGGCGCAGGTGGCGGCGGTCGCGGATTCAGAAGGCAGCCGACTGGGGACACTGTTCGTGCTGCGGGATGTCACTCTGGACGCCCTCTCTGACCGGCTCAAAGACCAGTTTGTCACTGCGATCTCTCATGAACTGCGAACGCCGATGGCCGTCATCAAAGGGATGAGTGATGTGCTGCTCGGCCAACCCGCCGAAATGCCTGCCAATCGGCGCTTCCTGGAAACCCTGAGCAGGAACGTGGACATTCTGGATAGGATGATTGTTGAGCTGCTCGATATTTCCGAGATGAGCGCCAACGCCTTTAACATCCGTCATGATCCGTTACAGATTGAGGAATTGATCTGGAATGTGGTCAATGGGAGTATGCCAGAACTCAAACGAGCGAACCTGGATGTCGCTGTCATGGTGCGTGACCTTGACCAGTTGCAGATTATCGGGGACGACCAACGGTTGCGCTGGGCGTTCGGCCATTTGCTGCAAAACGCCATCCGCTACAATGAACCCAGCGAACATATTATCATCACCGCCAGCCTGACCGACCACACACATGTGACGATCCAGGTTGTGGATACGGGTGTCGGCATCGCACAAAAAGACCTGCCGCACATTTTTGACCGTTTCTACCGGGGCGAACCGCGTACCAAGGCCGGCAAACTGCTCGACCCACGCGGTCTGGGGCAAGGGTTGTTTGTCGCCCGTTCGGTGGCGGAAGCGCACGGAGGCTATCTGAGCGTGCGTAGCGAGGCCGGGCATGGCAGCGTGTTCACGATGGTGCTGCCGCTCAATGCGGCGGCGCAGGAACAGGCATAGACAACGCTTGACCGTTCCCCTAAAATATGCCCGATGAAACCGCAACCCGCGCCCTACCCAATCATGGTGCTGTCGCTCTCTATAATGCTCTTGACGCTGCCCATCCAGATAACATACGGACAGGCAGAGTTGCCCCTCTGCTCAGAGCGAATAACTTTTATAGACCCCCCCTGGATTAACGGCACCCTATGGTGTCTGGAGCAAGTTATCGCCGAACCGAACGCCGGAGAGTTGGCGTTTACAGCGCTCGCCACCGATGCGAACGGCACACTTTACGCAACCCGTCCATTCCCTGGCGAAGTGTGGGCGCTTGATGACACGAACGGCGATAGCCTGCCGGATAAACTGCGCCTGGTCGCTGCCGACCTGGAACGCCCCAACGGTCTGGCGTACTATGATGGCGCATTATATGTTAGCGGGGCAATGCAGATCTACCGCATCGTGGGTGACGAAGTCGAGATTCTGGTGGATAACCTGCCTTCCGGAACAGGGTTCTGGTCAGGGGGACTCACAGTTGGGCCGGATGACCGCCTGTATGTGGGGATCGGCGCACCCTGTGACTACTGTCTGCCAGATGACCCTCTACGCGGGACGATTCTGAGTTTTGCACTGGATGGCAGTGACCGGCAGGTGGTAGCAACAGGCCTGCGTCACCCAGCGGATATAGCCTTCCTGAATGGGATACTGTGGACAGTGGATACTGCCCGTGACGGCCTGTTCGATACATCTGACTTAGATGAACTCAATCAGGTGACCCCGGGCACTGATTTCGGTTGGCCGTACTGTGTGGGCGCAGACAACCAACCCGACTGGCCGGGCGGCGCGGATTGCTCCGGTGTAACTCCCCCTTCCCTGGCACTGCCCACGCACAGTACCCCGGTGGGTCTGGCGGCCTACACAAGTGATACCTTCCCGAATATCACCAGATCGCTGCTGGTTGCGCTGCACGGCCCGACTAACCAGGCCGACTTGCGCGACGGCTTTTCGCTGGCGGTGGTGCAATTTGATGCAGATGGCACGCCCACTGGCTACACCATCATCCTGCCCGAACAGGCGGATAAGACCAATCCCCCTGGACTGACAACCAATGATATTCAGTACCAGGGCAGCGGATTGTGGCCGCACGCGCCATTGGATGTCACCGTCAGCCCGGAAGGATGGATTTACCTGAGCGTGACCGGCGGAACGATATACGCGCTGCGTCCGGGGTAAGCGTTTTCAGGAACAGGATGTGCGGTACAGGTTAATCGGCGTGTCCAGCACTTCCAACGTATCGCAGATCTGGAATCCTTGCTCTTCCATGTATGCCAGCAGCCCGGCATCAAAGTGCTGGTTAGGCACTTCAATAATCAGTGTTGGCTGTACGTATTCCCAGACACCTTTTGGTTCGGCTACGTCCAACCGCTGAGCCGCCAGGTATTCAGCCGCATAGCCGTATAATTCCAAATGGTCAGGAAACGTCCAGATCAACTCATGTGTACCAACAACCACATCATCATCACTGACGTAAGGTGCCATGATTGGACGCAGTTCACTGTAAAGGAATGGGGGAAGTTTTCCAGCTGCCAACCAATCACCAACTGTCCGCCAATTGATGAATAGACCGGACATCTGGCCAATTAGGATTGCCATTACACTGCCAACAACCAATAGGTGTTTCCTGCCTCGGACGGTACCAGTTAATCCATCAACAAGCAATGTGCCAACCGGGATAACATACAGCGCGTTGAATGTCGTGCGATACCCCTGGGAATCCAGCAGGAAAATGCCTAATATGAGGCAAACAGCCAGGCCAAGAAGCATCCGATCAGCTTGATTCCGCCGCCAGATGATATAGGCAAAACCACCCAAAACGATGATCCACTCAGGGAATGACGGCCACCGCAAGAAAGCTGTATGCCGGGTCAGATCAAATCCCCACCGGTCGCGGATGAGATGCTCAAAATAAATATCTATGCCGCCTACAGGTGCAATATTCAGGAAATAGAAGATGACCATGCCGAGCAGGACACCAGTACCAAACCAGATGAGCGGCTCATAAAGTGTGATCTTCCGCTTACGATAGGAGTGAAGCATAAATTCGGCAAAAAAGAAAACTGAGAAAGCAAAAATAAAAACGATACCGGCGGCGTGGATCTGAAGTGTCAGAGTGACGAGCAGTCCAGCGACAAAATGCCAGAACCGCTGCAAAGATTGCCTCTTGCGGCGGCGTGCCTGCAGTACAGCAAGCATAACCAGCATCAAGCCAAGCGGCAGTTGGTGATCTGGGCGGTAGTCAAACGATACGGTAAAACTCCGGCTGAGCATAGCAAACAACACACTGACAAGCGCTGCCTCACGTCCATAAAGCTGAGCTGCCACTGCCCCAATTCCGGCAAAGCCCAGAAGATAGCCCGCAAAGTTAAAAATGCGTCCCATCCTGATGTTAAAATAGACGTTTTCCAACAACCAGCCATAGATTGCCGTACTCCAACCGCGACCCGGTTCAATAACCAGTGGCTCACGCACCCAGGTACGTACGTACATCCCCCCGGCAACAAATGGTGATGTGGCATAGTCCGCCCATGTCGCCTCATCTGGACTAAAGGTACGCTCAGTTAGAGCTGTGATGAATACAGGAATTAGAATTACGGCGCTAACCATAATAATCCCAATGATCCATCGATTGCTGACCGAGCGGTCGGGAATTGTGTAGAATACGATCAGGGAGAATAACAGCCAGTTAATGGCTATATACTGCTTGATGCCACTCTCGATGGTTGTCAGCCATAGCCCCAGCACGATTACCCCGGCAATCCCGATCAGGATAAGCAGCAAGGATGCTGGCAGTCGCCGGAGTCGGCCTTCTAGATTGCGACGACCCCAAAATAACAGCACCCAGGCGGCAATCAAGACTAGATTCAGTATCAAAGTGGCTGCATAGCCGTAACTATACCGCCCGAGAAACTGACCATTGTCACTGGTATGGTTCCAGAGGTAGAAACCACCCCAGAACTGAACTAAAAGACCAGCCAACAAGAGAACCGGTAGCGTTACTCTTTTGTCAGGCTGGTCAGGATGTGCGCTCATAGTTGTCATTTTCTGATTACTCGTTTGTATCCACATCCGGCACCGCGGCCTGCACATCCACATTGCGGAAATCCCCATAAATCGCGTCAATGATATAGGGATCACGATTACGTGACTGGGCAAGCGAACGCCACAGATACTCACCAATAATCCCTAGCATCAGCATTTGCGTACCACCGAGGACCAGAATGATAATCATGAGAGGTGCCCAGCCCGTCACCGGAAGCCCCCAGATGAGCTTGGTCACTAAAATGATAAACGCATAAAGAAAACCAATGATGGCAACCAATACCCCAATCGCGGTAATGAAGCGGATCGGGAAGAAAGAATAGGCGACAACGCCATCCATCAAATAGGTGAGTTTCTTTGTAAATGTCCAGCGAGAACGCCCAACCTTGCGTTCCAGGCGATGATAACCGATGAACTTGATATTAAAACCTGTCCACAGAATTTGCCCCTGGAAAAAGGGGGTGGCTTCACGATTACGAAGTAGCACACGCACCACACGCCGGCTTAACAACGCGAAGTCAAACCCACCTTGAGGCATGTTCGGGAAACTGAGTTTCCGCATCACCCTATAAAATACCTGCGATGTCCAGATACGATAAGCCGACTCATCGCGTCCTTCTCGGAAGCAGGCGACAATATCGTAATTTTCCTCAAAATGGGCCTGTAACATCGTGTTAATCAAGTTGGGCGGGTCCTGGCCGTCTGCCGAAATGAATATCGCGCACTTCCCCTGGGAGAACGCCAGCCCAGCCAGCACGGCATTAACTTGTCCGAAATTGCGCGTGAGCTTAATCACTTTCATAAGGTCAGGGTACTGCTTCTGCAACCGCAACAGTTCCGCCAGAGATCCGTCTCCCGAACCATCATCCACAAATATCACTTCAGGATGCAGGTCAGGATGCTGATCAAAGACCTCACTTTTGAGCAACATCACAGTTGGCGTCAGTGAGCCTTCATTATAGTAAACCGGAATGATAATCGAGTAATCTGGTGTATTTGGCACTGAATCGCTCTTATCTATTTGTTCGTTCAAATCACGCTATTTGACACCCAGGCGCTGTTTAATCTCGAGAGCATGGGACAGGGCAAACCGGATAATGTCACAAACCTTGACAACATCCTCAGGCTGAACAGACACACCGGTTGGAAGCGCCATCACCTGCGTAACGAGCTTATTGGTAAGCGGAAGTAACAGTCCTGCATGGGGGAAGTAAGAGCGGTACGGCTCCATCTGATGGCATCCAGGATAAAAATAACGACGCGCCAATACATTTTCGGCGTGTAGTATCTTAACGAGCGAATCGCGGCTTATTCCAGCAACATCTTCATCAATCTCAAGGATGATATATTGATAATTGCACCGCTCGCTTTCGTCATATTCAATAAACTGCACACCAGGCAAACCGCCTAGCTGCTCCTGATATATATGATAATTCTGTTTGTTTCGTTGGACGATGTTATCGAGACCGTCGAAAAGCGTCAGCCCCATTGCCGCGGAGATTTCATTCATCTTGCCGTTTGTGCCAATGTACTGCACATCATCATAACCGGCAAACCCAAAATTGCGCATAAAACGCATCTTGTGCGCCAGGTCATCATCATTCGTGGTGATCGCGCCGCCCTCAAAGGTGTTAAAGAACTTGGTAGCGTGGAAACTGAACACTTCAGCGCGGCCAAAGCTGCCAATCATCCGGGAATTGTGTGAACAAGCAAAGGCGTGCGCAGCGTCGAACAACAGCACCAAGTCGTGTCGGTCAGCGATTTCTTCCAAGGCCTCGATTTCACACGCCTGCCCCCAGACATGCACTCCTAGAATGCCGGTAGTACGAGGCGTAATCAGTTCTTCTACCCGCTTAGGGTCAAGGTGATGTGTGCCGGGCGCAACATCGCAAAAGACTGGAGTAATCCCTTGCCATTGTAATGCGTGAGCTGTAGCAATAAATGTAAAAGATGGAACAATGACCTCTCCGGTTAGCTCGGTGGCTCGAATAGCAATTTCCAGGGCAATCGTGCCATTGCACATGGCGATACAGTGTCTGACTCCCAGAAACTCAGCCAAATTTGTCTCGAGTTCCCGAACATATGGCCCGTCATTGGTAAACCACTGACGATCCAGAACATCATTGATACGCTCCAGAAGCAAAGCACGGTCGGGAACATTCGGTCTTCCGACATGAATTGCCTCGGTAAAGGTTGGTTCACCACCAAAAACCGCCAAGTCAGACTGTTGACTTTTCACAACATTTGATTTAATCATATGATAAGACCATCGCGCCTAGAGGGGCCAACTGTTCATGCTTGTGCATACACAGTTATTTTACTCAGATGTAGTTCACAGCGGTTTCGACTATAAACGTTTTTAGCAGTAGATACCAGGGTGATTTCAACCATGGAAAAGCGTTCGATTCGAAACCCCAGACAAGCATAGTTCCACAAAAACTTAGGTCATCATCCAAGTGAATATTGACACTGTCTTGACAAAGTCAACACACTTTCACGTATGGGTACAGCATATCGGGTAAGCTATCTTCTTCTACTAATGGGAACACATATGAACCTTCAAAAAGTGGCGATTATCGGAGCGGGAGGTCATGCACGGGAAGTCCTTGATGTTTTCGATGCCATAAATACCATTAAACCTAGATATGACGTAAAAGGTTTTATTGTAGACCCAGAATATGGTAAACCAGGAATAATGATTAATGATAAGCCTATTCTAGGGGGATTTGAGTGGTTTCTCGACAATATGGACTGCGCCACCGTTTGTGCCGTAGGAGCGCCTCACCTTAGATTTCACCTAACAGAACGAGCGAAGGCACTCGGTATACCATTTTGCAGCGTCGTTCATCCAACTGCGATTATGACGCGCTGGGTATCTATTGGAGAAGGCGTCGTAATTGCCGCCGGGTGTATATTGACAAACAATATTCATATTGGAAATCATGTTCATATCAATATTGATTGCACAGTCAGTCACGATGCAAGCATTGCGGATTTTACAACGTTATCGCCTGGGGTTCATGTATCGGGCAATATCTCCTTTGAAGAAGGGTGTTTTGTAGGCACAGGTGTAAATATCATCGAAAAGAAGACCATAGGGGCATGGTCAATTATAGGTGCAGGCAGCATTGTTATAGAAAATGTACCACCTAACACGACAGTTGTTGGTGTGCCGGGAAAAGTCATCAAAACCCGCGAGGCTAATTGGCATCTCGTGTGAAAAACCACATTGATTCCAACTTCAACTTTAGCACCTTGTCAGCACCTCATCTGCCAGCAGAGCCGCTGCCTTCATCACCAGATACGCCAGCAGCACCAGCAGAATCGCTCGGAAGGGGTTGACGACCACCACGTAGCGCGGCTGCACGTTGCTTAACACGGCGGAGGCCAGCGCGTGGTTGAATAGAAAGGACAGCGCCGTCAGAAACGGCAACCAGTAGCGCCGCGCCCAGGGGACGACCAGCACCAACACGGTGAGCGCCCCGTACCACAGGAACGGCTGCGGCCTCGCCAGCGAACGATAGCGGAATGCCAGGTAATCCACCGCTGTTTTCGCAGGCGGTGAACCGGGCAGCGGCGGGCATAACGCGCCCCGCATCGGACGATAGAGTTCCCGGAACTGTTCAAAATTATTGTCAGTAAAATCACGGATGCCCCACGTCCAGCCCCACCCCCGCGTGAGCAGCGTCTCCGGCGTAAGCGCGTCCGCAAACGCATCCACATCCTGGCACTGTATCTCACTCGGCAAACCGGGGTCGTGGCCGAACTGCTGGCCGGAAAGCGCAAGGAAGTCCTCGGTGCGTTCAATAATGCCGCCGACAAAAGGCTGCCAGTTGGCGGCAACTGTCTCAAACAGGGTATTGAAGATCAGGCCAATCATACCATCGTGACTACCGCGCAGACTGTAGTAACAATCGTAGAAGTTGCGATCTGCGCAAGCAGTCCGCACATCCAGAAACTCGGCGGACGCCGGGCCGTTCTCCGCTGTTAGCCAGGACGTATTCCGCAGCACCACACCCGTCACCATGTAGTCACTGCTGGTTGTCCCTTCAACCCCACCCAGCAATACGCCCGAAGCCAGCGAATACACAACCAGGGTAATGAGAAACCCTGCCAAAAAGATGAGGCTGCGCCGCCAACTGCGCGTCCGCAACCAGAACACCACCACCAACGGAATAATCAGAAAACGCCCGACCGCACGGGTGAGCATCACCAGCAGCAGCGTGAAACCCGGCAGCGCGTCACGAGCGGTGTTTTCGCCCTTTTGGGCTTCAGATTGACGCAGGAACAACCAGAAAGACAGTGCCAGCAAAAACATATACAGCGGCTCGGTGGAAATGAAGTTAAAGAGAACAGCAACCTGGAAATCCAGCAGGATCACCAGCGCCGCCCCCATCGCAATTACCGGACTGTAACGCCGCAGCGCGAGGTAGAAAAGCGGCACAATCGCCGCCGACATCAGGACTTGCAGCCCGATCAGCCAGTAGGCCGAACCTAACCATCCGTAAGTCGCCAGGATAAACAGCGGGTACAGCGGTGGCACGAGTTGGCTCAACCCGGCAACCTCGGTCATTCCGGTAAAACGCTGGGCATAAAAGAAGTAGGCGAACGAATCTGCGCCATGTGCCGGGGGATATGCCGACAGCGAGACAACCGCCCGCAGCAAACCCAGGCCAAACAGTATCCAGGGCATCCGGCGGTGGCCGCAAACTGCATTGACCTGCCGGGCAAACCTCTGCACAGGTAGAGACCGGTAATCTCCCCCGCGCCACATCGCTTGAAACAATCGCATCAACAAAAATACCTTTTAGGAGGCAATTCGGACAAAGCTGGCTCGATATCCGTCTATCGAGCCATGATTATCCCTGATTCACCAGAATCTGCACAGGGCGACTGCCTTCAGCCCATCATCAATGTGGAACTAACCTCTGGGGGTAGTCTGTTTGCTCGCTCCGAAGAACTCGTTTTGCAGGCGGATTGTCTCGCTATCATCCTTGATGGCTCGCACAGCTTTCGCTAACGCCCGCGCCCGTGCCGCCAGATAGCGCTCCCCCTTCTCGACAGTTGCTACGCTGCCATCGCCACAATAGTGCGTCGGGTGATCGGCGTACCACCAGATTCCAGTATAAACGCCAGTATCGCGCATCGCCCGCAGGCGGCCTAAGGGCATCCCTTCCCCATCGGCTTTGAGTTGGTCGGAGCGCACCAGGTCAGGGCGGATGACCATAATCGCGCTGGTTTCACTTTCACCGGCGTGGCCGTCTACAGTGGTTTCCCACTGTGCCTGTACCGCTGCCTCATCATCCGGCGCAAGCGGCGGCTGCGCCACATACACGGCATAATCGCGCGGGCTGCCAAGCTGTGTCTGCAAGAAATAGTGGATAAGGTGATCGTTGCCCCCGTGTGCATTCACCAGGACGATCTTTTTCAGGCCGTTGCGGGCAATCTCCCGGCAGATATTGTCCAGTAGTTGCACAATCAGCTCAGCATCAATTGCAATCGTTCCAGCACAATGACGCGCTTCGAGAATCTGTGTGAAGATGAAATCAGGGAAAATGACCACTGGCTCAAGTTCGGCGGTCCTGCGGCAAAGTTCCCGGCCAATATACATATCCGTGCCCATCGGCAAATGATGAGCATGGCGTTCGATGACCGAGAGCGGCAGCAAACATACACCCTCGGCTTTCGCCACTGCTGGGATAAATCCATCGCTTGTCAATTCTTCCCAACGCATGAGACACACTCCTTAGATTTACGGGTTTAGCTCATGATGATACCGCAAAATTATGTGAAGCTCAGTTATGGTCGTGGGCTAGGGGATGGGGCATAATAAGTGTCATCAAAGTTGGCGGATTGATAGAAGATAAGGATAGGTACACATGATGTCCTACCGGGATGAAGAAGACAACCGCAAACGTGTGACAAAGCGGTATACACGTCGCTTTGTGTATGTCGCCAGCTTCCTGGTTTTCCTTCTGATTTTTGGAATTATATGGCACACTGGCGATACGATCTCAAAGCTTGTTAGCTTTATGCGACCGGATGGGACAATCGTATATCAGGATGGGGCACCATATTATGTTCTGGCACTACTGCTGGTGATCTGGCCGATTGTTCACACCGTTTATCTGTTGTATCAAGAGATGCTGGAACAAGCTTTGGAACGTGAAATGACAAAGGCCAATGCGGCAGGTGACCAGTATGTACCAGACAGTATTTACGATCACTTAGCCGAGGATGGCGAGTGGCTTGACACGAAGGTGGATGAGAAACCCAAACGCCGACCTTCATATAATCGTCGTGACCCATCCATTTGAGGATTTGACAGATAATATGCTAACCATAGACCCTATTTCCCTGGAGATATTCAAGAACCTGTTCGCCTCAGCCGCCGAGGAAATGGGCGTGACACTGCAACGCGCCAGCTTCAGCCCCAATATCCGCGAACGACTCGATTTTAGCTGCGCCGTGTTTGATGGTCAGGCGCGGATGGTGGCGCAAGCGGCGCACATCCCGGTTCACCTGGGCAGTATGCCCGCCTCCGTGGATTACGCCCTGCGTGAGTTTCCGACGCTCCAGCCTGGGGATGTGGTGATCCTCAACGACCCATATCATGGCGGCACACATCTGCCGGATGTCACAATGGTTTCCCCAGTCTTTGTGGGCGACAGGATCGTGTTTTTTGTCGCCAGCCGGGCGCACCATGCGGATGTAGGTGGGATGTCACCGGGTTCACTGCCCCTCAGCACTGAACTCTATCAGGAAGGCATCATCATCCCGCCGGTCAAACTTGTGGAAGCCGGAAGGCGGAACGAGGCGGTAATGCGGCTTATCACGGCCAACAGTCGCGCACCGGAGGAACGGCTGGGCGATTTCGAGGCGCAGTTGGCGGCGCAACGGGTCGGCGCACGGCGGTTGCTGGCACTGGTTATGGCTCACGGCGCGGAACGGGTGCTGGCTCATGCCGCTGCCCTGCTCGACTATTCCCGGCGAATGACCGAGGCGGTCATCACGACCATCCCGGATGGAATATACACGTTTGAGGATGCGCTGGAAGGAGATGGACAGGCCGAGTTCCGCATCCCAATCCAAGCAGCAATCACCATAGCCGGTTCCCAGATGACTGTTGATTTTACCGGGAGTGCGCCCCAGGTAGCCGGGAATGTCAACGCGGTGGAGGCGATTGTGCGCTCTGCGACGTGGTACTGTGTGCGGCTGCTGGCCGAGGACGATGTGCCAGTCAATCACGGTTGTTTCCAGCCAGTGACGGTCCTCACCCCGCTCCACAGCCTGCTCAACCCGGACTTCCCGGCGGCGGTGGCGGTGGGCAACACAGAAACCGGACAGCGCATTGTGGATGCTGTGTTAGGCGCACTGGCACAGGCTTTGCCGGGACACATCCCGGCGGCCAGTCAGGGAACGATGAACAATTTCACGTTTGGGGGCATGGCACATCAGCGGGCATTTGTGTACTACGAAACGATTGCCGGAGGACACGGCGGGGGCGCACTGGGCGATGGCATCAGCGGGCGGCACAGCCACATGACCAACACACGCAATACCCCGGTTGAAACACTGGAGTATGCGCTTCCGGTGCGCGTGCGTGAATACGCTTTACGTACAAATTCTGGTGGGGCAGGCAAATATCACGGCGGTGAGGGTATCCGGCGGGTTTATGAATTTCTCGCTCCGGCGCAGATCACCTTAAACAGTGAACGGCGCGTCTATGCTCCGTATGGGCTGGAAGGCGGCCAACCCGGTCTGCCCGGCCATAATCAGATCATCCGGGCGGATGGGACAGTAGAAACCGTCGGCGGTAAATACAGCGGCACAGCCCAGGCTGGCGATATGGTCATCATCGAAACACCCGGCGGCGGCGGGTGGGGGAATCCACCGGCTTAATATCTGTCCAGCACCGTGTCAAGGACATCAAACAGCACAGTAGTAGTACCAGCGCCTTTTTGTATCCCGGCGCAGCTAAAAGTATACTAGTGGTACACTACCTATGACTGTCATGCAAAAATGGCATGACTCCGAAGTAAAGGTACGCGAACTGTGACCTCAATAACTTCAACATCTGAGCTTTATGCCCTGGAACACTTTTACTACGGCCAGTTCGTGAAGGACGGCAAGCCGGAAGATAAACTGCAACTCCTGGCGGCTTCTCCCGGCATCAAGCCCGAACTGGTGAGTGAAGCTGTCAAACTGGCATTAATCCCGCCGCTGCCGAAATCGGAAAAAGGCGGCTTTGCAGTGATACGCGGTAAGAAGGATGTCGCCTTCATCATTGCTCGTTCACACGTGGGTGACCAGGGGCAGACCGTACTGCATTATGTCCTGCCTCCTGCCGGGGCGCTGCGAGCAGCCGGGGGCAACCTGAACCTGCTGCTGAAACTATTCGATGAGTCTGTTCCCGTTTACGAAAAACCGGGCGAAACCCTGGTACCACTGCACCTGGCCCACCCCAAACCCCCGGCACGCGACCAGCAGGTGGATGACATTTTGGCGTTGATGAGTTCCGCCAAGAACCGGATGGACACGATTGAGTCCTTATTGGCGGCCATTGTCCTGGGCGTGCCGCTGGTCATACTGGCAGCACCGCTGAATTTGGATACGCGCCTGACATTTGTACAGGGCGTGCTGGCGTTTCTGCCACCGTCAGCCCGTTTTGGTGTCACTTTCACCACTCACAGTCTCCAATCTTCCCGCATTGAGTCCCAGATAGGTTTTTTTGCGGGTGATCATCCCCCCGAAGATGCCGTGATCTACAATTGGGAAAGTGGTGAAATATCCGGCAAACGCCTTGAAAATGACTATGCTCACTTTATCGTCAGCCAGCTCCGACTGGATACAGAACTTGTCATCAAGCAGACACATGACCTGACACCCCTGGCGGCGTGGCGTATCCGGCGTGGTGACACGCTGGCTGAAGCCCTGGCGTATGCCTCCTACCGGCTGAAGGTAGATAACGCGGTCATCAACCGACAACCCGTGGAAAAACAGGATGTCGCTAAAGTGCTGGCGGAAGACCCCACCCTGACAGAAGACCTGCGTATAGCTTACGGACGGCACATGCTGGCACTATCTATCGCCCTGGGGGACATGCAGGATACCGACGCGCTGGCAATCACCCTGCGGCAGCAACCCGAACTAGAGCGGAGCATACTACAACAGATGCAGGAAGCGATCCGCGATGGCAAAGCGGAGCTGATTTACAGCACATTGGCCCGCTGGTTAGGAAATCCACTTGGCCCCCAGGGGACACGCTGGATTGATCTGGTACACCAGGCCGCACAGTCTCAGATGGACAGTTTGGTTCTGCACCACGACATTGAGGGCGTCATGAAATTCCTGGGAACGGTGCATGAAGCCGAACCCGGCATTGAGGTCCACCGCATGGTTCCCAAGCTAATTGAGCAAGCGCTGCCACTTAGTATGCAGCACCGCGAATTGAGCGAAACCATTTTCCTGCTGGGGGTGCATTACCTGGATGCGGATACCCTGCGACGGCTCATCAGTTCCGAACGCTTTGGGGCGCAGCTTCCCCCGATTGTCTCCCGTTTGGTGCCGTTTTTGAACCGGGACGACCCCGGCATGGCGCCAATGGGGCTATTAGTGGATACGGCGGCGGCTTTTGGGGATGACTGGAAATCACTCGTACTCATCCGCCTCGCGGAAATTGCTGTTCATGCCCGGCGGCTGGACTTAATTGACCGATCTGAACTGTACGAACTGGTACAGCTTCTCGATAAGCCCTGGGGAATTCAATACCGGGGAACGCTGATGTGGATTGGGAAGTCGCTATCCAGCGATGACATAATCACGATTATGGAAGCGCCAGGTCCTCGCTATATCCTGCAACTCCTGCTGGGCAGCGGCGCATACACTGAACTGGCACACGAAATGCTCCACCAGGCACGAGTGCTGTATCCCGGTGATCTGCAGACGGACTACGTCGAGATGGTACAGCGCCTGTTTACCGAAACACCACTTCGCTCAGAAGACATCCCAATCGCACTCAGGACCATCGCGGAGAACGGTATTAAGTCGCTGCCTCTGGTTGTAGCCTATATCGGCGTATTGGAAGGTCACGAGGCAACAACAGATCTGGACGCGGTAGCCGATGAGGCCACGGTGATGGTACTTGATAACCGGACACTGTTGGATGTTATCAGTCCATCTGGGATGCTCGCACTGCTGCGGTACCACATCAAACGGAAGGATGTCAACAACACGATTCGGGTCGCGGCCTTGTTCCCGGTAGTGGCTGCGCGTGAGGGTGAACGTGGCTTTCGCGTGGTCGCACGGATGTATGCACTGCTGGATTGGGATGAGCAGGTGCGGATGGCCGGGATGGAATTACTGCGGCGCTACGTGCGTCAATCACCGAATGCGATGGCGCGAAAAGCGATTTCTTTCTTCGGGCGGGAGTTAGGCGGGGACATCGAACGCATATTAGAGGCAACTTATGCATTAAAACGGTTAACTGACGACCTGAATCTGCGAGATTATGCCGAATTCCTGCATCTGACGGCGGCCTTTTTATACGATACGGCGCTGGCGTATGCTGATAAGAACACGATTCCTTCAATGGGCGCGTTACACAATGACTTGGACAGCCTGGGCGGGGCGTTACGAGATGATGACCGGCAGACGACAGCCCAGGAACTGATCGGGCTGGGGCGGGCGGTGCTGCTGCTGGGCGACCAGCGCCAAGCCAACAAACCCCGTGACCTTGACCGGCATATAGACTATCTACTGGAAGGCAAAGCCGAACCCAACTGCATTTTGGACGTGTTCTTCATCCTGGGCGGCTATTTGACAAAAGGAAAACGCTACCCACTCAAACTGCAAACCCAAGCCGGGATTCACCCCCTGGCAGAGCGATCTGCACCGATGCTCAAAGATGAAGTCCAGATTGTCAACCGGCTGTTGCGGAGCGCAATTGCGGCGTTCCCACCCGATAAGCGTATGACCGTGACGGCTCAATCACTGCGTGATGAGATGGAAAGCCTGTGGGGGGATATTCCGCTAACCGACCAACGCGAAATTGTGCGTGACCTGGCGATTGACTTCCAAAAGGTGGGAAGCTTACCGGCAATTATCGCAGAAGGCGGGACAGGCAAAGCGATGGAAGACAGCGGGTTAGCCCACAAGCTGGAAGAAAACAAGCAGCAGCCCAAAAACACGCTGGAGTTTTACCGCTTCGTGAGCGGCTACTTCAAAGAGCGGATGCGGTGAGGCATCGTCCACAGGGCACAATAGTACCATTCAATCCAATAAGGAATGACAGAGAAAATAGGGACAGCCACGCCGGGCAGCCCCTATTATTTTGTTTTGTACAATTAGCACGCCTGGAAACGCCCATTTACGTTCTCTGCGTTCTGTTTCTGCTATGCTCCTCGCACCCGGTTAATCAACTGGCGAGCATCTCCCCAAAGCGCTTGCGCGTGCGCGCCCAGCGCAATGAGAATCACCACCGGAATCGCCAACGTGAAAATCTGCTCCGGGTAGTCGTAATATAACAGCGCCGGGGCGTTGCCGGGTGGGATGTTAAACAGGGTCTGGATAACTGGCGCAAGCTGGCCGTTCCAGAAGGCATTGAACATGGTATAGATCGGCAGATAGGTGGCAACAGCCGTCACAAGGAAAGCCAACCACCCTGGCAGCTTGAGAATGGCGGTTAAAGCGAATCCGATGGCCGTCCCAACACCGGCAAAAATCATCACACCCCAATCTGGCACATAAGTCAGGAAGAACCAGGTGAAGGCCGCCCATGTCAGCGTGCCCCATACGAATCCGATAACTGTCGTGACAGCCAACCGTGCCCACCAGGGCCAGAACCCGCGCAACCGTGATGGGAACTCACCAGCCAGCAGTGCCAGAAAGCCCATAAACACACCGAATGTCAGTCCAATCGAAATCGTCTTACCCCAGCGATCCGCGTTGAATATCGCCTCAGTTCTGTATGTGAGAAAGACTTGTGCGCCCATCGCCACTGTGCCGCCAATCAGCGCCAATACGTAGCGCCACACATTATGCAGCGGGTTGTGCGACATGCGCCGCCAAGTATTGGTGAGCCAGGCGTATAGTCGCCCCTGCGGACTTACGATGGGTGGCAACGAAGGCGCTTCATCACGTACCAGCGCCAGTGCGCGTAACGCGCCTTCCTGCCCTTTCTGTTGAGCTTCGGCAATCAGCCCGACCGCAGCCAATGACCGGATACGACCTACTGTTCGGGCGGCGAGTTCGGCGGTTTCAGGTTTATTCTGGTCGAGAGCAATCTCTGCCAGCAGCCGGTCAATCTCCGGTGTGAAGGCAGTTTCACGCCAGACAGACGGCGTATTGAGTTGAATTCCAGTGCGGGTACGCACGGTGAGCATCTTGCCTTCGATATCTTTGGCCGCAATTGGAAGGCCGCCTGCATGAGAAAGTTGTGCCCGTGTCCCCAGCACATGGATGGCAGCGCGACGCGCCTCCTCGCTCACTTCAATCTGTAATGCCTGGGCCACATTCGGCGCAATACGCGGCGGATCGCTATCCGGCAGAGTTTCCAGGCGGTAGAACGCGCGTGTGCGGGCTGGAGCGCTGTCACTGCGTATGGCGTGCAGGGCCACCCAACGACGGCTCTCGTTATCAAGTTTGTTCCACCAGTAATCCACTTCATGGTCGTATTCCAGCGCCCCCCGCAGGAGCATCTGGATACCGTCTTCGTCCAGTTCAAGTGCCAGCCCTTCCGCATTCATGTAAGCATCACTCATAACCATAAAATGCGAAATGCCGAGCAGGAAACGCCCTTGACCATGCGCCCACGCTCGACGTGCCCGTTCAAAAATATCCAGCGCTTCCTGACGGGTCATCGCCTCCGGGTCAAGCTCGGCGACAACGTTACTCAGGTCAACCGTGACCAGACCGGCAAATGACTCGTCCACAGCAGCAGCGCCTACAGAGACAGCACCAACCGTATTTAGCGCGGCCTCAACCTCATTGACTAGCTCCCCCAGCGTATCGGGGCGGGTATCCGGGTTGAGTGCCGTGCCACGCCGCAGGATCGGGGTAAGCGCCTCGGCCAGATCAACTTCCAGTTTTTCAAGTTCGGGCAGGTCTTCCTGGAACTGAAGCTGCTTCAATGCCAAAGAGGTCGTGGCATCAAATGGCATCTCGCCGGTAATCATGTGAAACATGAGAATCGTAAAACTGTAAATATCGGCGCGGTGATCAATCTCACTCTCGGTAAGCTGCTCCGGGGCCATATATAGCAGCGTCCCGTAACCGGGATTAGCAGCACGGCCTTCCGGTGAGAGTTTGGCGGCCAACCCGAAGTCCGCCAGATACGGTGAATGCTGGCTGTCCAACAGAATGTTGGAGGGCTTCAAGTCGAGGTGAACCACATTATTCGCATGAGCGTAATCCAGGGCCTGGGCAACACCGCGTGCGTGCCGCAGCACCTCTTTTACCGACATCGGGCCGGCGGCGAGCAGGTCTTCCAGAGAACCGCCGGTGATATAACGCATCACGATATAAAGCTGACCCTCGAATTCCCCAAAATCATAGATTGGCAGAATATGGGGGTGTTCCAATTGGGCGATGGTATGTGCCTCATGCTCGAACAAAGCCACCGGGTTCACACCTTCGGCCCCGGTAATGTTGCGGGCAATTGTCTTAATAGCCACCGTCCGGCTCAAGCGCTTATCACGCGCTGACCAGACATCGGCCATCCCGCCACGTCCTATATGTTCAATGACCCGATAATGATTGAATTCAACACCAACGTCCATAGATTTGTGTCCCTGAAATAACAAACACACTGTATTGAGGCGCATCGCGCCAGGCAATCATTCTGATTATAGTTTTCACCTGGCAAACCCACAAGCAAATTGCAGATAAAGTCAACCGGGAGGTGTCCCACGGGTTCGGCCTGGCGTACCGGCTGCCGCCAACAACCCCCACCATGCCACCTGGAACTGTGGCAGCGTCCAGGGATAGTGGTCAAACAGGCCAACCACAATCAGAGCGAAGACGCCCGCCAGTAGTGCGGTGCGCGACGGGTCAACCTCACGGCGCAACACAGCCTCTATCCCCAGCATGAGTGCCAGAACAGTCAGAATCAACCCAGGCAGCCCCAGCTCCGCCCAGGCCAGCAGAAAAACCTGATGAACCGGCTCACCCTGAAGATCGAAGGATGTGAATTGCAGATAGTAGCTGGCACGCCAGGGGAAGTTACCCATCCCCACCCCGGTGATCGGGCGCTCACCAATTGCCCGGACGGCAAACGCTGCATAGACGGTGCGATCCGAGACAGATCGCAGTTCGATAGACTCGCTCCCTACCCCCGCACGAGACACGAGGAAAGGATAATACAAGAGCGCAAACAGGCCAGCGACCAAAAGTACAGCACCTATCGTGATAATCAACCGCCTGCGCGCCACTCGATGCAACAGTCGCCCCCGTATGAGCAGTGGAAGTGCGGTGACCCCCCCGGCGGCAAACCCGAGCCAGGCGGACCGCGAAAATGTGAGCAACAGCGCCCACAAACCGGGTAGAACCAGGAATACCCCCACCGCCCATACCAGGCGACGGCGATTCATTACCCATGCAAAGGCAGCCAGTAACCCAACTATGAGGAATCCCCCCAGCATATTCGGATGCGGCAGCAACCCATAAGGGCGCAGCCAGCGAACGCCTTCCGCCTGGACGATGCTGATACCGGAATGGGCTGGGTCAAGGGGAAACTCTCCGAGAAAGCGCAATCCCACATCATGTTGAAGCGCAACCTGCCCAAAAGCCAGAAAGCTGTTCCAAAGCAGCCCGGCAGACAGTACGCTGACAACCCAGCGGAGTGGTGGCGCGGCACAAGCCACTACCAGTGCGAACAGACCGGCCACGCCAAACTGTAGTGCAGCTCCGGCTGTCACATCCGGGCGCGGGATGGGACGAAACGTGCCGGTATACCCCCAGGTGATGGAGAGAAATGCCCACAATGCCAACAGCAGCAGCGCCAATGCCCACCAGCGGCGCACACTATCGCGCCGTAGATCGCTGAACCCCGGCAGCCCGACCAGCAGCCACCACCCCACTGTCCATAACATCGCCCAAAAAATCAGAAAACCTGTACTGTAAAGCTGCGTGTAGGCTTTGGGCGAACCGGGAAAGCGGTACCACACAGGGATCAGGGCGAATACCACCAATATGCCGGCATGAACAGGCAGTAAGTGATGACGAATGTATTGCGAATAGAGCGTAGTCAACATAGAGTCAGAAGTTCCGAAAAGGATGATTATATGGTTGCTATCGTAATGTACAACGTTTGGATGGGAAAGTGACGAACATCACTGGATATACCCCTGGGGGTATGGTAAGATACCCCTATGGGTATCCGTCTGAAGTATAGAGTGAGAGGTCAAATAGGTGGCAGAAGAAATCAAAGTCAGCGTACATGCGGACCACACGATGAAATGCGAATATAACACCAAGACCTTGCATCGCATCCGGCGCATTCAAGGGCAGCTTGCCAGCCTGGAACGCATGATTGAGGCCGACGACGGCACCTGTGAGGAGCGCGTGATCCGGGCGCGGGCAATTGAGAAAGGCATGACCAGCCTGATTACGCATCTGGTCGAATGCTATCTGGTGAATACAGCCCGCTACGAGATGGAATCCGACCCGGAAAAGACAACCCAGGATTTAGCGCGTATTTTTGATTTATTGAATCACTAAGCGTGGAAAACCTGACCACAACTCGTATGTTTCGCTTATCAGGTGTGTGTTTCGTTGAAGGACTACTCTGAACATGGATGTCGGGATCATCTTTTTAACCGGTTTGACAACCGGGGGATTAACTTGCCTGGCTATTCAAGGTGGCTTACTGGCAACAGCCCTGACAGGCACAGTGGCCGTTCAGCCGCCAGTTTCAAAAAAGCGGAAGAATCATAAAAATAAGCCACAGCCTATAACTGGTATTCAGATGGCAAAAGACGTATGGCCGGTAGTGTATTTCCTGGCTGCGAAACTGCTGGCATATACGCTGCTCGGTTTCTTGTTAGGTATGCTGGGCGCGGCGGTACAGATCACACCTACGATACAAGGTATCATGCAGATCGGTGTTGGGCTGTTCATGATGGCAACCGCCCTCAATATGTTTAACGTTCACCCGATTTTTCGGTATTTCGTTATCCAGCCGCCTAAGGCGCTTACACGATTGGTTCGCAACCAGGCTAAAAGCCAGAGTGTATTTACGCCCGCTTTCCTAGGTTTCATGACGGTGCTGATCCCGTGCGGCACAACTCAGGCGATGGAAGTATTGGCAATCAGCACAGGCAACCCGGCACTCGGCGCCTTGGTGATGTTTATTTTCGTACTTGGCACCTCCCCAACATTTCTGGTACTGGGTTTCCTGGCAACCCGGTTGCGCGGTCAGTTTCAAAAAGGATTTGCCGTAGCAACAGCCGGGCTGATCCTCGTACTCAGCCTGGTTTCCCTTAACACGGGCCTCAATTTGCTGGGGTCACCTTTAGCGCCAGAGCGGGTGTGGGCATCTCTGTTTGCAGTCAGTTCCCCTTACACATCGCAGCCCCAGATCGTGGACGGGATACAGGAACTCACCATTGAGGTCAGTGACAGAGGGTATTCACCCAATTACTGGACCGTCACAGACGACAAGCCAATACGCCTGCGTATGATTTCGGAAAACACGTATGGCTGCGCGTTGGCCTTTACCATCCCCAGTCTGAGCATCCAGCGCATCCTGCCGATCAGTGGAGAAGAAATCATTGACCTGCCACCACAATCTGAGGGCTATCTGTTTTTCACGTGCAGTATGGGCATGTACAGCGGAACGATCAGAGTAAAAGCGGAAGGAGCATAGTCATAGTATGGTGAAGAAGCGATTTCAGATTCAGGGAATGCATTGTGTAGGTTGTGCGATGACGGTAGACGGCGCGATTGAAGATCTGCCCGGAGTGAAGACTGCCAGCACCAATTATGCTCGCCAGATTGTTGATGTAGAGTACGACGAGAAGAAAACGGGTGAAGTTCAGATTATAAATGCGGTTCAACAGGCAGGATACAAAGCGACGGCGGAGTAATACTGTAGCCGCAGGAATTGGAGAATGGACAGGTATGACAACTCAACAAATTGATTTACCCATCACCGGGATGACATGTGCCAACTGCGCCCGCACGGCAGAGCGTACACTCACCAAGACCTTACATCGCATCCGCCGCATTCAAGGGCAGCTTACCGGCCTGGAACGCATGATTGAGGCCGACGAAGGCACGTGTGAAGAGCGGGTAATCCGGGCGCGGACGATTGAAAATGGCATGATGAACCTGATTACGCACCGCTTCGAGTGCTACCTGGTCAACCCCGCACGCTACCAGATGGAGGAAGACCCGGAGACTGCCACCCAGGAAATCGCCCGCATATTTGATTTGTTGAATAGCTGACTATGAACAATGCCGCACTTGGCAAGCTCAGTCTCATAAGCGCTTTGGTACTATTGCTGGCTTTGCTTTCTGTGATTCTCGCGGAACTGACACGAGAAGCCTGGAGCTTTGAGGAAAATCTCTTCCTTCCGTTTTCGGTATGTGGCATTTTCTTTGCCCCCCTCGTCCCCCTGCTGATTTTTCTAGTGCTATATTTCCGGCATAGGCAAAAACATTCCCGGATGCCAATACTGCTTGTACTTGTGTCTCTTGCGATTGCCATTTCGCTTGGAATCCTGGCAACAGCCGTCCGAACATGGGATTTATTTTCAACGGATGCTGCTGTGGGTCAGTCCCTTTTCGCCGCTGTTGGCATCTGGTTAGCCTTAGCGAATTGGCAGGCGATCAAAGATGCGTGGCTTCCAAAATTCGTCGCCTTGTCAGGTGTAAGCAGCGGCGTCTTATTTTCCAGTACAATCTTTCTTGCCGTCATGGGCGCGGTAAATCCCCAGTTACGAGATAATGCGCTTATGGGCTATTTGCAGTTGTTCATCAGTGTAATTCTATTGCCACTCGCCGCTTTAATTTGGGCAACTGGACTTGGATTCTGGCTGCGTTCGAGCGGCGCCATAACAGGTCATACACCTGAAGGAGGGTTTAATGACAACTCAACAAATTGATTTACCCATCACCGGGATGACATGCGCCAACTGCGCCCGCACGGTAGAGCGAACACTCAGTAAAACCGATGGTGTAGGCGAAGCGACGGTGAACTACGCTACCGAACGCGCTCATGTAAGCTATGATCCGGCGACAACCGATGTCAGCGCGTTAATCGAACGGGTGAGCAAAGCCGGTTATGGCGTCGCTCAGGCCAGCATCGAACTCCCGATTACCGGAATGACATGTGCCAGCTGCGTTCGCAATGTCGAACGCGCTATCACCAAGCAGTCCGGCATTCTAAGCGTCAATGTCAACCTCGCCACCGAAAAAGCGACGGTGACGTACATGCCGGGCAGTGTGCGCCGATCAGACCTGGTAGCAGCGGTTGAAAAAGCCGGGTACGGCGTGCTTGACCTGACGAATGTCGAAGCCCCGGAGGATGTCGAGCGAGCGGCACGGCAAGCTGAGATTGACCGGCAAAAACGCCTGGTACTTACGGGCGCAGCGTTCACCCTGCCTCTGTTCCTGATTAGCATGGCGCGCGATGTGGTGATGGCGAGTCTGCCCACCGGACATACCACCATGACTGGAATGGAAACCGTGAATCCGGCTCTGGCCTGGTTGCTGTGGGCAGGCTGGCCGTTTGTATTTTTCCTGCTGGCGACACCAGTGCAGATCATTGTTGGCAAGCAGTATATGGTCGGCGCATATAAGGCGGCCCGCAACCGTACAACCAACATGGATACGCTGATTGCTATGGGGTCGTTAGCGGCCTACATCTACAGTATTGCTGTGTTGATTGGAATCCTGCTGGGCATTTCCGGCATTGGTGACCACGTGTATTTTGAAACTTCGGCGGTGATCTTAACGTTGATTACGCTGGGTAAACTGCTGGAGGCACGCGCCAAAGGCCGTACCAGCGAGGCAATCAAGGCGCTGATGGGATTGGCACCTAAGACCGCCACATTATTGCGCGACGGTGAGGAAGTCCAGGTCGCAATTGACTCGGTTATCGCGGGTGACGTCCTGGTGGTCAAGCCTGGCGAACGTATTCCCGTAGATGGGGTGGTGATTGAGGGGCGCTCGGCAGTGGATGAATCCATGCTAACGGGCGAAAGTCTGCCAGTGAACAAGCAAACGGGCAGCGAAGTCATCGGCGCAACGGTCAATAAACAGGGTCGGTTGGTGGTTGAAGCCACAAAAGTTGGCGCACAGACAGCCCTGGCCCAGATTATCCGGTTGGTTGAGCAGGCACAGGGTTCCAAAGCGCCAATCCAGCGAGTCGCTGACCAGGTTTCCGGGGTTTTCGTGCCAGTCGTGATTACGCTGGCAGCGTTGACATTCCTGGGTTGGTTGGTGATCGGACAGGTCGGGTTCACCCAGGCGATGGTTCATGCAGTGGCTGTGCTGGTGATTGCCTGTCCGTGCGCCTTGGGACTGGCGACACCTACGGCCATTATGGTTGGCACTGGCAAAGGCGCGGCACTGGGTATCCTCTTCAAGAACAGTGAATCGCTGGAAAATGCCCACCGGTTGCATGCAATCGCCCTGGATAAGACCGGGACGATTACTCGCGGTGAGCCGAGTGTGACCGATGTCGTGTCGCTGAACGGAGTTTCCACAGATGATCTGCTGCGCCTGGCAGCCAGCGCCGAACGGGGGAGCGAACACCCACTAGGACAGGCGGTAGTACAGGCTGCTCAGGTTGCCGGGCATTCAGTCGGTCAACCGGAAGGTTTCGAGTCGGAATCCGGGCGCGGCATTCGCGCAACGGTGGAAGGCAAACAGATCGTTATCGGCAGTCCGGCCTATATCGCCGAACAGGGTATCATGTTAAGCGCACACCAGGAGCGTATCGAAGCGATACAGGCGCAGGGGCGTACAGCTGTCGTAGTCATTATAGACGGTGAAGCAGCGGGCGTGCTGGGTATCGCCGATACGATTAAGGAAGGCTCACGGGAAGCAGTGGCGGCACTACAAGCCCAGGGGCTGGATGTGGTGATGATTACCGGCGATAACCGACTTACTGCTCAGGCAATCGCGGATGAGGCCGGCATCAAGCGTTTTCTGGCCGATGTACTGCCCGGTCAAAAGGCCGATGCGGTGAAAGAGTTACAGGCTGAAGGCAAACGGGTGGCGATGGTGGGTGATGGTATCAACGACGCCCCTGCCCTGGCACAGGCTGATGTCGGGATAGCGATCGGTACGGGCACGGACATTGCGATGGAAGCCTCCGATCTGACATTGATGAGCGGTGACTTGCGCGGCGTGGTGCGGGCGATCGGTCTGAGTAAAGCTACCATGCGGACGATTTACCAGAATCTGTTCTGGGCATTCATCTACAACATCATTCTTATCCCGGTCGCCATGCTGGGACTGCTCGTCCCCATGCTCGCGGCAGGGGCTATGGCCTTCAGCAGCGTCTTTGTCGTAAGCAACAGCTTGAGGCTGCGGGGCAAGTCGCTCGACCGTAACCAACCGATAGTAAAGGATGACCGAACCCTCAAAGCAGTTAAATCGGGTGTGGGCGACTGATTAACCAGAATACGATGGGAAGAAACCTATGGGGCGAAAAATTCGCCCCATTTCATTTTCCTGATAGGCTCTGTGGGCTGCTTATACTGCACCTTCAAGGCAGCAATTTGGGTTCCGCATTGTCAAGTGCAGCTTAGAAGGTCACTTCGCTTTAACTAGCTTCTCTCAGCCACCGGATCTAAGGACTGGTCTCCTCCAATTCTTCCGTACCCCTTGACTCAAAAGAACAAAGGTTCTATCCTTGATACAACATGAGGGAGAATTCAAGGAGTGCAAGTATGAGCGAAGTCCGTGTTCTTGTTGGCACACGCAAAGGCGCGTTCGTTCTGCGTTCGAACGAGCAGCGCAAAGATTGGACGGTGGAAGGGCCGCACTTTCCCGGATGGGAGATTTATCACATCACCGGGACGCCAGCCGACCCAGCACGGTTGTACGCATCGCAATCCAGCGGCTGGTTTGGGCAGGTTATCCAGCGTTCCGATGACGCCGGAAAAACATGGGAGCCTGTCAGTAATGAATTTCCTTACGACGGCACACCAGGGACGCACCAATGGTATGATGGCACACAGCATCCATGGGAGTTCAAGCGCGTCTGGCATCTGGAACCCTCGCCAACCAATCCGGACTCAGTTTATGCCGGCGTTGAGGATGCCGCGCTGTTTCATACGAACGATGGCGGCAAAACATGGCGGGAACTACCCGGCCTACGGAGCGCGAAGGGTAATCTGTGGCAACCTGGCGCTGGTGGCATGTGCCTGCATACCATCATCTTAAGCCCTGATGATCCCAACCGGATATTTGTGGCGATTTCCGCCGCAGGTGCTTTCCGAACGGATGATGGCGGCGCATCCTGGCGACCCGTCAATCAAGGGCTGAAGTCAGAATTCGAGCTGCCGGATGCCACTGCCGAGGTGGGGCACTGTGTACATAGCATCGCCATGCACCCTTCGCGACCCAATACCCTGTTCATGCAAAAACACTGGGACGTGATGCGTTCGGACAATGGCGGGGACTTGTGGCGAGAAGTGAGTGGCAACCTGCCCAGCGATTTTGGCTTTCCAATCGCCGTTCATACACATGAACCGGAGACGATTTATGTGGTGCCGATCACAAGTGACTCGCATCATTATCCACCTGATGGCAAACTGCGTGTCTACCGCAGCCGGTCGGGAGGCGGCGACTGGGAGGCGCTGACCAAAGGACTACCGCAAAGTCACTGCTATGTAAATGTGTTGCGCAATGCGCTGGCGGTTGACACGCTGGACTCCTGCGGCGTCTATTTTGGCACTACCGGCGGACAAGTCTATGTGTCCGCCGATTCAGGCGATAACTGGATGCCGATTGTCCATGACCTCCCGCCTGTACTGTCAGTCGAAGTGCAATTTCTGCCATGATTAAGGTGACTCTGCCCACACACCTACGAACGCTGGCTCAGGTGACCGGCCCCGTTGATCTGATGGTCGAGGAACCGGTGACACAGCGTGCCATCCTGGATGCATTGGAGACGGCCTATCCTATGCTTCGCGGTACCATCCGGGATACGGTGACCAAAGAGCGCCGGCCTTTCATCCGCTATTTTGCTTGCGGAGAAGACCTTTCTCACGAGCCGGCGGATGCAGCTGTGCCAGTTGAAGTTGCCGAGGGGAAACAACCGTTTCGCATTATCGGCGCGCTGGCGGGTGGATGAGGTTGGCTTTTCGCAGAGCGTTGTGTCTGAAATAGTTCATCGGTGGTGTATTTCGTTCACGAAGCCGGGTAGCTTTTCATCAAGTTTTACCCGGCTTTGCTGTATCCAGCCTCCGTCCGCTCCTATAGGCTCATCCTGAAAAACCATCACTTGCAGACTCCATTAAAACGGGGCAAACTCATCCATGAATTTATGCGTTCTGGAGAAACCTCGTGAACAAGCTCATCATCACTGCGGCCCTGACTGGCGCAGCTACCGTCCCTTCTCAATCAAAATTCATTCCGATTACACCAGAAGAAATCGCCAATGATGCAGTTGCCTGTGTGGAGGCTGGCGCTGCGGTTGTCCACATCCATGCCCGCGACCCACACAACGGGATGCCCACCGGAGACATGGAGATCTTTGGAGAAATCCTCACCCGGATTAAAGAACGCTCGAATGTGGTCATTTGTACCACCACAGGGGGCGGCTTCCAGATGACGCCTGAACAGCGGGTACGGGTTGTCCCGACATGGAAACCGGAACTGGCGACCTGCAATATGGGATCGATCAACTTCGCCCTGTACCAGGCGATGCGCCACCTCAAATCTGAGGACTACCGTTTTGACTGGGAAGAGGAGTATCTCAGAAACTCCGAGGACTATATTTTCAAGAACACATTCCTAGGGATTCGCACCTACCTGGACTTCATGAACGCCGCCGGGACGCGCCCGGAATTTGAACTGTATGATGTCGGCCACATCTATAACATGGCGCACCTGATCGAAGCCGGTGTTATCCAGACCCCCATCTGGTTACAGTTCGTGCTGGGGGTGCTGGGGGGCATTCAGGCAACGATCCCTGACCTGGTGACGATGGTCACGACAGCAGACCGAGTGATCGGGCGCGAAAATTATAACTGGTCGGTGATTGGCGTGGGCTACCCGAAGGAGTTTGAACTGGCGACGGCGGCTATGTTCATGGGGGGACATGTGCGGGTCGGGCTGGAAGATAACCTGTTGGTGAAACGCAAGACGCTGGCGACAAACCAGCAGTTGGTAGAACGGATGCGGCGGATTGCTGAAGAATTTGAGCGGGAAATCGCCGGGCCGGATGATGTGCGCCAGTTCTTAAACCTCAAGGGGATTGAGAACGTCGGCTACTGATCGGGAAGACAGACTCCGGGCGACAACTGACGGGGATTGCAGCAAAATAAATGCTGCTGCAATTGCTGCGATTGCCGCAATCCTCCCGTGAGTGGTGGTGTTCCTGTGCTGCAAAATGCGCGTGGTTGCTGCAAAACAGCGCTGAGTCCCGGGTATTGAGGCCAAAGTGGAAAAACAGTACTGAGTCTTGAGTGCTGGGCATGGGTCGAAGGCAGTTGAAAGTGCCGAGTCCTTAGTCGAAAGTGGAAAGGGACTTACACAATTACGATAACATAGTTGCGGGAAAAAAGGGTGTATTTTTGTTAGAACATTTGTTCAGTAATTATTTCCGGCTATTGGCCTCTAGCCGCTGGTCACTGGCAGGCCAAGTCCGGCGGTCAGGCCGCGCAGGGCCGCGCAGGGCCGCCATGCTTCCCCCAAAACGGGCGAAACAGCCTTGCCAGCAGATTTAGAGTTCAGGAAGTCGTGTTTGGAGTCGGGGGATGGGGGAATGTGTT
This sequence comes from uncultured Chloroflexota bacterium, assembly GCA_937974245.1. Taxonomy (GTDB): domain Bacteria; phylum Chloroflexota; class Anaerolineae; order Aggregatilineales; family Phototrophicaceae; genus JACKCG01. The sequence continues at coordinate 75 of CALJKV010000046.1, read as the reverse complement.
TTGGCGCAGATTAAACATCTTCTAAGAAGCCATTTGAAAAGTAGCGGCAGCCAGAATAAACTGAGGGAATGGACA